>JABBOD010000023.1 GCA_019351995.1 Acidobacteriota bacterium
GATCATGTGGTGGGCGCCGCGCTGGATGACGCGCGTCCACGCGCGGATCGGCTTCAGCGACTAGCTCAGTGCTTGCGGCCGTGCACGAACCAGATCCCCTGAAACTCCCCGGCCCCGACGTTGCGCAACACATGCGGGATGCTCGAATCGAACCCGAGCGACTCGCCGGCGTTGAGGGTGAAGACCTCGGCACCGACGGTGACCTCGACCGTGCCCTGAAGCACGTAGCCGTACTCGAAACCATCGTGGCCGACGAGGTCGCCTCCGGCCGTCGAGGTTGCTCCGGGGGCGTAGCTGATCTTCATGAAGTTGACCGCATGCTCCGGCGTCGCCGCGAGCCGCTCCCACTCGACGCCGTCAGCCATGACCAGGTGCGAGCGGTGCGAGGGGTGCACGACGGAAACGCGGTTGGCGTATTCGCTCGGATGCCACGCATTGGTGGGGTTCTTGTCGCCGTCGGGCCCCCAGCCGTCGACCAGTGGTGGGCGATCGACCTCGGCCCCCCGCTGATCGAACAGTTCGTCGATCGAGACATTGAGCAACTGCGCAAAGGCGTAGAGGGTCGCGACCGAGGGTTGCGACTTTCCGTTCTCGATCTGCGACACGAACGACGGCGAGACGTCAGCCTGGCGGGCCAACTCACGCAGGGTGAGCCCCGCCTTGAGTCTGACGTCTTTCAGACGTGATCCCAGGTTGTCCATCAGAACCTCAGTGTCCCGCATTTCGACCCGTTCTGCGCGGATGTCAGCCGCGCCGTGTGCACTGCCTTGGTGTAGTGCTGCTGCACAGCCCGAGTCCGAGGATCCGGTTGTCGATCAATATACACATCCGCGCAGGGCCGCCGCTGCCGGGAAAGACGGCGATTCCACGGAGCCAGACCTTGCTTGTGTTAATCCAGAGAGAACAGAGTAAACTCCCCAGAGAACACCCCAGACTGTGCTGTTCTCAGCCAGAACATACGAAGGAGTATGCCCGTGGCCATTCGTGGCGTTCACCACACCGGGATCATCGTGAAGAACCTCGACAGGTCGATCTACTTCTACCACGACCTCCTCGGCTTCGAGTTCGACCGCGAGCCCAGCCCGTGGTTCGTGGGCGACGAGCTCGCCCGAGGCGTCGGGGTGCCGGGTGCCTCCCTTCGGCAGGTCTGCCTGCGGGCTGGCACCGACATCCTGGAACTCATCGAATACGGCAATCCCCCCGAACCCAACGACACCCCGCCAACGCAGAATCAGCTCGGCGCGATGCATGTCGGATTCCGGGTGGATGACATTGCCGCGACGAAAGCCGAACTCGAAGCCAAGGGCGTCACCTTCCTCTCCGACGTCAACGTCGTCAACGATGGGGTGCTCGCCGGCTGGCGCTGGGTGTACCTGCACGATCCCGACGGCATCACCCTGGAGCTCGTCGAAGAGGCTTACAGCGAGCGCGACAAGCGACCGGCAGGGATCGCCGCGTACCTCGCATCGCGCCCGCTCCGGAGCGCGCTCTGATGCCCGAGGCGAAGCGCGCGCTCGTCGTCGGAGCCACGGGGATCGTCGGGCAGTCGCTCGCCGGGATGCTCGCCCGGGAGGGCTGGACCACCTTCGGCTTGTCGCGCAGTGGCTCCGTCGAGCTTCCGGGGGTCACCAGCATCCGGGCCGACCTGCTCGACCCCGAGGGACTCGCGACGGCCCTCGCCGATGTCCGACCGGACTTCGTTGCGATCACCGCCTGGATGAGGCAGGACAGCGAAGCCGAGAACATCCGCGTCAACAGCGCGACCGTCCGAAACCTTCTGGCGGCCCTCGAACCCGCCGGATCGGTGAAGCACGTGGCTCTGATGACCGGGCTCAAGCACTATCTCGGCCCCTTCGAGGCCTACGGCAAGGCGGTGATGGCGGAGACTCCGTTCCATGAGTCGGAGCCTCGCCTCGACTACCCGAA
The DNA here is from genome assembly GCA_019351995.1 of Acidobacteriota bacterium. Taxonomy (GTDB): domain Bacteria; phylum Actinomycetota; class Actinomycetes; order Actinomycetales; family Microbacteriaceae; genus Lysinimonas. Next base: position 1,927 of record JABBOD010000023.1, read on the forward strand.
CTTCTACTACGCCCAAGAGGACGAGCTGTTCGCCTCTGCCGAGAAGAACGGTTTCAGCTGGAGTTCGCACCGTTCGCACACCGTGTTCGGCTTCGCGGTCGGCAACGCGATGAACATGGCGCTCACGCTCTCGGTGTACGCGACCATCTGCAAGGAGCTCGGCAGGCCGATGGTCTTCCCCGGGTCCGAGATGCAGTGGAACGCGCTGACCGACGTCACCGACGCCGACCTGATGTCCGAGCAGATGATCTGGGCCGCGACCCATCCGGAAGGGCGGAACGAGCCCTTCAACACGGCGAACGGCGACGTCTTCCGGTGGCGCTGGCTGTGGCCACAGCTGGCCGAGTACTTCGGGCTCGAGTGGGAGGGTTTCGCGGGCGAACCTCGTACCCTGGAGAGCCAGATGGTCGGCATGGAGGAGACCTGGCGTGCGATCGCGGCCCGGTACTCCCTGGCGGAGCCGCAGCTCGACCGACTCGCCTCCTGGTGGCACAGCGATGCAGACCTGGGGCGCACCATCGAGGTACTCACCGACATGACGAAGAGCCGTGAGGCGGGCTTCCTCGGCTTCCGGAACACGGTGTCCAGCCTGTTCGAGAAGATCGAACGGTATCGGGATGCGCGCATCCTGCCCTGAGTGACCCGGCACGAGAACGAGACCCCCGCCCTTCCCGGGTACGGGGGTCTCGTCCGTTGGGGCGACCGGCGCCCCGCCGTCAGGCCGACAGGGTCGCGGTCAGCTCCACGTGCGCCTTGATCGTCGTCTGAGGGTGGTGCGCCGCGTCGAGGGCGTCGAGCGCGTGGTCGACGTCGAAGTGCTGGGTCACGAGCGGTGTCATATCGATCCCGCTGTTCGCCAGAAAACGAAGCGTGTCCGGCCACACCCCTGGCGAACCGATCGAGCCGGTGATCTTCAGTTCCTTGGACTGGATGAGACCGAGCTTGGCGGGGGCATCGCCCCCGACGTTGATCCCGACATAGGCGACGCGGCCCTTGAAGGCGACGAGTTCGAGGGCGCGGGCCATGACCGCGGGCCGACCTGACACTTCGACCACCACATCCGCTCCGCGTCCGCCGGTGATGTCGGCCAGAAGCGCGTCGATGTCGTCAGGATGCACGGCATGCGCCGCCCCCAGCTGCACCGCGATCTCGCGTCGCCCCTCATCGGGCTCGACCACGACGGTCACGGCGCCCATCGCCGCGGCCGCGGCTGTCACCGCGAGCCCCACCGGACCAGCGCCCAGGACGACCAGCGTGTCACTGGCGTTGACGTTGCCGGCCCGCGCCAGCGCGTAGTACGCGACGCTGAACGGCTCGACGAGCGCTCCCATGGTCCATGACAGATTGTCGGGGAGCTTGTGCAGCCAGGCGGGCTTCGCGACGAAGAAGTCAGCGATCGCGCCACTGATCGAGAATCCGAAGTGATCGTCGCCGATCACGCACTCGCCGACCACCCGGTCACCCGGCGCGAATTCGGTGACGCGCGAGCCGACCTTGACGACCTCGCCCGCCCACTCGTGGCCCGGGATGATCGGGTAGCTGAACGGGATGATGTAGCGCCCCTCCAGCAGGTCGATGTCCGAGTGGCAGACCCCCACGGATCGCGCCGCGATCAGCACCTCGTCGTCGGCGATCTCGGGAATGGGTAACTCGGCGACCTCGGGGAGGTCCTGGTTGGTGAACTGCAACGCCTTCATCGGCGGTGTCCTTTCTCGAAGCGCCTGGCTCAGCGGCGCGCGTTGACAAGAACCTTGACCTGGTCGCCGGTGGGCGACAGCAGGGTCTCGAATCCCTTCTCGACGATGTCTTCCATCGCGATCTGCGCGCTGACCACCTTCTCGACCGGATACCGTCCGGCGGCGATGAGGTTGACGATGCGCGGGAAATCCGTCACCGGGTAGCACCAGGTGCCGGCGAGCGTGATGTCGTGCTCGGAGAGCACCATCGGATCGATCGATGCCGGCCTGGTGTGGAGTCCTGTTTGCACCACGCGGCCCGCCGAGCGCACGGACGCCAGGGCGGTCTGCAGCGCGCGTTCGTTCCCGGAGCACTCGATCGCGGCATCCACCCCGATGCCCTCATGGAGGTCTTTGAGATAGGCGGCGACATCCAGCTGCGAAGGATCGAGCACCTCGGCGACTCCGAGGCTTCGGATGAGTTCCTGACGAGTCGGATTGAGCTCCGACACGAAGACACGGGCACCGAGCGAGGCCGCGTAGAGGGTGGCGAGCGCCCCGATCGGCCCGGCACCGGTGATGAGCACGTTGTCACCGGGACGAACGTGCCCGGTGTCGACACCGTACGCGGCCACGGCGGCCGGCTCGACGAGCGCCCCCTGCAACTCGGTCACGCCCTCCGGAAGCACGGTGAGGATGCTGTCCGGCAGCACCGCGAACTCGGCGATTCCACCCCAGGCGTAGCTCAAGCCGACGCAGGCCATCTTCACGCAGAGGTGGTTGAGTCCGCGACGGCAGTAGTAGCACTCGTTGTCGAACAGCAGCGGCATCGCGGTCACCCGATCGCCGACCTTGACCGACGTGACCTCTGTGCCGATCTCGACGACTTCGGCGGAGAACTCGTGGCCGAGGATCTGCGGGATGACGGAGCCGTTGAGAGGATGCGGCGTGGCCGGCGTGACGATCGGGCCCATCGCGTACTCGTGCAGATCGGTTCCACAGATCCCGCACCAGTATGGACGCACCAGCACGTCCCGGGGGCCGACACTCGTGGGTGCCGGAACGTCCTCGACTCGGATGTCGTGCGCTGCGTGGAAAACTGCGGCCTTCATGGAGATTCCTTCTTCGTGGTGGAGATCAGGCGGAGAGCGAAGGATCGATGAGCACTTTGCCCTCGATCTGCCCGGCGGCAAGCAGGTCGAGTTGACCGGGGATGTCGTCCAGGGGGTGCACAGAGTCCAGGAGTTCCTCGACCAAGGTGCTGTGGGCCAGAAGCTGCAGGGCCGGGGCGAGGTCCTGGGCGAAAACGTGTGCGTTGGTCGTGCGGAGGGTGATCTCGCGGATCACGAGGGAGTGGATGTCGACCTCGGGCGGCCGTGCGGGAAGGCCGACCTGCAGGATCGTGCCGCCGGAGCGAACCATCCTGATCGCGTTGGCCAACTGGCCCGGCGCCCCGCTGGCCTCGATGACCAGATCGGCGCCTCGAGGATGCACGGCCTCGAGAACATCGGCGACGACGGAGTCGCTCGTCGGGATGATCCGCTTCGCACCCAGCCGGGCGGCGCGGTCGAGGCGTGGACCGGCGAAGTCGACGACCGTGACCTCGGCGTCGGCCATCGACAGGATGCCGGCGAGCACGAAGGTGCCGATCGCGCCGGCACCGATCAGAACCACCCGGTCGCCGTCGGCGACCCCGGAACGCCGTGCCGCGTGCAAACCGACAGCCAACGGTTGTGAGAGCCCGGCTGCATCGAGTGACAGACCGTCAGGGATCGGGGCGAACATCTTCTCCGGCGCCGCCACGAACTCGGCCATGCCACCGTCCACGTTCAGCCCGAGCGTGCGGTAACTCCAACAGAGATTGGTCCTGCCCTCGAGACAGCGCGGGCATTCGCCGCACCACACCCCGGCACCCGATGCCACCCGGTCACCGACCGCGAAGGTGCTGCCCGGCCCGGCCTCGACGACCTTCCCGATGAACTCGTGGCCGAAGATCAGCGGACCGGTGTGGCCACTGACCGGATGCGGGGTCTCCCCCACCGCGAACAGGTGGGGTCCGGAGCGCCACTCGGTGGCATCCGTTCCGCACATCCCGCTGCGGAGCACGCGCAGTAGCACCTCCCCGTCACCGCGGCTCGGGATGGGGCGCTCCTCGATGCGCACGTCGTGAGCACCGTAGTAGACGGCGGCCTTCATGCCGATCTCCTGTCTTGTGTGTGGCCTCGGGCCAGCTGTTCTCGGGAGCCTACGCGCCGACCTCGCCACGACCTGCGGCGGTGTTGAGATGCGACTGCGAACTGCGGAGGTCGGGGAGCGCACCGTTGACCGTGTAGAAGCGCTGCCCGGTGACGAGCAGTTCCTCGGCGGGGAACTTGGTGATGACCTCGCAGCCGTCAGCCGTCACCACGAGTTCCTCCTCGATGCGGGCAGCACCCCACCCGTCAGCAGCCGGCCAATAGGTTTCGAGGGCGAACACCATCCCTTCCTCGAGCACCTCCGGGTGGTCGAGGGAGACCAGGCGCGAGAAGATCGGCTTCTCCCAGATCGACAGGCCGACACCGTGCCCGTACTGCAGTGCAAATGCGGCTTCTTCGTCCTCGAAACCGAACTCCTGCGCCGTCGGCCAGACGCTGACGATGTCGGCGGTCGTCGCCCCCGGCTTCACCAGGGCGATTGCGCGGTCCATGTACTCGCGGGCGCGCGTGTACGCGTCGTTCTGCGCCGAGCTTGCCGAGCCCACCGCGAAGGTCCGGTAGTAGCAGGTGCGGTAGCCGTTGTAGCTGTGCAGGATGTCGAAGAACGCCGGATCACCCGGCCGGATGATGCGGTCAGAGTAGACGTGCGGGTGCGGCGAGCAGCGCTCGCCCGAGATCGCGTTGACGCCTTCGACGTACTCGGAGCCGAGGTCGTACAGGGTCTTGGCCACCAGTCCGACGGTCTCGTTCTCGCGAACGCCGGGACGCAGAAACTCGTAGAGCTTGTCGTACGCCGCATCGACCATCGACGCCGCCTGGGTCAGCAGCGAGATCTCGTCCTCGGTCTTGATCTTTCGCGCCTCGAGGAACACCTGCTGGCCGTCGACCACCTCGATGCCCGCCTTCTGCAGCGCGAAGAGGATCGGCAGCTCGATCACATCGACGCCGAGAGGCTCGCCGGCGAGGCCGAACTTCTCGAGCTCTCGCTTGATCTTGCGCGCGACCTCCTCGGCGATGCCCGCGTCGGGGTTGAAGGCTCCGCGGAGCGTGGAGATGCCCGCCCGTGAGCCCGGCTCGAGGCGCGGCTTCACGGCACCGTGATGTGCGGCGTGCGGATCAGCATCCATCTCAGCCGTCGTCGTGTTCAGCCACGGGTCCCGCTGAGCGTGGTGCTTGGCGGCCGAGCCGAAGTCCCACATGATCGGGTCGGAGTTGCGCGTCAGCAGCGCGAAGCGGATCAGCTTGTCCATCGCCCAGGTGCCGATGTGCGTCGCCGTCATGTACCGGATGTTCGAGAAGTCGAACGCCAGAATGGCCCCGCACTCGGACGCCTTCAACTCATTCTGGAGACGTTCCAGCCGCTCGGAACGGAGCCGATCCATCGGGATTCGTTCCTCCCAATCGACGGCGTTGGTCCCCCACGTCGCTGTACCCATGTTGCTCGGTTCCTCTCGTGATGACGTTGTCTGTGTGTGGTCGGCAGCCTGGTCAGACCAGGATCATGCCGCCCTCGATGGGGATGACCTGGCCGGTGATGTAATCCGAGTCGGCCGATGCGAGAAAGAGCGCCGTGGGGACGATGTCCTCCGGTTGTGCCGGACGTCCCAAGAGGATGTCCGCCGCCATCGAGTCGAAACCCGCGTCGGCGGCGCCCATCTTGGCGAGGTCGGCGTCGAGCTTGATCCAGAGCGGGGTGGCGACCACGCCGGGTGCGAACGCGTTGACGGTGATCCCCTGCGCGGCGAGATCGCGGGCCGCGGCCTGGGTCAGTGAGATGACGGCAGCTTTGGCCGCGCTGTACGGGGCGAACTTCGGGAAGCCGGTGCGGCCGGCGATCGATGCCGTGTTGATGACCTTGCCGGCAATGCCGTTGTCGCGGATCCCCTGGGCGATGAACTGCTTGGCGGCCTCCTGGGTGCCGATCAGCACACTGAGCGCGTTGATGCGCATGATCAACGAAAAGTTGTCATCGGTGATGTCGAGAAACGGCATCGGCCGATTCATCCCGGCGTTGTTGAAGTAGGCGTCCAGCCGGCCGAACCGTTCGACCGCGGAGGCGATGCCCGCTGCCACCATGGCGCGGTCCGCGACGTCGACGTGGGTGGCAATGGCGTTGCCCCCCGCCACCACGATCTCCTCCGCGACGCTCTGCGCCGCCTCGGCATCGAGGTCGGCGACGACGATGTTGGCACCCTCCCGAGCCATGCCCCTGGCGATCCCGGCGCCGATTCCCGATGCGCCGCCCGTGACGACGACGGTCCGGCCGCCCATGCGATCGCTCATTTGCTCTGCCCCTTCGCAGCTTGTGCGCTTTGACTACACACTTGTTCACTCATGTCTAACACACGTCACGCTCTCACGCTGCCGCGCGTGCGCCGCGCGCGGACGAAGGAGTACGCGACCGACGCCACCAGGATGAGCAGGCCCTGGAAGACGTATTGCCACAGGGTGGAGAGGCCCAAGAAGGTCGTGGCATTCAGCAACTGGGTGATCAGCACCGCCCCCAGCAGCGTTCCGACGAACGTGCCGCGACCGCCCAAGAGGCTCGTCCCGCCCAGAACCACCGCGGTGATGCTCGACAGCGTGTATCCAACGCCCTGGGAGGGATCACCGACGCCGATCTGTCCCATGAGCATCACGGCACCGAGCACCGTGAACAGTGACGTCAGAATGTAGCCGAGGATCACCGTGCGGTTGATCTTGACGCCGACCCGGCGGGCCGATTCCTCGTCAGACCCGGTCGCCCGCAGCCGCCAGCCCCAGCGGCGTCGGCGGAGGAAGAACTCGGCGAGGAGCGCGGCGGCAACGAGCAGGATGAACGCGACAGGGATCGGGCCGACCGTCGTCTGAATGACGGCGACCACATTCGCGTTGATGTACCCACCCGGACCATTACGCAGGACGAAGCTCAGACCCTGAAGAGCGATGTACATCGTCAATGTGGCCGCGATCGCGGTGAACTTGGCGAAGCGGATCAGCGATCCGTTGACCAGACCGACAGCCACACCGACTACCACCATCAGCAACAGGCCCACCATGATCACGACGATCGGCTTCTTGTCATTGACGAAGAACGACGCGATCACCACCAAGAAGCCGGACAGCGGCCCGACCGAGAGGTCGATCCCGCCCAGCAGCAGACTGACCGTCTGCCCGAGCGCGATGAAGCCGAGTGCGGTCACAGCCAGGAGCACGGTACTGACGTTGAACGCGGAGAGGTAGCGGTCGTTTTGGGTCAGGATGAAGCCGCCGAGCACAACGATCACGGCGACCAGCAGGGCCGACGGAGCGTAATCGCCCTGGATGAAGCGGCGCACCCCGCCGGTCGACACTCGGGACGGCCCCGAGCTCTCGACGGCCGCAAAGCTGGAGGTGGTCGAGCTGACGGCAGCGCTGATCATCATCTCCTCAGTGACGTCAGGGCCTCTCAGTGTTTCGATCACCGTGCCACGGGACATCACAAGGACCTCATCGCAGAGACCCTCGAGCTCCTTGGCGTCGGAGGAGTTGACGATGACCGGGATGCCGGAGTCTGCCACCTCTCGGAGGATCCGGTAGATCTCGGCGCGGGCGCCGACATCCACGCCCTGGGTCGGCTCGTCGGCAATGACGAGCTGGGGCTCGGACAGCAGCGTGCGCGCCATGACCACCTTCTGCTGGTTGCCACCCGACAGCGACGAGACCTCGGCGTCGAGGGAGGGCGCCTTCACGTCCAGCGACTGCAGAGTGTCGGCGACCCGGCCGAGTTCCTTTTTGCGACTCAGCAACCACCAGCCGCGGAACTTCTGCAGCGCGGCCACCGCGGCGTTCTCTCGCACGGTCAGCGTCATCATGAGGCCTTCGCTGTGACGGTCAGCCGGCATGAACGCCGCCTCGTGCAGCAGCTCATGACCGCTCTTCGCGACACCGCCGACCTTCACCGAACCGGTGAAGGAACTGAGACCGGCGAGTGCGCGCAGGAACTCGCTCTGTCCGTTCCCCGCGACCCCCGAGACGCCGATGATCTGCCCGCGAGTGGCCGTGAGCGAGACATCGTTGCAGCCGTCTCCGCTCAGCCCGTCCACCTCGAAAATGACGGGGTCGCCCGCCGCGGCAACGTGCTTGGGAGGGAAGGTCGACTCGAGTTGGCGACCGACGATGAGGGCGAGCAGCTCATCGTCCGTGACGTCCGCAACCTCGGATTCACCGCGGAGCTCGCCGTCCCGGAGCACGGTGACACGGTGTGCGAGCTCGCGCACTTCGGCAAGACGGTGGGTGATGTAGACGACGGCGACGCCGTCGGCGACCGCCTGCCGCACGCGCGAGAAGAGCAGGTCAACCGACCTCTGCCCGAGTGGAGCCGTCGGCTCGTCGAGGATGAGGACGCGCGGATGAATCGCGAACGCCTTGGCAATCTCCAGCAGGTGCTTCTGTGCCACCGTCAGCGTTTCGACACGATCGCGAAGGTGCACGTGCAGACCGACTCCATCGAGCATCCGCTCGGCGATCTCCTCGTCGACGCCACCCTCGAAGACGGAACCGGGAAGCGAGACCTGGAGGTTCTCCAGCACGGTCATGTCGGGCAGCACGGCGGGGTGCTGGAACACGATCGCGATGCCCAGCCTGGCCGCGACCGTCGGGGTCAGCGTCACCGTCTCATGGTCGAAGACGATGGATCCGCCGTCGGGTTGCGCCGTGCCAGACGCCACGTTCATCAGCGTCGACTTGCCCGCGCCGTTCTCGCCGAGGATCGCATGCACTTCGCCGGAGCGGATCTCGACCGACACATCGGAAAGTGCGGCGACCCCGGAGTACAGCTTCGAGATGTGCTTGAGATTCAGCACGGTCGCCTGCGCGGCCGGCGAGGGAGTCACGGTCATGGTCGTGGTGTCGGTCACGTCGATGCTTTCGGTTGGGGAAGGTGGGTCGAGCTGAACGGAACGGAGGCCGGATCGGCCGGGACATGGTCCCGACCGATCCGGCGTTCGGGACTACTTGTTGTTGACGGCTGCTGCCTGCTGGGCCTTCGACAGCTGTGCCGACAGGTAGATGTCACCCGGCAGGCTCGAGTCGCACTGGACGGGGTTCGGCTGCCCGCTCACCGAGTCCTCGAAGACCGGAGCCTTGAAGGTGCTCGACGACGGCGGGGTCCCGCCGGTCGCCTTCGCGACAGCCCAGTCGACGGCGAGGCGGACGTTGTCGTTGCCGGTCGCGACCGTGAACAGCTTGAAGTCCGGGTTCGCGGCGTGGTTGGCTTTCCAGAAGCAGCCGAGAGCGTTGCCGTCCGAGGTCGCGAGGGCAGGGATCGACCGACCACTCTTCTGGAACACGGGCAGGGCACCGACCAGCGACGGGCCGAAGTCCGAGATGATCACGTCGATCTTCGGGTTCTTCGCGATCTCAGCTGTGAGAACGGTCTGAGTGAGCGCCGGGTCCCAGTTGGTGACATCGTACGGAGCCTCGTTGAGGTACTTGTACTTGCTGTCGAGGACGCTGTTGAGGCCCTTCAGCTCGTCGGTACCTTGGCTGTTGCCCTTCGGCCCACTGAGGAACAGCATGTTGGCGCCGTTCGGGAACTGCTGCTTGATCCAGTTGCCCCAGTTGGTGCCGTCGTTCACGAAGGACGCGCCGACGAACTGGGTGTAGTCCTTCCCGGCAGTGCCCCCGACCTCGACGCGATACGGCACGACGACGACACCGGCCTTGTACGCGCTGCGGATCGCGGGCAGCATCGCCTGACCGGCATCCGCGAACACGACCATGGCGTCGATGCCCTTCGCGGTGAAGGCCTGGATATCGGAGATCGACTTCTGCGTGTCGCCGTTGCCGTTCGCGTACTGGTAGCTGGTCACGCTCGCGCACTTCTTGACCTCGTCCTCACCGGATGCGGTGGTGACGAGCCGCCAGCTGTTGCCGCCGAAGCCGTCGAGCTGTGCGAGCTTGATCTTCTTTGTTCCGCACCACGACGGGGCACCGGCAAGGTGCGTCGTGCCGGTACCAGAGCTCGAGCCGCTCGACGTCGTGCCGCCGGCGGAACAGCCGGCCAGCGCGAGCGCCGCGAAAGCAACGGTCGCGACGATTGCTGTGAGAGAACTGCGACGTTTCATGGGTGCTTTTTCCTCCTGGTTGGATGCGACAACTGCGTCGCGTGGTTCGACGTCGACGTCGACGTCGAAACCCGATGGAACCTAGGCGGGGATCGCCTGGGTTGGCTTGCGCACGAACAACCGGCGTCGTACCGACGACCAGTTGACCGAGTAGAGGGAGACCCCGACGGCGAGCGCAATCGCCTGCACGAGGGTCTGAACTGACGTGTCGACCCCCAGCGCCAGAACGAACTGCTGCAGCTGAAGAAGAAAGAGCGCCGCGATGACGGTCGAGATGGGGAAGCCGCGCCCGCCGAGGAGCGATGTCCCGGCGAGCACCACGACGGCGACCGACGGCAGCAGAAGGGAGTCGCCCTGGAAGGCGGTGGGCTGGTTGGTGATGCCGGCAAGCAGAACCCCCGCGAGGCAGTACAGAAGCTGTGCCCAGACGAACGACAGGGTCTGATGAACTCGCACGCGCAGGCCGACCGCACGAGCCGCGGCGGGATTCGCCCCGATCGCCTCGAATCGGCGTCCGGCAACGGTCTTCTTGGTCAGAACGGAGACGACGATGAGCGCCGCGACCGCGAAGAACGCGGCGTTCGGGATACCGACAGTCGAGCCGCCGGCAACCGCCGCGAGCAGCGCCGTCGTACTGCGGGGGGTCCCTCCCGACACGGCGAAGACCGCGCCGTAGAGCAGGGCGTTCATACCCAGCGTCGCGATGATGGAGTTGAGCCGGAGCAGGCTGACCAGGATCCCGTTGACCAGACCAGCGGCGAGCGCGAAGGCGACCGCCATCAGGATGGCGGAGCCGAGCTTGCTGCTGTCGCCGGCCGGCTCGTGGGTTGAGATCACCACGGCGAGGGAGATGCCCCCGGCCACGGAGAGGTCGATGCCTCCCTGCTGCACGACCAGCATCTGGCCCAGTCCGGCGATCGCCAGAACCGCCGCGAACGGCACCATCCCGATGATCGCGCTGTGCGAGATGCTCGACGGCGCCAGCACACCGCCGACCGAGAAGAGAGCGATGGTCGCGATCGCGATCGCCACGAATCCGGGGGCGACGCGAAGCCGAGATGTCGTCAATCGGTTCGTGTCACGCTTCATCACGTCGGTCAACATCGCTCCAGCCGGTCGGTGCACACGACCCAACCACTGCGTCGTGTGTTGAGCGACACTGTACAAAACTCGGGACCATGTTCACAAGCACCTTTCGCATAACGATTTACAGCGAACACCGACGTAACCCCGGAGCCGTCTCCGAGAATGCCAAGCGCGGACGGTTCAGACGGGTCCCGTGATGCGGAAGAAAACGGTGTTCAGCATTTATGAACATCGCGTATGCTGACGCAATCCCGCCTTTTGAGGCAGCACGATGGCGAAGGAGCCCCCGTCAGATGTCACCAAGAATCGCCTTCCTCGGAACCGGCGCACAGGGCGCCGGAATCGGTGCCGACCTCGTGAACGCCGGACTTGACGTCACCTTCATCGAACAGTGGCCCGCACACGTCGACGCGATGCGTACGAACGGCATCGAGGTGCGGATGCCGCAACAGACCGTCGTCACTCCGCTCCCTGCCGTGCTCAACCTGTGCGATGTGGCGACGCTTCGGCACACCTTCGACATCGTCTTTCTGCTGGTCAAGGCATACGACACGCGCTGGGCGTGCGAGCTCATCAAGCCTGTGCTGGCCGATGACGGGCTTGTCGTCGGCCTGCAGAACGGCATGTCGATCGACGACATCGCGGCGGTCGTCGGCGCCGAGCGGACCATCGGTGCCGTGATCGAGATGGCCTCCAACATGTGGGAGCCCGGCGTCGTCAATCGGCAGAACTCCCCCGCCACCGCCTGGTTCACCGTCGGCGGCGTCGTGCCGAGCGCACAGGCGCGCGCCCACGAGGTGCAGGCGCTGCTCTCGCACGCGGGCGCCGTGGAGGTGTCAGACGACATCCGATCGTCGAAATGGATGAAGCTGATCGCCAACGCCGGCGAGCTGGTCCCGTCGGCGATTCTGAATCTCCCGCTGGCGGAGGCTGCCGCCCTGCCCGGTGTGCACGAGTTCATGGTGGAGTGCGGCAGGGAGGCGGCACGCGCGACGCTGGCCGATGGCTGCCGCCTCGTCCCGATCTTCGGAATGACGGCGGCCGAGGTGGCCGCCGCCGACGACTACGCCGGACTTCTGCTCGGCCGCGTGCTCAGCGACTACTCCTTCCCGGACACACTGACCACCGTGCTCCAGGACTGGCGCAAGGGCCGTCGTGCCGAGGTGCGCGAGGTCAACGGCCTCGCGGCCGACGTCCTGCACGCCAACGGCCAGAGCGCTCCCGCCAATGAACGCACCGTCGAGCTGGCGCTGCGCATCGAATCGGGCGAACTGATCGCACAGCCATCCAACGTCGAGTTGCTCCTCGCGCCTGGGGCACGATGATCCGCCACATCGTCGAGTTCAAGCTGTCGGCCGACGATCCGGATCAGCGCGAGCTCGACGCCCGCGGCATCCAGGAGCGTCTGACCGCACTCCTCGGCGTCGTCCCGAGCGTCCGCACCATCGAGGTCGCCCCCGACCTCGGCGTCGTGGGCGGACATTGGGATGTGGTGCTCGTCTCGGAGCACGACACCCTCGCCGATCTCGAGGCGTACCAGGCGCACCCCGCCCACCGCGAGGCAGCAGCCTGGGTGTCGACGGTCGTGAGCGACCGGGCGACCGTCGACTACGACTTCTGACGGGACGTGGCTCGCGTCGGGAGCCCCGAGCGCGAGAGTGACAGCCGAGGCCCGAGACGGGCCTCGGCGCTGGCGTCGCGGCGGAGGCCCGAAATGGCCTCCGCTCAGAGCTCCAGCGCGCGCAGCTTGCTGATCTCGTAGAGGGCGACGCTCACGGCGATCCCCGCATTGAGGGACTCCGTTGCCGCCTCGATGGGGATCGACACCACCGCGTCGCAGGTCTCGGTGACGAGCCTCGACAGCCCCTTGCCCTCGTTGCCGACAACGAGCACAATCGGCTCCTTCGCCAGCGCGAGGCCCGGAAGCGAGACGCTGCCACCCCCGTCGAGACCGAGCACGAAGACGCCACGCGCCTTCAGATCCTTCAGGGTGTTCGTCAGGTTGCCGGCCATCGCGATCGGAACGCGCGCAGCGGCACCCGCTGAGGTCTTCCAGGCCGACGCCGTCATGCCGACGGTGCGGCGCTGCGGCACGATGATGCCCTGGGCGCCGAAGGCTCCTGCCGAGCGGACGATGGCGCCCAGGTTGCGCGGATCGGTGATTCCGTCGAGGGCGACGAACAGCGGTGTGCTGCCCTCGGCGAGCACCGCGTCGAGCAGTTCGAGCGGATGCGCGTACTCGTACGCCGGCACCTTCAGGGCGATGCCCTGATGAACCGCGTCGGGGCCGCTCAAGCGATCCAGTTCCGGACGCATCACCTCGAGCACGTTGAGGCCGCGCTTCGTCGCGAGCGACAGCGACTCCTTGACCCGGTCATCCATCTCGATGCGCGAGGCGATGTAGAGCGTGGAGGCGGGAATCTTGGCGCGCAGGGCCTCAACGACCGAGTTGCGGCCGGTCACGATTTCGCTGTCGTCGGTCTTGGGACGCTGGGGTCGACGCGGAGCGCCCGCTCCCCCGGCACCCAGCCGGCCACCCTTGGCCAGGCTGCTGCCGCCGTGTTTCTCGCGCGCCGCCTCGAGGCGGTCATTCGCGGCCTTGCGCTTGCCGGCGACGTGCCAGCTGCGGTCCTCGGCCTTGGGGGTGGGGCCTTTGCCTTCGAGGGCGCGGCGGTTGTGTCCGCCGGTGCCAACCGACGGGCCCTTCTTCTTGGGCTTGCCGGATGCTCCGGGACGGCCTGGCTTGCTCATGCGATGCTCCAATGGGTGGCGGATGTGCCGCCGACGCTCGGCGCGTCTTCCAGCACGATGCCGGCGGCGGTGAGTTCTTCGCGGATGCGGTCAGCGGCCGCGAAATCCTTATTGGCACGAGCGTGCGCGCGATCGTCGATGAGACGCTGCACCAGCGCCGCCAGGGCGGCGGCGGGTGCGCCATCCGCCCGGGCAGCCCACTGCGGCGCGTGTGGGTTGATGCCGAGGACCTCGGTCATCGCGACCACCTCCTCGCGCAGCCGCGCTGCCGTCTCGAGGTCACCGTCGTCGAGCGCGGTGTTGCCCGCGCGCACGCTGTCATGCAGCACGGCGAGCGACTGCGGCACACCGAGGTCGTCATCCAGCGCTGCGCCGAATGCCTCCGGCACGATCGGTGCACCGACGGTGGCGAAGCGCGTTCCGGAGAGTGCTCTGGATGCCCGGTCCAGGAATCCTTCGATGCGCCCGAACGCGGACTCGGCCTCGATGAGCGCCCCGCGCGAATAGTCCATGGTGGAGCGGTAGTGCGCGCTCGCCAGGTAGTACCGCACGACCACCGGACGAGCGAGCGCCAGCAGCTCGGCCGCGTAGACCGAATTGCCGAGCGACTTCGACATCTTCTGACCCTCGACGTTGACCAGGCCGTTGTGCACCCAGTAGGTCGCGAAGGCATCACCCGCCGCGCTGGACTGGGCAAGCTCGTTCTCATGATGCGGGAAGCGCAGGTCGAGTCCGCCGCCGTGGATGTCGAAGGCCGGCCCCAGGTAGCGCCGCGACATCGCGGAGCACTCGATGTGCCATCCGGGCCGTCCGGCGCCCCACGGAGACGGCCAGCTGGCGGAGTGCGGCTCATGGGGCTTGGCGCCCTTCCAGAGCGCGAAGTCGCGGGGGTCGCGCTTACCGCGGGTGTCGGCATCCGCGGAATCGGCCATGTCGCCAAGCTGCTGATGCGTGAGTTCGCCGTAGGCGGGCCAAGTCTTCACGTCGAAGTACACGTCGCCCGATTCGTCGTCGGCGACGTAGGCGTGGCCGCGCTCGATGAGGCGCGAGATGAGCTCGTGCATCTGCGACACGCTCGCCGTGGCGCGCGGCTCGTACGTGGGTGGCAGGATCCCGATCGCGGTGTACCCGGCCGTGAACTCCAGCTCGACCCGATAGGCGAGCGCCCACCACTCGTCAGCACCCGTGGCGTTGGCGAGGATCTTGTCGTCGATGTCGGTGACGTTGCGCACGAACGTCACCGCATAGCCGCGCGTCGAGAGCCAGCGCCGCCAGAGGTCGTAGGCGAGAGCGCTGCGCAGGTGGCCGATGTGCGGCGACGACTGCACGGTCGGACCGCAGACATACATGCCGACCTTGCCCGGCTCGAGCGTTTCCAGCTCACGCAGCTGCTGCGTGCGGGAATCGTAGAGTTGGACAGTCACTCCCGGAGTTTACCGACTACCTCGACCCGTCGAGCAGGGCTGTCGCCAGCGCGCTCACTCCTTCGCCCCGACCGGTGAAGCCGAGCCCGTCGGCCGTCGTCGCCGAGACGCTCACCGGCGCTCCGATCACCTCGCTGAGCCTCACCTCGATCTCATCACGACGACCCGACAGCTTCGGCCGGTTGGCAACGAGCTGCACGGCCACATTGACGACCGAGAAACCGGCGCCCGTGACCAGGGCGAGTGTCTGGCGCAGGAACGTCTCACTCGGCGCTCCGGCGAACTGCGGATCGGCCGTCCCGAATCGCGCGCCCATGTCTCCGAGACCCGCGGCGGACAGCAGCGCGTCGCAGATCGCGTGGATGACGGCATCGCCATCGCTGTGTCCGGCGAGCCCCGGTTCATCCGGCCAGTAGAGCCCCCCCAACCACAGCGGCTGACCCTCGTCGTAGGCGTGCACGTCGAGGCCGATCCCCGTCCGGAACCCGCTGGACGCACGCAGCAGCTGCTCGGCCCGGTGCAGGTCCCACGGTGTGGTGATCTTGAATCCCCGCGCCTCGCCTTCGACCGCGGTGACCGCGTGACCCGCGGCACTGAACAGCGCGGCGTCATCGGTGTAGTCGCGATCCGCCGTCGCATAGGCGGCGACCAGTTGGGTTCGTGGAAACCCCTGCGGGGTCTGCACATGGACCAAATCGTGACGTTCGACCGTGCCGGTCACGAGTTCATGCGAGTCGATCCGCTTGATCGTGTCACTGACCGGCAGTGCCGGAACGATCCCCATCTCCGGCGTGACGGATCGCACGACCCGATCGATGAGTTGGGCCGAGGTCAGTGCGCGCGCGGCGTCGTGGACGAGCACGATCTCCACCTCGGGCCCGAGCACCGCCAGACCGGCGCGGACCGACGCCTGCCGTGTCTCGCCGCCCTCGACAACCGTGACCGAGTCGGATGCTGCTCCCGCCGCGTGCGCCGCGATCTGCCGGGCAGCCGCCAGTTTGGACGCCGGCGCAACCAGGATCACCTGCGCCGGTTCCGACGACTCGAACACTCCGCGAAGCGCCCGCTCGAGGATGGTCACCCCGCGCAGTTCGACGAACGCCTTCGGTTCGGCATGGCCGAGCCGCGACCCGCTGCCCGCTGCCACCACGATGATGGCGACTCTCGGAGTCATCGTCTGCCTAGTTTCCGCGGCACAGTCCCCATGAGGAGAGGGTAGCTGCGTCGGCCCTCCCTCAGGAGGCGAGCACCTCGTCGAGGACGATGCTCGCGCGTTCCTCATCGGTCTTCTCCGCGAGGGCGAGTTCGCCGATCAGGATCTGCCGCGCTTTGACGAGCATCCGTTTCTCTCCCGCCGACAGGCCACGGTCTTGATCACGGCGCCACAGGTCGCGTACCACCTCGGAGACCTTGATCACGTCGCCGGAGGCGAGCTTCTCGAGATTGGCCTTGTAGCGGCGACTCCAGTTGGTGGGTTCCTCGGTGAACGGCGCCCGCAACACCTCGAACACCGCCTCGACGCCTTCGTGGCCGATCACGTCGCGAACCCCGACGAGGTCGAGGTTGTCGGCGGGCACTTCGATCACGAGGTCGCTCTGGGTCACATTGAGCTTCAGATAGAGCTTCTCTTCACCCTTGATGACGCGCTTCTTCACCTCGACGATCGTCGCGGCGCCGTGGTGGGGATAGACGACCGTTTCGCCGACCTCGAAAAGCATGGGATTCCTTCCGCAGACCGACGATTTTACCACCGCACCGAAGATTCCCCCACGGGCCGGGAACGCTCACGGCGGTGTTCTGGCCGCGGGGGACGGCGTCCGCTGAGGCGAGGAGCCCCCGGTAAGCTGACAGCGACGTTTGGCGATTCGGAGGGTGTCACCGTGAAGGTTCGTGCCGGGGTTCGCGCTGGGGCAGCGGTGGCTATTGCCGCCATGATCATGGCCGTGGTTGCCGCCTGCGCCCCGATCACCTCACTGAAGCCGTACGACCCGAGCGACGGAGTCAGCACCACGGTGGGCGACGTGAAAGTGCTCAACGCCCTCGTCATCACCAAGGCCGGCGCGACCGGCAACCTGCTGTTCGCGGCATACAACAACTCGAGCGAGCTCGTGCAACTCCACGTTCAGTACGACGTCAAGGGTGTCAAGCACACCAGGACTGCCACGCTGCTTCCCGACACCACCTCCGACTTCGGGTACGGAAGCGCCGGGCAGTTCCTGATGCCGGGTCTCGACACACGGGCCGGCGCCCTGGTCAAGATCTACTTCCAGTACGGCAGCCAGCCGGGCCAGCAGATCGACGTGCCGGTGCTCGACGGCCAGCTGGCTCCGTACAGCACCCTGCTGCCGACCCCAACCCCAACGCCGACCGCAACTCCCACGGCGAACGCCACGCTGTCGCCGTTGGCCACCCCGACGCCGACCCCGACGGCGACCGGCAACTGAGCCTCGGAGAACCCGGCGAGGTTCAGGCCTCGAAGCGGTAGCCGAGACCGCGCACGGTCAGCAACATCGTGGGCTGTGACGGATCGTCCTCGATCTTCGAGCGGATGCGCTTGATGTGCACATCGAGAGTCTTGGTGTCGCCGAAGTAGTCGGCGCCCCACACGCGGTCGATCAGCTGCCCGCGAGTCAGCACGCGCCCGGCATTGCGGAGCAGCAGTTCCAGCAGCTCGAACTCCTTCAGGGGCATCGCCACCTCGCCGCCCCCCACCGACACGGCGTGCCGGTCGACATCCATGCGGACCGGTCCGACTTCCAGCACCGCGTCATCGACATCGTCCACGTCGACACGTCGACGAAGGACCGCCCGGATACGAGCCAGCAGCTCGCGGGTCGAGTACGGCTTCGTCATGTAGTCGTCGGCACCCAGCTCGAGGCCGACCACGATGTCCACCTCGCTGTCCTTGGCCGTCAGCATGATGATCGGGACGGCGGATCGGGTGCGCAGTTCGCGGCACACCTCGGTGCCCGAGAGTCCCGGCAGCATGAGGTCGAGCAGCACGAGGTCCGCGGCATCGCGATCGAAGGCGGCGAGCGCTTCGCGGCCGTCGGCGGCGATCTCGGTGTCGTACCCCTCCCGGCGCAACAGGAACGAGAGCGGTTCGCTGAGGGACGGCTCGTCTTCGACGATGAGGATGCGGGTCACTTTGTTGCTCCGAGCGAGGTGGTGGGGTCGGCCGATTTGGCTTTGGCTGCGGGGATGGAGGCGGGCTTGGGAGCCTGGGATGCCTCGGGAAGGCGGATCGTGAACGTCGAGCCGCTGCCCTGCTGCGACCAGACTCTGACGTCGCCGCCGTGGTTCTGGACGGCGTGCTTGACGATGGACAAGCCGAGTCCGGTTCCGCCGGTGTGACGGCTCCGGGCGTTGTCGACGCGGAAGAACCGCTCGAACACTCGCTCGCGCTCGCCCTCCGGAATGCCGACGCCCTGGTCGGTGACCGCGATCTCGACGACCCCGTTCGCGACCGTCACGCCCACGCCGACGCGGAAACCGTCTGGGGAGTACTGGATCGCGTTGGCGATGAGGTTGTGCACGGCCGTGACGAGCAGCTGCTCGTCGCCGTAGACCTGAGCGCCGGCGTCTCCACCGCTCACCAGCGAGATGCGGTGCGACTCAGCCGCCACCCGGTTCCGATCGACCGCCTGCGCGACCACCGTGTCGATGTCGACCTTGGTTGCCGACGCGAGCGGCTCGGCAGCCTGCAGGCGGCTGAGCTCGATGATCTCCTGCGTCAGTCGCGCGAGACGATCGGCTTCGATGGTGAGTCGCTTGGCGAAGCGCTTCACCTCCTTCGGCTCGTCCGAGGCCAACTGGAGCGCCTCGGCCAGCAGACCGATCGCTCCGATGGGGGTCTTCAGCTCGTGGCTGATATTCGCGACGAAGTCTCGACGCACCTCGTCGAGACGGAAAGACTCTGTGCGGTCCTCGGCGAGCACGAGCATGAACCGGGTGCCCAGGGGTGCGACGCGCACCTGGACATGAAGCTGCGCCTCGCCGAACAGACTTCGTGTCAGGTGGAACTCTTGGCTGACCGGGACCCCGTCGCGGCGGACACGATCGACGAGCGCCACGAGTTCCGGATAGACCAGCGCCTCGTTCCACACCAACCCGTATGCCAGTGCGGCCGTCGATGCGGAGAGCACGTTGTTCGAGGAGTCGAGGACGATCCCCGCCGACTCCAGGGAGTCGATGACCTCGTCGACGCCGTCCGGTACCACGGGAGTGACGACAGCGACCGCACTCTGCCCGCGACGATGAGCGGCCATCACGACGACAGAGACGCCGACGCCGACGACGAGTCCGAAGACCATCGCCGCGGCCACGATCCAGTGCGCCGGGTCCATGGGACTAGATTAGGCGGCGGCGGCGCGTCCGACTCGACCGGTTTCCCTGCTCGTCGTGCGACGTGGTGAGATGTTCAGATGCACGTCACCGTGCGTTCATGTCCGCGGTGCACCGTGGGCGCGAGCGGGGCGATGGCGTCGTGCCCGCGAGCGAGAAGAGGATGTCGGCATGCGCGAGGTATTTCAGCAGGAACTGCGAGAGGTCCAAGACCGCCTGGTCGAGATCTCGACCCTCGTCACGAGTTCCATCGAACGGGCAACCGAGTCCTTCAACGAGTCCAATGTGTCGCTCGCCGAAACGGTGATCGCCGACGACGACAAGATCGACGAACTCGCCGCAGAGCTCGACGAACTCGCCATCAACATCCTCGCTCGCCAGCAGCCGGTCGCGCGCGATCTGCGCATCGTGGTCAGCGCTCTGCGCATCAGCGCCTCCCTCGAGCGCATGGGCGACATGTCAGAGCACATCGCGCAGCTGTCGCGGTACCGTTTCCCCGAGAAGGTCGTGCCGAAGGGACTTCGCGGAACGTTCCGCGAGATGGGCGCTCTCGATGTCGAGATCGCTCGCAAGCTCACCGAACTGCTGCGCACCGAAGACACCCGCATCGCCGAAGACATCCGCAACGAAGACGACAAAGTCGATGCGCTGCACCTCAGCGTCTTCGACAAGGTGCTGGGCGAGACCTGGAAGGGCGCCGCTGCCGACACCGTGGATGCCACCCTCGCGTCCCGCTATCACGAGCGTTTCGCCGACCACGCGGTCTCGATCGCGAAGAAGGTCCAGTACCTCGCCACCGGCGATTGGATCCCGCAGGACGCGTAGCCCTCCGGCGAGCGCTACTTCTTGCCCTGACTGGCGACGGCGGCGGCTCCGGCGGCGGCCGCATCCGGGTCGAGGTAGCGGCCGGGCCCGGTCGGCATGAACGCCTCGTCCAACTCGTAGACCAGCGGGATGCCGGTCGGGATGTTGAGCTCGGAGATCGCATCATCCGAGATGCCGTCGAGGTGCTTCACCAGTGCGCGAAGCGAGTTGCCGTGAGCGGTGACCAGCACAGTCTTGCCGGCCGCGAGATCCACCGTGATGTCGGAGTGCCAGTACGGCAGCATCCGGTCGATGACCAGCTTGAGGGACTCGGTGCGCGGCAACTCGTCGCCGAGTCCGGCGTAGCGACGGTCGTGCGCCTGCGAAAACTCGGCATCGTCGTCCAGCGGCGGCGGCGGGACGTCGAAGCTGCGGCGCCAGGTCATGAACTGCTCCTCGCCGAACTCGGCCAGCGTCTGCGCCTTGTCTTTGCCCTGCAACGCGCCGTAGTGGCGCTCGTTGAGCCGCCAGCTGCGCTTGACGTCGATCCAGTCGAGATCGGCTTCGGCGAGCGCAATGTCGGCGGTGTGGATGGCGCGCTTCAGCAACGAGGTGTACTGGATGTCGGGCAGCAGCCCCGACTCCGCGATCAACTGCCCGGCACGCACGGCCTCGGCGCGCCCCTGCTCGCTGAGATCCACATCCACCCAGCCGGTGAAGAGGTTCTTGGTGTTCCAGTCCGAGTTACCGTGGCGCAGCAGGATGAGCGTGGTGGTCATGTGGCAAGCCTATCCATTCGAGTATTGCCGCCCGTCGGCGTCACAATGGGGCATGGCCGACCGGGTGGTGCTCCTCAACGGGCTGCCCGCATCCGGGAAGTCGACCCTGGGCGCACTGCTGGCCGAGCGGCTCAGCTGGGTGTTTCTCTCCAAAGACGCGATCAAGGAGGCGTTCGGGGAGCTGGTCTGGCCGCACGTCCCCAGCCCGCGGCTGGGAGGGCTCGCCCTCGACAGCATGTACGCCCTCGCCGGCGCCATCGACGGCTCCGTGGTGCTCGACGCGATCTGGCTCTCGACCCGGGACCGTCCGTTTCTGGATGCGGGACTCGCGACCATGGGTGAACCCCGCGTTCTCGAGGTGTGGTGCGACGTCCCCGAGCATCTTGCTCGCGAACGCTTTGAGCGGCGGATGCCGGAGCGGCACGAGATGCATGAGTCGTGGCGTCCGGGGTTCTGGGAGGGCGCGGGCCCGATCACGGGGGAGCCGCTTTGGGTGGACACGTCCTCGCATGTCGACGTCGACGCGCTGGCGGAGACGGTGCGCCGGATGCTGGGTTCCTGATGGGCAGACCCGGCTCCCCCCGCGGACGCATCACGCGGGGCACGACGGGCGTGAACCGGCTGCGGCGCATCGACCGCTGGATCGCGACCCTGCCGGTGCTCCGCGCAACGGCCGACCCGCTGGTCGTCGACCTCGGCTACGGCGCGTCGGCCACGACGACACTGGAGCTGCGGGACCGTCTCGCGGCGGTGCGTGCGGACGTCGAGGTGATCGGCGTGGAGATCGATCCCGAGCGGGTGCGGGTCGCATCCGCCGCAGCGCGTGACGGGGTCACCTTCCGCCTCGGGGGATTCGAGACGCCGACTCCTGACGGGCGGCCCGCCGCCGTCATCCGCGCGCTGAACGTGCTGCGCCAGTACGACGAGGGCGAGGTCTCCGAGGCCTGGCACACCATGACGTCTCGACTGCAGCCCGGCGGCATCCTGGTCGAGGGAACCTGTAATGAGATCGGGCGGGTTGCGAGTTGGATCGCCCTCGACACGGGCGGCCCGAGCACATTCACGATCTCGCTGCGCCTGGCGTCACTCGAGAAGCCATCGATCGTGGCCGAGCGCCTCCCGAAGGCGCTGATCCATCGGAACGTGCCGGGTGAACGTGTGCACGAACTGCTGAGCGACCTCGACCGGCTGTGGGCCGTGCACGCGCCGTTGGCCGTCTACGGCCCGACGCAGCGCTGGATCGCGGTCGTCGGCAGCCTGCGCGCCGCCGGCTGGCCGGTGCGCGACGGCCGGGCGCGGTGGCGGCTCGGCGAACTCACGCTGGATTGGGCGGCCGTCGCACCACGTTAACGTGCCTCGATCGTGCCGGAGGCTCTCCCCCGCGGCGCGTTCCGGTTGTCAAGGACTGTCCGTGACAACCGGAACGTCACAGCGGAGGCAGCAGCGCCCGCGCGTCGTCGGCCGGCAGTCCGGTTCCCATGAGCAGGTCGATGACCAGCGGACGCACCAGCAGCACGATCGCCGCGTCGGTGATCCCGGCATCCGGAATCACGACAGCGGGATCGAGCCGCCGCGCCAGATCGGACAGCACGGAACGCGCCTGCCCCGCCAGCTGGAGGTCGCCGAGCTCCGCGCCGAGCTGCGTGATTCCGGTCTGGATGTCGTGCATGATTCCCGCGAGCGCCGGCCGCTCCACCCCATCCCTCACCAGATATTCGATGCGACGGGAGATCGTCCGCAGATGACGAGCGGCAAGGTCGGCGGCGGCAATCGCGAGAACGTCCCGCCTCAACTCCGGCAGACGGCGGCGCAGCAGGGGCGAGATGCGCGAGACCGAGAGCGCGGTGTCGAGCGAGGTGTTCCAGTCGTCGATGAGCGGTTGGGTGCGGCGCAATCGGGTGAGCGCCAGCTCGCCGGCGCCGGGATCCGCGTCGCGCAGGCTGTCGACGATCGACCCCGTCGATTCGCTGAGCACCGAGAACAGCACGCGGCCGTCCCGACGGGATGCCCTGGTCGGGTCGCGCGGGATCAGTGCCGTCACCAGCAGCGCGACGACGCCGCCCACCGCAGCGTCGAGCGTCCGGGTGAAGGGCCCACCAGGTGGGATCGGCAGCAGGAGCACCAGGGCAGACGGAACAGCAGCCGCCACCGCGAACGTCACCTTCGTCGACACCAGGCGCCCGACCACGAACACCACCAGCAGCACGACCATCAGCTGCCAGAGCCCCTTGCCGACGATCAGCGAGAGCGCCTCGCTCAGGGCCACACCGAGCACGATGCCGAGCACGGACTCCGCAACTCGTATCGGCCGCGCGTCGCGCGACAACCCGAGCGCGTTGATGGTGAGCGTCACCGCCAGGATCGGCACCGCGTGCCCGAAACCCCAGTGGGTGATCGAGTACGCCGCCGCGACGGCGACCATGATCTGACCGATGGCGGGAAGGGAGTTCCAGGCCCGCTGTCCGGCCATCTTGACGTCGAGCCGACGTCGCACCCTGCGTTCGAGGCGTCGGAGCTGATCGGCGGTCGAGTGCTCTGGCACGGCGGTCGCCTCAGCGGCGGACGGAACCGACTCGTGGCAACCGCGGGATGTTGGCCTCGGCCCCGGCATCCGTCGGCACGATCACCTGTTGAGCCGCGGCGAGAAGCGGCCCCTCGGATGACTGGACAGCCAACTCGGCCGCGGGATCGACCGAGCGCTTCACCACCGCGAGCGCGATCGGACCGAGGTCGTGATGCAGCGCGGCGACGGTCACGCGGCCGACAGCTGTCCCCGCGAGCAGTACCTCATCGCCGGCCACCGGCAGCACACCCTCCGAGCCGTCGAGGTGCAGCAGCACAAGCCGCCGCGGAGGATGTCCGAGGTTGTGCACCTTTGCCACCGTCTCCTGCCCGCGATAGCAGCCTTTGCTCAGGTGCACGGCCGAGCGCAGCCAGTCCACCTCGTGCGGGATCATCGCCCCGTCGAGCTCGGTCGCCGCCCGCGGGCGCCACGCCTCGATCCTGAGCGACTCGAGCGCGAGTGTTCCCGCCGCCGGCACCCCGGAGAGCTCGCCAAGCCGGGAGCGCTCCACGAGCACCTCCAGGTAGTTCCAGTTCTCCGCCGGGTGGTTCGGGGTCGCCGCGTACTGGAACCCACCGGCCACGATCGATCGCCACGGATCGAGCCAGGCGAGCGGCACACCATTCGGCGCGGCGGCGACCGACGCGAGTCGGGGGTGCGCCGACAGTTCGCCGATCGTTCCGACGGTGGCGAACTCGTGCGTGCGGTCGCGCACCTCGACACGCAGCATGAAGCGCATCTTGCTCAGAAAGGCAAGGAATCCGGAGCCGGTGCCCGCATCCATCAACAGCCAGGTGGTCTCGCCGTCATCGAGCACTCGCGCGGCGTACTCGACACGTCCGCTGGGGTCGAGCAGCAGGGTCTCGGCGGCGACACCCGGCGCGAGGCCGAGCAGGCGCTGCGAGGTGAGGGAGTCGAGCCAGCTCAGCCGGTCGAGCCCGCTGACCGACAGGATGTCGCGATCCGACAGGTCGACGATGGCGCGGCCCGCAGCCAGCTCGCGTTGTTCACCGAGCGGGTTGCCGTAGTGCCGGGGCGGAGCCCCGACCGCACCAGGACGTTCACCGAAAGGATCAGGTGCCTCAGTCAACACGTGCCAACCGTCCCGATGCGTGGGTGCGCAAATCCTGACCGAGCGCGGCGATGTCCCAGGCCCAGAGCAGGTGCTCGTCGACCAGGCCGTAGAGCCGAGTCGCGGCGGCGTACTCCTTGGCGGAGGCGGTTCGCACCACGGCATCCGTCACCAGATCGATGCGCGGACCCTTCACCTGCCCGAGGTAGAGCTCGCTGACCCCGCCGGGATGGAGGATCGACACCTCGAGCTCGAAGGCCCCGTCGGGCGTGCGAAGAGTCTCGACCTCCGACGCGGTCACGAAAACGGGTTCGCCGAGACCCGGGAGCATCCCCGGCCCCGCGTCGGACGCCCCGAGCGGGCGGCTCAAACGCCAGTAGCCGATTTCCGAGAAGAGAGGCGTCGGAGCGGGGGCGAGGAGGTCATCCGCGGTGTCCGCTTCCGGAGTTCCGAACAGCCAGGTCGACGAGCTGTACTGCACGTGCGGCGTGCCATCGTGCGTGAAGGCGACGCGCTGGCCGAACTCGTACTCGCGCGTCTCATCGCCGACCTTGTACGCGACGATGCCGCTGCCTTCCCAGATGCCCAGCAGCCAGGACAGCGGCACGATCTCGGCAGGGAGGGAGGCATCCAGTTCGTACATGCGACGACGAAGAGGAATCAGGACTGGCCGCGGAACAGGTTGTAGAGAACCACTCCAGCGGTGAAGGCGATGGCCAGGCCCGCCAGCACGAGCAGTCCGATGAAGAACAGTTCCAGGGCGAGGGTCATGCGTTCAGTCTATCGAGCGATCGCCAACGCCGCCGTGGCGACAGCCAGGATGACGAGTGCGCCCCCGAGGCTCGCCATCATCCGCGTCACCAGGCCTTCTTTGCGCTGCAACGCGAGCTGGATGGCGAAGGTGATCAGCACGCAGCCGGCGAGAACGATCGGCAACCAGCTGAGGAATTGGGACGCCGCAAGCGATGCCCCCACGATGGCGCCGGCGAGCGCAATCACCCAGACGGGGACCACGCTGCGCAGTTGCCAAGCCATGGGTTCAGCGTAACCTGCGGCGCCCGCACCCTCCGATCGCGAAAGTCCCGACTCCGATTCCGTCGATATGCTGTGCGGTAGGCGTTTTGGAGGACTCCCTTGGCCCAGCTGTTGATCCTGACCTCTGCGTTCGACGGCGACGTGCTGCCAGCGCTCGGTCTGCTCAGCCACCGCGCGCGCTCGATCCCCGCCGAACCCGCCTCGCTGATCAACGCACCGGCGGCCGATCTGATCTTCATCGACGCGCGCCAAGATCTGGCCAGCGCCAAATCGCTGTGCAAGATCCTCAACACCACGGGCATCACCGTCCCGCTCGTCCTCGTGCTGACCGAGGGCGGCCTCACGGCGGTTTCCGCGGACTGGGGCGTCGACGACGTGATCCTCGAGACGGCGGGTCCCGCCGAGGTGGATGCCCGCATTCGTCTCGTGATCGGACGTCTCGCCCAAGAGAAGTCGGCCTCCAAGATCCAGGCGTCGGGTGTCGTCATCGATGAGGCCAGCTACTCCGCCAAGGTGCACGGCCGCCCGCTCGACCTCACCTTCAAGGAGTTCGAGCTGCTGCGCTTCCTGGCAACGCATCCCTCGCGGGTCTTCACGCGCGAGCAACTGCTCAGCGAGGTCTGGGGCTACGACTACTTCGGAGGCACCCGCACGGTCGACGTGCACGTGCGACGTCTGCGCGCGAAGCTCGGCGATCTCGAGTCGCTGATCGGCACCGTCCGCAACGTCGGCTACCGCTTCAACGTGTACGACGATGAGACAGAGCGGATGCCCGCGCCGGTCCGTTAAGGCGCACGGAGCCACTCGCGCCGCGTCGCAGTTCATCCGGCATTAACGTCCGGATGCCATGATGGATCGATGGAGACCGACAGCCCCCTCGGTGATGCCACCATCGCGGCCGATCTTCTCGACGATGATGAGGCGGAACCGTTCCTCGTCGACGACGGCACCATGCCGCCCGATCGCTTCCTCGACAGGGAGCTGAGCTGGCTGGCCTTCAACCGTCGGGTCCTCGAGCTCGCCGAAGACCCGAACCAGCCGCTCCTCGAACGCGCCAACTTCCTCGCCATCTTCGCGAGCAACCTCGACGAGTTCTTCATGGTGCGTGTCGCGGGCCTGAAGCGCCGGATTGCCACCGGCATCGCCGTCCCGACGAACGTGGGTCGCGCCCCGCTCGACGTGCTCGCGGCCATCGGCGAGAAGGCACATGAGCTGCAGGACCGCCATGCGCGCGCCTTCCGCTCCGCGGTGAAGCCGGCGCTCGACGAGGCCGGCATCCACATCGAGAGCTGGAGCGACCTCGACGAGAAAGACCGGGTACGGATCGACGAGATCTTCTCGGCGCAGATCTTCCCGGTGTTGATGCCGCTCGCCGTGGATCCCGCCCACCCGTTCCCGTACATCTCGGGGCTCTCGCTCAACCTCTCGATCCGCGTGCGCAACCCGAAGACCGGCAAGCAGGAGTTTGCGCGCCTCAAGGTGCCGCAGAACCTTCCGCGCTTCGTGCAACTGCCGGATGACTCGCGCGGCCTGCTTCGGTACATCCCGTTGGAAGACCTCATCGCCAACCATCTCGGTGATCTCTTCCCCGGCATGGAGATCGTGGAGCATCACGAGTTCCGGGTCACCCGCAACGAGGATGTCGAGATCGACGAGGACGAGAACGAGAACCTTCTCCAGGCCCTGGAGAAGGGCTTGCTGCAGCGCCGCTTCGGGCCCCCGATCCGCCTCGAGATCAGCGACGACATGGATGACGTCACCCTCGGGCTGCTGATGAGCGAGCTGCAGATCACCGAGCAGGAGGTCTACCGGCTGCCCGCCCCGCTGGACCTGGGCGGCCTGTTCGAGGTCACCAAACTCGATCGGCCGCAGCTGAAGTATCCGCGCAGCCTGCCGACCACGAGCATCAACCTGCTGCCGACCGAGCCGACCGAGAAGCCGGACATCTTCGCCTCGATCGACCGCGGTGACATCCTGCTGCACCACCCATATGAGTCATTCGCGACCAGTGTCCAAGCGTTCCTCGAGCAGGCGGCGACCGACCCGAACGTGCTCGCCATCAAGCAGACGCTCTACCGAACCAGCGGTGACAGCCCGATCGTCGAGGCGCTGATCGACGCCGCCGAAGCGGGCAAGGCCGTGCTCGCCCTGGTCGAGATCAAGGCGCGGTTCGACGAGCAGGCCAACATCGGCTGGGCGCGCAAGCTCGAAAAGGCCGGCGTGCACGTGGTCTACGGGCTGGTCGGGCTGAAGACGCACAGCAAGCTGGCGCTGGTCGTGCGGCAGGACAAGACCGGAAAACTCACGCACTACAGCCACATCGGCACGGGCAACTACAACCCGAAGACCAGCCGCATCTACGAAGACCTCGGGCTGCTGACCGCCGACGACACCGTCGGCAAAGACCTGACCCGCCTCTTCAACGAGCTCTCGGGATACGCGATCGAGAAGAAGTTCAAGCGTCTGCTCGTGGCGCCGCTGCATCTGCGCACGGGACTGCTCAAGCGCATCGCCGTCGAGACCGAGAACGCGGCCGCGGGGAAGGCCAGCGGGATCCGCATCAAGGTCAACTCCATGGTCGACGAGGCGATCATCGATGCTCTCTATCGGGCAAGCCAGGCGGGCGTTCCCGTGGATGTCGTGGTCCGCGGCATCTGTTCGCTGCGGCCGGGCGTGGAGGGCCTGAGCGAGAACATCCGGGTGCGCAGCATCCTCGGCCGCTACCTCGAACACTCGCGGATCTTCTGGTTCGAGAACGACGGCGACCCACAGGTCTACATCGGCAGCGCCGACATGATGCACCGCAACCTCGACCGTCGCGTCGAGGCGCTGGTCCGCATCGTGCGGCCCGAGCACCTGGACGAGTTGAGGGGCTTGCTCGATATGGCGACCAGCGACCAGACCCCCTCCTGGTGGCTGGGCGCCGACGGCGTGTGGGTGCGGCATGATCTCGACCGGAACGGCCTCCCGCTCGCCGACATGCAGTCGGTGCTGGTGAAGCAGCTCTCCGCGCGCAGGCGGGTCGGCCGGTGAGCCCGAGCGCATCGACGGGCACCCCCGTGCTCGCCGCCGGTGCCGTGTGCTGGCGGGTGGTGGACGGTGCGGTCCAGATTCTGCTCGTGTACCGCACCCAGCATCGCGACACCTCCTTGCCCAAGGGGAAAGTCGATCCGGGCGAAACCTTGCCGGAGACGGCGGTCCGCGAGATCGCCGAAGAGACCGGACTCATCGTCGCGCTGGGCGTTCCTCTCGGCGTGGTCGAGTATTCGCTTCCGAACGGCCGGGACAAGGTCGTGTACTACTGGGCAGCGGAGGTGTCAGCGCTCGCGATCGCGAACTCCACCTTCAGCGCGAACGACGAGATCGAAAGCCTGCACTGGATGTCGCTGGCCGATGCGCGGGCGGCGCTCAGCTATCCACACGACGTCGACGTCGTCGAGCGCTTCGCCACCCTGCACGAGCTCGGCCGGGCACGCACCTTCGCGATCATCGCGCTCCGGCATGGGAAGGCCGTGCCGCCGTCGAGCTGGGACGGCCCCGATTCGACTCGGCCGCTGTTGCAGCGCGGGGTCGATCAGGCGCTGAGCATCGCGCCCGGCATCGCCGCCTACCGTCCGGCAAAGCTCATCTCCTCGACCGCCGAGCGCTGCCTGCGCACGCTTGCGCCGACGGCCAGAGTCACGGGGCTGGATGTGCGCGAAAGGGCCCAGATCAGTCAACGCGCCTACGAGAGCGGCGGAGCCGCCGTGACCAAGATCGTGGTCAGGCGCTTGCGGAAGTCGGTGACGACCGTGCTCTGCAGCCACGGACCGGTGCTGCCGCAGATCATCGCGGCGGTCGCGCGGGCGACCGGATCACCGGATTCGGGGCAACTGCAGCGAGCTGCGTCGCTCGGAACGGGTGAGTACGCCGTGCTGCATGTCCCGGTCGATCATCCCGAAACCGGCGTCGTGGCCGTCGAGGTTCACTCCCCCACCGCCTGAGCTCATCGCGTGCCACGACACCTCGATTTCGGTATTCGTTCACCGTCCGTTTACCTCCCTCTTCGAGTCTGGACACGCGCCGTTCGTAACGTCGCTTGCGGCCCTTTCCGGGTCGACCAGGACAAAACCCCACATTCCCGAAGGGAACACAGTGAAAATCACGCGCTCTGGCAGCATCGCTGCCGTCGCACTCGTCGGAGCCCTCGCTCTGGCCGGCTGCTCGGCCAGCACCACGAGCACCACCACGTCGTCCGCCGCCCCGACCTCCAAGGTCGGCCTCAACGCGATCGACCCGTCGCTGACCGGCACCATCACCGCTGCGGGCTCCTCGGCGCAGGTTGCCGCCCAGACCGGATACAGCGCGGCCTTCTCGTCGGTCGCCACCGGCGTGACGCTCAACTACAACCCGGAGGGCTCCGGCGGCGGCCGCAAGGACTTCATCGCGGGATCGCTCGACTTCGCCGGTTCCGACGCGCCGCTCAGCGCCGCCGAGACCACGCAGGCCGCAGCGACGTTCCCCGGCGGCGCTCTCGACATCCCGGTCTACCTCGACGGGGTGGCGATCCAGTACAACGAGAAGGACGCGTCCACGCTGAACCTTTCGGGCTCGACTCTTGCCAAGATTTTCGCCGGCAAGATCACGAACTGGTCCGACCCGGCGATCGCGACGGACAACGGCGGCAAGGCGCTTCCGTCGAAGAAGATCACCGTTGTGACCCGTTCCGACTCGTCCGGCACGATGCAGAACCTCACCAACTACCTCGCAGGCGCGGCCGGGTCCGACTGGCCGGCCGGCCCGAACCTGGGCACCCTGCCGCAGATCACCGGCATGGACCTGCAGAAGGGTGGCGCGGCGGTCGCGACCGAGATCGCGGCGGTCGACGGCGCGATCGGCGGTGTCGACCACTCGGCTCTCACCTCGGGCGCGACGGTCGCTTCGGTCGACGGCGTCAAGCTGACCAACGCCGGAATCGCCGAGGCGATGGCGACCGGCTTCGCGATCAAGCCGAACAGCACACCCGGTGACCTCTCGGGCGCGTTCGACTACACGAAGATCAAAGCCGACACCAAGGCATACCCGATCCCGCTCCTGTCGTACGACATCATCCCGGCGACGTTCAAGGACGCGGCCAAGAAGAAGCTCGTTCTCGCCTACTTGGAGTTCATCGCCTCGACCGACGGTCAGAAGGCCGGCGCCACGAAGGCCAACTCGGTGCAGCTTCCGGACTCGATCCTGAAGCAGGTCACCGCGACCCTCGCCACGGTCAAGTAACAGACCGGCGACACATCCAGAGAAACGGTAATACTGACCCGTGACCGCCACTCCGGCAACCGCGGCGAACGGTGGGGGCCCCCAGAACACGGGGGCCCCCACTAGGCTCGCAGCCATGAAGGTCTCCAAGGTGGGCGACCGCGTCTTCCTCGGTCTGAGCACAGGCGCCGCCTGGCTCATCATGGTCATCCTCGCGGGCGTCGCGATCTTCCTCATCATCCAGGCGGCGCCGACCATCGGGGCCAACTGGCTCCAGAACACGGCGCTCCAGGACCGGACCTCCGGCTTCACTCTCGGCTACGCCAACTTCTGGGCCTACGTCAGCCCACTGCTCTTCGGGACGATCTGGGCCTCGTTCCTCGCCCTTCTCCTCGGCGCTCCCGTCGCGATCGGCATCGCACTCTTCATCTCGCACTACGCGCCACGTCGCGCCGCCGGGATCCTCGGTTATCTCGTCGATCTCCTCGCCGCGGTGCCCTCTGTCGTCTTCGGCCTCTGGGGGATCGTCGTGATCCGCCCGTTCCTGGGTCCGCTCAACGACTTCCTGAACACCAACTTCGGCTGGATTCCGCTCTTCGGCGGCAGCGTCGCGCAGGGCGGCTCGACCCTCCTCGCCGGTGCCATCGTGCTCGCGGTCATGATCCTCCCGATCATCACCTCCATCAGCCGCGAGATCTTCCTCCAGACTCCGTCCCTCCACGAAGAGGCGGCTCTCGCCCTCGGGGCGACGAGGTGGGAGATGATCCGACTCGCCGTCTTGCCCTACGCTCGCAGCGGCATCATCAGCTCCGTCCTGCTCGGCCTCGGCCGCGCGCTCGGCGAGACCATGGCGATCGCCATGATCGTGTCCCCGAAGCTCATCTTCTCGTTCCAGCTCCTCACCAACGACAACCCGACGACGATCGCCGCGAACATTGCGAACCAGTTCGGTGGAGCGAACCTGACGCAGGCCAACGCGCTGATCGCGACGGGTCTCCTGCTCTTTGTGGTGTCCTTCGCCGTGAACTTCGTGGCCCGCTGGGTCGTGGGTCGCGCTTCCACCGGGCCTCGGCGCCGGCGCATCCCGACCCGGAAGGCAAGCCGATGACCACTCAAGCCCAGACGAACTATTCGCCATCGGCCCAGCGCACGCTCACCACGGGTCGACTCCCCCGGTTCATCGAGGTCTGGGTCGCCGTCGCGGCGATCGCCGCCGGCGCGCTCGTCTTCGCCGGCTTCGGCCACCTCGACTACGTCGCCGGCTGGCTTGTTCTCGGCGCGTTTCTCTACCTGGTGGCCATCGGGATCCTCGCCTCGATCGTGGAGGGGCGTCGCCGGGCCACCGATCGCTTCGTGCGCAGCCTCGTCTTTGTCGCCTTCCTGCTCGCGATCATTCCGCTGGTCTCCACGCTCTGGACCGTCGTGTCGCACGGCATCACGACGTTGACCCCTCAGTTCATCTTCAACCCCGAGAAGGCTCAGTTCGACCGGGCGACCTCGGAGACGAAGCTCGTCGCCGGCGTCTGGCCGGCGATCGTCGGAACGCTCGTCATCACCGGCATCGCCGCGGTGATCTCGATTCCGATCGGTCTGCTCGCCGCCGTGTGGCTCACCGAGTATGCGCTGCCGGGCAACCCGGTGCGCAGGATCGTCACCTTCCTGGTCGACGTCATGACCGGCATCCCCTCCATCGTCGCCGGCCTTTTCGCCTTCGCACTGTTCACCCTTCTCGTGGGCCCCGGGACGTTCAACGGCCTGTCCGCCGCGATCGCTCTGTGCGTCCTCATGATCCCGACGATGGTCCGCGCGAGCGAGGAGATGCTCAAGCTCGTCCCGCTCGAACTCCGCGAGGCCGCATACGCCCTCGGCGTCTCGAAGTGGCGGACGATCGTCAAGGTCGTGCTCCGCACCTCGGTTGCCGGGCTCGTCACCGGCGGGATGCTGGCCGTCGCCCGCGTCATCGGCGAGACCGCGCCGATTTACATCGCCGCCGGGTACACCCGGACCGCGTTCAATGCGGACCCGCTTCATGGCGCGATGTCGACGCTCGCCGTGGTCTCGTATCGGAACTACATCGATCCCGACCCGACCCAGCCGGCGGTCACTCAGGCCGAGGCGTGGGGCTCTGCGCTGATCCTCATCATCATCGTCGTCATCCTCAACCTGATTGCACGGGTCGTCGCCGCGAGATTCGCGCCGAAAGCCCGTCGCTGACCAACCCGAACTTCGAACGGAAGCTACATGTCGAAACGCATCCAAGCCGTCGACCTCAACGTCTACTACGGCGACTTCCTCGCCGTCGAGGACGTGACGATGACGATGGAAGCGCGCTCCGTCACCGCCTTGATCGGACCATCCGGCTGCGGCAAGTCGACATTCCTGCGAACGCTCAACCGCATGCACGAGGTCATTCCGGGCGCTCGCGTCGAAGGCGAGGTGATCATCGACGGCAACGACCTCTACGGCCCCGGCGTGGATCCCGTTCTCGTCCGCCGTCAGGTGGGGATGGTCTTCCAGCGACCCAACCCATTCCCCACGATGTCGATCAGTCACAATGTGCTCGCCGGCGTACGCCTGAACAACCGCAAGATGTCCAAGAGCGACGGCGAAGCCCTGGTCGAGAAGTCGCTCCAGAGAGCCAACCTCTGGAACGAGGTCAAGGACCGTCTGGACAAGCCAGGCGGAAGCCTCTCGGGCGGCCAGCAGCAGCGCCTCTGCATTGCTCGGGCGATCGCCGTGTCACCGGATGTGGTGCTCATGGACGAGCCATGCTCCGCTCTCGACCCGATCTCGACGCTCGCCATCGAAGACCTCATCGAGGAGCTCAAGCAGGAGTACACGATCGTCATCGTCACGCACAACATGCAGCAGGCATCACGGGTGAGCGACAAGACCGCGTTCTTCAACATCGCAGGCGCCGGAAAGCCGGGCAAGCTCATCGAGTACGACGACACGACCACGATCTTCTCGCGGCCGAACGTGCAGGCAACCGAGGACTACGTCTCCGGCAAGTTCGGATAGCCGGCCCTACGCGGTGGTGATGACCGCGATCGGCTTTGTTGTCGGCTTCTGAGAGCCGCCAACGGGCTCGATGGTGACGCCGATGGTGTCGCCCTGCGCCATCTTGCCGGTCAGCATGACGCTCATGGTCGTGGATCCGGTGGGGTCGAAGGTACCGGCCGGGGTCGGCCCATTCTTGCCGATGTACCAGAGCTCGTAGGTCTTGCCGCTAGGGGGCGCCGCCAGATCGGTCCCGAGGAGCGCAGAGCGCTGCAGGGACACGGACCAGATGACCGTCGCCTGGCCACCGGTGGAGACATCCACGGTGCGGCGTTGGAAGTCCGAGGCCGCCTGGATCTGCGTGATCGAGGATGCGGTCGCGCTCATCTGCTGACCTTTGATCACCGCGGTGACGGCGACACCACCGCCGAACAGCAACGCGGCCGCCGCGGCCGCCGCCACCAGAGTCGTCAGGGGACGCGAGTACCAGCCACGACGCGCGCGCTCCTCCGCGAGGTGGACGACCGGAGCCGTTGCCAACGGAGCGGCGGCAATCGCCTGGGCGCCCTCGGCGGGCTCCGCGGCCGCCGGCAGCGGCTCGAGCTGCGGGGTGGTCGCGATCGCGTCGAGGATGCTGGCGCGCAGGGAAGCCGGCGGGTCGATCGGCGGGACCGACAGACCCAGCTCGACCGCGGTATCCGCCAGCTCGGTGATCTCGGCGCGGGTCTCTTCGGACTCGGCCAGGAACGACTCGAACTGCGCGCTCTCCTCCGCGCTCAGAGCATTGAGCACATAGGCGCCGGCGTTCACACCGAGATCTTTGGAGGGCTTCGGGGTCACGAGGCCACCCCCAATTCGTCGCGCAAGCGGATCATCCCGTCGCGCAGGCGGGTCTTCACGGTGCCGATCGGCACGCTGAGCATCGCGGCGACCTCGCTGTGGCTGAAGCCACCGAAGTAGGCGAGTTGGACAGCCTGACGCTGCAGTTCCGTCAATCGCATCATGGCCTCCTTCACTCTCTCGCTCTCGATGCGCACTTCCACGTTGTCCGCCACCGAGTCGTCGGCGGCGACGTAATCCCGGATGCCGATCCGCGTGTCGCGGTCCCGGCTGGCCTGGGAGGCCCTGACCCGATCCACCGTGCGACGGTGGGTCATGGTGAGCATCCAGGCGATGGCACTGCCCTTGCTGGTGTCATAGCGCGTCGCCGACTGCCAGATCTCCAGAAAGATCTCCTGGGTCACCTCTTCCGACTGGGCGTGATCCCGCAGAAGCCGCTTCACGAGTCCGAAGACACGAGGTGCGGTACGGTCGTACAACTCAGCGAAGGCCCGCCGATCCCCGGTCGCGACATGCTGAAGCAAGTCCTCGTTCGACAGAGTGGGCGTTGAGCCGTCCACTTCGCCGATGTCTCGAGTCACAACTGACAGCATTTCACAACCTTCGCGGGTGTTGGTGGGACATCAGGCGTTCGGCGCCGACGTGCGATCGGTTTGGCCAGGTTCGCCACGCACGTGCGGGAGCGTCGGCTACGGGAAGGGGATCGTGGCGATCCCCGCCAGCACGATGGCGACCAGGCCGGATCCCATCAGGACGGCCAGCAGCGGACGGGAGTTGGTCATCGCGCGGGATGTGCTCATGGCACGTGGTTCGTCGCCAGGAGGCGGAGAGTTTGCCTCTCGCCGCGATGTTCACGCGAGGGCGCAGGTGCCGGACCGCGGAACGCCTCTCGGCAGAAGGCCGCTCGAAGCGGCGGAAATTGGAGCCCGGGGTTACCGCGGCCCGGCTCCGTCACTCTACCCGCCCCTCGCGTTGCCGAAGGGTCGCGGATGGGGGTTACGCGGTCGGCGAAACCTCCACTGCCGACCCCTCGGCACCTGGGGGGGGAGAGCTAATCGAGGGTGCCGGCTCGGAACATCCGCGCACACCCGGCCAGCTCATCCGCGGTCGTCGTCAACCGGAGCGCGCGAGTGGTGAGTTCGCTCGCCCGTTCGGGGCTGGTGGCATCCTGGTCGTCGGCGACGCTCGACGCCCCAGCGGCCTGGACGCGACAAAAGGCGGCGGCACGCTCCAACGCGATCGCGAAGTCCCCCTCGAAGAGCCCGCGCAGGATGCGATCCGCCAGCTCGGTGACCTCCTGCGGGCCCGTAGGCGTCGGCGCGCCGGCCACGACCGCGTCGATCGTCGACAGCACCTCCGTGCCACGCTGGAACAGGAGTGCAACGCCATCCGGATCCTGGTGGATCATCACGCGGACCAGGTAGATGCGCCAGAGCGCGCCCGGCAGACTGTGCGGCGCCGAACGAGCCCACAACTCGGCGAGAGCATCGATGCCGTGCTCATCCGTATAGTGCACAAGCCGATCGACCACGGCCGGATCGTCGCTGTCCTGAGCCCGAGAGAGCAGGAGTCGCGCGCTGTTGTGAGCCGCCCGCATCACCGCGGCCGGATCCTCCCCACCCGCGAACGCCTCGAACTCGCCGCCACCGAAGAAGGCGGGCTTGTGGAAGTTGTCGGCCATGCGCTCCAGGCTAACCGCGCACTCCGCTGCTCGCCGCCCACACGCTCTCCAGCACACCCTTCCGCCCGCTACGCTGGAGGCCACGGGCCTGTAGCTCAGTTGGCAGAGCATCGGACTTTTAATCCGCGGGTCGTGGGTTCGAGCCCCACCGGGCCCACCACTAAAAACGCTGATCAGAGGCTTATTTTCGGATCGGAGTTGGTACAAACTTGGGGCGCTGCCCACTGTTTGCCCACATTTTGCCCACATTCTCTGGATTGCCTGCGTTGCTCAGGGCGTCTCCGACTGCATCCAGGTCGTCATCGAACAGGTCCGCGTAGACGTCGAGTGTCATCGCTGCGGACGCGTGGCCGAGCATCTTCTGGACTGCCTTCACGTTGGCGCCGGCGGAGATCGCGAGGCTGGCTGCCGTGTGCCGCAGGTCGTGGATCGTGAGCCTTGTCAACGTGGGATAGATCTCGAGCAGTTCGGTCATCGCCGGGTCGAAGCTCCGGCGTCTCCAGTTGCGGTTTCGCAGGGCGCCTCCCATTGGCGCAGTGAAGACGAAGTCACTCCCCCGCTTGCCCTCGCAATGCACCGCGAGCATCTCGGAAAGGAATGACGGGAACGGGACGCTGCGACGACTGTGGTTCTTCGGCGTACCGTAGATCAGGTCCCGGCCGACCTCTGTGACGGCCTGGTCGACATTGACGCGGCGGCGAAGCATGTCGAGATCCGAGACGCGAAGGGCGGCCGCTTCGCCCCACCGAAGCCCGGTGTAGGCGAGGAACCGGATGAGGTCGCCATCGCTGCCAGCGAGGTCGGCGAGATGATGGACCTGCTGGTGAGTGAGGTAGCCGTGCTTCTGCTTGACGATGCGCGGCAGATTGACGCCGTCAGCCGGATTGCGGCTCAGCCGGCCGTCTCGGACGGCGTACTTCAGCATCATGCTGAGGACGCGGTGATAGCTCCGGGTGGTCGATGGCGCCGCCCGCGCCGATACTTCGGAGAGCCAGTTCTGGATGCCCGAGTGCGTCAGGTCGGCGAGCGAGATCTTGCCCAGGCGTGGGATGATCGCGGCTCGAGCAATCGACTCATAGCCCAGCCGGGTCGACGGCTTTAGCTGCACCTGGTTCGCGAGCCAGAGTTCGGCCCACTCGCCGAGCGTGATTTTCGACTGGCTCGCCTGGATGAAGTCCCCGCGCGCCTTCGAGACCTCGATCGAGGCGAGGAAGAGTTCGGCCTCCCGCTTGGTCCGAAACCCCCGCTTGTCTGTTTGAGCGTGATCGGGCAACCGATACCGGACCCGATAGCGCTTGCCTCTCGACGTTTCATATGGTGTGACAGTTCCCACGGCTCCGCCCCTTCTTACTCGACATTTTGCTTCGAACGTACGACCGAGTTGGACGGATCCTCTTTCACCCATTTCCCAAGACCGTCAAGCACGGGCAGGATCCGAAGCTTGACCCGTGTGTCTCGGAACATCAGCCGATCCGCTTCGTGGCGAACCGTGCGCGCGACTGACGGCGGACAGTAGTACTCGACACGAGTTGCCTCGCCGGCCTCCAGCCGCTCGCTGTGCGAGTTGAGGATGGGCTTGTATCGCGAGCGTGCCTTGGACGTGAGTTCGACCTCAATGAACACAACCTCGTCACCGCGGGTGGCGACTCCGTCCGCCTGATGGTCGTAGATGCTCTTCGGGTGGCGGTCGCGCTTCCACTCGTAGCCGAGTGACAGGTAGCGCGCCGAGACGAGCGCCACGGCGAGCTCATGGCGTGCGGTCTGCCGGTAGATGTTCGGCATCCGACCGGATGCCCGCTCGGTCGGCCACATCACCGCGCCCGATTGAAAGGCAGGAGTGGCCCGACGAATGAGTCCGATGGTGTGCATCCGCAGCATCCATCGTTGGGCCTTCCGCAGCGCCACCGGTTCGCCGTCCGTGCGGCCGGCGGTGCCGGACATCGCCCATCGAATCGCCTGCAGGTCGGCGAACCCGACCTTGTCCAACCACTCGAGCATCTCGTAGTCCCGCTCAGTCATCTGCACCACAGCTGCCTCCCCGCGCCGCCTGCCGTCAACCTGGATCTACTCCACGGTACGGACGATTTACGGATCTTCGGCGCGAAAACAGGGGGCGTGTTTTTTGACCCCTGATCGACTCGACAGCACCGGTCGCCAAGCGAAACTGCATCTTGCCAGCCCATCCAGCGACTGCAGGTCCTGCTTCTTGTCTCTCTCCCAACCATTTACTTTCTTGCCTGTCCCACCGTGCACCCGTACGTTCCAACCACCCTCATGAACCTCTGGTGAGTGTG
Source organism: Acidobacteriota bacterium (assembly GCA_019351995.1). Taxonomy (GTDB): domain Bacteria; phylum Actinomycetota; class Actinomycetes; order Actinomycetales; family Microbacteriaceae; genus Lysinimonas. The sequence goes on from JABBOD010000023.1 coordinate 40,792, forward strand.
GGTGGTTGGAACGCGGCGTCAGCCGGGGGGCACGGTGGGGCAGGCAAGAACGCCCCATAACCCGTCGTTTGGGTGGTCGCGCCGCGCGACCAGGTGAACGACCACCCTGGGCTCGCTACTTGCTATGAACGAGACCATCCACGCCCCGTGAAGTCGGGCGGATCCGGCGCTTTCGGAATCGCAGATGGCTGTTCGAAGGACGTGCTTGCGGCGGCGTCACGGTTGATTGATCTTCTATTGTCGTTCGACTACATTAGTTCAATGCAGTTGAGTGTCGCCGAGTTCGCCGAAGCCCGTGGGGTCTCTCGGCAGCGCGCCCTTGCGCTCATCAGCTCCGGACAGATCAAAGCTCAACGCATCGGACGTTCGTGGGTGATTGATCAGAAAGAACTCAATCGGCGACCAGCGAGCGGCCGGCCCCTGAGTTCACGAATGGCCAGCCTGATCATCGACGCAATGTCCGGCGAAGCCGTTCAGGGCGCCGACGCACAGGAGAGGTTCTTTGTCGCTCGGTATATCGATCGGCTTCAAGCGGAAAAGTCGCCTTTGCGCTTGCTCCATTCATGGCTGCGATCTCGTGAGATTCGAGTCGTCGATGTGGCAGCCAATGCAGCCGATATCCCAGACGTCGTCGCCGACCCACGAGTGGTCGCCTCCGGCATCAGCGACAACCGCGCCGGCCTCTCGTCCGTTCGCGAGTTCGAGGGATACATCGGCATTCGGGACCTCGACCGATTCATGAACGACAACTTGCTGCTCGAGTCGGCGTCACCCAACGTCCGGCTACACGTCGTCGACCAGAAGCCGTCGGCTCCCGTTCCTCTCGGTCTCGTCATCGCCGACCTGGTCGATTGGAATCGGCCGCGAGAAGACGGCCAGGCACTCGAGCTACTGCGTTCGGACTTCAGAAAAGTGTCGGCTCCGCGGCCGGCACCGATTCGGGCCGCAGGAGCAGCTCGAAGAACCTCACGTTGATGAAGATCCGCTCGCGACCTGCCTTCACGTCCTGCAGCACGCCGCCGGCGAGCAACGAGTTGAGCCAGTTCGTCGCAGTGGGGCGTGAAACTCGGCATCGCTCGACGACATTGGCGATCCTGCAATACGGCTGCTCGAAGAGCACGGCGAGCAAGTCCGCGTTCGCCCCTCCGGTCGTTAGTTCCCGAATCCGTCCGAGAGTCTCGTCCTGCAGCGCCTGGATCTGATCGATCTTCTCGATGGTGCTCAACGCCGTTTGCCGGATGCCCTCCAGCATGAAGAGTGCCCACTCCTCCCAAGCAGCGTCACGCGTGACGGCGAGCAGCAAACGGTAGTACTCGTCTTTGTTCTGGATGATGTAGCGCGACAGATAGAGGATCGGCTCGCCGATCAATCCCGCATTCATGAGCATGAGGACGTTGAGGATCCTGCCGGTGCGGCCGTTGCCATCCTCAAAGGGGTGGATGGCTTCGAACTGGTAGTGGGCGAGCGCCATGGCGACGAGAGGGTCGAGGCCTCCAGTCGCGTGGATGAATCGCTCCCAGTCGCTGAGCTTGTCGCGGATGACGGTCTCGCCCACCGGGGGCGTGTAGATGGCTGCATGCGTGGAGGGGTTGCCGATGTAGGTTCCCGGCAGCCGCCGAACATCCATCTGGCGGCTCTTGACGATCGTGCAAACTTCCGCGGCAGTCGTTACCGAGAGCGGTCGAGATCGGATCAATGCGACGCCGGCGAAGAGTGCAGTGCGGTAGTTCAGCGTCTCTTTGGTTGCCGGGT
>JABBOD010000066.1 GCA_019351995.1 Acidobacteriota bacterium
CTAGTCGGTGACATCGCCCAGTGGGAGATTTTGCAGAATGAACGGCGGCCGCGCGTCAAAACGGCGACTGCGCGTCGAGTGGGACGGCGCGGTGACGGGGCTAGGCACCGAGCACGCGGGTCAGGTACGGATTCGCGAAGAGACGCTCAGGGTCGAGGCGGTCACGGGCTGCCAGGAAGTTGGCGAAGTGCTCGTAGCGCGGCGCGAGGCTCGCGGCATCCTGAAAATGGATCTTGCCCCAGTGCGGCCGTCCGTCCAGGTCGCGCATGATCGCTTCGACCTCGCGAAAATACGGCACGTAATCGTCGCTGACATGGCGATGCACGGCGATGTAGCCCGAGGCGCGGCCCTGGGCTGTTGAGAGCCAGTTGTCGTCGGACGCGGCGGCGCGCACTTCGACCGGGAACGAGATCCGCCAGTCGTTCTTCTCGATGAGCGCGCGCACCGCACGCACCGCCTCGGGCACGGCGCGGTGCGGCACCGCGTACTCCATCTCGCGGAACCGCACGTTCCGCGGCGCCGTGAACACCTCGTGCGAGTAGTCCGTGTACTCGCGGTCTCCGTACACCCGCGTCGCGAGTCGGTTGATCCCCGGAGTCAGCGCGGGCGCGACATGGCCGAGGCGGCACATGAGCGCGAGCGCGCCGTTCGACATCACGCGCTCCTCGACGAAGTTCGCGATCGGGGAGACCGGATGCCGCGGCGCGTCCCCCGGCAGGCGCGTGTTGCGCTTGGTCATCACGCGATCGGTGTGCGGCCACCAGTAGAACTCGAAGTGGTCGACCGATTTGGCCCGGGCCCAGAACTCGTCCAGCACCTCGTCGAAGCCCTCCGGGTGCTCGACCGCGTTCAGCAGGAACGCTGGAACGCATTGGATGGTCAGCTCGACCACGATGCCCAGCGCCCCCAGCCCGAGCCGGACCGCGGGGAGCAGTTCGGCGTTCCGTCCCGCATCGACATGCAGCACCGTTCCCTCGGCGGTGACGAGCACCGCGGCGGTGATCTGAGCGGCAAGTCCGCGGAAGTTCGCGCCCGTCCCGTGCGTGCCGGTGGAGGTCGCTCCCGCGACGGTTTGCCGATCGATGTCGCCCATGTTCTCCAGCGCGAGGCCGAACGGGGTGAGCAGCGCCGGGAGTTGGGAGAGGTTCGTGCCGGCGCCGACGGTCACCCGACGAAGCCGTTCGTCGACGGCGAGCAGGCCGGCCATCCCGGAGAGGTCGACGAGGATCCCGTCGGTTGCGGCGATCGCGGTGAAACTGTGGCCCGCGCCCACGGCCTTCACGGTCAAGCCGCGGTCACGGGCCATACGCACGACGGCCACGACCTGATCGATGGTGGTGGGGCGGGCGATCAGCGCGGGGTGTGCGCGTTCGACGCGGCCCCAGTTTGTCCATTCGCGCCCGGGCGAGAAGAGCGATGTCGATGCGGTGCGTCCGCCCCGCGCGGTCGCTGCGGTCACAGAAAAGCCTTCCCTTCACCCCGATAGGTGGGCAGCTCCCCCACCAGTTCGCCGCCATTCTCGCCGATCGAGACCAGAGCGAATGCACTGAGATGCTCACTCAGTTCGCCGGCTTTGGTGTGGCGCAGCCAGACCCGGTCCCCCACGCTGAGCCGTCGGGCGGCATCGCCGGTCACCGGCGTCTGCACCTCGCCGGCCGCCTCGCGCGGCAGCGTCTTCAGACCCTCAGGCCAGACCAGCTGCGGTTGGCGATCGGATGCGGTGGGTCCGGACGCGATCCAGCCTCCCCCCAGCAGGGTCGCCACCTCGGCGGTCGGCCGGCGGACCACGCTCAGGCTGAACGCGGCGGCCGGGGCAGGTCTGAACTGCACGTAGCCATCGAACAGGTGCGGGCCGAACAGCCCGGATCCGGCGGCGACTTCGGTGACCGACGGGTCGGCGCGTGTGGTCTCGATCGACCCGGTTCCCCCACCGTTGACGAACTCGAGGTCCGCCAGTTCGCGCACGGCCGAGACGGCAGCGCCCCGGCGTTCGGCCAGTTCGGCGGCGCTGGCACGCTGCATCCGGCGGATGACGGTGGCCCGGCCGGTTCCCCGGTTGGTGACGCCCGCGATCTGCGCCTCGTAACCCATCATCCCGACCAGTCGGAAACCGGGGCGAGCGACGATCGCCGCCGCGAGCTTCTTGGCAGCCTCGGCGGTGTGGACCGGTGAACGACGGACGCCGACGTGTCCGAGCACGGCGGACTCGTAACTCGCGTCCAACTCGAGGGCCAGACGGATCGGCGCGGCACGCCGCTGGGGTGAGACGACGGAATCGATGAGGTCGAGCTGGGCGAGGTCGTCGATCATGAGCGTCACCCGGGAGGCGAGCTGGGCATCGGAGGCCAACTGTGCGAGTGCGGCACGGTCGACGGTGGGGTAGCCGACCACGACATCGTCATAGCGGGTGTCCCCGCCCGCGAGCCACAGCGCCTCCGGCAGCGTGTAGGCGAGGATGCCGCGATACCCGGGCAGCGAGAGCACGGCATCGAGCACCCCGCGCACTCGGACCGACTTGCTCGCCACGCGGATCGGCAGGCCGCGAGCTCGGTCGTACAGATCGAAGGCGTTGGCGGCCAGCGCCTCCACCGAGAGAACACCGCACGGGGTCTCGAGGTCGGCGGTCGCCGCCGTCAGGGTCGGCCAGAAAACGGCAGGGTGAGCCCAGGGCGCGTTGCGGGGACGTGTGAGCGTGAGAGCGGAACTCGTCATCTCACCTTCTTGATCGGGAGGATCGCGAGTGCCCCCAGCACCGCGGCGACAGCGGACAGAACGAACAGGCCCGCGAACCCGCCGAGCGCCGCCACGACCAGCGCGCCGAGCAGCGGCGATGCCGCCTGCGGCACCGCCGTGGCGATGTTCATGATGCCGAGATCCTTGCCGCGGTCCGCCGGATCTGGCAGCACCTGGGTGGCGAGCGCCTGGTCGACGGCCAGGAAGCATCCGTAGCCGAGGCCCAGGATCAGTCCGCCGACCACCGCCGCGGGGAACACGGGGAAGACCGCGAGGATGAGCGCCGCGACGCCCTGGAGTGCGGCACTGACCATGACGAAGGGTTTGCGGCGGCCGAGTCGGTCGCTGAGTCGTCCGGCGACGAGCGAGCTCGTGACGACGCCGACGAGATACACGGCGACGAGGATCAGCAACGAGGTGTTGGCGTCGGCCAGGGACATGTGCAACCCGAACTCCAGGAAGTACAGCAGCAGTCCGGTGCCGAGCGCGTTGCCGATGTTCACCAGGATGCGGCTGAGCAGCGTCCAGCCGAAGTCCGGGTGCTTGCGCGGAGATATCCACATGCCCTGCACGATGGCGACGAGCGTGAAAGGCGGGCGGTCAGCGCGCGGGAGCTGTGCATCCGGAACCCGCAGCAGGAAGGGGAGAACGAGCGCCACCAGCAGGATGGCGAGCGCCAGGTAACCGAATACCTGATCCGTGATCACGATGGTCACCAGCACGATGCCGAGGATGGTGCCGATCGCCTGCGGTGCGGACATCCAGCTCGACGCCACCCCGCGTTGCCGCACCGGCACCTGGTCCGAGATGGTCGCCGTCAGGGTCGCGGTGAGCACGCAGAACCCGATGATGGCGAGCGACCAGCAGATTCCGAGTCCAACGAGTTCGCTCTGCAGCCCGAGCGCCACAAGAGCCCCCGCGAACAGGATCGCGCCCCCGAGCATCCACGGACGTCGCCGCCCGAAGCGCGAGGTGGTCCGATCGCTCAGCGCGCCGGTGAGCGGGAACGCGATGAGCGCACACAGCCCCGCGATGCCGGAGATGACGCCGAAGGCGACCACCGAGTCCTGCCAGTGGCTGGAGTGGATCTTCGCCGCCACCTGCACGGGCAGCACCTGCTGGAAGGGGGCCAGTTGCGCCATCCAGATGCCCAGCCAGGCGGCCGCGAACGCGCCGATCCAGCCGCCGGTGACGAGTTGGGTGGGTTCGGCGAAGGCACTCGGAACCTCGGCGGGCTCGGCGAGCTCCGCGGTCATGCCGAGACCGCCACGTGCTCGTCGGCGAACAGCGCGATCGCGTCGGCAGCGAGCTCGATCGTGCGGGCGGCGGCCGCGTCGTCGCGATCGGCCAGCCAGGCAAGGGTGAGTCCGTCGGCGACGGTCACCAGGAGGCGGGCAAGGTCGGGGATGGGAACCCTCCATTCGAGGTGGTGCGGGGAGGTTGCGGCGTTCAGGAGATGAATCGCGAGCGCGTGATACCGCTCGTACTGTTCCGCGGGGAGATCGCGGAGCCCGGGCGTGCGCAAGGCGTGCTGGGTGAGTTCGAACATCGCCTGCTCGTGACCGGGGTCCTGCTTGACGTGGTCGAGGTAGGCGGTCAGCGCCAACCGCGCCGCCTCCCGGACGCTCCCGGCCCGCGACAACAGCGGAACGAGGGCCGCGGTTCCCTCTTCGGCGACCACGAGATCGACGACGTCGCGGAGGAGCTCCTCGCGGGAGGGAACCGCATAGTGGAAACTCGCGAGCGACATCCCGGCTTCGGCGACGATCGCGCGCGTGGTCGCGGCGGCGAGCCCGTCGCGCGCGATGACAACCAGCGCGGCCCGGGCCAGCGCCACCCGACGCTCGGTCGCGGGGATACGGGGCACAGTCGACCTCATCTTTAAGTGGGTCAACTGTCCCAGACGAGCCCCCCGATCGCAAGCAGGATGCGGGCTCGGAATCGGCCTGGTCTGGCCGAAGCGACCACCTCGCGATCTGCTGTTTCAATTCGTCCTCACATGAGGGCGAAGTGAAACAGCGGATCCGAGCAGGTGCCCGCGGGCACCGCGCTCGGCGTTCGCGTGACAGGATCGCCGGATGAAGCGCGCCGCGACCACCCAACTCGACCTCGACGCGTCGAGCCCGGCGACACTCATCCTCTCGGTGGCCGTCGCTGACCAGACAGCCAGCGAGAATCTAACCGTGACGCAGGCCGATCGGCGGCTGGAGCCTCGGGTGGTGCTCGACCAGCACGGCGCCCGGCTGCACGTCGTCGAGGTCGCGGCCGGAGCTGTGCAGGTGCTCTACTCGGTGACCAAGTTCGGCGTGATGTCGACGGTCGAGCACTCGCCCGTCGATGAAATCCGCTACCTGCGGCCCAGCCGCTACTGCGAATCTGACACCCTTGGCGCTGTTGCCCGGGTCGAGTTCCAGGGACTCGTCGGGCGCGAACTGCTCGCCGGCGTCAGCTCGTGGGTGGGCCAGAGCCTGGCGTACATGCCCGGGTCGAGCCAACCCACCGATGGCGCGGTCGCAACCCTGCTCAGCCGGCGCGGAGTCTGTCGCGACTACGCCCATCTCGTGATCGCCTTCCTCCGCGCGCTGGATGTGCCCGCTCGGATGGCGTCGGTCTACGCGCCGGGCCTGGACCCGATGGACTTCCACGCGGTGGCCGAGGCGTACATCGATGGCGAGTGGTACGTGGTCGACGCCACGACGCTCGCCCCGCGCTCAACACTGATGCGCATTGCCACCGGGCGCGATGCCTCAGACACCGCCTTTCTGTCGACACGCGGCGGTGTGGTCACGCTGAGAACGCTCCTCGTGTCGACCGTGTCCGACGTGCTGCCAGACGACGACATCTTCGAACTGGTCCAGCTCGCCTGAGGGGACGAGAGAGCGCCAAGGTGTCAATCACCTGGGTTCCCGCGTTGTCGTTTGACCTTCCGGGCAACCCGGTGTGCACTGGACCGAGTGCGGCGTTCACCCACCACGAAGACGGCGCCGGCTTGGGGGGCCGAGTCGGCCGGTGCGGCGCGAGCTCGACGGTTGCGCCTCCCCCTCATGATTGTCGGGGCACTCGCCGTCTCCCCCGCGCTCGCGTTGGTGCCCGCTGGCGCCGTGCACGCCTCGGACTTCGCCATCACCTCGCACCATGACGGCGAGTTCGTCTCGGGAAACGCCCTGCACCTGAGCGGAACGACGGCAGGCGCCGGGCAGGTCGAGGTCGTCGCCAGCGGCACCCCGACCTGCCAGGCAACCGTCTCGGCTGGCACGTGGAGCTGCGACCTCCTGGTCCCGAACGGCTCCGTCACGGTCACCGCCACCGAGACCTCCCCCGCCGAAACCCCGAGCGCGCCTCCGAGTGGGCCTCCGACCGGCTCGACCAGCGCGACCCCTGACACCGTGGCGACTCCGTCGGCACTCACCCACACCGTCTCGATCACCCTCCACGTGCTCGGCGCCCCGACGATCAGCGGAGGGGATCCGATTCTCACCACGGGTCAGATCGGCGGGACCGCATACCCAACGGCGGGAATCGCGCTGCAGTACACGCCGACGGCCGGTGGGGCCACGGTGATGGTGGCCTGTCCGAGCGCCCAAACCGACGGCACCTGGTCATGCGCGCTGACCGCAGCACCGGGCGACTACCGGGTCACGGCGACGCAGTACGACCCGGGGACACCCTCGGATCGCTCCCCTCTGAGCACGCCGGCTCACGTCGTCATCGACCAGACACCGCCGAGCTCGCCGACCATCACCTCGCCGCGCGACGGCGCCACGACCAGCGCGCCGCCGGTCACGATCGCGGGAACCGGGACGGCTGGAGACGGCATCCGGGTGTACTCCGATGGCACTCAGTTGTGCGCGGCACCGGTCACCGGGTCGTCGTGGTCATGTGCCGCATACAACATCACCCCCGGCACCCACGTGCTGCAGGCGATCCAGTTGGATGCCGCAGGCAACTACTCCCTGCCCAGCGCTCGGGTGACCGTGACGGTGCCTGGCGTGGTCGCGCCGCCGACGACACCCCCCGGCGGAGCACCCCCACCGGCGTCCGGCGGCACATCTTCGCCGGCGACGACGCCGGCGCCCCGCAGCGCCACTCCGAGTGCGGCTCCTCCGATCCCCGCCGCTCCGCCGGCCGTGCCGCCCGCCGCCGATGGCGCCGGCATCCCGAGCGCTCTCGGCGGCACCCTCCCGACCGTTGCGTCGACGCTGGTCGACTACTCGTGGTGGCTCGGACTCGCGCTCGCCCTCGTCTTCATCGTGCTGGTGGCCCTCCCCCTCCGACTCGCCTCCGGTGCTCTCGGCGGCCGGCTCTCGCTGCCGCGGCCGCGCCTTTTGGGACGCAACAGCCGTCGCCGTGACCCCGAGCCGACGCCCCGCGAGCGGACCATCGCCCTGAGCGCGTCCTTGGCTGTCGCCGCTTTCCTCGGCGTCATGGCCATCGGGCCGGACGCTGATGTCACCGCTGCGCTGCAGCTCTTCGTCTCGCTCGCCGCTGGGCTCGTGATCCTGACCGGCGGGATGCTGCTGGTGGGACGGACCGTGGCGCGCTCGCTCGACACCGAGGTCGCCATCCGACTGGTCCCGGGGTTTCTGCTGATCGCCGCGGTCAGCGCGGTACTGTCCCGCAGTCTGGACCTGCATCCACCACTGCTGTTCGGCCTGGTGGCGACTCTCGTGGTTGCCGAGGAGGCGAGCCAGACCCTTCGCGCACGCCTCCAGTTCGTGCAGGTGGCAACCCTCGTCGCCCTGTCGGCGACCTCATGGCTCGGGCACGAGGTGATCACGCGCGCAGGTGGGTTCTGGAGCGCCGCACTCGGCGAGACCCTCGCCGCGATCTGCGTGTCGGGGCTCAGCGCAGCCGTGCTGTTGCTGCTCCCGGTCGGCGGGCTCCCGGGACGCGCCATCCTCGCATGGTCGGTGCCCGTCTGGGTGGGAGCCACCCTGATCACCGTCACGGTGGCGGGGGCGGTCTTGTTCAGCGGAATCGGGGCGTCGGCCTGGCTCACCGTCGCCGCGGGCTGCATCGCCGCCGCCTGTCTGGCCACCTGGATCTGGATCCGCTGGGTGGAACCCGCCCTGGAGAGCTGACGCGTCGGCGTTAGCGCGGTTCGATACCACCCATCGACGTGCCACCCTTGTGCTGGTCTCGCCTGCCGAAGGTGGTGTCGAGGACGTGCCGCATCTTCCGCACGGCGCCGCTCAGGGCCTCGTCGACGGTTGACGCGTTATCGGTGACGAACTCCTCCTGGTACCCCTCTGGCCGGACCTCGAGTCGACAGCGGATGTCATCCTGGGTGCTGCGGCCGGCGCTCCCATCGCTCAGGTGAACCTCCACCCGGGTCAGATGGGAACCGTAGTGGGCGAGTGCGGCTTCCACCTCGGATTCCATCGCGCCGATCGATTCCTCGGTGAGAGTGATGTTGTGATCGGTGTTGACGATGATCTGCATGGTCGCCTCCCGGCGCTCGTGGACCGCCGAGCAGTGCGTGCCGGCGCGCGGTGCCGCGTCTCGAAGAGAGGAGATGTGGCGCCTCCGCGCTCAGGCTAGAACGCCGACATGTACGCTCGCGGAGTATCCACAAGCCCGCGCCGCGAGCGGGGCCGATAACGTTGCCGGATGGGAACCCCGCGCGGCCTCGAGCGGCTGATCTTCTTCACGGATGCTGTCACCGCCATCGCGATCACCCTGCTGATTCTGCCGCTGGTGAGTATCGTGCCAACTCATCCAGCCCCCACCGAATCGGTCTGGCCACTGCTTGTCGACCATGCCTCCCAATTGGGCAGCTTCGTGCTCAGCTTCCTGGTGATCGCGAGGTTCTGGCTGGCGCATCACGCCATCTTCGAGCACGTCGGGCGCTACAACCGCCAGCTGACATTTTGGTCATTGGCGTGGGCGTTCACGATTGTGGTCCTCCCTCTCCCGACCGCGATCACTGCCGCGTACGCGACGTCCCCGCTCACCATCGCTTTGTACATCGGCACCGTCCTGCTCAGCAGCCTGACGCTCGCCGCGATCACCTTCACGGTGCGCGGGAATCAGCTCATCGAGTCGCAGACGAATCCCATCTCGCGCGAAACATACGTCAACTCCATCACCTCGGTGGTGTGCATCGCGGTCGCACTGCTCCTCGGCCTCACCGTCCCCCATGTGACCTACTTCGGGCTGCTCCTGCTACTCCTGGCGAGCCCGGTCAACCGTTTCGTGCTGCGGCGGCTCGCGCGACGCGATGCGGCACGCACGGCCTGACCCGACCAGCTCGGGACCCTCCCCGAATGCGCCGACCCACGAAGTCGATAGCAGCACCAACGTGCTCCCACTGGGACTCGAACCC
>JABBOD010000024.1 GCA_019351995.1 Acidobacteriota bacterium
GTGGCGGGTGAGGGATTCGAACCCCCGTAGCATTACACGTCTGATTTACAGTCAGATCCCTTTGGCCGCTCGGGTAACCCGCCATGCACGTCCGGCCCATGTGATCATCGACCGGAAGCGCTTCGGCAATATTACAAGGAGTTACGGGCGCCGCGTACCGCGGGGACCGCTCGCGAGCCCAGCCGAACTTTTCACGCGACACCCCGTCAGGAACCGGCACTGAGCGGCGCGGCGGGCGAAAAGGCTGGTCGAGCTCGCGTCCTCCTCCGAGGCGCCGAGGCGTGGCTGTCCCCAGCGGGGCGAGGCGCCCGGCCCGCCCACCCGCGACGAGCCACCATCGCTGGATGCCGGTGCCACCCATTCGGGAAACGGTCGCCTTACTGGGCGGCATCACCACCACCGCCGAGCTCCTGCGAACCGGGGTCAGCGCCGACCGTCTCCGCCGCGCTGCCGGACGAGGAGAGGTCGTGCGGCCACGGCGCGGCGTCGTCGCTCTGCCCGGCATCCCCCATCCGTTGATCCGTGCCGCGCGTGCAGGCGGCCCTCTCGCGGGGTTGAGCGCCGCGAGCTACTACGGCTTCTGGACGCCAGAACATCGCGAGCTTCACATCAGCGTGTGCAAAGACAGTCGTGTGCCGCCGCGTGACGGTCTCGTCCTGCACCGCGACGCACATCGGCTGGCGGCGAGCGAGCGATTCCTCGTGACGCCGGAGTCGTGTCTTCGCCAGTGCATCCGGATCCTGCCGTTCGATGAGGCGGTAGCGGTCCTCGACTCCGCCCGTCATGAGAGCCGAGGGGGCGATTCGGCATCCATCGATCTCGATCGACTTCGAGCTCAGCTGCCGCGGCGACTTGATGCGGTGCTGGACGCCAGCGATGACCGCTCAGAGGCCGGCGCCGAATCGACCGCCCGCATCCGGCTAGCCGACGCCGGCATCATCGCCCGGCCCCAGGTCTGGATCACCGCGGGCATCCGCGTTGACCTTCTCGTCGGTGACGATTTGGTCATCGAGATCGGCAGCAAGGCGTTCCACGCCACCCCGGAAAGGTATGAGCCCGACCATGAGCGTGCCGCGACGCTGCTGGGACTGGGCTTTCAGGTTCTCGAGTTCACGACGCTCCAGGTGCTCAACCAGTGGACGACGGTGGAGGCCGTCATCCTGTCCCGCGTCGCACCATTGCGCGTGCTCAACCAGCGTTCTCGTCCGCCGCGCCGACTCTGATCGCGTCCGAACGGCGCGTCGGACGAGAACGTTGTTCGGACTCGCGGTCGCCCCGCGGTGGCCGCAACGGCCACACCCTGCCGTTCGCGCATCCGCCGTTACTAACATGGCAACATGGCAGATTCCTCTTTCGACATCGTCAGCAAGGTCGACACCATGGAGGTGCAGAACGCCCTCGGTCAGGCCCAGAAGGAGATCGCGCAGCGCTACGACTTCAAGAACGTCGGGGCTTCCGTCGACTTCAGCGGCGAGAAGATCCTGATGAAGGCGAACGCCGAGGAGCGCGTGAAGGCGGTGCTCGAGGTCTTCGAGCAGAAGCTCATCAAGCGCGGCATTTCGCTGCGGTCGCTGGATGCCGGAACGCCCTTCCCGAGCGGCAAGGAGTACCGCATCGAGGCATCCATCAAGCAGGGGATCGACAGCGACGACGCGAAGAAGATCGCCAAGATCATCCGCGACGAGGGGCCGAAGGGTGTGAAGAGCCAGATCCAGGGTGACGAACTGCGCGTGCAGTCGAAGAGCCGGGATGACCTCCAGCAGGTGCAGTCACTGCTCAAGGGCAAGGATCTCGACGTGGCCCTGCAGTTCGTCAACTACCGCTGACACCGGCCGTGCTCCTGACCGTCATCGCAGCGGGTCTCGTTGCGATCGACTTCGTGATCCGTGTCCTTTCGCTGGTGCTCATCCCGAAGAATCGCCGGCCGCAGACGGCCCTCGCCTGGCTGCTGGCGATCTACCTGATCCCCTACGTCGGGATCGCGCTGTTCCTGCTGCTGGGGAACTCCCGGTTGCCGAAGAAGCGCCGCCAGAAGCAGGCCGAGATCAACACCCTCATCTCCGAGACCACCGAGGGATTCGACCGCGTCGGTTCCGAAGCCCCGTGGCCGAACTGGCTCGAACCCGTCGTCGAGTTGAATCGCACTCTCGGGGCCATGCCCATGGTCGGCGGCAACTCGTCAACGCTGTTCCACGAGAACGCCGCCTCGCTCGCGGCCATGATCGAGGACATCGGCCGGGCCAGGCGCTCGATCCACGTCGAGTTCTACATCCTCGCGCTGGACGGGACGACGCAGCCGTTCTTCGACGCACTCTCCGCCGCGGTGCAGCGGGGGGTGACGGTGCGGGTGCTGCTCGACCACCTGGGCAGCTCTCGGTACCCCGGTTTCCGTGCGGCCACCCGTGCCCTGACCCGCATGGGGGCGACCTGGCACCTGATGCTCCCGTTCCAGCCGTTGCGCGGCCGCATCCAGCGCCCCGATCTGCGCAACCACCGCAAGCTGCTGATCGTGGATGGCGAGGTCGGCTTCACCGGCAGCCAGAACGTGATCGACCCCGGCTACGAGAGCCGCAAGAACGCTCGGCGCGGACTGCAGTGGAAGGACTCCATGGTCCGCTTCGAGGGTCCGGTGGTCGCCGGACTCGACGCGCTCTTCATCACCGACTGGTACGCCGAGACCGACGAGCTCCTGGCGCGCGCGGCCGCCCCACCCCGCGAGACGGGGACCGGAAACCTCGACTGTCAGGTCGTGCCGAGCGGGCCCGGGTTCCCCGGCGAGAACAACCTGCGCATGTTCAACTCGCTCGTGTACGCCGCCCAGAAGAAGGTCATCCTGGTCAGCCCCTATTTCGTGCCGGACGGCTCGATGCTCTATGCGATCACGACCGCCGCGCAATCGGGCCTCGATGTGCAGCTCTTCGTGTCGGAGATCGGTGACCAGTTCTTCGTCTACCACGCGCAGCGCAGCTACTACGAGGCGCTCTTGCGCGCCGGGGTGCGGATCTTCCTCTACGCCTCGCCCACGATCCTGCACGCGAAGCACTTCACGATCGACGACGAGGTCTCGGTCATCGGCTCGAGCAACATGGACATGCGCTCGTTCAGCCTCGACTTCGAGGTCTCGGTGATGGTCTGGGGCGGCGCGTTCCTGCAAGACCTTCGCGCGATCGAGGACGACTACCGCTCGCGCAGCCGCGAGCTGACACTCGAGGCGTGGCTGCGCCGGCCTCGCCTGTCGCGCGCGCTCGACAACGTGGCACGGTTGACGGCGGCGGTGCAGTAGAGCCGGCTGAACTCGGTGCGCGAGCTACTCGCCGCGTGAGACGGCGATCATCTCGTCACGGTCCACGACCTTGATCCGCGCGCGACCCTCGGGCTCGCCCAGTGCGATCTCGTGCTCGTCGAGGCGGTGCCAGCCATCGAGATCCGTGTAGCGCACCCCGCGCGACTCGAGCAGCTCGACCACGGCGGCGGGCGACGGATCCGCGGGAGCCCACCAGTTGGCCTGGTCGACGACGAGGTGGCTGATGGTCTCCATGGCATCCGACTTGGTGTGGCCGATCAGACCGACAGGACCGCGCTTGATCCAGCCGGTGGCATAGACCCCGGGGAGGACATGGTCGTGGGCATCGAGCACCTGCCCCTCACGGTTCGGGATGACACCGCGCGTCTCGTCGAACGGGATGCCGTCAAGCGGGGAGCCGAAGTAACCGACCGCACGGTACAGCGCGCCGATCTCGAGCTCACGGATCTCGCCGGTGCCGACCACGCCGCCGGCGCCATCCGGGGCCGTGCGCTCGTACCTGAAACCCGTCACGCCGGTTTCCGGCGTGCCGAGTACCTCGACCGGATTCGCGTAGAAGTGCAGGTGCAAGCGGCGCGACGCGGAGCCGACCGGGCGCTCCCGCCATTGCGAGAGCACCTTATCGATCACGAACACCTGCTTGTTGGTCTCGATCGCCGTCTTCGAGGCCTCGTCGTAGTCGAAGTCCTCGTCGTGCACGATCATGTCGACATCGCGCAGCTCTCCGAGCTCCCGCAATTCGAGCGGGGTGAACTTCACCTGCATCGGACCCCGTCGGCCGAAGACGTGCACGTCGGTCACTGGCGAAGCCTTCAGGCCCTCATAGACGTTGGCCGGGATCTCGGTGGGAAGGAGGTCGTCTGCGTGCTTGGCCAGGATGCGCGCGACATCGAGCGCCACGTTTCCCACGCCGATCACCGCGACCGACGACGACTCGAGCGGCCAGTCACGCGGGTAGTCCGGATGCCCGTCATACCAGCTCACGAAGTCCGCGGCCCCGTAACTGCGCGGCAGATCGATCCCGGGGATGTCGAGGGCGGCATCTCGGACGGCGCCGGTCGAGAAGATCACGGCGTTGTAGTGCTTCTTGAGATCGTCGAGGGTGATGTCGATTCCGTAGCGGACATTGCCGAAGATACGGATATCACCGCGATCGAGCACGTCACGGAGCGCCGTGATGATGCCCTTGATGCGCGGATGATCGGGCGCGACGCCGTAGCGGACCAGGCCATACGGCGCGGGCAGGTGATCGAACAGATCGATGGAGACGTCGAACTCGCGTTCCTGCTTCAACAGGATGTCGGCGGCGTAGATCCCGGCCGGGCCGGCGCCCACGATGGCAAGGCGAAGAGTCACGGTGTTCCTTCCTGGTCGCGTCGCCGCGGCTGCGGCGCGCGGAGCTGACGCACGAATCCGGCACGACGCCGCCGAATCTGCCCTCCTAGGCCGAACGCTCGACGATTGCCTCGGCGAACTTCGTCAGGGCCTTTTTGACCGGACCGGCGGGCAGCGGATCGAGCGCGGCGACGGCATCATCGGCCCAGCGGCGGGCCTCGGCAAGAGTAGCGCGCGTGACGCGGTGGCCGCGGAGCTCGGCGACGGCGAGAGAGAAATCAGCGTCGGCTTCCGCGGTGGGCGTGACCGCATCGTGCTCGATGCGAGCCAGTAGCGAGGCAGCGGCGGCATCCGTCTCGGCGTCGAGACGCAGGTACAGCAGCGGCAGCGTCGGAACGCCAGCGCGCAGGTCGGTGCCGGCGAGCTTCCCGGTCTGGTCGGTTGAGGCGGAGAGGTCGATGATGTCGTCGATGAGCTGAAATGCCACGCCGACTTTTTCGCCGAATGCGTGCACGGGCTCTTGGAACGACTCGGAGGCGTCCGAGAAGATGACCCCGAGCACCGCGGCGAGCGAGATGAGCGACCCGGTCTTATCGGCCAACACCTGCAGGTAGTGCGCGATCGGATCCTCGCCCTCGCGGGGCCCGATGGTTTCGTGGAGCTGGCCAAGGCACAGCCGCTCGAACGTCTCCGCCTGCAACGCGAGGCCGCGGTCGCCGAGGCTGGCGATGATCTTGCTCGCCCGCGCGAACAGCAGGTCGCCGGTCAGGATGGCGACCGAGTTGCCCCAGACCGACTGAGCGCTCGGGACACCGCGACGCAGTTGCGCCTCGTCCATCACGTCGTCGTGGTACAGCGAGGCGAGGTGGGTGATCTCAACCGCCTCGGCGGCCCGGATCACCTCCCGGCTGTTCCCCGCTCCGAGCTGCGCCGCCAGCAGGGTGAGCGTGGGGCGGACGCGCTTGCCGCCGGCTTCGAGAAGGTAGCGGCTGGTGACATCCGCGATGTCGTCGGTGAAGGACATCTCGTTCAGCAGTCCGGCCTCAACCTGGGCGAGTCCGTCTTCGATGGCGACGGCGAACTTGCGCTCCTCGCTCGAGGCGAACAGCTTCTCCCCCAAACCCAGTGAGGAACTCAGGGTGTTGCTGCGGCGGGCGAGCGGCGGGCTCGGATTCATGTCAGTCGGTCGGCTCGGCTGCGGAGCCACCGGGAGCGGCGGCAGGCTTGCGCGCTCGGGTGGCGCGACGCTTCGCGACGGACGCGCGGATGGCAGCGTCTTCTGGCTTGTGACCACGATGAAGTGCGACCACCCCTGCTGTGAGATTGCGGTAGACAACACGCGTGAACCCGACACCGCGAATCCACTGGCTGAGTGTGCTCTGGTCTGGCCAGTTGCGGATCGACTCGGCGAGGTAGTCGTACGCCTCGGAGTTGGAGCTGGTCACTTTCGCAATGATCGGCATCGCGAACTTCGTGTAGGCCTGATAACCGGTTCGGAACAACGCGCGCGGCGGCTTGGAGAACTCGCACACCACCAGGCGGCCCCCCGGTTTCAGCACCCGGTACATCTCGGCGAGCGCCACCAGGGGATGCTCGACGTTGCGCAACCCAAAACTGATTGTCACGGCGTCGAACTCGTCGTCACCGAACGGCAACTTCTCGGCGTTCGCCTCGACGAACTCGATCCGCGGATAGCGCTTGCGGCCTTCCGCGATCATCCCCGGCGAGAGGTCGACGGCCACGATGCTCGCTCCGGAGCGCGCGATGGCTGCGCTGGAGGTGCCGGTGCCGGCCGCGACATCCAGGATGCGTTCGCCGGCCTTCGGCTCGACGGCCCTGACGGTCGCGATTCGCCACAGGGCCGAGTTGCCCACCGACATGATCGCGTTGGTGCGGTCGTAGTTGGGTGCGACGTCGTCAAACATCTCGGAGACCTGCTCCGGCTGCTTGTCCATTTCGGCCCTCGCCACCCGTCAATCCTACTGAAAGCGGCCGTCGCCCTCTGGCCGCTCATGCGTCTCACGGCGCATCCCCACCTGGGCGCTTAGGCTGAGCAGGTGACGGATTCGGCGCAGGCGTTTCCCGCGCTGACGGTCGAGACCCACGCGGTCGATCAGGTAACCTCGCTGCTGCCATTGCTCGACCCGCGTGCGCCTCTGCTCTTCGTGCGCCGCGGAGACGGAATCGCCGGATTCGGCGAGGCACTGCGGCTCGAATTCCACGGCCCGGACCGCATCAGCGAGGCGGCAGATGCGTGGCGCGCCGTGAGTGCGGCCGCCACCGTCACCGACCCGGTCGGCCTCTCCGGCAGCGGACTGGTCGCCTTCGGTGCCTTTACCTTCGACGACGAGTCGGAACGGGCCAGTGTGCTCATCGTCCCCGAGGTGATCGTCGGACGACGCGACCAGACCAGCTGGGTCACCCGGGTGAACGGCTCCGCCCTCGCGCTCGAGAAGCGCCCGCTCGGCGCCGAGTACCGGATTGCGCTGCATCAGGGCACGCTCGACGGGGAGGGCTACAAGACGGCCGTCGCCGAGGCGGTGCGGCGCATCCGGGCCGGAGAGCTCGACAAGGTCGTGCTCGCCCGCGATCTCGTCGGCCACCTGCCCGAGGAAGCGGACCTGCGCCGCGTGCTGGTGGATCTTGCACTCGGCTATCCGGACACCTGGACCTTTGCCGTTGACGGGCTGCTCGGCTCGAGCCCCGAGACGCTGGTGCGCGTCAACCACGGCGTGGTGACCGCCCGGGTCCTTGCGGGCAGCATCGGCCGGGGTGCCGATGCCGAGGCCGACCACGCGGCGGCGCTCACCCTTGCCACCTCCACCAAGGACCTCGACGAACATCGCTTCGCCGTGCAGAGCGTGCTCTCAGCACTGGGCGGCCACGCGAGCGGTGTCGTCTCGAGCGAGATCCCCTTCACGCTCAAACTCCCGAACCTCTGGCATCTCGCCTCGGATGTCGAGGGCGCCCTGTCCGACGGCTCCAGCGCTCTCGACCTGGCTGCCGCGCTGCACCCGACAGCCGCGGTCGCGGGCGCGCCGACCCGTGCTGCTGTCCACCTCATCCGGGAGCTGGAACCGATCGATCGGCGACGGTACGGCGGTCCGGTCGGGTGGGTGGATGCCGGAGGCAGCGGAAAGTGGGCCGTCGCCTTGCGCTCCGCCGAGGTCACCGCTGACGGCAGGATCACGGCATATGCCGGCGCAGGCATCGTGGCCGATTCCGACCCGGAGCGCGAGTTGGCCGAGACGCGTCTGAAGTTCCGGCCGATCGTCGAAGCCTTCGGGTAACTCGCCCACCCCGTGCGGCCGGAGCGGGCTACTCCGTCGCCAAGCGCGACTTCTGCGCGTCCACGTCGAAGTCGGCGACGGGCCAGTCCTGCCCGAGGTCGCGCAAGGCATCGATGAGCAGCGCCTGCACGGCCAGACGGGCATACCACTTGTGGTCAGCGGGGACCACGTACCAGGGGGCGGTATCCGTCGCCGTCCGCGCGATCGCGATCTGGTACGCCTCCATGAAGGCCGGCCAGAGCACCCGGTCGTCGAGATCGCTCGGGTTGAACTTCCAGTACTTGGTGGCGTCATCGAGACGTGCATCGAGGCGGAGCTTCTGTTCGATCGGTGAGATGTGCAGCATCACCTTGATGATCGTGGTGCCCCGGTCGACGAGTTCCTTCTCGAAGGCGACGATCTTGCCATAGCGCTCCTCGATCACCTCGGGAGTCGAGAAGTGGCGGACCCGATGGATCAGCACGTCCTCGTAGTGCGAGCGGTCGAAGACGCCGAGCATGCCGGCGGCCGGAACCTCCTTGCGGATGCGCCACAAGAAGTCGTGCGCCTTCTCCTTCTCGGTGGGTGCCTTGAATGCCGCGATGTGCACACCGTACGGATTCACCGCGCCGACGACATGCCCGACGACGCCGCCCTTGCCCGCGGTATCCATGGCCTGCAGCACCAGCAGCACGCGACGCGGGTCCCCGGAGATTCCCTGCGCGTACAGCTTCTCTTGCAAATCGGCGAGCTCTTCGGCTCCGGCCGCGAGGGAGGCGACGCCGTGCTTCTTGCCGTGGTTGAACCCGGGTGTGGAGCTCGGATCGACTTTCGAGAGCACGAAGTCGTCACCGGCGCGCAGCAGCTGTTCGATTCCCGCGAGTTCGTGCATGGGCGTCAGGGTAGCGCGGCCGCGTGCGCGCCACCCGAGACTCCACCGACGAAGGTGGCCATGGTTCAGCGCGAGAGCGGCACCTCGATGAGCACCTGCTCGTCGCCCGGCGTGAGCGCGGGGTCGAGCTCGCCCCGGTTGCTCACCCGACGATACTTCCAGCCGTATGCGGCGGCGAGCGCGGCGAAGTCGACGCGCTGGGGGGTGAGCATGACGCGATCGAGGAGTTCGGCATCCGCGGATCGGGCGACCTCGAGACCGTCGAAGATGGTGCCACCGCCGTCGTTGCCGACGATCAGCTGCATGCGCGGCCGCTGCTCGCCGACGCCGGCGAGCAGCGAACCAGCGTCGTGCAGCATCGCGAGGTCACCCAGCAGCACGCGGGTGATCCCCCGCGATTCGGCGCCCGCCTGCTGCGCGAGCGCCATCCCCGTCGCCGTCGCGATCGTCCCATCGATTCCGGCGAGGCCGCGGTTAGCGTGCACCGGGATCTTCTTGCCGGGAGCGACCCGGTCGAGTTCGCGGATCAGCCGCGATGAGGCGACGACCAGGCGATCGTGCGGCCAACTCGCGTTCCACACGGCGCGCACCAGGGAGCCACGCGTGACGGGTGCGCGGAGCGCTTCCAGCTGAGTGCGCGCGAACTCTGCCCGCTCGCGATAGTCGTCGGTGAGTGCCGCGCCCTGAACCGTGTCAACTCCGTCGATCAGCTGGCGCGAGGTGTGAACCCAGCGAGCTACCCACGAACGAGCGGCGTCGAGAGCAGCGGCATCCTCGGCGACGGTGACAGCATCCACGAATCGACTGACGCGATGTCCGGGGTTGTAATCGTCTCTGCTGTCGCCTCGCACGACGATCGTGTGGACGCGACCGTTCTGGATCAGAGCCGGCACCTCACGGCTGAGGGTCGGATGCCCGAAGACCACGACGCGCTCAATCCGGTCCCCGAAGTTCGCCGCAGCCAGAAGCTCGCGGTAGGCGGCGACCAGGTTCGGCCCGAAGCGCGCGCCGCTCGCCACCTCGGCCAGCAGTGGAGCCCCGAGAGCACGGGCAACGGCTTCCGCCACGTCCCCGGCCCCGGTGCCCGCGACGACGACGGTGCCGGGCCCCGGGCGCAACTCGAGCACCTCCCGCGGCCGGGTGTGCGGCACCCACGGTCCGGGTTCGACGTCGGGGAGCAGCTGCGGCGCCGAGAGCGGCTCGCGGTAAGCGAGGTTCACGTGGCGGGGGCCGTCGATTCCGGCCAGCACCTCGGCAGCCAGCGTTCTGGCGGCTTCCTCCTCCCCCGGACCGGCTCCGGGAGCGGGGACATCCCACGTCCTCGAAACCGCGGCGCCGAACATGCCCGGCTGCACCGTGGTCTGATTCGACCCGATGCCGAGGAGCTCGGCCGGTCGATCGGCGCTCAGCACGACGAGGGGGACCCCGGAGTGGGCCGCTTCGAGCACGGCGGGGTGCAGTTCGGCAACCGCGGTGCCCGAGGTGACCACGAGCAGAACCGGTCGCCGCGTCTCGACGGCGAGTCCGAGCGCGAGAAAGCCGCCGGATCGCTCATCGATGCGCACGTGGAGGTTCAGGAGTCCCGCGCGCTCGAACTGCGCGGCCGCGAGCGCGAGCGCCTGCGAACGCGATCCGGGGCTGAGCACCAGGTCGGTGACACCGGAGCGGATGAACTCGCCGAGGAGGGCGGTCGCGGCGAGGCTCGCCGGGGAGACGCCTGCCCGCTCCTCACTTCTCGGGAGTGTCATCGCCCAGTTCACTCAGGCGCTTCTCCAACTCGCGGATCCGCTCCTCCTGCTCCTGGTCGCGGTTCAACCGGCCGAGGAAGTCGGGATCATCGTCGGGGGCGACGGGGCCGCGCCGTCCCGAACGCGGTCCATCGGCGGGGTGAGAGGTGGTCTCGCCGGGACGACCGCGGCCGACGATGAACCAGATCAACGGCCCGGCGATCGGGAGCACGAAGACCAGGACGATCCACGCGATCTTCGGCAGGAAGCGCACGCGACGGCGTTCGATGGCCGCGATGTCCACCACGGCGAAGATCACCAGCAAGATGACGATCGGAGCCAGGACCTTGACCATCTTCCGAGTCTAGATCGGCTCCCAGGTGCCCCGCTTAGACTGAGCATCGTGCGCGCTTGGATCCTCTACTCCGCCCTGCGCCTTGGGCTGTTCGCGGTGCTGTTCGGCATCCTGTACGCCCTGACAGTCGCGGCCTTCCCGACCACTGCCTGGGTCATCGCTGCCGTCGGTGGCGCGTTGCTCGCGCTGTGCCTGTCCTACATCTTCCTGGGCTCGCTGCGCCAGCGGGTCGCTCGGGAACTCGCGCAGGCACGCGGCGGCACCAGCCCTCGCGCCACGGTCAGAGTCGGCAGCGACGAGGACGTCGAAGACACCATCCGCGGCGAGGAATAGTCCGGCCGTCGACGCCCCATGGCGTCGGGGTCAGCCGACGATCGAGCCAGCACCCCAGAACACCAGTGACGCCCCCAGCCCCAGACCGTAGACCAGGGCGGCGAGCAACGTGACCTTCAGCGCGGTGACGAACTCGGGTGCCGTCTTCGCGAGGAGAACGATCAGGATGGCCGGCAGCACCAGAAGCGCGTCGAAGTAGACGAACCATGCCAGCGGGTAGAAGATCCCGTAGAACGCCAAGAACACCAGCGGCAAAAGGAGCAGCACGGTGTACAGCGCGCGCGATCCTCGGTCACCCAGCAGCACGGACAGCGTGCGCTTACGGCTGATGGCATCCTGCTCGCGGTCACGCAGGTTGTTGACGACGAGCACGGCTGCGGCGAAGGCGCCAACGGCGACCCCGCCCAGCCACCCCTCGATGTTGACCGTCTGCACCTGGGTGTACATGGTCCCCGCCACCGGCACGACGCCGAAGAAGACGAAGACCGCGACCTCACCGAGGGCGTAGTAGCCATATGGATGCCGGCCGCCGGTGTAGAACCAGCCCGCCGCGAAACACGCAACCCCGACCGCGAAAAGCCACCATTCGCCACTTCGCCAGATCAGGATGGCGCCCGCCACCGCGGCGATCCCGAAGAACACCAGCGCGACGGTCAGCACCGTTCGCGGCTTGGCCCGGCCCGAGCCCACCAGCCGCGCGGGACCGACGCGGTTCTTGTCGGTGCCGCGCACGCCATCCGAGTAGTCGTTCGCATAGTTGACGCCGATCTGCAGCGCGAGTGCGACGATCAGCGCGAGCACCGCGCGGGCCCAGTGGTCGTACCAGCGATTCAGGTCGAGGGACGCGGCGCCTGTCCCGACGACCACCGCCGCCACCGCGAGCGCGAGCGTCTGCGGGCGCGCTCCCGCAATCCAGGTGCCAAGGGTGGCGGGGCGGACCTGTGAGGTCAACCGCCCGCCCGGATGTCCGCCCTTGCCACGGTTTCTGCCCGAGGTGGGTTTCGACGGGGTCGTCCGGGGGTTCTTCTTGCGCTGCTTCTTCGCCACTGCGGCAGTTTACCGAGCCGCCGTCACCCGAGTTTCCCCGACCACCCTCGGTCGCCGAGCAGAGCGCGCACGCCCAGGCGATCGACCTTGCCGCTGGCGAGGAGCGGCAACGCCTCCAGGTGCACGATGCGGGCAGGCCGTGCGGCAACGCCGAGTTCGGCGGCGACAGCGGCCGCGGCATCCGCGTCGGCTCGGTCGGTGACAGCGCCGTCGACGGGGGATGCCGTGACGGCGACCGGCACTTCTCCCCATCGCTGATCGGGCACGGCGACCACGACGGCGTCGGTCAGGCCGGGCTGCTCGCGCAGCACGCGCTCGACGGCGGCGACCGCGACTTTCACCCCACCCGAGATGAGCACGTCATCGCGGCGACCGGTGACGGTCAGCGTCCCGGCGGCGAGGGTCCCGCCATCGGCGGTGCGAAACCAACGCGAACCCCCGTCGCTGACGAATCGCTCCTCGGTCAGCGCCGGATCGCCGATGTAGCCATCGGCCAGGCTCGGGCCGCCGAGCCAGACCTCGCCGTCGACGACCCGCACGGTCGTGGTGCCGATGGGAACACCGTCGTAGACGCACCCACCGCTCGTCTCGCTCGAGCCATAACTGCGGCGGATCCGGAGCCCGGCATCCCGCGCCCGGTCGAGCACGGCCCGCGGGGTGGCCTGGCCGCCGACCAGCACGGCGGTGAATCCGGCAAGGGCCGCGGTCGCGTGCGTGTCGTCGAGAAGGGTTGCGAGCTGCGCCGGGACGAGCGACGTGAAACGGTCGGGATGCGTCATGCGCTGGACGGCGTCGAGGAACGAGGCAGCGGTGAAGTGCCCATCGGCCACGGCCACCGGTTCGGTCTCCGCCGCCAGCGAACGCGCGAGCACGTTGAGACCCGCGATGTAGTGCGTTGGCAGGGCGAGGACCCACTGGCCGGGCCCGCCGAGCGCCGACTCGCTCGCGGCGGCATTGGCGAGGAGCGCATCGGCGGAGATGGCGACACGTTTCGGGCGTCCGGTCGAGCCGCTGGTCTCCACGACCAGCGCGATCCTCCGCGCCACGTCGCCGGGGAGGTCGTCGGGGGGGACGGCAGCCGATGCGGCGTTCTGTGCCACCAGGATCGCATCGCCGCCCGCCAGCGCCGCACGAAGCTCCGCGAGAACACCCGCTCCCGGCGGGACGACGCGGAGCCGTCTCACGACCCGCCCAGCGCGTTCAGCACGTAGAGCAACACGAGCGGGTTGCCGGCGACCGCGACGATCGAGCCCACGATTCCGGCGCCGCGTGCCCACTTCTTGGCGATGGCGATCACGCCGAACAGGAGGGCGAACACACTGAGCGCGATGGCCAGATAGGCGAGCCCGGTCGACAGGGTGTAGTTGCCGGCGGACGCCACCTGGATGCCGGCCCCCGTGGAGACGAGCATCAGCACGGCGAGGATGCAGGAGAGCAGTCCGGGCCAGCGTCGTGGTCCGCGGACGACCCGCACGATCGTCATACCGGGGCCGAGACCCTCGATCTGCGGCTCGATGCGCGGCCCGGCGACCGGTTCTGCTGGCTGCTCATCCACGCCGTCAAGCCTACGGCGGCTAACCGAGCAGTCGAACGATCCCGTCGCTCAGAAACAGCGCTCCCGCCACCGCCAGGATCAGGCCGGCGAAGCCCAGTGCCCGGCCGACCCCGGCGATGATCGCAATCAGAGCGAAGAACACCGCAACGGCGCCGAGCGCCAAGGCGATGGCGGCGAAGGCGACAATTCCGACGAAACCGGCCACCACGAAGAGGGCGATGGAGACGAGCCCGACCCAGAACGCGGTGAACCCGACCCAGCGCGGCTTCCGGCCCCCGGTGGTGTGTCGGATGTCGCTGCGCCAGAACTGTCCGAGAGTGGGAGCCTGCGCGATCACCTCGGTGCGCCCCATCGGCTGCACCGGGATGTAGCCGGCACCCATCGATCCTGTCTGCCGTCCCTGCGGGGTCGGGTTCAGGGCGTAGCTGGCGCCGATCCCCGCCGGCCGCTTGTTGCTGGGCCGTTGCGGTAGCGGAACGCTCATCGGAAGCTTCTTTCCTCGTCTGACCTCAGCCTAAGTGCGAGACTGACCGCGTGACCCTGCCACCGCTGTCGGATCTTCCCCCCCTTTCGGACTTGCTCGCCGGGATGCACGTCGTTGCGCTGCCCCTGGTGACGCGCTTCCGCGGCATCGAGCTGCGCGAGGCGATGCTCCTGCGTGGACCGGAGGGCTGGACGGAGTTCTCGCCGTTCATCGAGTACGGCGATGCCGAGGCAGCGAACTGGCTGCGCGGCGCGATCGACTTCGGATGGACACCCGCCCCACGGGCCCTGCGGGACAGGATTCCGGTCAACGCGACGCTTCCGGCCGTGGCGGCCGACGACGTCGAGGGCGTGCTCGCTCGCTACGCGGGCACCCGAACGGTCAAGGTGAAGGTGGCAGAGGCAGGGCAGTCCCTGGCGGATGACGTGGCGCGCGTGCGGGCGACCAGGGCGTTCATGGGGCCGGAGGGCCGGATCCGCGTCGACGCGAACGGCGGCTGGAACGTGGATGAGGCGGAGCACGCCGCGCACGCCCTCGCCGGCTTCGACCTGGAGTACCTCGAACAGCCGTGCGCCACCATCGAGGAACTCGTCGAGTTGCGCGGGCGTCTTCATGACTGGCAGCTTCCGATTGCGGCAGACGAGAGCGTCCGCAAGGCGGAGGATCCGCTTGCGGTCGCCCGTGCCGGGGCCGCCGACCTCTTGGTGATCAAAGCGCAGCCCCTCGGCGGCGTCCACCGCGCACTCACGATCGCCGCCGAGGCCGGATTGCCGGTCGTGGTGTCCAGCGCACTTGACACCTCCGTCGGCATCTCGATGGGAGCGGCGCTTGCCGCGGCGATGCCCGAGCTCGACTACGACTGCGGGCTCGCGACCGTGAGACTCTTCGAGACGGATGTCGCGATCGATCCCCTCATCCCCGCCGGGGGCTCGATCCCGGTGCGCCGGGTCGAGCTCGACGAGAACGTCCTCGTCAGCCGCGCCGCGTCCGCCGACCGCGACAACTGGTGGCGCGCTCGGCTCGAGCGCTGCTACGCCCTCCTGCGCGTCGAGTAGCGCCGCAGCCGCGGGGTCAGAGCCCGCTGTACGCGTGCAGTCCCTTGAAGAACAGATTGACGACGGTGTAGTTGAACAGCACCGCACTGAAGCCGATGATCGCGAGCCAGGCCGAGCGGGAGCCGCGCCATCCGCGAGTCGCCCGCGCGTGGATGTAGCCGGCGAAGGTGACCCAGATGATGAAGGTCCAGACCTCCTTCGTGTCCCAGCCCCAGTAGCGGCCCCACGCGCGCTCCGCCCAGATGGCACCGGCCATCAGAGTGAAGGTCCAGAACGCGAAGCCGACCACGACCACGCGGTATGCGATGTTCTCGAGCACTTCGGCCATCGGGAACGTCGCCAGGAACGGCGCGCGCGTGAGGCCGCCGGCCTCGCGTCGCGTCTGCAGCAACTGGGCGATGGAAAGGCCACCGCCGACCGCGAAGAAACCGGTGCCGAGAGTCGCCACGAACACGTGGATGACCAGCCAGGCCGACTGCAATGCCGGCGGCAGCGGGGTGACAGCCACATAGAAGTTGACACTGGCGAGACCGAGAAGCAAGACGACGACGCCGGTGATGTACGCGCCGAGGAACTTCACGTCGCGATAGAACTGGATGAAGATGAAGACGCCGATCATGATCGCCGTCCCGGTCATCGCGAACTCGTAGAGGTTCGCCCACGGCACGCGGCCGGCGGCAAGCCCGCGAAGCACGAGCGCGGTGAGGTGCACCACCCAGCCGACAATCACCAGGGCGTAGCCGGTGCGTTGGTAGCGACTCGCCTTGCCCCGCACGCTCGGCACGGCGCTCGGCTTCTCCAGGACGGTCGTGCCTGCCCCTGAGCCCCCCACCGTGAGCTGCGCGGGAGTCGCCAGGGCCTTCGCACTCGCTTGCGCGATCGCCGAGCGTTTGCTCAGGTCGAGCGCGAACGCGATGAAGGCGATGACATAGACGGTGATCGCCGAGTAGACGGCCACGACGGAATAAGCGGCGAGGGTTGCGGGCACGGATTCATCCTACGTTCGTGTTGGTGGATCATCACTGGAGGGTTCGGCAGTCACCCCGTCGAGATGCTGCCCGTGACGCGCGACCAGCTCGGAGACGGCCCGCGCCAGAGTCGGGTCCTCGCCGCGGGCGAGCCCCGCGTATTCGAGGCGGGTGCGGCCATCCTTGCCCGGCAGAGCCTTGATCCAGACCCGGCGGCGCGGCACGAACAGGCTGAGCAGGAGGCCGCCCAGGATCAGCATCGCGAACAGCAGTGCGAAGGCGGGGGTCGGGTCATGGTGCACGTCGACGCTCACGTACCGCGAGATTCCGGTGAACTCGATCGACCCGAGCCCGTCGGGGAGCTGCGCGGTCTTGCCCTTGGTGAGCTGGAGCCCGTCGACCTTCGTCCTGAACCCGGCGATCTTGGTGAGCCCGTCCTCGTTGAGCGAGTACGCGTTCACCGGGGTGCCCTTGTCGAGGCCGAGGTTGCCGGTGAACACCGAGAGCTGCAGCACGGCGGCGTCACTGAGATACGGCGACAGCGAGGTGCATCCGGTCGTCGTCGCGACGGGTGTCGGGCAGAAGAATCCCTGGAATGCGACCTGCTTGGCCAGCCCGTCCGGCACCTTGATGACGCCGGCGCTGGTGAGGTTGGCATCCTGAGACAGGAACGGCACGGCGCCGGAATAGACGACCTTCCCGCTCGGATCCTTCACCGTCACGATCGGCGCAAAGCCGTTCCCGAGCAGGTACACCTGGGTGCCACCGATCGAGAGCGGCGAGTTCACCTGGAGCAGCTGCTTCGTCCAACTGCCCCCGGGAACGCGAGTGCTGAGGTTGGCGTTGAAGCTCTCGGGCGACCAACTGCCGTCCTGGAACAGGTACTTCGGCTGGAAGCTGTCGAGCCGAAGCTGGAACGGCTGCAGGGAGTTCTCGTTGGCGAAACGACCGGGGTTGTACGAGTCGTAGTCGGTCAGCGAGTTCGTGAACGCCTCGCCCTGCACCAGGATGCGCTGGCCGGTGTAGCCGAAGCTGCCGAAGACGCCGACCGTCAGCAGCATCCCGACCAGGGCGAGGTGGAAGACCAGGTTGCCGCTCTCACGCAGGTAGCCGCGCTCCGCGGAGATCGAGAGGCTGGGGTGGGGGCCATCGGTGTCGTAGCGGGCGACCCGGTATCCCTGCCGCTTCAGGAGCGACCGCGCCTGCACGATGGCGCTCTCGGCATCCGTCGTCGTCGTCGTGCTCGCGTAACCGACGAGTCGCTCCAGCCGAGCCGGGGTCTTCGGGGGCTTCGCACGCAGGGCGTCGAGGTGGTGTTTGAGGCGCGGGATGATGCAGCCGACGAGCGAGATGAACAGCAGCAGATAGATCGCGGAGAACCACGGCGAGGTGAAGGTGCTGAACAGCCCGAGCGAGTCGAGCACTTTGAAGGACTGCGGGTTCGCCGTCTGGTAGGCGACGACGCCGTTCGGGTCGGAGCTGCGCTGCGGCACGAGTGAGCCGGGCACCGCGCCGAGGGCGAGCAGCAGCAGCAGGATGAGCGCGGTGCGCATGCTGGTGAGCTGACGCCAGAAGAATCGCACGTACCCGAGCGGACCGAGCCGCGGCTGAGTCACCGAGTCGTCGATCGGACCAGCGGAGTCGATGTGGTCTGACGGCCGCAGCGGGTCGGAGCGAGTGGACGTGCCGTCGGCGGCGTCCGTGGCGTCAGAGCGGGTTCGCGATACCAAGACCTGCTCCAAACGCCGAGATGAATGTCCGCCACACGCCGCTCACCATCAGCAGCCCGATGATGATCAGCAGCGCACCCCCGGCGATGTTGACCGACCGGATGTGCCGCTTGACCCACGCCACCGAACCGCCGACCCAGCCGAAACCGATCGCCACCAGTAGGAACGGGATCCCGAGGCCGACGCAATACGCAATACCCACGATCAGCGCGCGCCCGAGATTACCCTGATCGAGCACCATGGACTGCACGGCGATGAGGGTCGGGCCCACGCACGGCGTCCAGCCGACCGCAAACACGATGCCCAGCAGGGGCGCGCCGATCAGACCGGTTCGTGGCTGCCATCCCGGCTTGATCGTGCGCTGCAGAAAGCTGACCTGCCCGATGAAGACGATCCCCATGAGGATCACGACCACTCCCGCGATGCGCAGGATGACATCCGTATACGTGGTGACGAAGACGCCGACGGTTCCGACCAGCAGCGACACCGCGAGAAAAACCAGCGAGAAGCCGGCGATGAAGAGCGCGACTCCCCCCAGCATCCGGCTGCGCGTTCGCTTCCGGCCGCTGGTGACGCCGCTGACGAAGCCGAGGTAGCCGGGAACCAGCGGCAGCACACAGGGCGACAGGAACGAGAGCAGCCCCGCTGCGATGGCGATCGGAACGGCGAACCAGAGGCCACCGCCCAGCACGACGGCGCCCGGATTCACCGCTCGGCCCCGCTCAGTTCGTCGCCCGTGCTCACTTTTCGGCCATCGTCGACTCGATGACCTGTCCGACCAGCGACGGGCTGGTGATCAGTCCGCTGAAGCGCGCCGCGACGCGGCCCTTGGCGTCGATGATCAGGGTGGTCGGCACCGCGTTGGGTGAGATCGCGTGCGCCGTCGTGAAGGCCAGGCTGACCGCACCGCTGTCGACGTCCAGGATCGACGGGTATGTCACGCCGTGGCTCTTCTCGAAGCTCTGGGCGGTGGCCGCGGTGTCCTCTTTGTTGACACCGAGGAAGACGACACCCTTCGGCGCGTACTTCTGGTTCAAGGCCTCGAGATCCTTGGACTCGAGGCGGCAGGGTGGGCAGCTGGCGTAC
This sequence comes from Acidobacteriota bacterium, assembly GCA_019351995.1. GTDB lineage: Bacteria > Actinomycetota > Actinomycetes > Actinomycetales > Microbacteriaceae > Lysinimonas. The sequence continues at coordinate 19,141 of JABBOD010000024.1, forward strand.
CAGAAGTTGAGGACGACGACTTTGCCGAGATAGTCGGTGCTGGAGACCCGGCTGCCGGCATCCGTCGTCCCCGAGTAGGCGACAGCCGCCCCCCGGTTGGCGGCGGCGATCGTCTTGGTCGAGCCGTCGGCGGACACGTAGTTCCCGGTGTTGCCGGAGTTGTTGTACTGGGTAGCCAGGCTGTCGTTCGACGTGCACCCGGTCAGCGAGACCGCGACGGCGATCGCGACGATCGCGACCGCGCTCGTCGAGAGGGCGCGAATGCTGACGGCGCTGCGGGTCTTCACGCTGCGGGTATTCGCACTGCCGATCGTCACACTGCTCCCAGGTCGATGGATTCTGCCAGCAATGCTGCCGCAGGTTCCTGATAGTCGATCTCAGCGAAGGCGCCAGCTTCGCCCGCGTTCGGATCCCACGCGACGGTGGTGATGCTGGAGAGCGTGCAGCGGCGGTGGCGCGGATCCGTGGCGAGAGGCTTGCCCTGCACGGTGCGCGCGACCATCCAGATCGGCAGCTGATGGCTGACCAGCACGACCTCGCCGCTCTCGACGGAGGCGTGGGCGGCCGCGACCGCCGCCATCATCCGCTCGGCGACCGAGGCGAACGGCTCACCCCATGACGGCTTCCACGGATTGATCAAGTGCCGAAGTAGAAGTGGATTGCGCTTCAGTGAGGCGCGAACGTTGCTGCCCTCGAAGACGTTCGGCGGTTCGATCAGCCGCTCGTCGATCCCGAGTTCGGCACTCGGCACAGCCGAGCGGAGACCGTCAAGCCACGGCTGCGCGCTCTCCCGTGTTCGGGTGAGCGGACTCGAGGTCACGGCGACGATCGGGCGACCCGCCATCGACTCGGCGGCGAGCTGCGCCATCCGTCGGCCCCGCTCGCTCAAATGGAACTCGGGCAGCCGACCGTAGAGAACGCCCGCCGGGTTGAAGACCTCGCCGTGGCGCACGAGATGAAGGAGGTCGGCGGGCACCCGAGAAGTCTACGGTCGCCGAGCCGGGCCCCGGCCGGGACGCCATCGGCCGCCGGTGGACTCGACCACCGCCGGTAGACTCGTGGACCGTGCGCACCCTCGTGAAGAACCTCGCCGCTGCCCCTGATGGACCGGTCTCGGTATCCGGCTGGGTCGAGACGGTGCGCGATCAGAAGAAGGTGCAGTTCATCGTGCTCCGCGACGAGTCGGGGGCGGTGCAGCTGGTGCACCCTCGTGCCGACGTCGAGGAGGGGTCAGATCCGGATGCCGTGGCGGCCACGATCTCGGCCCTCACCACCGGCAGCTTCCTGACCGTTGCGGGTGAGTTGAAGCACGACGAGCGCGTCAAGCTCGGAGGTCTCGAGGTCAAGGTCGGCGACCTCACCGTCGCGGCGACGGCGCTCGACCTCCCGATCGCGGAGGACTCCAGCGTCGACAAGCGTCTCGACTACCGCTGGATCGACCTGCGTCGCCCGGAGATGAACCTGCTGTTCCGCGCGCAGACGACCTTCCTGCACGCGCTGCGCAGCTGGTGGGTCGAGCACGACTTCATCGAGATCCAGACGCCGAAACTGATGTCGTCGCCGTCGGAATCGCGCGCCGAGCTCTTCCAGGTTCCTTATTTCGAGACCACCGCGTACCTCGCGCAGAGCCCGCAGCACTTCAAGCAGATGGGTCAGGCCGCCGGGTTCGGCGGCGTCTTCGAGGTCGGACCGGCCTTCCGTGCCGACCCCTCGTTCACCTCACGCCACGCCACCGAGTTCGTATCGGTCGACGCGGAGTTCAGCTGGATCGACAGCCACGAAGACGTCATGGCCATGCACGAGCAGCTGCTCGTGGCCGGCTTCACCGCGATCAAAGAGAAGCATGGCGCCGAGATCGAGGCGCTGTTCGGCATCGAGGTCACCGTGCCGAGCGTGCCGTTCCCCCGCATCCCGCTGGCCGAAGCGAAAACCATCGTGGCAGAGCGTGGCTACACCGTGCCACGCGCCGACGCGGACATGGACCCGGAGGGCGAGCGCCGCATCTCCGAGTACGTGCAGGAGCAGTACGGGCACGAGTTCGTCTTCCTCACCGACTACGCGTCGAGCATCCGGCCGTACTACCACCGCCGCCACGATGGCGACCCGAGCCTCACGAACAGCTACGACCTCATCTTCAACGGCGTCGAGATCTCGACAGGAGCACAGCGCGAGCACCGCATCGATGTGCTCATCGAGCAGGCGAAGGACAAGGGACTCAACCCCGAGGAGATCGGCGTGTACCTGGACTTCTTCCGCTACGGCGTGCCGCCGCACGGTGGATTCGGCATGGGGCTGTCGCGCGTTCTGATGCTGCTCCTGCACCAGCCATCGCTCCGTGAGGTCACCTACCTTTTCCGCGGGCCGAACCGGCTGGAGCCGTAGCTGGACCGCTCAGCTGAGATCCTCGATCGTGGCCCCCGCCGCGTTCTTGATGACCGACTCGACGGCGCTCCTCGCGGAAGCCTTGACGACGTAGTTCTCGCTGACCGCGATGGTTTCGCCGTTCGACGCGACGATGCGCCAGAAGTACGGCTGCGTTGTGCTCTTGCCCTTGACGATCTGAAACTTCATGGGGGGATCCTTCCGGGAGGTGGAACGGCGAGCAGACGTCAGCCTAGGTGCGCAGGCACGAGGCGGCGACCGATCGCCTGCGAGAGCTGTTCGAGCGCGATGTCCAGCCGCAGATCCAGGCCGGCATCCACGACCTCGCCGTCCGGCAGGATCCTCGCCGACGCGTGAGAGACCGTGATGGGGTCGACCAGCACGGCGTCGAGGGCGAGCAGGGTCGGCACCAGGGCCGCCAGGCCGCGGATGCCGCCCGTCTGGCCCGGGGACGCGCTCATCAGCAGCACCGGCTTGCCGGAGAGGCCCGTCGACGCCGCCAGCCAGTCGAGGGCGTTCTTGGTCACACCGGACGCGGAGTGCACATACTCCGGCGAGGAGATGATGGCGCCCCGCGCTGACTCCGCCAGCAGGCGAAACTCCCGCACGGCCGAGGGGAGCCGAGCCGGGGTATCACGATCGGGGTCGAGCAGCGGAAGGTCGCGGATCAACTCCGCACCGACGAGCAGCAGCCCGGGCGTTCGGCGCTCGACGGCGGTCAGCAGTGCCCGATGCAGGGAGGATTCGCGCAGGCTCCCGCAGATCGCGAGAACGGTCGTGCGCTCCATGGCCTGAGCTTAGGAGTCAGCGGTGACGGCGTCGAGGGCTGCGCGCAGTCGCGCCGCGTCCACCCTCCAGATTGTGTGCACGCGGTCATTGATCAGCACGACCGGGATCTCGTCGACGTAGGCCTCGAGCAGAGCCGGCTCGTCGAGAATCGAGCGCTCATCCACGGTCACGCCCGGGAAATCCACGAGCACCTCGGCGACGACGACGCGGGCGTCATCACAGAGGTGGCAGTTGGGCTTGCCGATGAGCGTGAGACGGGTCACCGTCCCAGGCTAGGCGCTCCTGGCGGATACCATGACGTGATGTCCGAGTCGCCGAGCACGCCCGAGCCGCCCGACGCAAGCGACCGTCCGATCCTCGTGTTCTTCGACGTCGACAACACCTTGATGCGGGGCACCAGCCTGTTTCAGCTGGGGCGCGAGGCGTGGAAGCAGCATGTGATCGGCATCCGTGACGTCGCGCTGTTCGCCTGGCATCAGCGCCGCTTCATCCAGGTCGGTGAGAACGACGATCACCTTGCCACGGCCCGTGAGCGCGCACTGGGGCTGGTGGGTGGGCACACGCAGGCCGAGATCCTGGGGTTGGCGGAGTCGATCTGGGAACACCGGATCGAGCCACGGCTCTATCGCGAGACCGTCGACCTCACGCAGGAGCACCTCGCCAAGGGCCACGAGGTCTGGCTGGTCTCGGCGACGCCGTGGGAGATCGGCGACCTGATCGCGAGGCGGCTGGGGCTGACGGGCGCGCTCGGCACCCGATCCGTGGTTGTGGATGGCGTGTACACCGGCCACCTGATCGGCCACGTGCTGCACAACGAACGGAAAGCCACGGCGGTCCGCAAGCTGGCGGCGGAGGCAGGGGCCGATCTGGCTGACAGCTGGGCGTATTCGGACAGTCGCAACGACATCCCGTTGCTGGAGTCGGTGGGACATCCGGTGGTGGTGAATCCGGATCTCATCCTCGCCCACCACGCGCAGCAGCACGGCTGGCCGGCGCTCAGACTGAGCCCCGCGAGCATCCGGGAGGCGCAACGCCGGGTGCGTCGGGAGGCCCGCGCTGTGAAATCCGAGAAAAGGAGCACGCGCCGGGACTAACAGGCCCGACGCGTGCTCGACATCACAGACTTACTTCTTGTTGCGACGCTGGTGACGCGTCTTGCGCAGAAGCTTTCGGTGCTTCTTCTTCGCCATGCGCTTGCGGCGCTTCTTGATGACGGAACCCATGTTCACCTCATTCGTGTCGGACATTGACCAACCCTGGCCAACGACCGACCACGGAAATCTAACCTGCCGAGTGTACCTGACGGGCCCCGGTGGCAGGAAACCCTCGGCGCACTCCGCGGCAGGCGCCTAGCCGACCTCGGACTGCGGGAGCGAAATCGCCGCTTCGACGGCAGACTCGGGGATCCGGAACGATCGCCCGAAACGGATGGCGGGAAGGTCTCCGGAATGCACGAGACGGTAGACGGTCATGTTCGAGACGCGCATCATCTCGGCCACTTCGGCGACGGTGAGAAACCGCACGTCCGACAGTTCCTTCGCCATTGCCGCCCCTGATTTTCGCGAGCCACTCGGCCCATAACCCCGACATCGTGCCGTCAGCAGTGTGACTCCTGTGACACGAGTTCAGTCGCAACACTAGGGTGCCGCGCCAGACGCTGTAAAGCACCCAAGCGCGTCGCACCCGTTCGGGTGGGGTCTGCGACCTCTATTCGTTGAAGGGGAGCTGCGGAAAACGGTCGGCGACTCTCTTCTGCGCGCCCTGGAGCTTCGACTGAGCCCCCTGAAAGCGCGCCTGCGCCGCCTCGATGGCCGCGCGCGCGTTGTGGGCGGTCTCCGCCGCGCGACGACCGACCGTCGCGCCGACCTCGGTTCCGGCCCAGGCGACGTAGACCGTTGACACGCCGTCCTCGCCGTCGGAGCCAGCGACACCGCTGCCACTCATAAACGGAGCGAGCCAGAGCGCGAGTTCGTCCAGCGGCGCCGCGTCGAGACGGTAGTAGCGGTGTTGACCCTCCTCGCGCACGGTGACGAGCTCGTGGTCGCGCAGCACCTTGAGGTGCTTGGACACCGTCGGCTGACTGATCCCGAGTTCACTGACCAGCTCGCTCACGGCGATCTCGCCGCTCCCGGTTCCGGACTCGGACCGATGCAGAAGATGAAGGAGCAACTCGCGACGCGTCCCGTCAGCGAGCACGTCGAAGATGTCAGCCATCGTGCCAGAGTAGTCAGCCAACCCCGCGGTCACCAGGGTGACCCGCGCGGTCAGCCGTTGTTCGGGGCTCCGGTGGGGGCGCCGAACGGCGCTGGAGACGCGATCCGCTGTCCGGATCCCGGTTGGCCCTGGCCCGGCTGGGCCGGAACCCGCTGGCGGGAGCCGAATCGGTATCCGTCGTTCATTCCATCGCCGTTCGCCCCGTTGCCGCGAACGCCGCCCTGCCCCGGGTGGATGTGCTGACCGACTCCCGGGCGGGCATCGTGAGCACCGATCCCGAGCCCCAGGGCCACTCCGCCGCCGAAGAACAGCAGCCCGACGATGACCCCTCCGACGATCACCAGCGGGAGAAGGGGAAGAGTGACGGTCCGCCTCGGCGCTGTCGCGAGAGCGGGTGCCTGCACGGGAGTCGGCGTCGGCAGAGGAGTGGTCGCGTCCGCGGGCTCGATCGGTTCAGTCTGCTTGGGCATGGCGTGCGTCTCCTTGTGCGAGGCCGGGTGGCTCCCAGTGAGCCTGGCGGACATGACTGGGTCGCCCCCGTAAGAACCACTGGCGCCGCTGATGCATTCGCTGAGAGCCTGCCCGGAGACTACGCGCCGCGCGCGATCTCTGCGGCGCGTCCCAGTGCGGCGGCGGTGGCGCGATCGAAGAGCTCAGTGAGGCCGGCGGACTCCAGGACCTCGATGGCGCGCTCGGTGGTGCCATGGGGGCTCGTGACGCGACGGCGGAGCTCGGCCGGGTCGGCATCCGACACCGCCAACAGTTCGGACGCCCCCCGGAAGGTCTGCTCGACCATCAGCCGAGATTGCGCCTCGTCGAAGCCGAGGTTGCGGGCAGCACGGGTGAGCTGCTCGATCAGGTAGAAGACATAGGCGGGACCGGAACCCGAGATGGTGCTCAACGCGTCGATCTGGGACTCCGGCAGCTCGATTACGGCACCGACGGTCTCGAACATTCTGCGCACGAGCGCGGTGTCGGATGCGACGGCACGCGACCCGGCGGCGACCCCGGTCACGCCCAGCCCGACGAGCGCCGGCGTGTTGGGCATCGACCGGAACACGACATTCGGGACAAGCTCGTGCATCGTGGCGATGGTCACCCCCGCCGCGACGCTGACCACGAGCGCGTCGGGCGCCAGCAACGGGCGGATGCCACGCAGCAGATCGGCCACCATCGCGGGTTTCACGCCGATCAGCACGATCTTCGCGCCATCCAGGGCGGTGGCCGTGGCAGTCGGATCGGATTCGAGAGCGAGCGAGACCACCCCCTCCTGCCGGAGGGCCGCCGCTTTCGCCTCCGTGCGATTGGTGACGGCAATCCCGGCGGTGTCCACACCGGGTGCGAGCAGACCAGACAGGATGGCGCCGCCCATCGAGCCGGCACCCAGGATGGCGATCTTCGGAAGCGAGACGGTCATGCTCGAAGTGTAGGTTGGCGGGGTGAGTGAGAGCGGCGGAAACAAGGCGATCATCGCGGCGATGCTCGCCAATCTGGGCATCGCCATCACCAAGCTGATCGCGGCGCTGTTCTCGGGATCCGGCGCGATGCTGGCCGAGGCGGTGCACTCCTTCGCCGACACGGCCAATCAGATCCTGCTGCTGATCGGCGGTCGCCGTTCACGCAAGGAGGCTGACGCGGAGCATCCATTCGGCTATGGGCGCGCGCGCTACCTGTATGGCTTCCTGGTCGCCATCATTCTTTTCACGATCGGCGGCGCGTATTCGCTCTACGAGGGGATCCATAAGCTCCAGCAGCCGGAGCCGCTCGAGGTCGTCTGGCTGCCTCTGGTCGTCATCGTGATTGCGATCGTCCTGGAGGGCTTCTCGTTCCGCACCGCCCGACGGGAAGCACTGCCGTTCAAGGGGTCCGGGTCGTGGATCTCGTTCATCCGCCGAGCGAAGGCCCCCGAACTGCCCATCGTCCTCCTCGAGGACACCGCGGCGCTGATCGGCCTGGTCTTCGCGCTGCTCGGGGTGGGACTCACGATCCTGACCGGCAACCCGGTGTTCGACTCGCTCGGCACCTTGGCGATCGGCGTGCTGCTGATCCTGGTCGCGCTCGTGCTCGGCATCGAGACGAAGAGCCTGCTCCTGGGCGAGGGTGCATCACCCGAGAATGTCGCGACCATTCGGGATGTCATCAACGCCAACCCGGCGGTCGAATCGCTGATCCACATGAAGACCCTCTATCTCGGGCCGGATGAGCTGATGGTCGCCGCGAAGGTCGCTTTCCCACCCTCCACACGACTGGTCGAGATCGCGGTCGCCATCGACGCGCTGGAGGCGGATATCCGCTCGAAGATTCCGGCGGCCCGTGTCATCTATATCGAACCTGACCTGTACCACCCGCCCGCCGACGGCAACCCGTCCACCGACGCGATCATCCTCAAGAGCGAGGATTAGGCCGCCTCGTCGACCGGCCCTGGCGGCTTCGACGGCGGAACGCCCGCCGCGCGGAGTCCGCGGACGCTCGGGTGGGCAGCCACGCCGACGAGTGTCAAGAACGTGAGACTCGAGGCGAAGATCAGGACGAGTGGCGGCCCGATGACGGCGGCGATCGGAGCGACGATGGCGAGGCCAACCGGGCGCAGCGCCGTCGATCCCAGCCAATCGAACGACGAGACCCGCGCGATCAGATGGTCGGGCACGTTGTCCTGCAGTGCGGTGAACCACAGGGTGTTGGAGACGCTGAAGCCGAGGCCAAACAGCACGGCGCCGCCGACCAGCACCCAGAGGGGCGCGGTCAGCCCGAGCGCGAGCAGAAGCGCGAGGGGGGCTGCAGCCACCAGGCTGGACGTGACGAGAGGGCGCTTCGGCCGGATTCTGAGGGAGATGAGGTCGCCGACAATCGCCCCGACACCGGTGACCGACGCGATCAGGGCCCAGGTGGTCGCGCCGTCGTAGCGGGCGTTGGCGATCACCGGTCCGAGCACGCTGAAAGAGGCGAGCACGAAGAGCTGAAACTCCATGAAGCTCAGAATCATCAGGCCGATCCAGCGCGTCTCCACCACGGCGCGGAACCCTTCGGCGATCTCGCGGAGGATGCCGATCCGCTCCTTCAGCACGCGCGGCGGGACGGCCACCCGAGCGAGGAAGATGGCGCTGACACCGAACGACAGCGCGTCGAGGCCTACCGCCCACGCATTGCCCGCAAACGCGATGACCGCCGCCGCGATGACCGGCCCCGCGATCGTCGAGACGTTGCCGGTGGCGGAGAGCAGCCCGTTGGCGCTCTGACGTTCGCCAGACGGCACGGCCTCCTGGACGAGCCCGGAGGATGCCGGGCGGAAGAAGGCCGACGCCGCGCCGTTCCCGGCTTGGAGCAGCATCATGGCCCAGAGGTCTGGCGCGTGCTGCAGCAGGACGAGCGCGAATGCCCCCTGCGTGACCAGCCGCGCGAGATCACTGACGACCATGATGCGCTTCCGCGGAAGCCGATCCGCCCAGGCGCCGCCGAGCAGGAGAAAGAGCACGAGCGGGATGGTCCTCGCGGCGAGCACCAGCCCGAGAGAGGTCGCCGAGTGGGTGGTGGCGAGCACCGCGAAGGTCACGGCGATCGGCGCGATCTGGTCGCCGAGCGTGCTGACCGACTGCGCGAGGAAGATCCGCCGGAACTGCGGTTCAGCGAGCAGGGTGAGGGCTGACATTGCCTCAATGATGCAGCGAGCCGTGTCCGTCCAGCTCTGAGCCGCGCTGTCCGCGGAAGAAGCCGCTGAGCAAAGCGCCGCACTCGTGCTCGAGGACCCCCCCGAGCACATCGACGCGGTGGTTGAGCCGGCGGTCACGCAGCAGCTCATGCACGCTGCCAGCAGCACCGGCCTTCTCATCCCACGCACCGAAGACCACTCGGGGGATCCGGGCAGACAGGATGGCACCAGCGCACAGCACGCACGGCTCGAGCGTGACCACCAGCGTCGTGTCCGTGAGGCGCCAGTCGCCGCGCAGCTCGGCTGCCCGCCGGATCGCCAGCACCTCGGCGTGGGCGGTCGGATCGTGCAGCTTCTCGCGCTCGTTGTGGGCCAGAGCGAGCACGGAGCCGTCGGCGTCGAGCAGGACGGCGCCCACCGGAACGTCCCCGGTGCGGATCGCCAGCTCAGCTTCCGCGAGCGCGGCACGCATGGCGGCGCGGGCCTCATCGTCCGAGAGCGGCGGCTGCGGCATCCATCGCCCTCTCGCTCGTCTTCGTCTCGCCAGTAGCATCGAGCCTATGCGAGTGCACGTAGCCGATCACCCCCTCATCACCCACAAGCTGACGGTGCTTCGCGATCACACGACGCCGTCTCCGACCTTCCGCGCGCTCGCCGAGGAGCTGATGACCCTGCTCGCCTATGAGGCGACGCGCGGCGTCCGCACCACCCCGGTGACCGTGACCACCCCGGTCGCGCAGGCGCACGGCCTTGCGATCTCGGACCCCAAGCCGCTGGTGGTGCCGATTCTGCGCGCAGGGCTCGGGCTGCTCGAGGGCATGGTCAAACTCATCCCCACCGCCGAAGTCGGGTTTCTCGGCATGGTGCGCAACGAGGAGACGCTACAGCCCGACATCTACGCGGAGCGCCTCCCCGAGGACCTCGCCAACCGGCAGTGCTTCGTGCTCGACCCGATGCTGGCAACCGGAGGCTCGCTGATCGCCGCCATCGACTACCTCTTCGCCCGAGGGGCGATGGATGTCACGGCGGTCTGCCTGATTGGCGCGCCAGAAGGTTTGGAGGCCGTCCGCGCCGCCACGGAGGGCCGCGAGGTCACCATCGTGCTCGGTGCCCTCGACGAGAAACTCAACGAGGTCGGGTACATCGTTCCCGGCCTCGGGGATGCCGGTGACCGCCTGTACGGAACGGTCTGAGCCGCCCAGGTTGCATTTCCTGCGTGCGTGCAAGAAACTTGCACGCATGACCGACCACTCGCGCACCCTGACCTCCCTCGAGGCCCCTGGGACTGCCGGCATGATGATGCCGGTGCGTGCGGTCGCGTGTTGTCGAATGTGTGCCTGACGGCCACTCCCGCGCCGAGTTCTCTCCGATGACGAACTCCCGGACCCCCGCCGATCCCGGTGAGGACTCCGTCACTCTGCACTCCGACACACTCGCGGAGCGATCTGCGGTGGACTCCACCGCGGCGGCCGCAACAGACCAAGGATTCGACACCATGTCGCTCGCCACTCTCGACGCCCTGCGTCCCACCGCACGCCCCCTCGTCCGCCCCGCCCCCGCGCCAGACGCCCAGACTCCCCCTCGAGCGGTGCGCCCGGTGCCGGAGGGCACCGAAGCTCGCGGATTCGCGCTCTACGTCGGCATCGACGAGCTCAAGGCCGCTGCGGCCGGAACCGACCTCGGCGAGGTGGTGACCGCGCTGCGTCGACTCGCCGCGGAACTCGTCCCCGGGGCCGAGACCTACGCGTCGGTCGCGCTCGCGCCGGCAGGCGCGGGAGGCCGCGATGTCGATGTCGTCCGACTGGCCTTGCAGGACCCAGCAGCGCTCGCGAGGCGTCGCCAGGAGGTCGCTCCCCCGAGCCCGGAACCCAAGGGCGGGGTGGTGATCGACATCTCGCGCAAGCGAGTGCTTCTCGACGGCGAGGTCTCGCCGCTGACCTACAAGGAGTTCGAGTTGCTCCAGTTCCTCGTGCTCCGCGAGGGACGCACGATCGACCGCAGCGAGATCATCGCCACCCTGTGGGCGGATGGTGACGACGACGAGACCCCCAGCGAGCGCACGATCGACGTGCACGTTCGACGACTCCGGTCGAAACTCGGCGCGTACGAGGACATCGTGCGCACCGTGCGCGGCGCTGGATATCGCTTCGACCGACACGCGGACGTCACCATTCGCTGGGCGTCGACCCCCTCGCCCGACATCTTCTGACACGAGGCTCGCCACGCACCCCCACCGGGCAGTCATCCACGTCGCCGAGCCGACAATCGCGCACACCCCGTGCGACCCCAAATCAAGGCTGGGGTGAGCAGAGGTCCCCGCCCCAAGGGGTGTGCGGCGTCCGGGATGTCGCCCCAGCCTTGATTTGGCAGCGTTCGCCCGGACGCGCGCGTCGCGATCGCAGCGCGAGCGAGCCCGGGATCGGGCGTGCAGACCCCCTCTGGGGAATCTCTCAGCAAAATAACGTTCTGGTAACTAGACACCGTTACCTCACCGTTATACATTTCAAGAGCGTTAGTTGTTTGCTGTGGCAGCGAAGCGCGGAATGTGATTGCAGGACACTCTTGGTGCAAGGGAGAGGGTCGGCCGCGTGCCTCTGCGGCCGGCCCTCAATCCTGTTAACCCCGAGATTTCGAGGGTCAGCGTGCAGGCGATCCGTCCCGTCCTAGAGTGGCTTCGTGAGCGATCGTTCCGTGGCCGTCGACGCCTGGGAGGCTCTCTACCGGGCTCAGGTGGCGGTGTTACGCGAGCTCCGCGCTGACTTCCCCGACGGCATCTCGATCACCGAGTACGACGTGCTGTTCAACCTGTCACGGCAGAGCGGGCACGCGCTGCGCATCCGGGAGCTGAACAAGCATCTGTTGCTGACTCAGCCGAGCGTGAGCCGACTGCTTGACCGCCTGGTCACCCGTGGTTTCATCACCAAGAGTGCTGACCCGGATGACGCCCGCGGCACGGTCGTGAGCCTCACCGATGCCGGGCTGGCCGAGTTCCGCCGGGTGGGAGCCCACCACAGTCGAGCGATCGCGCAGCGGATGGGCGTGCTCAGCATCGACGAGCTCACGGCGCTGACCGCGATCACCGACAAGCTGCGGGGCCGCGAGCCCACGGGGCGCGCGTGAACAGCTCAGCCTCCGCCGCACCCACCGTCGTCTGGCTGCGTGACGATCTCCGTGTCGCCGACAACCCAGCCCTTCGGGCGGCCGCCGACCGCGGGGGCCCTGTCGTCGTCCTTTACCTGCTCGATGAGCTGAGCCAGGGGATCCGTCCCCTGGGCGGGGCCACCCGGTGGTGGCTGCACGGCAGCCTCTCCTCGCTTGCTGACGACCTGGCGGCGCGTGGTGCGCAGCTCCTGCTGCGGAGTGGTGCTGCGGAGCAGGAGCTGCCGCGTCTGGTGCGCGAGATCGGTGCAGACGCCGTGTTCTGGAACCGCCGATACGGCGCGAGCCGAGCGGTGGATGCCCGGCTCAAGTCGAGCCTGCGGGACAGCGGTGTCACGGTGAGGAGCACTGCGGCCAACCTGCTGGTCGAGCCCTGGACCGTCACGACCAACGAGGGCAACCCGTACCGGGTGTTCACGCCCTTTTGGCGCGCGGCGCAGGAGCGGCCGTTCCGGGACGTCGTCGCCGCCCCGCACGAGATCCACGGCCTCGCGGTCGCGGGCGATGCCCTCGACGACTGGCAGCTGCTTCCGACTCGGCCAGACTGGGCGGCCGGCCTGCGCGATGCGTGGACACCCGGCGAGGCGGCCGCGCACCGCCGACTCGAGGAGTTTGCCGCCCACCAGTTGGCGGACTACCACCGCCGTGACGAGCCCGCCGTCGACTCGACCTCCCGGCTGAGTCCACACCTGCGTTTCGGGGAACTCTCGACCACGCAGATCTGGCACCGCATGGTGGGCGAGCTGTCTCCTGCCGCGCGCCGCAACGCGCCCAAATTCCTCAGCGAGGTCGGCTGGCGTGAGTTCAACTGGAACATCCTGTTCCACTCCCCCGAGCTCGCGACCACGAACTTCCGACCGGAGTTCGATTCCTTCCCATGGGAACAGCCGCAGCCGCGGGACCTCGCCGCCTGGCAGCAGGGCCGTACCGGCATCCCGCTCGTGGATGCCGGGATGCGCGAACTGTGGACGACCGGCGTCATGCACAACCGGGTTCGGATGGTCGCGGCGAGCTTCCTGGTCAAGAACCTGCTGATCGACTGGCGGATCGGCGAACAGTGGTTCTGGGACACGCTGGTCGACGCCGACGAGGCGAGCAACCCGGGCAACTGGCAGTGGGTCGCGGGCAGCGGAGCGGATGCCGCGCCATACTTCCGCGTGTTCAATCCCGAACTGCAGGCGGCCAAGTTCGATCCGGCCGGCGAGTACCTTGACCGCTGGGTGCCGGAACGCCTGAGCCCCGAGTATCCGCAGCCGATCGTCGACCTGAAACAGTCTCGGGCCGACGCCCTGGCGGCATTCGAGCAGTTGAAGGCCTCGCGGGGGTAGTGGCGGTCAGATGACCGGACGGCCGCCCATCAGCATCACGGCCCGCGCCGCCACCATGATTCCCGCCCGGGTGGCGCGGAACACGTCGCGGTCCACCCGCCACGAGTTCAGGAAACCGGCAGCCATGGCATCGCCGGCACCGGTCGGATCGACGAGCCGCACCGCCGGGACCGGGACGCTGAAAGGAGCCGCGCCGCGCTCAGCGACCAGCACGCTCTCGGAGCCCTGGGTGATGATCGCGATCCCGTGGCGGTCCGCAAGGACGCGCGCCGCCCGGATCGGCACATTCTCGGCGCTGAGCAGCCGCGCCTCGTCGACGTTGGCGAAGAGGATGTCCGCGCCGGCGATCCCCTCGACGAAGGCGTCCGGACCGAAGTCGGCGATGAAGCCGGCCGAGCCGGGGTTCATCGAGACGGTGATGCCGGCCACATGGGCGCGCTCGATCAACTCGCGGACGCCGACGGCCCGTGGACCGTCGATGAGCGAGTAGCCGGTGAGGTGCAGAACGGCAGCCTGCTCGAGCAGTTCGTCGCTGAGATCCTTCGCGGTCAGTGCCCGGTTCGCCCCGCGCTCGGTCAGCATGGTGCGCTGCTCGCCGTCGACGATGATGACGATGGTGGAGGTGGGCAACCCCGGCGCCGTGCTGAGGTGTGGCACGACGCCCTGTTTGCGCAGCTCCCCCGCGTGGTAGTCGAAATCGGCGATGCCGACGCAGCCCACGAAGTCGGTCGGCGTGCCGAGCGAGCCCAGCCAGGCCGCGGTGTTGGCCGCCGAACCGCCGGGACGGGGACGGATCGTCGCGGGGGTGTCGGTGTCGGTGCGCAGAGCCGCCCTGGGGACCGCCACGACATCGTTGACAATGTCACCGAAGGCGATGACGCGCTGTCCACTCACGCGGATCGCCGCAGCGACGCCCACGCGCTCGCGATGTCCGCCGCGACCCGCACGTTGTTGCGCGCGAGGTCGAGGTTCACCTCGAGGCTTCGGCCGCTCGAGGCGTCAACGATGAACCCGAGCAGGAACGGCGTCACGGCTTTCCCGTGCACGCCCGCCTTCTCGGCCGCCTCGAACGCGGTGGCGAGCACCAGGTCGTGTTCAGCCGGATCCCACTGCTGCTCACGCGGAATGGGATTCGCGACGATCAGCCCCTCGCGCAAGCCGAGGTCATCGCGCGCGGCCATAATGCCGGCAACCTCAGCCGCGTCCCGTACCGACCAGTCGAGGGTGAATCCGGACTCGCGCAGCCAGAACGCGGGGAACATCGTCGTGCCGAAACCCACGACCGGCACGCTCAGCGTCTCGAGCCGCTCGAGGGTCGCCCCGATGTCGAGCACGCTCTTCACGCCCGCGCTGACGACGGTGATGGGCGTCACGGCCAGAGTTCCCAGGTCCGCTGATTCGTCGAAAGTCTCCGAGGCACCGCGATGCACGCCACCCAGACCACCGGTCGCGAACACCCGAACTCCCGCCAAGGCGGCCAGCTTCGCGGTGGCGGCGACGGTGGTCGCTCCGGATGCGCCGCGCGCGGCCAAGATCGGGAGGTCGCGGACGCTCGCTTTGGCGAGGTCCTCCTCGGCGATCCGGCGAACGCCCTCGGCATCCAGACCGACGTGCGGCACCCCGTCGAGGACGGCAACCGTGGCGGGGGTCACCCCGCGGTCGCGCAGCAGAGCCTCGAACTCGAGCGCAGCAGCATGATTTCGCGGTCGTGGCAGGCCGTGAGAGATGATCGTCGACTCGAGGGCGACGATCGGACGACCGGCCTCAAGCGCGGCGGAAACCTCGGAGGAGACGGTAAAAGCGGCCATCGCCCCACGCTAATGGTTCCCGGGGCCGACCCCGGTGAGCGATTCTCAGCGGCTCGTCGCCGGCTCCTTCACGTCAGCCACGATCTTGCGTGGGTTGAAATTGTCGCCGGGGTCGACGGCCGAGAAGAGCCCGCGCATGACGGCAACACCCTCGCTCGAGATGTCCTGCTCGAGCCACGGCGCGTGCTCGAGTCCGACACCGTGGTGGTGCGAGAGCGAGCCGCCGTTGTCGATGAAGGCCTGCTGGATGGCGGTCTTCACCACGTTGTACTCGCCGATCGGGTCATCGCCGAAGACGAAGGCGAACGTGAAGTAGAGGCACGCTCCCGAGTGGTAAGAGTGCGACAGGTGCGACATGATCCAGCCCTTGATGCCGATCTGGTCGAACGCCGCGTCTGCCGCGACGCGCACGGCGTCGTGGAGCTGGTTCACCTTCGACCACGGCATCGCCGACTCCGAGACGTCGCCCGCGGCACCCCGATCGAGCAGGAAGTCGCGGATGTACGGGGTGTCGAACTTCTTCTGGTCGTACAGCACTCCCGGGCCGCTGCCGACGCCCATGCCGCCGTGCTTCTTCACGATCGCCTCGACGAGCTTCTTCTGGCGCTTCGCGTGTGCCTCGCCACCCTCGTAGCCGATGAACGAGAGGCAGATGTCGTCGAGCTTCCAGCCCTTGCTCTTCATGAGGAACGGGAGGACCGTTCCCGAGAGGAACTTGGCGACGCCGTGGCTCTCTTTGCTGGTGGCAAGCGAGAAGCTGGTTTCCCGCGCGTCGGAGACTCGCGTGATCGACGGGGTCGCGTCGCTCTCGGAGATCTCCCGCATCGCCGCGGTGCCGGCCTCCCAGTTCGGAAAGAAGTAGGCGTAGACGTCGCGCTTGGCCGGCGTGCGGTGCACCTGCACGGTGGCCTCGGTGATGATGCCGAGGCGGCCCTCCGAGCCGACGATCATGTCGCGGACGCTCGGCCCGGTCGACGAGCTCGGGATGGCACGGATCACGAGGACGCCGTCGCGCCCCGGAGAGCTGGGCCGCACCACGTGGAGCCCCCGCACGATGTCGGCGATGTCACCGTACTTGTCTGACTGCATGCCGGAGGAGCGGGTCGCAATCCAGCCGCCGAGCGACGAGTGGGTGAAGGAGTCGGGGAAGTGCCCGAGGGTCCAGCCGCGCTTCTCCAACTGGGCTTCGAGGTCCGGGCCGAGTGCGCCAGCTTGGATGCGAGCGAGACCGGATTCCTCATCGATCGAGATGAGTTCGCGCATCCTGCCCATGTCGAGCGAGAGCACGACGCGGGTCTCATCGGCTCGCGGCTCGAGGCTGCTCGCGATGTTGCTGCCCCCGCCGAACGGGATGATGACGGCGTCAGCGGCGACGGCGGCATCGACGACGCGCTGGGTCTCGGCTTCGTCTGCCGGGTAGACCACGACATCCGGGGTCCGCTCGATGAGGTTGGCGCGCACCCGGATCAGGTCGCGGATGCTCTTGCCGTAGGTGTGCACGACCCGCTCCATCTTGTCCGTCGACACGAAGCGGTCGCCGACGATGGCCGCGAGTTCGGAGACGAACGCTGCGGGAGCAAGCGAATCGGCGACGGTCAGCTTGTCGAAGTCCGGCATGCTGATCACCGGAGCGGTGTGCAGGTCGAGTCCCGTGGCGTATTCGACGAACGGCGCGAAACCAGGTTTGTCTTCCCAGTGGAAGCCGACGCCCTCGACGCCCCATCCCCACCACTTCATGTGCTGTACGTCGGTCATTTCTTGTCTCCTTCTGACTTCTGTCCCAGCGATGTGGTGCCCAGAATACGGGTGGAATGCTGTTCGAGCATGTCGGCGATCACGGCACGGACACGTGCCATGAATTCGGTGGGGTTCTCGGTGTCGAGCGCCCGCATGGGCGCGCCGAAGACCACGGCGACGGGCTTGCCGGATTTCGGCCACTTCGAGCCTCGAGGGTGCGCCTGGTGGGCGCCGATGATCGCAACCGGCAGGATCGGCACTCCGGTGGCGGTCGCGAGAGCCGCCCCGCCCGGCTTGAAGTGCCCCATCGTGCCGTCCTTCGAGCGCGTCCCCTCGGGGAACACCAGAACCGGGACGTCGTGCTGCAGCAGCATCTTCGCGTTGATGTTTCGCGGGTTCTTGCCGCTGCGGTCCACGGGGAAGGCGTTGAAGAACAAGGCCGTCAACCCGCGCCGCCACCAGACATCGAAGAAGTAGTCGCCCGCGGCGCCGGCGGCGAGGTAGCGGGCGAGGGGGCGAGGCAGCGAACCCATGATGAGCGGCGCATCCAGGTGGCTCGAGTGGTTGGCGACAACCACGAAGGGGCGCTTGACACCCGCGAGTTTCTGGCGGTCGATGACGGTGACCTTCTCCATCCCCCACACGAAACCCTTCAGGATGCCGCGCTGGGCAACGAAACGTGCAGCTGCCTGAGATCGCGAGGTGAAGCGATTGCGCGGCTCCCGTGCCATGCGCTTCCTTCCTGACTTCGATACTTCGGTGGTGCGGAGAGATCGGTCAGTTGCTGGCCGCGTTGCTCCGACTCAGGCTAATCCTGCGCGAGACGGCCCGCACGGTGGCGTCAGGCAGATGCTTGAGCAACCAGGAAAGGAATCGGTACCGAATGGTCGGTATGGAGATCACTCGATTCTTATCGACGTCACGCAAACATTCGCGCACGAGGAGTTCGGGGTCGAGCCACAAAACGTTGGGAATGCCGCCGCGACCCGCGTCCTCTTTCGTCCCCGCGGAGGCGACCCGCTGATGGAACTCGGTGCGCACCCAGCCCGGCATCAGTGCCGTCACCGTCACACCGGTACCACGCAGCTCGTTCGCGAGGCTCTCGCTGTAGACGCGCACCCAGGCCTTGATCGCCGAGTAGCCGCTCAGGGTGAGCTGACCGTTGATGCTCGCCACGTTCACGATCGCGCCGGATCTCCGCTCACGCATGACCGTCGCCGCCGCGCCGCCGAGCACCAGGACCGCCCGCACCATGACGTTGAGCGCACGGTCGTGTTCGGCGACATCGGGATGGGCGAGGCGGCTCGTGACGCGGAATCCGGCGTTGTTGATCAGGTAGTCGACCGGATGGTCACGGTCGCTCACGCGAGCCACCACACGGTCGGTGTCGGTCGACACCGCAAGGTCGGCGACAAGGATCTCCACCGAGCGGCCCAGACCGCGCAGCTCGGTCGCCATCGCCTCCAGACGCTCGGGGTCGCGGGCCACCAGCACGATGTCGTGCCCGCGAACGGCCAACTGGCGGGCGAACTCGGCACCGATGCCGGACGTCCCGCCCGTGACCAGAGCAGTTCCCATAACCGTTACGATACGGTGCATCTGAGCATCGGTC
This sequence comes from Acidobacteriota bacterium, assembly GCA_019351995.1. Lineage (GTDB taxonomy): Bacteria > Actinomycetota > Actinomycetes > Actinomycetales > Microbacteriaceae > Lysinimonas. The sequence continues at coordinate 37,816 of JABBOD010000024.1, forward strand.
CCGCCGCGGGCGGCTTCGCCCGGACCAGGAAAGGCCCCATTTCATGACTCCGCGAAGCTCCGCAACGCACTCCTCACCCGAGTTCGTCGCCGAGGAACGGGCTTTCCACGCTCCGCTCACCGACGGTCGCTCGCTCGAGGACGGCGCGTTCGACGTCCGGGAGTTCGCCCGCACCGCCAGAGCGAGCCACCGCGACCAACTCGATCTGACGGTGATCACGGATTCCGGGCTGAGCGGCGATGCGATCCGGTTGCTGCGTCTGCTGCGCGACCTGGAACGCTCCACCATGCAACGCATGCGCAATCTGCTTGTCACCGCAACGCACAAGGACGCGCGCGTGACGGCCTTTCTCAGCACCTGGGCCTTCGAGAAGTACTGGCTGGCCGACGCTCTCGACGCGGTGCTCCAGGCGACAGGCGATGATCTGCATTCTTCCGCGCCTGCCGGCCGCCTGCGTCACGTCGTGACGGAGCGACAGGAACGGCGTGGAGCGGTGATGCGCGCCATCCAGGGCAACATCGATGGGCCGCAGATCGTTGCCGCCCACGTCACGACGGGCCTCGTTGACGAATGGATCACGCAAGTCGCCTACCGTCGCCTCGGTGAGTTGGCGACGGGACTGCATGCGATCGTCGAGCTGATCAACGGCATCAAGGACCGCCACATCGCCTTCCTCGCCGAGGAGACCACGCGCCGCCTGGCCGCCTCGGCCCGGGCCCGCAAACTGGCTGCGCGCGAGTTGAAGAACATGGTCTGGCCGATCGGCGCGGTCGAGCATTCGGATGACGACCGAACCTTCTTCGACGAGATCGTGTTCGGCAACGAGAGCGGGCGGGCAGAAGTCGCGAGGATCCAGGAGCTCATCGCGGCCCTTCCCGGACTCCGCGCCGTGGCGCCGACCATTTCTGCAAGACTCATTCCGTGACACCGAAGCGAGCGACGACCGATCTCGGCTCGGCGCACGTCTTCTTGACGGGGGCTACTGGCTTCGTCGGGCAGGCCGTGCTCGAACGATTGCTTTCGGCGCACCCCCAGACCACCGTCTCGATCCTGGTGAGAACCAAGGCAGGCGAAGACACCTCCGCCCGGGTCGCCGAACTTCTCGCGAAGCCGGTCTTCCAGTCGTGGCGAGACGCGGTCGGTGACGCAGCGGTCGAGAAGGCAGCTCGCGAGCGCGTGCGCATCGTCGAGGGCGCGATGGGGTCGATCCCGGAACTTCCGAAGGATCTCGATATCGCGATCCATTCGGCCTCGGTGGTGTCCTTCGACCCGCCGATCGACGAGGCATTCGACACCAACGTCAACGGCGCGATCAACCTCTATGAGCGCCTGCTCGAGACCGGTGGCGACCCGCGCGTCGTTCATGTCTCCACCTGTTATGTCGGAGGCCTGCGCAAAGGCGTCGCCCCGGAGGCCCGGCTGACGCACGAGGTCGATTGGCGCGCCGAATACGCCGCGGCAAAGGCGGCGCGCGAACGCGTGGAGATCCTGTCGCGCGAGTCCGATCGTCTTCGCTCTTTCATGGACGCGGCCCGCGCCAAGCACAACAAGGAGGGCCCGCAGGCGGTTGCCAAGGCGAGCGAGGAGGCGCGGATCAAGTGGGTCACCGCCGAACTCATCGACGCCGGCCGCACGCGCGCGCAGTCGCTGGGCTGGACGGACGTCTACACGCTCACCAAGGCGTTCTCTGAGCGGGCTGCCGAAGAACTCTGGGGCGAGAACGGGCACCGACTCTCGATCGTCAGGCCGGCGATCATCGAGAGCGCGCTGCGGCATCCTTTCCCGGGCTGGATCGACGGCTTCAAGGTCGCCGACCCGCTGATCATCGCCTACGGTCGCGGCCTGCTGCCCGAGTTCCCGGGACTGCCGGACTCGATTCTGGATGTCATCCCGGTCGACTACGTCGTCAACGCGATCCTGGCCGCGGCCGCCAACCCGGCCGCGAAGAACAAGCCGGAGTACTACCACGCCGCCTCCGGGGCCTCGAACCCGCTGCCGTTTCACCAGATGTTCGGCTATGTGAACAAGTTCTTCGTCGAGAATCCGATGAAGAACAAGAAGGGGGAAGACCTCGCCGTCCCGACCTGGAAGTTCGCCGTCGGGAACAAGCTCGAAGTCGAGGTGCTGCGCAAGGAGAAGCTCGCCGTGGCGGCCGAGAAATTACTCGGCCGGCTCCCGGACAACGAGCGAGTGCGGCGGTGGCACAACCAGATGATCCGCAACGTCGCCGACCTCGAGACGCTGCGCAACTTCACCCAGCTCTACCGCGTGTACGTGCAGACCGAGATCATCTTCGATGACCGCAATCTGCGCGCCCTGCACAACGCCCTCCCCGCCGGCAAGCGGGCCGAGTTCGGTTTCGACATCGGGGCGATCGACTGGGCGGACTACATGTTGAACGTCCACTTCCCGGCGATCATCGCGTTGACCGCTGAGTTCACGGCGAAGCGGGCAGCCAAGAAGGCAGCCGAGGCGGCCGCGGCACCGAGTTCGAGTGGGTTGGCGCCGGCTTCCGACGTCCTGGCGGTGTTCGATCTCGAGGGCACTGTCGTCGATTCCAACATCGTGCAGCAGTATCTGTGGGTTCGCTCGGCCGGGATCCGCAAGGCCGCGTGGCCCGGCGAGGTGCTGTCCATCCTCGGATCTCTGCGCGGCTATCTCCGCGCCGAGCGTCGCGACCGCGGCGAGTTCATCAGGTCCTTCCTGCGCCGGTACGAGGGCGTCCCCGTTGCCAGACTCGAGAGAATCGTGCGCGGCGGCTATGCGGACCAGATGTACCGGCACACCAGCCCGGAAGCGATTGCCGCGATCACGGCACACCGCGACGCCGGACACCGGACCGTTCTGGTCACGGGTTCCATCGAGACCCTCGCGGAGCCGCTCGCCGGCCTCTTCGACGACGTCGTCGGTGGGCATATGCACGAGACCGACGGGGTGCTCACCGGGTACCTCGCCAAGCCGCCGCTGGTGGACGAGGCGCGCGCGGCCTGGGTGCGTCGATACGCCCAGGAGCATGGACTCAACCTGGCCGCCTCCTACGGCTACGGCGACAGTCACGCCGACCTCGTCTGGCTCGAGTTGCTGGGGAATCCCCATGCGGTCAATCCCGACACCCAACTTGCACGGGAAGCGCAACGAAGGAACTGGAAGATCGACACCTGGAAGCGCGGCAATCGTTCACCGAAGCGTGATGTGATGGACGGCAAAGCACTCCAGGCCGATCGCGCACCCGATACCGCGAACTGAGGATCACACCATGGCATTCGACATCGACAAGTACACGACGAATTCCACGGCCGTCGGCTGGGGAGACCTCGACTTCGACGAGTTCGACCGTCAGCCCCTTCCGGCCGCGACGCTGCGGAGCCTCGTGTATATGTGCAACGTGGAATATCACACGGTGTGCTACCTGCGAGACCTGCTCACGACTCCCTCGCACAAGGAGCCGGAGATCGGTGCCTTCATGACGATGTGGAACCGCGAAGAGTTCTGGCACGGTGAGGCGCTCGCCGCGGTACTCGCCAGGCACGGCATCACCATGGACTTCGACGAGTTGAAGGCCAACCGGCTCAAGTTGGGCTGGAAGGACCGCCTCGACCCCATCAAGCAGTCGCTCATGGGCGGCTTGGTCGGCATGGACTTCGTGGCCGTCCACATGGCGTGGGGAGCCGCAAACGAGTGGTCGGCCAACGCGGCGTACCTTCGGATGGCCGAGCAGGAGAACCACCCGGTCCTCGCGGTGCTGCTGAAGCGGATCGCCAAGCAGGAGACCAAGCACGTCGCGTTCTACGCCTCGCAGGCCCGCGACCGTCTCGCCGCCAGCAAGAAGGCCCGCGTGATCGCTCGCTTCGCCCTCCGCAAGTTCTGGGGCCCGGTCGGCTCGACGATCTCGACAGACGAGGAGGTCACCCACGTGATGGGGCAACTCTTCGGCGGCGCAGAGGGACGCAAGTTGATCCGCGATGTCGACTCGCACATCGCCAAGCTTCCTGGCATGGAAGGGCTCACGATCGTGGAGACCTCGCTGGACGCCCGCGGGATCCCGGCGGACGGTCCCGGCGCGCACGACCCGCGTGAACTCATCAGCGCCTAGGCCG
>JABBOD010000067.1 GCA_019351995.1 Acidobacteriota bacterium
TGCGGTGGAGCGGCCAAAAGATCGACGTCGAACTGGGCGACACCCTGCAGGGGCTCGTCAAACTCAGCTCCTTGGTGCGTTCGGTGCAGACGCCCGAGTTCGCCGGCATCACGTTCCACGAGGTGCTCGCCAGGACCGCACTGAATCATGTGCCCGGCGCGGCGAACGCGCTTCCCTTCGGCTGGACGATCAACCCGTATCGAGGATGCAGCCACTCGTGTGTGTACTGCTTCGCCCGCAACACCCACCGTTACCTCGACCTCGACGCGGGTGCCGACTTCGATTCGCAGATCATCGTCAAGGTGAACGTGGCAGAGGTGCTCGAACGGGAGCTGGCCAGGCCGAGCTGGGGGCGTCATCCGGTGGCGCTGGGCACCAACACCGACCCGTACCAGCGGGCGGAGGGCCGCTACCGATTGATGCCAGGGATCATCGCGGCGCTCGCGAGCTCGGGAACTCCGTTCAGCATCCTGACCAAAGGCAGTTTGCTGCGTCGCGACCTGCCGCTGCTGCACGAAGCGGCCGCGCGCGTGCCGGTCGAGGTGTCGATGTCGATCGCGATCTACGACGACGAACTGCAGCAGTCGGTGGAACCGGGCACACCCAGCACCACCGCCCGCCTGGCGACGGTGACGGCCGTTCGGGAGGCCGGGCTGCCGTGTGCGGTCTTCTTGATGCCCGTGCTGCCGTATCTGACCGATTCGCTCGCGCATCTCGATCGGGCTTTCGCGGCGATCGCGGATGCCGGGGCCACCTCGGTCGCATACTCCGCACTGCACCTGCGCCCGGGCGCTCGCGAGTGGTATCTGGCGTGGATCGCGCGCGAGCATCCCGAGCTGGTCGCTCGCTACGCGGAGATGTATCACGGAGGGTCGTACGCTCCGAAGGAGTATCGCAGCTGGCTCGCAGCCCGCGTGCACCCGCTGCTGCGACGGCACGGTCTTGACCGGCCGCGCGTCGATCCGACGACCGGCGTTCTGCGCGCCCGCGCGTCTCGCGTGCTCCGTGACGACAGTGCCAGCGGCCTGATCGCTGCGGAGTTGAGCCCGGCCGCCGTCGCCCGGATTCAGCCGACGCTGTTTTGACCGGTCCCTGGCCGTTGCTCAGCTCGTGCCTGCGAACCTCATGTACCCCATTCGCCTAGGCTTCATGTCATGGCCACCAGTGATGACACCGAGACTCTGGCGTCTCGGACTCCCGATCCCTCTCCGGCAGTGACGCCGGTCGAGCGCGTTCGGCTTGCGATCCTCGACGACCACGAGATCTTGCTCGACAGTCTCAGCAGCTGGATCGGCCAGCACGCTCATGACTTCAACCTGGTGCTTTCGGCTGCCAGTTGGCTGCAGCTGGTGCACAGTCCGGCATTCCCGACGCAGCTCGTGTTCATCGACTTCCAACTCAAAGAGGCGGTGTCGATCGAGGCCCGCGTGCGCACCTGCCGGGCGGCCGGCGCAAAAGTGATCGTGCTCTCGAGCGTCGACACCGACGAGGCACGTGAGCGCGCGTTGGCGGCCGGCGCCGCGATCTTCCTCTCGAAGTCGTTGCCGATGACCCAGGTGATGGATGCCGCCCGCGAGGTGATGGGGATGGCGCACGGGAGCGGAGAGCACCACCCGTGGCGGCCCCTCCCAGCTGGCGCTGTTCCCCAAATACGACCGAAACTCAGCCCGGGAGAACTCGAAGCCTTCAAGCTGTACGTCGCGGGGCTCAGCACCACGGAGGTCGCCAGCAAGATGAACGTGCAGTACGAGACGGCCAAGACCTACCTGCGCCGGGTGCGGGACAAGTACGCGAAGATCGGTCGACCGGCGAGTAAGAAGGCCGAGCTGATGCGCCGCGCCGCCGAAGACGGCTTCCTGGAGTAGACCGATGGCCAAGCTGTATTTCCGATATGGAGCAATGAACAGCGGCAAGAGCACGGCTCTGCTGCAGGCCGCATACAACTATGAGGAGCGCGGGCAACGCGTTGTCCTCGCCAAGCCGGCGATCGACTCGCGCGGCGACAACTCGATCGTGTCGCGGCTCGGGGCCTCTCGCCCGGTTGATTTCACGATCGCCCCCGACGAGGACGTCCTCGCCCGCTTCATGCGGGAGCGCGCCGAGGTCATCACGGCGAGCGAGCGGGATGTCTCGTGCTTCCTCGTCGATGAGGCGCAGTTTCTCAGCGAGAGTCAGGTCGATGACCTGCTGCGGATCGCCATCGAGGAGGACGTCCCGGTGTTGGCCTACGGCATCCGCACCGACTTTCAGACCGTTGCATTTCCTGGCAGCCGGCGCCTGCTCGAGATCGCGCACTCGCTCGAGGAACTCAAGACGATCTGCCGGTGCGGACGCAAGGCGATGTTCAACGCGCGCAAGGTCGACGGCATCTTCGTGTTCGACGGCGACCAGGTGGCGATTGACACGTCGACGAGGCTCAGTACGAGCGGCGCCCTGCGTGAGGTGAGTTATGAGCCGCTCTGCGGTGCCTGCTACCTCGAGGAGAGCGGGGGAGTGCTGAACCGTGGTCGCCGTCCGCGGCTCGACTTCAGCTACGGCTCGGCACCGGACGCTGACTTCAGCTGACCGTTCCCACCGAGAGAGTTGGCGCGTCCTCCGCGAATGTCGTGGACCGGTTTGTGACCATGGGGGAATGAGACCTGCCGCGCGACCCGAGAACGTCGTGCGTCACGGACGCCAGCGACGCTCGCACGCTTCGCTTTTCGCCGTGCAACTGCTCGCCATCGCGGCGGTCGTCGTCCTGGTCAGCGTGGTTTCCGTGGCGGCGGTCGCTGTCACCCAGCTGAGCGGCAGCGTGCAGGCGTCGACGGTCCACCTTGAGCACATCAACGGCGCCAGCGCCCCTCCTGGCATCGACGCGATCACCGGGGGAGTCAATCTCCTTCTGGTCGGCACCGACACCCGGACCGGCCAGGGCGGTGCGTTCGCCAGCAGGGATCAGCTCGCCGGCAGTTCCGGTGCCGGCAACAACGACGTCACGATCCTGCTCCACATCGCGCAGAACCACCGCAGCGCGATGGTCGTGAGCTTTCCGCGCGACCTCATCCTGAACCTGCCACCGTGCCCGAGCCCGCGCGGCGGGTTCTACCCCGCCTCCAGCGACATGATGCTCAACTCCACGCTGTCGCGAGGTGGTCTGGCCTGCCCGGTGCTGACCATCGAGAAACTCACCGGAATCACCATCCCGTATGCCGCATCCATCAGCTTCGACGGGGTGGCCGCGATGTCGGATGCCGTCGGTGGCGTCGCCGTCTGCGTCGCCAACTCGATCGATGACCCGTACACCGGTCTCACGCTCTCGGCAGGCGTGCACACCATCCAGGGTGCCGTCGCTCTCGCCTTCGTGCGCACCCGGCACGGTGTCGGGGACGGCAGCGACCTCGGCCGGATCAGCAATCAGCAGGTATTCCTCTCGGCCCTCGCTCGCACGATCGAGAGCGAGGGTGTGCTGAAGAACCCGATCCAGCTCTACGGGCTCGCCTCGGCGGCCACGCAGAACATGCAGCTGTCGGATTCGCTGGCACGGCTCGACACCCTGGTCGGAATCGCACTCGCGCTGAAGGGGATCCCGCTTCAGAACATCGTGATGATCCAGTACCCCACCACCAGCAGCCCGCTGTTTCCGAACCGCGTCGTGCCGGTGGCCTTCGCCGATGCCGCGGTGAATAAGGCGCTGATCAACGACCTCGCCGTCTCCCTCACGGGGACAACCGGGCGTGGTGCTGTCGTCGAGACCACACCGACCGCAGGGGCGACGCCGACTCCGGTCGCGGTACCCACCGCCGGCAATCCGAACGGCAGCACCGCGACCTCACCGAGCCCGGCCCCGACGGTGGGGGCGCCGGTGGCGGTCACGGCACTGCCGGCATCCGTCACCGGTCAGACGGCACAGGAGCAAACCTGCTCGAAGGGAAACGGCCGGTAGCGCCCGCCCCCGGCGTGTTCCCCCTGGGTGGACCCAGTCACGGCGTGCCACCCGGCCGGGGACCTGGGTGAGACACGACGGACCCCCGCGCAACTGGGTCCCTCGAGTCATAGCCGGAGCTACGACCAGCCGAAGAAAAATGGTCGGGGTAACAGGATTTGAACCTGCGGCCTCGTCGTCCCGAACGACGCGCGCTACCAAACTGCGCCATACCCCGATGTCGCCCGGTCGTGTGATCGGGCGGCAACCTGTCTATGGTAGCCCACCCGGCCGGGTGCGCCATCCAGACCACGGGGCCCGGCGGACGAACTCAGCCGCGTCGGGCGATCAGCGTCAGCACGACCGCTTCGGGCGGGCAGGCGAAGCGCACCGGCGCGTAGATCGAGGTTCCGAGGCCGGCGGACACCTCGAGGAATGAGCTTCCTCGAGGTGTGCTCCAGACACTGAGGCCCTGAGCCTGATCGCGCGGGATATCGCAGTTGGTGACCAACGCCGGCAGACCCGGGATGCGCACTTGGCCACCGTGCGTGTGTCCCGCGAAGATCACGTCGGCGCCCTGATTCACCAAGCTGTTGAGCACGCGCTGGTACGGAGCATGGGTGACGCCGATCCCGAGCACCTCCTCCGCGGTTCCCAGGGTCCATTGGACGTTTTCGCGGAGTTCGTCCAGCGCCCCGGGGAGGGCGGCAAGCTTGTCCCAACCCCGGTGCGCGTCGCCGGTTCCCAGGAACTCAATCCGGGTTCCCCGAATCTCGACCGCCCGCGCGTGGTTGTTGAGGTCCAGCCAGCCGAGTTCGTCTTCGAAGAAGAGTTCGAGCGCCGCGGTGTCGAGTTCGACGTGGTCGCGGTGGCGGCTGCGCTGGGACGGCCCGACGAGATAGTTGAGCGGGTTCTTGAACATCGGCCCGAGGTAGTCGTTCGATCCGTGGACGAAGACGCCCGCGATCCCCTCGAAAGGTTCCAGCGCTTCTTTGATCCCCACCAGGCCATCGACATGGCCGAGGTTGTCACCGGTGTCGACGATCAGGTCGGGTTCGTACCGCACCAGGGACCGGATGAACGCCTGCTTCTCCTCCTGCCACGGCGCCATGTGGAGATCACTCAGGTGCAGCACGGTCAGGGGGCGCGCACCGTGCGGCAGCACGGGGAGGACTTCCTCACGGACGGTGAATCGCGTCCGCTCCACGAGCGCGCCCCAGGCGAGCGCGCCCAAGCCGGCGACCGCCACCGCTCCGAGAGCGGCGCCGGTCGCGCGGCCGCGCCCGGTCACGGGCACGTGGTTTTTCGGACCGTGAGGGTCACAGAGGTGCTGCTCGGGTTGACCGCGGCGCCCCCAGCAGGGACCTGGGTGACGACAGAAGGCGGAGTCGTCACCGCTTCACCCGGCGCAGCCACGACACACGTCGAGGTGATCTGAGAGCTCGTCCAGCCGGCGGTGACGAACGCCTGTTGGGCGTCGGAGAGCTTCATTCCCAGGACATTGGGCGCTTGCGAGGCCAAACCGTTGCTGGTGTACACCGTGACCGTCGTCCCTCTCGGGACCTGGGCGCCTTCGCCCGGGTTCACGCTGGCGACCGTGCCGGCCGGCAGGTTGGAATCGACAGGGCCGCCGTCCGCATAGGTGAGTTGGGCGAGTTGGATCGCGGCCTGCGCAGCTGCGGGCGTCCCGCCGACCATGCCGGTGGGCACGATCGCCGGGGTGCCGGTGAGGAACTGACCGCTCGGCGCCGGGAAGCCGGGACCACCACCGAGACCGGGGTAGGCGTCGACCGACCGGGCGAGTGACTGGAACACGGGATTTCGCAGCAGGGCCGCAATCGTGCCGTTGACCCGCACAAAGCGGGTGTTCTGCGAACCCGAGATGTTCCCGATCCAGAGCGCGGTGGAGGCCTGGTGTGAGGAGCCGACGAGCCAGGTCTGGATCGCCTGGTCGGTCGTTCCGGTCTTCGCGATATAGGCGGTGCCGTCGCGGGGGTTGGCCGCGTAGGCCGTTCCCGAGGTGATCGGACCGGTCATGGCGTACGCGGCCGCGTTCGCGACCTCCGGGGTCACCTCTGACGACTGAGCACAGTTGGCCTTCTCGCCGGGAATCGAGTTGCCCTGCGGGTCGGTGATGCTGTCGATCATCGTCGGGTGGCAGTAGAGGCCCCCGTTGGCGATCCCCGCGAATGCCGCCGCTTGCGTCACCGGGGAGAGCGTGTTCACGCACACGCCGATGACGCAGGACGGGTTGGTTGCCAGATCCGAGCCATCTTGGGCGCCGTTCGCACGGTGCACCCCCAGGGAGATCGCGATCTTCTGGGTCGAGCACTGGTCGACTGTCGTGCCCATCTGGAGGAAGATCGCGTTCACCGATGCCGCGGTCGCACGCAAGATGTTGTACGGACCCGTTTCGTTCGCGTCGTTTGTGAACTGGTACGGGGGCCCCGTCCAGCCGCCGAGTGCGTCAGGACAGGTGTCGGGGAAGGCAGACATGGGCAGCTGGCGGACTCCGGCGTCGAAGGTCTCGTAGAGACCGTGACCCGCCTTGAGGAACGCCAGCAGGGTGTACGGCTTGTATGACGATCCGGGCTGGAAGCCGGAGGAGCCACCGTAGATCTTGTCATCGCCGAAGTTCACCGACGTCGTGCTGACCTGCAGGTTGCTCGGGTCGTTGTTGAAGTTCTTGTTCTGCGCCATGGTGAGGATCCGGCCGGTTCCGACCTGCGTCGTCACGGCGGACGACCCCAGGGCGAAGGTGTTGTAGTCCGGTGGCGTGTACTGCTTCAGAATCGCGTTGGCCTGATCTTGCAGGGTCGGGACGATCGAGACGTAGACCGTGTAGCCCCCGGCTTTCCAGTTGGCGAGCTGGTCGGCCTTGGTCGATCCGAGACCGCTGACGTTGCCGTTCAGGATGCGGTTCAAAGTGTCTTCGCAGACGAACTGAAAGCCCGGGGCGGCATGGAGGCAGCCCTGGGTCGGCTGCGACAGATGAACGAACTTTGCATCGACCGGAATCGCGCGCGCCTGCTGGTACTGCGCGTCGGTGATGTAGTGCGCCAAGTACATGGCCCCGAGGATCACGTTGCGGCGCTTCTGGTTGGCCGCGTAGTGCGTTGCGCTGTCCAGGGAATTCTGGTTGGGGTTCTGCACGATCGCGATCAGGCTGGCGGCCTGCGCGACGGTCAAATTGCTGGCTGATGTGCTGAAGTACTCCTGCGCAGCTGCTTGCACCCCGTAGGTGTTTCCGCCCATGCCCACGATGTTGAGGTAGGCGGCCAGGATGGTCTGCTTGCTGTACTTCTTCTCCAGGCCGATCGCGTACTTCATCTCCTGCAGCTTGCGCGAGAGATTGGGGTAGACCGCCGCGTTGATGTCCGCGGCGCGCTGCTTGTCGGTGACGCCCGTCTCGTTGAAGGCCTGTTGCACGCGGATGTTGCGCACCAGCTGCATGGTGATCGTCGAGGCACCACTCGTGGCACGGTGGGTGAGGTTGCCGATGGCGGCGCGTGCGACGGAGGGGAAGTCGACGCCTCCGTGGTCGTAGAAGCGACGGTCTTCGCCCGCCACTGCGGCGAACTTGAGGTTGTCGCTCATCTGATCGAGCGGGACCTGCTCACGGTTTTGGTTGAACACCGTGGCGATGTGGAAGTTCGTTCCGTCGGCGTTCTTGGCGACGATCTCGTTCTGCTGGTTCTGGTTGTCGATCACCATGTACTCGGGGAGCGACTCGAAGATGCCCAAGGTATTGGATGCCGTCATGCCGGTCACCGCAATAGCGGGAGCGACCATGACGGTGACGAGAAGTCCGGCGAGGGCGCTGAATCCGACGGTGCCGATAATGGCTGCGAGCAGACTGCTGGCCGACTTTTTGGGGGCGGGCATAGGCTACAGGGTACGTTATGCCCCCCCGATCCAAGCTGAACGGATGCCTCACAGTGTCAACACCCGCAGGGCCAAGCTGGGAGTACCTCACCACGCCCCTCATGATTCACAACACCGCCGCGATCCTGAACAACTGGGGTACACAGGGCTGGGAGCTCGTTCAGGTGGTCACCGGTCCCGAGGGCGGGCTCGTCGCCTACTTGAAGCGCGAGAAGGTGTCGGAGTGAGCCCGGTTGCCGACCGCCTGGCCGAGCTCGGCGTCACGCTTCCCGCCGTGGCCAAGCCGGTTGCGGCATACGTTCCTGCGGTGGTGACCGGGAATCTGGTCTACACGGCTGGGCAGCTTCCCTTCGTCGACGGCGCGCTCCCGGCAACCGGAAAGTTCGGCGAGGCACTCACCGCCGAGGACGGTCCGGCCCTCGCTCGCCAATGCGCGCTCAACGCGCTCGCCGCCGTCGAGAGCGTCATCGGTTCGCTTGATCGCGTCACCCGAATTGTGAAGGTCGTCGCGTTCGTGGCATCCACCCCCGACTTCACCGCGCAACCGACCGTCGCGAACGGAGCGTCCGTCTTCCTGGGCGAGGTATTCGGCGACATCGGCGTCCACGCTCGCAGCGCCGTCGGAGTGCCGAGCCTGCCGCTCGATTCCCCCGTTGAGGTGGAGTTGATCGTCGAGTTCGCCTAGCCACCTGTTGGTCGGGGCGGCTCCCGACGGGCGAATTGCGTTGCAGATGCCTCCATTTCGGGGGAAATTGAGGCGGGTGTGACTCGAGTGAAACACCGTGGTGACGCGCCGGGAACGCGCAGTTGCGCAGTCCCCCTTTAGGAGTACACTCGAAAAATCCGAGCGCAAACTCGGCTTGCAACGCCAGTGATTCCCCCCAATCCGGCGTTGCTGTGGCGGCGCCCGTTCCCCCCAATGGGCGCCGCCCCTCTCTCTTTAACGGGTCTTTCTGCGCCGTGGTCTGCACGCGATGTGCTCGCCCGGATTCGGAAGCTGCGCTGCCGTCGGCCGGGACGCGGGAGGGCCCGGTGGCCGTGACCGGGGTACAAACGGATGCCGGATGCCGGATGCCGGATGCCGGATGCCGG
>JABBOD010000068.1 GCA_019351995.1 Acidobacteriota bacterium
TGGGCTGCCCGACAGTCGACGCGAGCATTGACTCTGACCGCGTGAATCTCGAGGGGAACGCTGCGGCACCTGGCCACACCGCCGACCCGAGCGGCGGTATCCCCGCGCGCGGGCGCGACTCGGGCGCGGCACCTATCAGGACGAGTTGCGAGGTGCTGAAGCTGAACAGGTGCTACGCGACGGTGGCGAAACCCGGGGCACCGGCTCCGGCGGCTGCCGGGAGTGCCAGTCCTGCACTCACCTTCCGCGACCTCGCGGCGTTCCGTGCTGCGCCGGGCCGCCAGCAGATGGAGCCGAACGGGTGGGTCGTGCCGGGACTGGATGCCAACTTCTACGCCGTCGTCGACCAGCAACTCGTGCCAGGAGCGCTCCTCGGCCAGACGGCGACCGTTCGATTCACGCCCGTTCGATACCACTGGAGCTATGGGGACGGAGCAACTGCGGTGCGAAGCACCAAGGGAGGGAGCTGGGCAGAGCTCGGCCTCAGCGACTTCGATCCGACCCCGACCAGCCACGTCTACGAGAGGGAGGGCGACTACGTGATCCGACTCACGATCGACTTCCGCGCCGACTATCGGTTCGGATCTGGCGGCTTCGTTCCCGTCGCCGGGACGATCTCCCTGCCCGCTAACGATCTCCATGTCACGGTGACGGGGGCGAAAACGGTACTGGTCGAGCACGATTGCGTCGCCGCGCCCTCCGGCCCCGGATGCTGATCGACCCCCTCGGGGAAGAAAGGTAGGCTCCCAGCGCGAGCCAATCGAACATCCAGCTTTGCGCGAGATGCTGGCAGCGCTGAAAGGAGCATCCCGAACATGCCCGCCACCCCTGAGACTCCGTCCGACGCCGACAGCACCCAGCCGGAGACGACAGCCATCGACGGCACCGCGACCGCCTCCGACGTACCCGCGCAGCCCCTTGCGGACGCGACGGCAGCCCCCACGGTAGCCCCCACCCAGGAGCCCGTCCTCGCGGCCCCGGCCTACGCGTCCCCCGCCTTCGCGACCCCGTCCGCTCCAGCGCCGGCAGCGCCCCTCAGCCCGGGTGCGACCAGCCCGACGGCAGCCAAGTCGACGCGTCCCCTCGGACTGATGGTCGGCGCGCTCGCGGTCGGCGCGATCCTCGGCGGAGCCACCGGCGCGGGCGTCTACGCCGCTGCGGCCGGCAACAACAGTCATTCGCAGAGCACCGTCGCGTCGACCCCGCAGAACATCACCGTCAACAACAAGGACAACGTCACGACGACCACCGCGGTTGCGGCGAAAGCCGGACCCTCGGTCGTCACGATCTCGGTCACCGCTCCCGGCGAGAGCGGCACCGGCTCCGGCGTGATCCTGACCTCCGACGGCTATGTGCTCACCAACACCCACGTCGTCACCCTGGACGGCAACTCCGCCAGCGGCACCATCGAGGTGACCACCGCCGGTGGCAAGCTCTACAAGGCCAAGGTGGTTGGCACGGACCCGATTGTCGACCTCGCCGTCATCAAGCTGACGGATGCCAGCGGGCTTCCGCCGATCGAGTTCGGCGACTCCTCCAAACTCAACGTCGGCCAAAAGGCGATCGCCATCGGCGCACCGCTCGGGCTGTCCAACACGGTGACCGACGGCATCATCAGCTCGCTCAACCGCAGCATCCAGATCGCCTCCTCGGCGGTCCCCAATGGCGGCTCGGGCGGCACGTCGACCCCCGGCGGCGGCACCAGCCCCTTCAACTTCTGGAACTTCGGTGGAGGGAACGGCAGCGGCAACGGCGGCACCACCACCACGACCCCGTCGACGCAGCCTGCGGACATCGCACTGCCCGTCATCCAGACGGATGCTCCGATCAACCCCGGTAACTCGGGTGGGGCTCTGCTCGACAGCCAGGGCAAACTGATCGGCATCAACGTCGCCATCGCGAGCACCGGGAGCACGACGACGAGCGGGCAGTCGGGATCCATCGGCGTCGGCTTCGCCATCCCCGCCAACCTGGCGCAGCGCATCTCGAGCGAGATCATCAAGACCGGTTCCGGCAGCCACGGCTTGCTCGGCGCGTCGGTCACCACGGCGACGAGTTCCAACAGCTCCGTCGTCGGGGCGCTGATCGACACGGTGACCCCCGGGGGCGGCGCCGGCAAAGCGGGCTTGCAGAAGGGCGACGTGGTGACATCGTTCAACGGCGTCCCCATCACCAGTAGCATCGACCTCACCGCCCAGGTCAGGTCACTCGCCCCGGGCACTACCGCCAAGCTCAGCTACGTCCGGGGGAACAACACGAACACGGTCGACGTCACCTTGGGGACTTTGAAGCTCTAGGCTCGGACAATGCCCAGCATTGCGCCACGCCTCGGTGTGTCGTACGTGATGCCGGTGCTGAATGAGGCGGACTACGTCGAGTCGGCGATTCGAAGCGTGCTCGAACAGGAGTACGCAGGACCGGTCGAGATGGTGCTTGCGCTCGGACCGTCCCACGACGGGACGAGGCAGATCGTCGAGCGTCTCGCCCAGGCGGATGAACGCATCCGCCTGGTCGAGAATCCGGGCATGCACATCCCGATCGGCCTCAATCTCGCGATTTCGGCGTGCAAGTATCCGTACATCATCCGGGTGGACGCCCACACGCAGTTGACGGACGGCTACACCACCCGCGGGATCGACACCCTCGAGCGCACCGGGGCCGCGAGCGTCGGCGGCATCATGCTCGCGACCGGCCGCCCCGGTTTTCAGGCAGCTGTCGCGCGGGCATACAACAGTCGGTTCGGGCTGGGCGGCGGGCCGTATCACGGCGGCAACGTCCAGGAGGGCCCGGCCGAGTCCGCCTACCTCGGGGTGATGCGCGGCGAGGCGCTGGCCGAGGTGGGTTCCTTCGACGAAACTCTGCGACGCGGCGAGGACTGGGAGTTGAACTACCGCTTCCGCCAAGCCGGCAAAACGGTCTGGCTCGACCCGCAGTTGCGCGTCCGGTATTGGCCGCGAAGCTCGCCCGCGAAGCTCGCCCGTCAGTTCTTCGCTACGGGCGTCTGGCGTGCCGAGTTGGTGCGTCGACTCGGATCACGCAATCCACCGCGATTCTTTGCGCCGCCCGTGCTGGTCGTCGCCACCGCCCTGACCGTCATCGCGATCCCTCTGCATGCAACCGGCGTGCTTCACGGGATGCTCGGCGGCCTCATCGCTCTCGTCTACCTCGGCCCGATCCTCTATCTTCTGATGCTGGGATACGCAGCGGTCCGCGGTTCGGGGTCGTTCGGCGACCGCGTCCGCTTCATCTCCGCGATCGCGATCATGCACTTCAGCTGGGGCACCGGATTTCTGCGTGGAATCCTCGGCGGCGCGCGCAACGCGGTGGACACCTCCCGCACCGAGTCCTAGCGGCTCAGCCGAGCCAGCCCTCCGCGAGCAGGCGGCGGACAACGCGGGCCCCGGCCGAGCCGTCGTCGAGGGGGGTGAAGCGGGAGCGCCATGCGGCGCGTCGGTCCGCGTATTCGGGCGCACCGGCATCCGCGTCGAGGATGGCGGTGCGCAGGCCAGCGCGGTCCCGCACGATCGGCCCCGGTGCGTCGGCGAGCAGATCCAGGTAGAACCCCCTCAGCGCTGTGCTGTGCTGCTCGAGATCGGGGGTGAAGAAGACCATGGGTCGTCCCGTCGCCGCAAAATCGAACATGGCTGATGAGTAGTCGGTGACGAACACGTCGGCCAGCTGCAGGAGCCCCGCCATATCCGGGTAGCTGGTCACGTCGAGAAGTCGGTCGGCCTCGAGATCCTGGCCGTATCGCAGCGTTCGCGAGTGCCCTCGGACCAACAGAACGCGCTCATGGCCGAGTTCCTCGGCGAAGCTGGCGAGATCGACGTGATCCACCATCTCGGTGTGGTCGTCGCGCCAGGTCGGTGCATAGAGCACGACCTTGACCGTGTCACCGATGCCGAGCTCGCGGCGGACACGGGATGCCGTCGTGGGGTCAGCGAACACGTCATTGCGCGGATACCCCTCCTGCCAGATCGGGTGCCTCATCGCGTACGCGCGGCGGAAGATCTCGGAGCTGTAGTCGTTCTGCGCCAACATGGCGTCCCAGCGGCCGCTTTCGCGACGGATCGCGATCCGGGTGCGCACGCCGGGGTTCCGATCGAGGGCCAGGTGTTTCAGCATCGTCCCGTGCCAGGTCTGCAGCACCCGCTGGTGCTGCCGGCGCCGGAACGGCCTGCGCAGCCAGTCATTCACGATCAGAACCCGGGCGGCACCTCGCATCCGCCACCACTCGCGACTGCCCTCGAAGATCCGGATGCCGCCAACCGGCACCGCGACCGAACCGTCACTGACGCTCCAATATCGTGCCGTCTGCGGCCGAAGCCGGGCGAGCGCTCGATCGATACCGCCCGGGTTATCGCATGCGAACTGGCCGGAAAAGCTCTCGAAGAAGACGGCGTCTTCGACGGGCGGACGCTGACGGCGGTAGCGGCGCTCAAGTCGTCGTTGGGCGACCACGCCACGTTCGTCGTCCTCCAGGGGCGCCGAGACCCGCAGCACGAGGCCACCGGCGATCGCCAACACCGTCGCCCGGAACAGTGGATGTCGCAACTCACGCGGCAACTCGGCGGCGAGCTGCACGCGTGTTGTGCCCGCGACACGGCCGCCGGAGGACACGTCGAGCGTGAGCCGATAGTCGCCGGATGGCATCGCGAGTTCGGGTGTTCCCCAGCGCGGTGACAGCATTCGGAACTTCGCGGTCGTGCCACCGCTGGTGACGGTGATGCTGCCGTGGCGCTGGGTTCGTGGTCCGTTCCAGCGCACGCCGAGGGGCTCGACCCCTGCCCCGAGATCGAGTTCGATCGTCAGAGTCGGCGATTCCGCCGCGTCGAAGTTCACCCTCGTCACGCGCGCACGCGGGGTCGGCGCGGTGGCGACATCCGCGATCAGGAGCCCGAGCTTGCCGGCGACCCCGCTCCGCCGAAGGATCTCCGCCAGCACGCGTTCCGTCGCGTGCCCGTCCGGCAGGTCGAAGTTCTCCTCGCGCAACCAGTTGACCTGAGCGGCGTTCGCTGCGGCCGGCGGGCCGCCGGCGACGATCTCGTCGAGTGCCCACCGGACGTGCTCCCAGGTGCCGAGTTGCCGCCCGCCGGTGAAGGAGCGATAGGGCACGTAGAGGCCGTGGTTGGTCGCGTAGTGCTCCACGTCGGGTGCCAGGAACACGATCGCGCCACCGACCAGGCTGTAGTCGAACGCGATCGACGAGTAGTCGGTCACGAGTGCGTCGACGGCCGGCAGCACGGGCGTGATCTCGGCGAGGGCGTCGACACCGAGCATCCGGATGCGATCGGAGCTGGCGGGTCCGCGTGCGTAGTCACCCTTTCCCAGCGGGTGCGTGCGAAGAAGCAGCACGGAGTTCGTGTGTTCGAGCCAGTCCGCGATCGCCTCCCACTCGGCCGAATCCGGTGCGCTCGGATCGGCATCCCCGTCGCGCCAGGTGGGTGCCGACAGCACGATGCGGGCGTCGGCGGGGAACGGGCCGACCGCCTCGCTGAGCCGCGTCTGAGCGCTCGCACGCCGGGACTCGGCGGTGCCGCGAAGCAGAACGTCATCGCGCGGGTCGCCGGTGACGACCACGCGATCGCGAGCGACTCCGAAGGCGCTGACGATCCGTGGCGCAACCAGTTCAGACGCGACAGGAAACAGCGAGATTCCGCGGCCGGCGAAACGATACGCGCTGGCCATGGCGGCACGCACGAGCCGGTGATTCGGCAGGAAGGAGAGCCGCAACACGGCGGGGGAGTCGAGGTGCAGGCGCTTGAGGGGGATGCCGTGCCACAGCTGCACGACGAATCCACCGCGGGTGGCGAAACGGTTCACGTCGCCGAACCCATGGGTGACCACGAGCACCCGGGCACGGAGGGTGAGGCGGAAGCCGCGCCATCCGGTTCGTCGTTCCGTGTCCAGCCCGAGTGACCGTGCTGCGGCCAGTTCCGCGGGTGACCCCGCCAGCCAGACCAGACGTATCGAGGCGGGCAGGGCGGTGCGCGCTGCCCGGTAGAGCGGCAGGGCACCCTCTCCCAGCCCGATCCCGGACCCGAACACCCACAGCTGCGGGGTGCGTGGAATCACGAGCGTCGCGAGGGCCCCGAGCGCGTAGAGCGGAAGACGCAGCACCTTGCGCGCGTTGCCTGCTCCGAATGTGAAGCTCGCCATGATCTCAGCCGATTCTGGCACGTCGAGTGGCTGTCTGTTCCGCGTGATCTGCTCGCCGCAGGCAGCGATATCGAACGGTGTCAGGCGTCGGAGCGATTCCACGGCCGGGCTCGGCGCGAGGTGGGGATGACCTCGAGGCGGAGTGCGAGTTCCGGGGGGAATACGTCAGGAGCCGGTCCGAATGCGTCCCGTGATGAGCGGATGATCTTGCGCCCGAGCAGGTGATTGCCGGTTCCGCCGATCACCGCCCCGATGCCGAACGGCATCGCGCGGCCAATCACTGATGTGCCCTGCGTCACGGCGAAGCGCCTGAGAAAAGCCGAGCGAATGCGGTCGGAGATCGGCCCGAATGCGGCGCGCGGCAGGCTCTTGGTGACGAACTCGCCCCAGTAGGCGGCGCGACTGCCACCGCCGGCTGCCTGAGTCGCCACCTGCTGGAGCAGCTCCTGCCCGCCACTGCCGAGCATCATGGCCATCACCAGAGTGCGCGCACGATCAGGTTCGTCGATCGCGATCCCGTGGATCTCCGTCACCGACTGGGCGAACAGAGCGCTGGCCTCGAGGAAGCCCGCGGTCTCGAGCCCCGAGAGCGCCACCGAGGTGCCGGTGCCGACAGCGGGGATGGCGGCGGACGCTCCCACGAGCGCGCCCCCGCTCGTGACCGCAGCGAGGAAGCGCCGCTCGAGGACGACGATGATCTGCGCGGGCGAGGCATCCGGCTTGCTGCGACGGAGCTGACGAATGTGCGCGAGGACCACCGGTCGCTGCACCGACAGCACCTTCTCGAAGCCCTGCGAGACGCGTGGATGCCGGCCTTTCGGCGGGCGAGGGGCGATCTCCGAGGCCATGCCCCCACCGTATCCGGCCTCGATGGGAGCAGTCGGTCGCGAGATCGTTGCACAGTCGTCGCCCAGCAACCTACTCGACGTCGAGTGGACACCACGCGTTTACCCGCGGTGCACGAACGGATCACGAAGACGGTCGATCGTGATGCTGGAGAGCCGATGCCGACACGGGAGGGGACCGTCAACGCGTGGTCCGTCCCGATCGTCGAGATCGCCTGGGGGTGTGAGGGGGGCAGATGAGGTGTGTCGCGATTGCCGACTCCGACTCGTATCTCACCTGGGCGTCGGCGTTCATGGGCGCGCTGTCCGTCGTGACGGAGCGCGAACTGATCCTCGTGGAGACGCCCGTCCTGCCCAGCGAGACTCAGCGCGCGGCGGCGCTCGCCGTCGGCCGGATCGATCCTGAACAGCTGCAGCGTGTCCCGCTGGACGGTGTTCGAGCCACGATTCGTCGCGAACAGCCGGATGCCGTGCTCATCGCCCTGCGCGGACCGGTCGCGGCCGCGATGATCCGCATGATCACGGAACTCCCGGAGCGGCCGGTGATTGTCACCGGTCTCCCCGGCATCTCATTTCCGGCGACCCGCAAGGCCCTCGCGTTCCGGCGCCAGGCGGATCTCTTCGTTCTGCACAGCCGTCGTGAGATCCGCGAGTTCACCCGGATGTCACGGGAGTACGGCTGGACGCATCGCTTCGCGCTCGGGACACTGCCGTTCACCGGGGAGCGCACCGGCGCACACGGCGGTGACCTCGTCTTCGCGGCGCAGGCTCTCACTCCGCGGGCTCGCGAGGAACGCGAACGGTTGATGGGCCTGCTGGTCGCCGCTGCCCGCGCCGATCCAACCCGACGTGTCGTGATCAAGGTGCGCACGACGGCCGGCGACGGACATGACCAGGACGAGGAGGCGAGCTTCCGTGAGTTGGTGGAGGAGGCTCGGGCGGTCGTCGCGGTTCCGCGGAACCTCGTGGTGTCGACGGCTCCGCTGTCTGCCGCCCTCGATGCGGCCCACGGGCTCGTCACCGTGAGCTCGACCGCGTCGATCGAGGCCATTTCGCGCGGCATCCCGGTGATCGCTCTCGACAGCTTCGGGATCTCTGACGAGCTCCTCAACACGGTGTTCGAGGGCAGCGGGTTGTTCGGCGACGACGAGGCGGTCATCCGACGCGAGTTCCGGCATCCGGAGCCTGCGTGGCTCGAGGACAACTACTTCCACTCGGCGGACGCGGAAGACGTGGCTGTTCAGCTTCAGGCGCTGGTCGCCGCCCGCAGGCAGGGTGTGCTCGCCGCCCGTGAACCGGCCCGCCGCACCGCCGGTCCGTTCCGGCCCGCTGGAGACCCCCGTGGCAACTTCGGCGACGGCCATCTCGTCCGGGCCAGCGCGGTGCGCGCCGTCAGCCAGGTGCTGTCGTCGCGCTCGCACTAGACGATATGA
>JABBOD010000069.1 GCA_019351995.1 Acidobacteriota bacterium
ATGACAACCGAAACGAGTGAGACCCGGCTCAGCGGGCCGGCGATAGCATCCGAGCAATGTCAGCAGACGCCCGAGCAGTTCCAGCTCGAGGCAGACTTCTGCACACGACACGGCCTCCACCTGGAGCCCGCCGCCGACTACGGGTGGATCGTCCGTTCGGCGAACAGCGACCAATTCGGCCACGTGATCGGCTGCATCGAGCGCCTCCACGACTGCGTCGAACTCCTGCGCCTCGACGGCGGCTTCCACTGGTCCACCTACCCTCGCCTCCACGACGCGCTCGTGAACCTCGCGGCCCAGCCCCCGCGAGACCGGCGAGGGCGTGAGCGCGGTTGACCTGACACCCGTTCTTCATAACTGGGGACGATCGAACTCAGCGGTGAGGAGCGTCAGTCAGCTCGATCGCCAACACGGGCGGCCTCGTCCGGCCCTGCGGCGGGAGAGAACAGGACCGTGGCGTCGGCGAGCGCGGTCCGGAACGCGTGCGCGAAGCCGGGCCAGAGCAGGGTGAGTCGACCGTTGCGAGGATCGACGTACCAGCTCTCGCAGCCGCCAGCGGTCCAGACGGTGCCCTCGGCGGCGGCATCCAGTCGTTCGGTCCAGGTCTTCTCGGCGGCGGGAGATACCTCCAGCACGCGCCCAGCCGCGAGCGCTGTCATGACGAACTCAATCTGCGATTCGATCATGTGCACCGCGGAGTTGTGACCAAGGCCGGCATTCGGTCCGTCGAGCACGAACATCTGCGGAAAGCCGGCGACCGACGTCGACGCGTAGGCACGCATCCCGCCTGCCCAGTGCTCCGCGAGCGTCTCGTCACGACCGCGGACGTGGGCGGCGTACGGCTGCTCTGCCGCGAGGAATCCCGTCGCGAACACGATGACGTCGACCTCGTGCGTGATCCCGTTCGCGCCGACCGCCGCGCCACCGTCGACGGCCGCGATCGGCGAGGGAACCAGGTTCACGCCGTAACGCTCGAACGCGGGGTAGTAGTCATTCGAGATGAGAATCCGCTTGCAACCGACCTCGTAGTCGGGAGTGAGCAGTTCACGGAGCCGCGGGTCTGCAACGCTCGCGGCCAGGTGCGTGAGCGCGCGCTCACGAGCGGCCTCGGTGCGGGTCGGGTCCCCTGCGCGTTCGGCGAACCCCTCCTCGGCGGCCCAGAACAGCTGCGAGCGGAGCCGGTCGATCTCCTGGGGATCCTTGGCGAACAGGCCGCGTTCCGCATCGGTGTACTCGCGGTCGGCGCGAGGCACGACGTAGGGGGCACTTCGCTGGAAGACGGTGACCTGCTCGGCGAGCTCGGCCACCCGGGGCACGAGTTGCACCGCGGAGGCGCCCGAGCCCACGACGGCGACGCGCTTTCCCACCAGGTCCACGTCGTGATCCCAGCGCGCCGAATGGAACATCTCCCCGGTGAACCCCGCGAGACCGTCGATGACCGGGATGTACGGGTCGGCGAGCCTGCCGCACGCCAGCACGAGCACACGGGCGGTGTGGCTGCCGCGGGGGGTGGTGAGCATCCAGAGCCCTCGATGTTCGTCCCACGTCATGTCCAGAACGGGGGTGTTGAGCCGGACGCAGCCGCGCACCTCGTCGGTGACGCGCTCCAGGTAGTCGCGGATCTCGTGGCCCGCCGCGAAGACGTGCGACCACTCCGGGTTGGTTGCGAATGACAGGGAATACAGGTGGGCCGGGATGTCGCAGGCCACCCCCGGGTAGGTGTTGTCGCGCCAGGTGCCCCCGACGGAGGACGCCCGTTCGAACACGGTGAAGTCGGTTCGACCGGATCGCTGGAGACGGACGGCAAGGCCGATCCCCGCAAAACCGGCGCCGACGATGGCGATATCGGTGTGCGGAACCGGTGGCGGCGCGATCATCGCTGTGCGACCGGATCGACCGACGGCTGCGCGGCGAACGCCGTCAGCAGACTCAGCACCTCCGCGGGACGTTCGGCCAGAGCCGCGTGTCCCGTCGCCAACTCGACATAGCGGGAACCGGCGATCCCGCCATACAGCAGGCGAGACTGGTGCGCCGTGGCGACGAGGTCGTAGGTGGCCCCGATCACGAGAGTCGGGCAGGCGATGGCCCCGAGCTCCGGCACCGGGAGCGAGCCGACCAGGGCGAGCAGCTCGGGCCGGACCAGCGGGGTGCGGTCCGAGGCCGGGCCGACCATGGTGTGTCGAGCGAAGGCTTCGTCGCCGGCGTGGATCGACCAGTCGACCAGGCGCGGGGTCGACTGCGTCCACCCGCAGATCAGAACGAGGCCGCGCACCGGGTGGGCGGCGGCCTGGACCGCGGCGAGCACCGCGCCGAGGCTGTAGCCGACCAGGATGGTGTCGGTGTCGGTGGCCGGCGGCGCCGTCGCCTCGACGAGTGACACCGTGTGCTCGCGCGCCAACATGGGGGCGACGAAGTCGAAATCACCCGCGCCGCCGAAACCCGGGAGCATCACAAACTCGGTCATCCGCGCACCGCTCCCCCGGTTCGCCGCGACGGTTCGGTGTAGCTCGTGGTGCGCTGACGGAGCGTGCGGCTGAGGCGGCGCGTGAGCGATCCGGCTTCCTCGAGGGTGAGCTGTGCGCCCGGGGCGCTGGCGGCATCCGGGCGAATGCGGCCAACGAGCAGCGTGCCGCCGAGATCGTCAGCACCGGACTGCAGCAGCACGGCCGCCGCCGCAGGCCCCACCCGCGGCCACGGCGCCTGGAGGTGCGGAATCGAGCCGTGCAGCATGAGGCGACTGGTCGCGAACACCGCGCGGTGGGTGTCCTGGTCCACCTCGGAGAAGGGCATCGGGATGAACTCGGTGAATCCACCGGTCTCGCTTTGGATGTCGCGGAGGGTGCGGAGGTGCGCCACGCGATCCGCGGCGGCCTCGCCGGCACCGTAGTACATGATCGACGTCGACCGCAGTCCCGCCGTGTGCGCGGCGACGATCGTGCGGATCCACGCCGTCACCGGAAGGTCGGTCGGGGCGACGCGCATGCGGATGTCGTCGTCGAGCAGCTTCACGCCGGTGCCGGGGATCGAGGACACCCCGGCATCCGAGGCCAGGCTCAGGAAGTCTGCGATATCGAGGTGATGGCGTGCCGCCCCCGCGACGAGGTCGGCCGGTCGGAACGCGTGGAGGTGGATGCCGGGGCTTGCCGCGGTGATCGCGCGGGCGATCTCGATCGGATCGAGGGCGCTGCGACCCTGCACGCACACCTCGGTCGCTCCGAGCTCGGCGGCCTCTGCCGCCATGGCGCCGAGCTCGTCCAAGGTGAGCTCTGCCGCATCGAGCGAGATCGCACGGTTGACGACGATGCTGACGGCCTCCCCGATCGTGTACCGCCGGAGGTCGTCTGCCACCTGCGTGAGCTCGTCGAGCGCCTCCCCGCGGGCCTCGAACAGCGCCGCGTACTCGGCGTCGCTGAGCCCGTCGGGCTCGACCTTCGCCTTCGCGATGATCTCTCGGACGTCCATGCGCGCGGACCCGGTCGTCGACACCGAGATCGCGGCGACCACGCGAGCACGGGGCACGGCCGCCTCGAGCGTCGGCGCCGAGCGGAACGCGTTCACGGCCGGCAGAACGTTCTCGTCGATCCAGTCGGGGACATAGCGATCGTGCACGGTCAGGCGCTCCCGCAGCGTGAATCCCGACTCCGCCGTCAGCCGTGCGAGGTCATCGATCTGCGGCCACGGGCGTTCCGGGTTCACATGATCGGCGGTCAGTGGACTCACCCCGCCCCAGTCGCTCACGCCGGCGCGCACGAGGATGTCGAGCTCGGCGGCATCCGCCAGGTTCGGCGGGGCCTGGATGACGGCACCAGGCCCCATGACCAGGCGCGCGACCGCGATCGTGGCGGCGTACTCGGCCGCACCCAGATCTTCGACGCCGCGCATCGCGGTGGCGTCCTTGGCGCGGAAGTTCTGGACGATCGTCTCCTGCACCTGCCCGTGGCGATCGTGCGAGGCACGGATCGCGAACAGTGACTCGGCGCGATCCCGGAGCGTCTCTCCGATCCCGACCAGGATGCCGGTGGTGAGCGGAACGCGCGCGCGGCCGGCGTTCTCCAGCACCTCGAGACGCACGGCCGGATCCTTGTCCGGCGAGCCGAAATGCACCTCCCCCGGCTCCGACCAGAGCCGGGTGGAGGTCGTCTCGAGCATCATGCCCATGCTCGGCGCGACCGGGCGCAGGATCTCGAACTCCTGCAGGCTCAGCACGCCCGGATTCATATGCGGAAGCAGCCCGGTCTCGTCGAGCACGAGCTGCGCCATGTCACGCAGGTAGTGGACGGTCGACGGGTAGCCGTGCACGTCCAACCACTCGCGAGCGACCGGCCAGCGCTCCTCCGGACGGTCGCCGAGCGTGAACAGGGCTTCCTTGCAGCCCAACTCGGCGCCCTGGCGCGCCACCGTGAGGATCTGCTCCGGCGACATGTACGCGGGCTTGTGCTTCTTCGCGAGCTTCGCGGGGGTGTCGACGAAGATGCAGTAGTGGCAGCGGTCCTGGCACAGCGTCGTGATCGGAAGAAAGACCTTGCGGGAGTAGGTGATCACCCGAGCCGGATCGCCGCTGTCCCGAACCGCGGTCGCCGCATCCAGGAGACGGTCGAGTTCTGCACCCTGCGCGCCGAGCAGTAGCTCGGCGTCATCCACGGTCAGTTCGCCGTTCATCCCACGGGCAAGCGCGTGATCGAACGCGAGATCGCTGGGGAGGACGATCGTCTGTTCGGTCATCAGGCGAACTCCATTCGATCCATCCGCCTGGTTAGCGTAACAACGACCTTCCTTCCCGCGCTTTGATGCGGCGGGCAGAAACCGGTGAGCCGAGGTCGATTGCTACAGCGCGGGCTCGTTGCCAGCGCTGTTCGGGGGCGTGGCATCGCGGGATCCGAGGAGGCTGACCCCGAAGGCAAGGCCGGCCCATGGGATCGCGAGCAACAGGAGCAGAATCGGGGTGCCGATGTTCTCGATCCCGGTGGTTCGGCCGTTGAGCGCCGTGAGCACCTCAGCCGGCCACAGGAGACCGCTCGCGGTGGCGACCCCCGCGAGCGCCGCGTACCCGAACGCGGATGCCCGACGGCTCCCGTCGTTACCGAGGAATACCACGACCGCGATCGCGATGACGCCGCACACCAGAGTGGGCAGCAATGAGGGCCAGAAGGCGTCTGCGGAGCTCTGGAAGGTGTCCGCATTCGCGGGCGAAGTCCAGTGCGTCGGCACTCGCACGGGCACGCCTGGCCACCGGGCGGAGAGCACGACCAAGGTCACAGCAGGAACCCACACCAGAACGGCCGCGGCCACGATGCCCGGCCGCCTTCGAAAGTCCGCGGACACCATTCCTCCCATTCCGGTCCCCGTCTCACGACGAGACGCGCGATCTGATTCACGATTGGGCTGCGGTGGCGGCGCGAATCAGGTTCTCGAGGAGCGAAGTCCAGCACACCCGCGATGGCGATACCGGAGCCAGAACAACCGCACCTGGACGACCGCACCCCGCATGGCCAGAAACTATCACCATCAGCATTCAGAGGGCACTGGCCACCCTGAGTGGACCGGACGCAGAGGCAGAGGAGCCAGAGCGCGCCCGACGAGTTTCGGGTTGAGCCGCTCGGCGACGAGCCCTGGCAACGCCGTGAGTCCTGGCAACGCCGTTCCCCCGCCCCGGAGTCGAGTCAGCAGCCGGACGGCGCGAGCGATGAGCACCGTCGCCGTGCTCCGCATTGGGTGGCGCCGCAAAGGGGCGCCGATCGACCCAAACCAGCGACCGCTGGCCAGGTTCTCTGTCGGGGTCACGGGTGTGGTATCACGGACGGATGTGGTCCCGGACTCGGGATGGTGGTCGGGGAAGGTGTCGGACTACTACTCGGCGCCGGCGATGTTGATCCCGTTCCCACGCCGGGCCCGGGCACCGTCGGAGGTGTGACAGGCGTGTTGATTATTCCGACTTCGGAGGCGGGCGGCGTGGTGAACGCCTGACCGCCGTACGCTGCGTCCAGGGTCTGAAGGATCGGCTTGTCCATCAAGAACTTCAGCTGGTACCCGTTGACCCCGTTGACGTACGTGTTGTAGAAGTCCGCCGTCCCCGAGACATTGCCCACCCAGGTCGCGTTGGCGATCTTCGTCGTCGACGTGATCAGCCAGTTCTGCACCGCGTTGTCGGTGGTTCCCGTCTTGGCGAGTATCGGGACGCCGTCCCTGGGATTGGCGCTGGCAGCCGTCCCGCCCCCCTGCAGAACCGTCTGCAGGGCCTGCGCCACTCCCGCGGCGATCGGTGCCGGCATTCCCTGCGTGCAGGTGGTCGGTGTCGGGGCGATGTGCTTTCCCTGGGCCGTGGTGATGCTCTCGATCGCCACCGGCGTGCAGACGACCCCGTTGTTGGCGATCCCCGCGTAGGCAGTCGCCATCGCCAGCGGTGCGATGAAGTTCGTGCCGAGGATCATCGTCGGGTACGACGTCAGCGGGTTGGCGGCAGGATCCGCGGCGTGGATGCCCATCGCCTTGGCGTCGTTGAGAATCTGACAGAGGTCCAGCGACTCGCCCATCTTCATGAACGCCGTGTTGACGGACGCGGCCGTCGCCTGGGTCACGGTCATTTGTGCCGGAGCCGCGTCGGCATTGGAGATCGGGAAGCTGCCGATGCCGTATCGAATGCACGAGTTATGGAACTGCGAGTAGTCGAAGGTGTGCTGGGTCGTGTCCACGTACTCGTTCAGGGTGTGACCGGCCTCGAGCCAGGCGGCCAGAGTGAAGACCTTGAACGAGGAACCGGTCTGGAAGCCCTGAGAGCCCCCGTTGGAGTAGTCGGTGTTGTAGTTGATCGACGTGCCGCCGGCGATCGGCGTGCTCGTGTCGTTGTAGGTGGTGTTCTGCACCATCGTCACGATGTGCCCGGTGCCCGGCTCGACGGAGACGTTCGAGGCGCCCAGGTTCAGGCCCGGCACCGACGACGGCATGTACGCGCTGAGCGCGTGCTGCACGCTTGCCTGCAGATCTAGGTTGAGCGTGGTGTCGATGGACAGGCCGCCCTGCTCGAGGGTCTGCAGGCGCGCGTCGGGGGTGGAGCCGAAGGCGGGATCCGCTTGGATCGAGGCACGCACGTAGTTGCAGAAGTAGGCGGCGTCGTACGCCACCGCGGTCGAGCAGCCCGATGTCGCGGGCGTGATCTTCGGCGTCACCGGGGAGGCCTTGGCCTGGTTCCGTTCTGCGTCCGTGATGTCGTGGTAGATGTACATCCGGTCGAGCACGTAGTTGCGCCGTGCCTTGGCGAGCTTGTAGCCGTTCTTCGCGCCGTTGGCCGCGTCGTTCGGGAGGTCGATGCGGAGGTTCGCGGGGTTGTTGACCATCCCCGCGAGCGTCGCGGACTCCGGAAGCGTCAGGGCGCTCGCCGGCACCCCGAAGTAGTACTCGGCCGCAGCCTGGATGCCGTAGACATTGCCGCCAAAGCCGACGATGTTGAGGTAGCCCCGCAGGACATCCGCTTTGCTGTACCGTTTCGCGATGCCGATCGCGTATCGCATCTCCTGCAGTTTCCGGGCCGGGGTGATGGCGGTCACCGTGTTGTAGCACTTCTGGGCGACGGACGCGCTCGTGTTCTCGGTGGCGCACCGCTCGACCAGGACGTTCTTCACGTATTGCTGCGTGATGGAGGAACCACCCTGGACCTTGTGCCCCAGCGTGGTCGATATGACAGCGCGGATTGTTCCTTGAAGGTCGATCGCGCCCTCCTGGTAGAAGCGCGGGTTTTCAGCCGCCACGATCGCCTTCTGCATGCTCGTCGCGATGTCCTTGGACGCCACGTCGGTGCGGTCTTCCGCGAAGAACGACGCGATCTTGACCTCCTTGCCGCCCTTCAACGCGTAGAGACTGCTCGCCTGCGCGGGAGGCAGGATCTGGAGGTAACCGGGGAACGCGTTGAAAGTGCTCACGCTCGTCTTCACGCCCACTGCCACCACGGACAGTGCCGGGGCAAAGAGCACGCCGATCGCCAGGCCCGCGACCACCGACAGCCCGGCGAATCCCGCGATGGCACCGAAAGTTCGGCTCACACTTCTAGCCGAGGGGTTCACCGCACGGCCCCCGCCGCCGGTCGACGCCGCGGCCCGAGAGAGGTGATGACCCGGACGGGTGAAAACGAACGATTTCTGCGGCTCAACGCGGTCTCCGATTCTCCTGGTTCCCGTTGGATTCCAGCCCGGCCAGAAGGCAACGCGCCCGACGGTACCAACTCGTCTGCAACGACCCCTCCGAAAAAGGGTCGAGACTGCTGAAGGTCAACTCAGGTATGGTGACCGCGGTTGCCGCTGGTTCGTCATGCCGAGAGCGTTTCGGAGGCAGTTCCCAGACGATGTCGTTGTGATCGCGAGGTGTCGTTGGCGCAGACCGCGAAGGACTTCTTGGTGGATCTGAGGGGATTCGAACCCCTGACCCCCTGCATG
>JABBOD010000025.1:0-1812 GCA_019351995.1 Acidobacteriota bacterium
TCGGTGGCGCCAGCATCGAGGTCTGTTTCGAGCTGTTCTCGCCGGCAGGCGCGACGCCGCGGCTGCTCTACGCGCGGGCCGCGACGACCATCGTGACGGTGGATGCCGCATCCGGGCGCCCCACGCGCTTTCCCCCGCACCTCGGCGATGCCTGGGCCCCGTACCGCGAGGAGCCGATCGCGTTCAGGCGGCGCTAGGAACGCGGATGGTGCCCTCCTGCGCGACGCTGGCCAAGAGGACGCCATCGCGCGAGTAGATGCGCCCGAGCGACAGGCCGCGTCCGCCGATGGCGTTCGGTGACTCCTGCACGTAGAGCATCCACTCATCGACTCGTCCGAAGCGGTGCCACCACATCGCGTGGTCCAGGCTGGCGGCCTTGAGCCCGGGTGTGCCCCAGGCGACTCCGTGGGCCCGGAGGGATGACTCGAGGATCGAGTAATCGCTCGCGTAGGCGAGCGCGGCGCGGTGCAGCGTCGGATCGTCGGGCAGGGTGCCGACCGCGCGCATCCACACCGCCTGGTGGGGCACCCGTTCGCCGCTGGCTTCGAAGTAGATCGGCGATTCGACATGGCGGATATCGAACGCCCGGCGGGTGGACCAGAACAGGGCGACCGGGTGGTCGATGCCGGCAAGCACGTCGGCGGTGCTCGGCAGCGTCTCGGGATCCGGCAGCCCCGCGGGCATGGTGGCCTGGTGTTCGAGACCCTGGTCTTCGGTCTGGAAGGAGGCGATCATGGACAGGATCGGCTTGCCGTCTTGCGAGGCCTGGGTGCGGCGGGTGGTGAAGGAGCGGCCGTCGTGGATGCGGTCGACCGAGAAGGTGATCTCCTTTTTGGCATCGCCGGGCCGCAAGAAGTAGCCGTGCATCGAGTGGACCGGCCGATCCTCTGGCACGGTCCGACCGGCAGCGATCAGCGATTGCGCGAGCACCTGGCCTCCGAACACCCGCCCGCCGGGGGTCCACTGACTCGGGGCGATGAAGATGTCCTCGCTCGCCGAGGCTCCGGTGTTGGTCAGATCGAGCGCCTCCAGCAGGCCCGCCAGGGCGCCAAGGTCTGGGTCTGGGTCTGTCATGGTCTGCAGCTTACGAGACCCTGTAGTTTGGGAAGACATGGGCAGCTCCTTCACTCTCGCGGACACCCCCACCCTCGACGACCTCCTGGTCTTCCTCGCTCGTGCCGCACGCATCGAGGAGGGATCGGTCAGGATGATCGCGGGCAGCGGGGTGCTTGCGGTGTACGCCGCGGTCTTCTATCCGCAGGGCCTGCTGGACGAGAGCCCGACCGTGCTCGGACTGCGCACCCTTGCGCTCACCGATGCGGTCGAGAGCTTCGACGTGGTGGTGCCCATCCGATCGCTTCTGCAGAGACTCGAGACCGCCCAGTCGGCCCGCCAGGGCGGGGGGTCGGCGGATGCCGATGGCTCGGTCACGATTCGGCTCCCGATGGAGGTGAACACGGTCACCTGGTCCGCGATTTCTCCGCCGCGAGGTGGGTGGCGCGCGATCGCTGCGACGTCGCCGACGCTGCTCGATGCGGCGGCGCGCGCCGGCATTGCGGAGGTCGCGAGCGCGGTCCCGGATGCCGTAGGTGAGCAGATCGTTCGCCGAGTGCGCTCGGAGGTGTGGAGCCGCGCCATCGAGGGGCTCGAGCATGTTCCCGCGGGCGCGGCGTTCGCCGCCCTCAGCCTGGGGTTCCTCGGCGACGACGAGGTACGGATGTTCGAAACCGGGCCATGGACCCGCCTCACCACCGTGCGCGGTCACGTCCTGGTGAAGCGCAAGGCCTGGACGCTCGCCCGCTAGCCCCGCCC
>JABBOD010000025.1:1925-37089 GCA_019351995.1 Acidobacteriota bacterium
GCGGCGGGTGTGCGGGGTGGCAGCGGGGTGGCAGAGCGGGGGCGTTCGGGGTGGCAGCGGGGTGCGCGGGTTACAGCGCGGCGACGGCCCGTCCGGCGGTGCGACCGGTGAACAGGCAACCGCCGAGGAACGTGCCCTCCAGCGCGCGGTAGCCGTGCACGCCGCCCCCGCCGAACCCGGAGACTTCACCGGCGGCGTAGAGCCCCGGGATCGGAACGCCTGCGGCATCCAGAACCTGTGCGTCGAGGTTGGTCTGCAGCCCGCCCAGCGACTTGCGCGTGACCACGTGCAGCTTGACGGCGATGAGCGGATGATGCTTCGGGTCGAGGATCTTGTGCGGTCGCGCGGTGCGGATCAGTCTGTCGCCCCGATACGAGCGGGCGCCGCGCAGGGCGACCACCTGCAGGTCCTTGCTGAAGGCGTTGTCCAGCTCGCGGTCGCGTGCCTCGATCTCGTGGCGGATGTTCGTGGTGTCGAGCTCGACGTCGGGGGACAGCTGCCGCATCCCGGCGAAGAGCTCGTCGAGGGTGTCGGCGACCACGAAATCCGCACCGTTCTCTTTGAACGCCTCCACCGCGGGCGTCGCTCCGCTGCCGAGCCGCTGCTGCAGCAGGAGTCGGATGCTCTTGCCGGTGAGGTCGGGGTTCTGCTCGCTCCCGCTGAGCGCAAACTCCTTCTCGATGATCGACTGGGTGAGCACGAACCAGCTGTGGTCGTGACCGGTTGAGCGCAGGTGCGCGAGCGTGCCCAGCGTGTCGAAGCCGGGGAAGAGCGGAACGGGAAGCCGCGATCCGGTGGCGTCGAACCACAGACTCGAGGGGCCGGGCAGGATCCGGATGCCGTGCCGCGCCCAGATCGGCGCCCAGTTCCTGACACCTTCGACGTAGTGCCACATCCGATCGCCGTTCACGGCGTTGGCTCCCGCGCGCTCCGAGATCGCCAGCATGCGTCCGTCCACATACTCCGGGACCCCGCTGAGCATCTCGGTCGGTGCCGTGCCGAGCCACTCCGGCCAGGCCGCGCGAACCAGCTCGTGATTGCCGCCGATGCCACCGCTGGCCACGATGACCGCCCCAGCGCTGACGGCGAAGTCTCCGACAACGTCACGGTTGGTCACCGCTCCGCGTTCCGCGTCGTCGTCGGCCAGCACGCTGCCGGATGCCCCGACCACGGCTCCGTCGAGGACCGTCAACTCATCGACTCGGTGCCGGAACCGCAACTCGACCAGCCCGTCGCTGACGGCCCGCTGCACGATCTTGATGAACGGTTCGACGATTCCCGGTCCCGTGCCCCAGACGATGTGGAACCGTGGCACGGAGTTGCCGTGACCCGTCGCGGTGTAGCCGCCGCGCTCGGCCCACCCGACGACCGGGAAGAACCGGATGCCCTTCTCGCGCAACCATGCGCGCTTCTCTCCGGCAGCGAAGGCGAGATACGCCTCGGCCCACTGTCTGCCCCAGACGTCCTCGTCACGGTCGAACTCGGCGCTGGCGAACCAGTCCTGTCTGGCGAGGTCGTGGCTGTCGTGCACTCCCATGAGCCGCTGTTCGGGGGAGTCGATGAGGAACAGCCCGCCGAACGACCACCAGGCCTGTCCGCCGAGGTTGGCCGCGGACTCCTGCTCGAGCACGATGACGCGCTTGCCGGCGGCGACCAACTCGGCGGTGGCGACCAGTCCGGCGAGTCCCGCCCCGATCACGATCGCGTCGGCCTCGCTGGTGGTGCTGCGGTGCGGCATCCCGTCCCCTCCGAACGATCCTCAGAACGACCAGATTAGCCGCCCGGGATGCTGCTCATCCCGGCGTCTTCAGCTTGTCGGGCGGATGCCAGGATGCGCGGGGCAGGCGGTCGCTACGCTCGGTTCACCATCGCATGGGCGGCACGTTCGAGGTAGTCCCACAGCATGGATTCGTGCAGGGCCGACAGCCCCAGGGTGTAGACCGCGGCGCGCATGTGCAGGAGCCAGCGGTCGCGGGCATCCGGCGTCACCGCGAAGGGCATGTGCCGCATCCGGAGCCGCGGATGTCCCCGCTGCTCGCTGTAGGTGGTCGGGCCGCCCCAGTACTGCTCGAGGAAGCCGGTGAGGCGCTGGATCGCCCCCTCGAGATCCTCCTCAGGATACATCGGACGCAGCACCTCGTCGTCGGCGACGCCCACGTAGAAGGCGCGCACGAGCTTCTCGAAGGTGGGGCGGCCGCCAACGGCCTCCCAGAAGCTCCCGCCGACCGGCTCGCCACCGGCCCCCCGGCGCAGCGTCAGGTCGCTCACTTCGGCACCGGTCCCTGTCGGTTGATGGGTGCGGTCTTCGGTGGGCGGGCGCCCCGTACGGATGCCGCTCCTTCGTATCCGCTCAACACGATCGAGTTCAGTGCGGGCAACTTCACTCCCATCGCATCGAGTGCGCTCTTCAGCCGAGCGCGAAGTTCGCGCGCCACGTCGTCTTTCACTCCCGAGCGGGTCTTGACGACCAATCGGATCACGATCGCCTCGGCGGCGATCGACTCGATGCCCCAGATCTCGGGCTTCTCCAGGATCAGCCGCTTCCATTTCGGCTCCTGCTGAAGGGTGACCGCGGTCGCGAGCATGGTCGCCTGCACCTGATCGATATCGGATTCGTATGGCACGGCGAGGTCGATGATCACGCGCGCCCAGCCCTGCGAGAGGTTGCCCACCCGCAGGATCTCGCCGTTTCTGACGTACCAGAGCGTCCCGTTCACATCCCGGATCTGCGTGGTTCGGATGCCGACCGCCTCGACGACGCCGGTCGCGAATCCTGAGTCGACGACATCGCCGACTCCGAGCTGGTCTTCGCCGACCATCGCGAGGCCGTTGAGCACGTCTTTCACGATGTTCTGCGCGCCGAACCCCAGCCCGGCGCCGAGGGCGGCGGTGATGAGCGCGAAGGCACCGGTCGCCGCGGACGAGATGGTCGCGATGATCATGACGACCGTCATGATGACGATCAAGGTCGTGATGGCGCTGTTCAGCACGCCGCCGAGAGCTCGCGTGCGCTGAACGACTCGAACCGCGGCGACGGGGGATGCCTGCAGTGCCATGGTGTCATCCACGTTCTGCTTCTTCTTGACTCCGTTGACGATCCGGCCGACGACGCGACGGACGACCAGCTGCAGGATGAACCGGATGATCACCGCGACCACGATGATGATGACCACGGTGAACGGCTTGCCCCACGGTCCGTTGAGGAACGCCGTGAAGTTCGTCGCGAGCGCTGTCAGGTTCACGGAGTCAGACTACTGATCGCGGATGGGAGGATCGGACCCGCATCCAGCACAACGCATACCCCAGGGGGTATCATCGTGCCATGACGTCCGCTTCCCCTTCCCGCCGTACCGGTACGACCGTGATCATCGGCGGTGTCGCCGGCGGGATGTCCGCCGCCACGCGACTGCGGCGACTCGACGAGTCGGCCGAGATCATCGTGCTCGAGCGTGGGCCGGACGTCTCCTTCGCCAACTGCGGGCTTCCGTACCACCTCG
The DNA here is from genome assembly GCA_019351995.1 of Acidobacteriota bacterium. Lineage (GTDB taxonomy): Bacteria > Actinomycetota > Actinomycetes > Actinomycetales > Microbacteriaceae > Lysinimonas. Next base: position 5,423 of record JABBOD010000025.1, read on the forward strand.
GCGGCGTCATCGAACAGCGCGAGGATCTGGTGCTCCAGACCCCGGCAGGGCTTGGCCGCCGCTTCCGCATCGATGTCCGTGTTGAGAGCGACGTCGTGGCGATCGACCCGATCGCGAAGACCGTCACCGTGGGCCCGATCAACGGCCACGAGTACGCGCAGCCATACGACCAGCTGGTGCTCTCCACCGGAGCGGCCCCCATCCGCCTCGAGCTGCCGGGAGCCGAGCGTGCTCTGGTGCTCCGAGATCTGGACGACCTGGATCGCATCATGGCCGCGCTGTCGACCTCGCCTCGCTCGGCGGTCGTCCTCGGCGCCGGATTCGTCGGGCTCGAGGTCGTCGAGAACCTCGTGCACCGGGGAGTGGCGGTCTCCCTCGTGCAGCGCGGTGAGCAGGTGCTGATGCCTCTCGATCTGGAGATGGCCGAACTCGTTGCGCGCCAACTGACCGAGAACGGAGTCGCGCTCCATCTGGATGCGGCCGCGGTTCGCATGGACGAGGACACGGTCGTGCTCGACAACGGTGCGGTGCTCGACGCGGACCTCGTGATCTCGGCGATCGGCGTGCGCCCGGAGACCGAACTCGCGATCGCGGCCGGGCTGCGACTGGGCACGCACGGTGGGATCGCGGTCGACGCGGGCCTGCGCACGAGCGACCCGTTCATCTATGCGGTCGGCGATGCCATCGAGAAGGTCGATCCGGTGCTCGGCGGAACCCGACTGCTGGCGCTGGCGGGGCCGGCGAATCGTCACGGGCGCCTGGTGGCCGACGCCATCGCCGGTCTCCCGATCGAGGCCGGGCCCTCCGCCGGCGTGGCCATCGTGTCGGTGTTCGGTCTTGCTGCCGCGATGGCAGGCGCGAACGAGGCGCGGCTGCGGGCCGCGGGCCGCCGTTTCCGGGCGATTCACACCCATCCGAGTCAGCACACCGGATACTTCCCGGGTGCCAGGCGGCTCTCTCTGAAGCTCCTGGTCGACCCTGACACCGATGAGATCCTGGGTGCCCAGGCGGTCGGCTCCGAGGGTGCTGATAAGCGGATCGACGTGATCGCCACGGCGATGGCGGCCGGGATCACCGCGAGCGGACTCGCCGGACTCGAACTGGCATACGCTCCGCAGTTCGGTGCGGCCAAGGACCCCGTCAACATGCTCGGCTATGTCGCCGAGAACCAGCGGGACGGCTTCGACCGCACGATCCAGTGGCATGAGCTCGACGCGGCGCTGGCCGCGGGATCGACCCTGCTCGACGTGCGAGCAGCGGGGCAGCTCGCGGAAGGCACCATCCCCGGCGCGCGGTGGATCCCGGTCGAGGAGTTGCGTGCATACGCCGACGAGTTGACGGGCCCGGTCGTGGTGCACTGCCGCGTCGGGCAGAGCGCGCACACCGCCGTCCGCCTGCTGGGCGAACTCGGCGTCGACGCCGTCAATCTCGACGGCGGCTACCTCACCTGGCGCGACGGGATGTCGGCGCGCGCCCGCATTCACCGCTCCACCCCCCGTCCGGTCAGGACCATCCGAAAGAGAGAAGACATGCACAGCATCATTCCCGTCGACCTGGCAGCGCTCGGGTCGGAGGTCTCGATTCTTGACGTTCGCGAGCCGGATGAGTACGCGGCGATGCGGGTTCCTGGTGTCGTTCATATCCCGCTCGGTGAGCTGGTCGACCGGCTCGACGAACTCCCTTCCGGTCGCCTCTACGTCATGTGCGCGGCGGGCGGGCGCAGCGCCCGGGCCGTTGAGTGGCTCGAGCAGCAGGGCCGGGACGCGGTGAACGTCGTCGGGGGTATCACCGAGTGGTACCGCGACGGACTTCCGGTGGAGCAGGGGGCCCTGCGATGAGCTTCCTGTCGAAACTGTTCGGCTCGCGGTCGGTCGACGTCGCCGGCGCCACTCGTCTGCTGGCCGATGGCGCGATCCTGGTGGATGTGCGGAGCCCTCGAGAGTTCAAAGACGGTCACGCACCGGCGGCCCGCAACCTCCCGCTGGACTCCCTCGATCGGCGCACCGGCACCCTGTCGACGGGCACCCCGATCGTGGCGATCTGCCACACGGGCGTCCGCTCGGCGCAGGCGGCACGACTCCTCTCGGCGAAGGGATTCCAGGTGTCGAGCGTGCGAGGCGGCATGATCGCGTGGAAGCGCGCGGGCGAGCGCGTCGTGGGAGGTTCACGGTGACATCCACGGTCGACAGCCAGCGCGCCATCCTCAATCGGCTGCGCCGCGCCGAGGGGCAACTCCGCTCGGTGATCGCCTCCGTGGAGAACGGTGCGGACTGCCGCGCCGTGGTCACTCAGCTCTCCGCCGTGTCGTCGGCCCTCGATCGTGCCGGGTTCGCGATCGTGTCCTCGGCGATGCGGGACTGCCTGAGCGACACCCCGCAGGCCGATGGCCAGGTGCTCACGATCGACGAACTCGAGAAGCTCTTCCTGTCGCTCTCCTGAGCGCTCAGCTCTGTCGGTCGCGCTCCTGCGCCGCAACGGCACGCTCGACGCCTGCCAGGCTCTCGATCACCAGACGACGAAGGGCCGGGATGCCGGGGTTGGCATCCAGCCAGGCGTTCGTCGCGTCGATGAGGCTCTGGGAGGCGAGCGATCCGGGGTAGAAGCCGAGCACGATGTACTCGGCGATCGTGAAGCTGCGCTCCTTCCAGACCGTTGTCAGGGCGTCGAAGTACGGGCCGACGAGCGGCTCGAGCGCGGCGGGGTCGTTGACGTGCGTGAAACCGACGCCCATGTTGCGCAGAGCGACGTTCGGGATGGTCTCGTCGGTGAGCGCGGCATCCAGGGCAGCCTTCTTGCCCTCGGGTGTCGAGATCGCGGCCCGAGAACGTGCGGCGGCCTGCTGCCCCTGTGAGGTGTTGTCCGCGGCGAGTGCCGCGTCGATCTCGCTCTCGCCCGCCGCGCCGACCGCCGCCAGACCCTCCAGCAGCTCCCAGGAGAGGTCGCTGTCGATCTCGAGGCCCGGCAGGGCGATCGAGCCGTCGAGCAGACCACGCAAGATCGTGACGTGGTCGGGCGTCGACGGGATCGCGGCGAAGAACTTCACGAACTGGAACTGCGCGTCCGACCCCGCCTCGGCGGCCTGGGCGAGCTCCCAGAGACCGTCGCCGACCTTCGCGATCGCGGCATCCCGTGTCTCGGGGGCGACGTACACGCGAGCGGCCTGCAGGAGCTGGCCCAGCGTGAGTCGGATGGTCGTCGACTCCGACTCGCTCGCGATGTTGCCGAGAACCAGGTCGAGGTAGTCGTGGGCGGCGATCTCGCCGTCGCGCGTCGAATCCCAGGCGGATCCCCAGACGAGCGCGCGCGCGAGCGGGCTCTCGATCTCGGCCAGGCGAGCGAGAGCGACACCGAAGCTCGCCTCATCCATGCGGATCTTGGCGTATGCCAGGTCATCGTCGTTCAGGAGCACCAGCTCCGGGCGCGCCATGCCGACGAGTTCGGTGATCTCGGTCGAGCTGTCAGCAGCGATATCGAGTTCCAGGCGGTGGACGCGTTCGAGCTTTCCGGTCGCGCCCGTCGAGTAGAAGCCGATCGCCAGTCGATGCGGACGGAGCGTCGGCTGTTCGGCCGCGGCCGTCTGCAGAATGCGGAACGCGGTGATCACGCCGGCGTCATCCGTGTCGATCTCCGGTTTGAGCGTGTTGACGCCGGCGGTCTCGAGCCACGCCGCGGCCCAGCCGTCGAGCTCGCGGCCGCTGGTGACCTCGAGCTCGGACAGCAGATCCGTGAGCTCGGTGTTCCCGTACTCGTGCGTGCGGAAGTAGGCGCCCACGCCGGCGAAGAAGGCATCGATTCCCACCCAGGCGGCGAGCTGCTTGAGCACCGAGCCGCCCTTGGCGTAGGTGATCCCGTCGAAGTTGACCTGCACGTCTTCCAGGTCGTTGATCGTCGCGACGATGGGATGCGTCGATGGCAGCTGGTCTTGGCGATACGCCCAGCTCTTCTCCATCGCCTGGAAGGTCGTCCAGGCCTCTGTCCACTCGGTGGCCTCGGCGGTGGCGATGGTCGACGCCCACTCGGCGAAGGACTCATTCAGCCACAGGTCGTTCCACCACTTCATGGTGACCAGGTCGCCGAACCACATGTGGGCGAGTTCGTGCAGGATCGTGACGACCCGGCGCTCCTTGATCGCGTCGGTCACCTTCGCGCGGAACACGTAGGTCTCGGTGAAGGTCACCGCCCCGGCGTTCTCCATCGCGCCGGCGTTGAACTCGGGCACGAAGAGCTGGTCGTACTTGGCGAACGGGTACGGGTAGCCGAACTTCTCCTCGTAGTACGCGAAGCCCTGGCGGGTCTTCTCGAAGATGTAGTCGGCGTCGAGGAAGCCGAACAGCGATTGACGGGCGAAGATCCCGAGCGGGATGACGCGTCCGCTCGCGCTGGTGAGTTCGGAGTACACGGCCTGGTACGGGCCCGCGATGATGGCGGTGATGTAGCTGGAGATGATCGGAGTGGGCTCGAACGACCAGGTGGCGACGTCGCTGCTCGAGCTCGTCGGCACCGGCGTGGGCGTGGGGGAGTTGCTGACGACGGCCCAGTTGGCGGGCGCGGTCACCTCGAACTGGAACGTCGCCTTGAGATCGGGCTGCTCGAACACCGCGAACACGCGGCGGCTGTCTGGCACCTCGAACTGCGAGTACAGGTACACCTCGCCATCGACCGGGTCCACGAACCGGTGGAGGCCCTCGCCGGTGTTGGTGTACGCGAAGTCGGCGTCGACGGTGAGGGTGTTGTTCTCGGCGAGGTCATCGAGACGGATGCGGACGTTGTCGCTGACCGACGCCGGGTCGAGTGCCGTGCCGTTGAGCGTCACGGCGTGAACCCGGGTGGTGATCGCGTCGATGAACGTCGCAGACCCGGCCGGCGCGGTGAAGGTGACGGTTGTCGTCGAGCGGAACGTGTCCGCACCGGTCGTCACGTCGAGCGCGATCGCGTAGGACTGCACGGCGAGAAGCGCTTTGCGCTCCTGTGCCTCGAGGCGGGTGAGATTCTCTCCGGGCACGCGCAAACTCCTTCAGCAGCGACAGGGTGGGGTGACGGATTTCGCTCAGTTCCCTGAGATCCGGTGCTCCCCAGCCTAAACCCGGCTGTCAGGCGTCTTGCGGCACGCGGGGGAGGGGAAGGGTCGAGATCTCCGACGTCGGGCGCGCGAGGAACAGCTCGACGTCCTCGATGGCACCGCGGAGCATCGACACCAGAAGGGTGTCAGGATCGTCGATGCAGGCCTGAGCGACGCCCAGTGCCGCCGTCCGAACGATCGCACCGCAGCCGTGGCGCGCCAGATCGACGGGGCGTGCGCGCCAGTCGGCCAGGTGCGTGTGCGCCCAGGCCGTCGCGTCCGGGACGGCGCGCAGGGAACGCTCGGCATCGGCCAGCCCCCGAGGGCGATTGATACCCAGCTCGGCGAGCGCGTCGGCCGTCGCGATGATGCCGACGGCGAGGGCGCGCTGGCGGTCCATGCTCGCCACGGGCAGCGCCACGATGGCGGCGCGCAGCGCGACGATGAGGCCCAGGCGCAGTTCATCGCCCCGCAGCCCGATCACGCGCGGGATCTCGGTGATCAGCTCACCCCGGCGCCGATCGCTCATCGTGTCGTTGACCGCTCGGGCGAGCGTCGCCAGCATCGGATCGGTGCAGCTCGGGCTGTCACTCCAGCGTTCCCCGGCGAGGAAGGAGGCGAACTCCATGAAGCAGGCGCCCGTACGAGGGCTTCGATGCCGTCCGGCCGACAGGGTCGGAACCAGCTCGGGGATGTCGGTGGTTCTCATGGCGACCTCGCTTGCCTCACGGTGTCACTTCATCATCCTCCCGAGAGTCACCGGCGACAAGTAGTCTCACGGCCATGGACACGCGCGATCTCTTCCTGGCCTCGGATGCGGCGCTCCGCTGGGTCGTCGACCACCTGACCGCAGGCGACCTCGATCGGGCGGTGCCCGACGAGTGGTCGCGCGCGAACGCTCCCACGCTTCGTGACATCCTCGCCCTGCACGCTCGAGACGAAGCCTGGGTGCCGGACGTGCTGGCGGGCAAGACCATCGAGGAGGTCGGAACCCGGTGGGACGGCGAGCTCCTCGGCGATGATCCGGTCGCGAGCTATGCAGAACTCAACCAGCGCGCGGAGGAGGCGGCGCGCGGGCCGTTTCTGGATCTCGATTCGGTCGTCCACTTCAGCTACGGCGACTATCCGATGACGGAGGGCTTCATCCATCTCGCCAACTACCGCGCGTTCCAATCCTGGATGATCGCGAACCTGGTCGGACTCGATTTCACCCTTCCGGCCGCCGTGATCGACGGGATGAACGAACACGTCGTTCCGCATCTGGACGAGTGGCGCGCGATCGGCGTCTTCCCGCCGGCTCAGCCGATCCCCGCGGGAGCGGACGCTCAGACGGTGCTCCTGTGCACGGTGGGCTTCTGGGCACCGGCCCCGCCGCCGGTAGCCTGAGAGCATGCGCGTCCACATCGGCACCGATCACGCCGGGCTCGACTTCAGTCAGCACCTGCAGCAGCACCTCCGCGACGCCGGGCACGAGGTCGTCGACCACGGACCGACGAGCTATGAGCCGCTCGACGACTACCCCAGCTTCTGCATCAACACGGCCCTCGCCGTCGTGCGCGACCAGGCGGCTGGCGTCGAGACCCTCGGCGTCGTCTTCGGCGGATCCGGCAACGGTGAACAGATCGCCGCGAACAAGGTCACGGGAGTGCGTGCCGCGCTCGTCTGGAACCACGACACCGCCGTCCTGGCGCGGCAGCACAACGATGCGAATGTGTGCGCGATCGGGGCGCGTCAGCATTCGATCGAGGTCGCGGTCGCCCTCATCGATGCCTTTCTGGCCGAGCCGTTCAGCGGCGAGGAACGGCATGCCCGCCGCATTGCCCAGTTGGCCGAGTTCGAGGCGACCGGCGCGATCGCCGGGCACCAGATCGACGACTGAGAACCCCAGAATGCCCGAGGGTCACTCCGTTCATCGGATCGCGCTCCAGTTCGAGCGCCACTTCGAGCACTCGCCTGTCGCGGTCTCGTCGCCGCAGGGACGCTTCGCGGCGGGAGCCGCGCAACTCGACGGGCACGAGATCGTGCAGTCGAAGGCGGTCGGCAAGCAGATGTTCCTCGAGTTCGATCACGGGCTCTGGTTGCGGGTGCACCTCGGCATCTACGGGGCCTGGGATTTCGCGGGTGACATCAGCGTGGACGCGACAACGGCATCCGCGAGAGGTCGCATGGGCCAGACGAACCAGCGCGGCACCGATCTCGCCGACCTCGAGGCGTCGACATCCTCGATCGGTGCTCCCCGGCTCACCCGTCTGCGCATGAGCGAACAGGAGAAACTCGAGCCGGACGTCTCCCGTTTCCCGCCCGAGCCGATCGGTGCGGTGCGCGTCCGGCTGTTGACGCCGACCGCGGTCGCCGACCTCCGCGGCCCGACCGCCTGTGAGGTGCAGACCAACGAGCAGGTGGATGCCGTGATCGCCAAGCTCGGCCCCGATCCGCTGGTCGATGATCTCGCCGAGGGGGAGGAGCGCTTCACCGCGGCCGTCAGGAGAAAGCCGACGGCGATCGCTCTGCTGCTCATGGATCAGTCGGTGGTGAGCGGAATCGGCAATGTGTACCGTGCGGAGCTGCTGTTCCGGGCGCGGCAGAATCCCTTCACCCCCGGCAAGGAGGTTCGGGAGGAGGTCGTCCGCGATCTCTGGCGCGACTGGGTGAAACTGTTGAACATCGGTGTCGCGACCGGCCAGATGCTGACCATGGATGGCCTCTCGGCGTCCGAACAGACGAAGGCCATGGCATCGCGCGCCGACCGGCACTGGGTCTACCACCGCACCGGCGAACCCTGCCGCGTGTGCGGCACCCCGATTCAGATGCAGGAGCTCGGCGGTCGCAAGCTCTACTGGTGCCCGGTCGATCAGGCGTAGGAGGCCACCATGAGAAAAACACCGGCGTACACGACCGAGGACGCGACGGTCATCAAACGTCTGATTCGCGAGAACCCGTGGCTGAGCTACGTGTCGAACACCTCGACCGGGATGGTGGCTTCGCACTACGCGACGCTGCTGGAGGAGGACGCGGACGGCATCTCGATCGTCAGTCACTTCGGCCGCCCCGACGAGAAGCTGCACGAGCTCGGCGAGCACGAGATGCTCGTGATCGTGCAGGGCCCGCACGGCTACATCTCGCCCGGCTGGTACGCAGAGGGGGACTTCATCCCGACCTGGAACCACGTCACGGCGCATCTCTACGGCACCCCGGAGATCCTCAGCCCGGAAGAGAACTTCGCGGTGTTGCAGCGGCTCGTCGACCATTTCGAACAGCGGATGCCGCATCCGGTCTCACTGGATGTCGACGAGCAGTACGCGCGTCGGGTCGCCACGGGCACGGTCGGGCTGCGCATCCGTGTCACCCGCGTGGATGCCCGCCTCAAGCTCAGCCAAAACAAGTCGCCCGAGGTGCGCGAGACGATCATCCGTGCGTTGGACGGCGACGGGCCGTATGCCCACCCCGGGCTCGCTGCGGAGATGCGAGCCGTCGGGTTGCGAGCCGACGAGTGACCCGGCTGCTGCGCAACGCGCGCCTGCTCGACGGGAGCGTCGTCGACGTGCTGATCGACGGCGACCGAGTGAGCCGGGTGGACCGCCGCGACGCCGGCGCTTCGAGTCCCGCCGAGAGCGGCGCTGTCGGCACGTTCACCGACCGGGCGGTCGACCTCGAGGGTCGTTGGCTGCAGCCGGGTCTGTGGGATTCCCACGTGCACTTCGGGCAGTGGGCTCTGCTCTCGCGGCGGCTCGACCTCAGCGGGGCGCGTTCGGCCGCCGAAACGGCCGCGCGGGTGCGTGAGCACCTCGGCGAGCATCCTCCCGATGACGGCGTCGTCGTGATCGGCCAGGGCTTCCGTGACGGGCTCTGGCCCGATGTGCCGACGCCGGAGCTGCTGGAGTTCGGCGACATCCCGGTCGCCTTGGTCAGCGGCGACGTTCACTGCATGTGGACGAATGCGGCCGCGCTCCGGATGCTCGACCTCCCGCCCGAATCATGGCTGCTCCGCGAGCAGGAGGCCTTCGACCTCAACGTTCGCCTCAGCGCGGTGCCGGATGAGCAACTCGACCGCTGGGCCCTCGAGGCCGCCGCGGTTGCGGCCTCGCGCGGGCTCGTCGGCATCGTCGACCTCGAGATGCACGGCGCGATCGCCGGGTGGCGGCGGCGATTCGGCGGTGGCTTTCGCGGGCTGCGCGTGCGGGCCGGGGTCTACCCTGGCGACCTCGACGCGGTTGTCGCGGCCAGCATCCGAACAGGGGATGTCATCGACGGCACCGCGGGGCTGCTGGTCGGCGGCCCCTTCAAGCTCTTCGCCGACGGCTCGCTCAACACGCGAACCGCCTGGTGCGATCACGACTATCCGGGACTGAGCGGTCCGGATGCTGCCGGCCTCGCCATCCATTCGGCCGATGAGTTGCTCCGCCTCGCCCGTGCCGCGGTCGCCCACGGTCTGGTTCCCACCATCCACGCGATCGGGGACCGGGCCACGACTCTCGCGCTCGACACCTTCGCCGCACTCGGCCCGCTGCCGGAAGGCGGGGGCAGCATCGAGCATGCCCAGCTCATCGTCGCGACCGACCTCCCGCGGTTCGCGGCCTTGGGCGTCCGCGCGAGCGTGCAGCCCGAGCAGGCGATGGATGACCGCGATGTCACCGATCACTTCTGGGCGGGCCGCACGGATCGCGCCTTCGCCTACCGCTCCTTGCTCGAGGCGGGGGCGGAACTCGCACTCGGATCCGACGCCCCGGTCGCGCCACTCGATCCGTGGATCACGATCGCGGCCGCCGTGACCCGGTCCCGGGATGGACGTGAGCCGTGGCATCCCGAGCAGTCGATCGGCATCGAGGACGCCCTCGCCGCGTCATGGGGCGGCGTCGGCGCTATCGAGGCGGGCGGGCGAGCCGACCTGGTGGTCACCGACATCGACCCGCTCACCGCGTCGGGTGATCAGCTTCGCGGCATGCCGGTGTTCGCGACCATGGTCGCCGGCGAGTGGACGTACCCCGCTCAGAGCTAGCGAGTGCGGAGCTCGCGAGAGACTATGCGACCACCGACGCGGGCTGCGCGCCCCACGACTGGAACTCGGTGCGGTTCTCCTGAACGTGGTTGGTCCAGCCGATGCCATTCCACCAGCGCAGCTGGGGGATGCCGAGCGGGTCGTTGTACCAGCCGGCCGGGGCGGCAGAGGTGGTCGGGCTAACCAGATCGTTCTTCATGGGGGACTCCTGCTGAGAGAGGTTTGATCGCGGGGTGGGGGATTCGGGTTGCGATCTAGCGCGACTCTAATACCCCCCAAGCTGGGGGGCGAGTCCCCCATTTGGGGGACGATATGCGAAATACTCTCGGGAAATTCGGACCGAGTGTTCTGTCGGCGTTTGGGAGGACCTCGCCGCCCCGCGTGTCGCGGTGCGCACTACTCCGCACAACGCACTAGTGTGGGGTGCGTTGACACGAGACCGAAAGGAGAGACGTGGATACCACCCAACTGCTGAAGGGCGTGCTCGACGTCGCGGTTCTCGCCGCGATTCAGGACGAGGACGGCTACGGATACGACGTGGTTCGTCGCCTGCGCACGGCCGGCCTGGAGGAGGTCGGCGACGCGTCCGTCTACGGCACCCTCCGTCGGCTGTACTCGGCAGGCGCGTTGACCAGCTACGTCGTTCCCTCCGACGGGGGACCGCACCGCAAGTACTACGGAATCAACGAGCAGGGCCGGCGGATGCTCGCCGAGCAGCGCGACAACTGGAGGGCCTTCTCGTCGATCATGAACGGTCTCCTTGAACAGGTCACGGCGAAGCCGGCGACCGGATCCCGCACCGCCCCCACGCCCGTCCGCCTGATCGGAGAGAACTGAATGTCCGCCGCCACTGTTGCCTCGCCCGCCGTCACGGCTTTCGCCGCCGCCGTCCGGAATGCCCTCGCCGATCTGCCTCCCGACGAGGTCGACGACCTCACCGACGGCCTCGAGGCCGACCTGACCGAGCGCCTGGACGACGTGGATGCCGCGGAACTGGGTGATCCGATCGCCTATGCCGAGGAACTTCGCCTCGCCGCCGGACTGCCCATGCCATCGGCCTCGCGCACGGGACGTGCCGCGACCTTCGCGGAGTTGCGCCGTCTCCCGACCACCGTGGCGGACGAGCTTCGCGCCCGCGTGCAGCGCTCACCGATGCTCCGGCAGCTTGCCGCGTTCCTCATCGCGGTGCGTCCGGCGTGGTGGGTATTCCGCGCTCTCGCGGTGACAGCCGTCCTGATGTACGGCCTGGGAGGCTCACCCATCAACGGCGTCACCGTCTTGTTCGGATGCGCGGCACTGATCATCAGCGTGCAGTTCGGCCGTGGTCGCTGGCTTCCCTTCGCGTGGATGCGAGCGCTGCTGCTCGCCTTCAACGTGATCCTCGCCGTTGCGACCCCTCTTGTGCTCGCCGGTTGGGCTGTGCAGATCAACAACGCCGCGTCCGTGGACTCGGCCTCGTCCTCGTCGGACTTCTCCAGTACGGGGCTGATGGAGAACGGCAGCCAAGTGTCGAACATCTTCGCGTACGACGCGCAGGGTCACCCCCTGAGCAACGTGCAACTGTTCGATCAGGACGGCAAGCCGCTCAATCTCGTGGGCGACCCGACACTCACCGACACCCGGACGAACGCCGACGGCAGTGTCACGGTGCCCAACGGGGGAGTTGCCGGTCGGTTGGGCTGGAACGTCTACCCCCTGGCGAGCGTTCCCGCTGACGCCGTCGCGACCGACGGCACGGTCAACAGTGCCGTGACGCCGAACACGGCAACGCCGCCGTTCGCCGCGGCCCGGCCGATTGCGGGAACGGACCCGACCGCGAGCGCGAGCGCGAGCCCGAGTGCGGTCGCGAGCCCGATCCCGACGCTGACGCCGTCGCCGTTGCCCACGCCATGACGATGGTGCCGTGCTCGTGAGATCAGTACCGTGGTGAGATGACCGACTGGCCCGGCCCCCTCGCCGCCATCACGCTCTTCACCGAAGATCTCGCCGCCGCCCGGGAGTTCTACTCGCGAGTCTTCGGCGTGCCGGTGTCCTACGAGGACAGCAACTCCTGCGTGTTCACCTTCGGGGGCACGATGATCAATCTGCTCCAGGCGTCGGAAGCGGTCCAGCTGATTGCGCCCGCAACGCCGGGCGGCGCCGGCTCGTTGCCGCGGATGCAGTTCACCCTCGGCGTCGACGATGTGGATGCCAAAGCGGCCGAGTTGGTGGAACTCGGTGTCCACCTGCTCAACGGACCGATGGACCGCGAGTGGGGCATCCGCACCGCCTCGTTCCGGGATCCGGCCGGCAACATCTGGGAGATCGCGGCATCGCTCACCGCCGCCGGGTGAGCAGATCCCTCAGCGTGTCCACGGGTCGGGCTGACCGCGCCACCAGCCGTCGAAGGGCGTGACGGGGGCCGCACGTTTGTGCTCGGTGCTGAGGTATCGGGCTTCGAGCGCCTCGGCCACGGCATCCGGAACCTCCGCGCCCTCCAGGTAATCGTCGATGTCCGCGTAGCTGAGTCCGAGGTTGGCCTCATCGGTCTGGCCCGGGTTGTCGTCGAGCAGGTCGGCGGTCGGAGCCTTGAGATAGAGCCGCTCGGGCGCGCCGAGATGCTGCAGCATGGCCCGACCCTGGCGCTTCGAGAGTCCGCTCAGTGGCAGGATGTCGGCTCCGCCGTCGCCGAACTTGGTGAAGAATCCCGTGATCGCCTCGGCCGCGTGGTCGGTGCCGACCACCAGCATCCGGTTCTGGCCGGCGATCGCATACTGCGCGATCATCCGGGAGCGGGCCTTGACGTTGCCCTTGGTGAAGTCGCTCATCGGGCGGTCGAAGCGGTCGTCGAACTCCGCCTGGGCGCCGTCGACCGCGCGTCGGATGTCGAAGGTCACCGCATCCGTCGGCCGGATGAAGCTGAGCGCGAGTTGGGCGTCGTCCTCGTCGGCCTGCACGGCGTACGGCAAGCGCACCGCGATGAAGGAGGCATCGACGCCGGATGCCGCGAGCCGCTGCACCGCGAGCTGGCACAGTCGCCCCGCCAATGAGGAGTCCTGGCCCCCGCTGATGCCCAACACGAAACCGGCCGACCCGGTCGCGGTGAGGTAGTCCGCGAGGAAGCCCACGCGCCGCGCGACTTCGGCGGCGGGGTCGATGGTCGGCTGGACATGGAGGTCGGCGATGATCCGAGCTTGAGCGGGACGCATGGCTCAACGGTAGCCCGGGGTAGCCCCCGCATGTGCGGGGTTTCGGTGTTCAGCGGAGCGGGTTATCGTCGGCGCATGAACGACACCGCATCCGAGGCCCGTGAACTGAACATCGACGGGCTGGAGAACGAGTTCTTCGAGCAGTTCATGAGCCCGGAAGGCGAACTCGCACAGGATCCCGACACCTTCGAGTACGAGTGGACGGTCACCGAGTGGACCACGCGCGACGCCGTCCGGTCGATCTTCGAGGATCGACTCAGCGAGACCGAAATCGACGAACTCGCCAGCGACCTCGATCTGACCTCCACCTCGTGGATGAACACCGAGGAGTATCGCGAACTCGCCGACGAGGAGGGGCGGACCGACGACTTCGACCCCGAGGATGACGACGAAGACTGATTGCCCCGTCTAGCGACCAAGATACGTCGGCGGATTCGAGTCGACGATCGGTCTCCAGCGATGCGACGGCGCGGAGGAGTCGCGCGGCCGGCCGGCATCCCAGTCGTCTTGGATCGCTTCCTCCGCCTCGATGCGATTCACGTGAGCGCCGAGATCGCAGCCATCGAGGGCTCGCGCTTCCCAGAACTGACGTCGCTGGCGGCCCAATCGAACGATTTTGACGCTGCCGATCTGACGGCCGTGTTGATCGTGAATCGCAAACTCCTGCACGCGCGACGTCATGACCGGCTCCCTCTGTTCGAACGTGTGTTCGAATGTAGGCGAGAATGCCGCGACACGCCAAGCCGTGATCGGGGTGGACGCGCGTGAGTCGTCGCCGTCGACGCCCCTCCGGGCGACCGGTGAACACGGCATACAAGAGAGGGAATGAGGGAGAGGGGATGACGGGAATCGAACCCGCGTAATCAGTTTGGAAGACTGAGGCTCTACCATTGAGCTACATCCCCGGGACGCACCAAAGGCGCAGCCGCCGGGCGAGTCTACCGGAATGTGAAGCCGGGGTCAGCCCACGCGAGGTCTCGCGTCAGGATGCGACCGCCAGCTGTGCGGCATCCGTGTCGATCCTGGCCGCGGCGCAAACATGCTCTTCTTCCCACGCCATGGCGTAGACGACGCTCGTCTCGATCGGGCCGGTCTCGCCGCATTCGAGGCAGCGAGGTTCGAAGGCCTGCAGTTCCATGATCTCGATGTCTGCCATGGAAGAAGTGTGCGGCCAGGGGGCGACATTGCGCAGGAGGCACGCGCGGGCGCCCCCCGATGCGCAGGCTCGCTGCTACTCGAGCCGCAAGACGGTTAGACTTCGGGAGGCCATTTTTCGGGCCGCGTACAGCATCCGGGGCGTAGCTCAGCTTGGTAGAGCGCCCGCTTTGGGAGCGGGAGGCCGCAGGTTCGAATCCTGTCGCCCCGACCTCAACTTCCCACGAACAGAATCGAACAACGGAGACACCCATGGTCACCACGACCGTCGAGAAGATCAGCGCAACCCGCGTCAAGCTCAACATCACCGTCACACCCGAGGAACTCAAGCCGAGCATCGCGCACGCGTACGAGCACATCGCGCAGGACGTCAACATCCCGGGCTTCCGCAAGGGCAAGGTGCCGCCGCCCATCATCGATCAGCGCGTCGGGCGCTCCGAGGTGCTGAACCACGCGGTCAACGAGGGTCTCGACACCTTCTACCGCGCGGCGGCCGAGGAGGAGAAGGTGCGCCCGCTCGGTCGCCCTTCTGCCGACATCACCAAGTGGCCGAGCGTCGACGACTTCAGCGGCAACCTGGAGCTCTCGGTCGAGGTCGACATCCGTCCCGAGTTCGAGATCCCGAACTATGAGGGCCTGACGCTCGAGGTCGACCCCGTCGAGGTGGGACCGGATGAGGTCGAGGCCGAGCTCGAGACCCTGCGCACCCGCTTCGGCACCCTGGTGACCGTCGACCGCCCGGCGACGACGGGCGACTTCGTGCAGCTCGACCTCACCGCCACCATCGGCGACGAAGAGGTGGATACCGCGAGCAACATCTCCTACGAGCTGGGCTCGGGCGAGCTGATCGAGGGAATCGACGAGGCGCTCGACACCCTCACGGCCGGTGAGTCGACCAACTTCGAAGCACCTCTGCTCGGCGGCGACCACGAGGGTGAGGTCGCCCAGATCGCCGTCACACTGCTCGCCGTCAAGGAGCGCGAGCTGCCAGAGGCCGATGACGACTTCGCCCAGATCGCGAGCCAGTTCGACACCATCGGCGAGCTGCGCAGCGACATCCGTGAGCAGCTCGGCAAGTCGGGCGTTTTCGGTCAGGGCGTTGCCGCACGCGACAAGATCGTGGACGCCCTGCTCGAGAAGGTCGACATCCCGGTTCCGCAGACCCTGATCGACGAGGAGGTGCACCGTCACCTCGAGCAGGAGAACCGCCTCGACGACGAGGTGCACCGCGCCGAGGTCGCCGAGTCCAGCGAGAAGACCTTCCGCGCGCAGATCCTGATGGATGCCATCGCCGAGAAGGAGGAGGTCAAGGTCAGCCAGAACGAGCTCACCTCGTACCTCATCCAGGCCGCCGCCCAGTACGGCATGGAGCCGGGCGAGTTCATCAAGGTCATCGACGCCAACGGCCAGCTGCCCGCCATGATCGGCGAGGTCGCGCGGTCCAAGGGCCTCGCGGTCGTGCTGTCGAAGGCCAAGGTCGTCGACACCGCCGGCAAGCCGGTCGACGTGTCGGCGTTCACCGCCGCGGTTCTCGACGACGACGACGATGACGAGTCCGGCGATGTGGCGGCTCTTCTCGAGGAGGCCAACGCGGCCGAACCCGCTCCCAAGGGCAAGGGCAAGGCATCCAAGGACGGGCACGGTCGTCAGCCGGGCAACGAGCACTACGGCCACGACCACAGCTAGCCCACCAGCTAGCCCACCATTCGTCGAGGGGTCGCCAATGGGGCATTTGTCGTCGCGCAAAGCCCGGTTGGCGGCCCTTCGGCGTGTGACGCGGGGATGACGCGGTACGTCGCCCTGTTGCGCGGAGTCAACGTCGGCGGGGTCACGATCCGCATGAGCGAGCTCTCGGCGCTCGTCGCCGGGCTCGGCTACACGGACGTGACGACCGTTCTCGCCAGCGGCAACGTGCTCTTCACCAGCGCGGATGCCACTGCCGCCACGCAGCACGCGCTCGAGGCTGCTCTGCGCTCGAGCTTCGGCTACAAGGCCTGGGTGCACGTGCTCACCGTGGACACGATCCGCGCCGTTGCCGCCGCCTATCCGTTCGAGCGCAGCGCCGAGCGGCACGCCTACGTGGTGTTCGCGGTGACGCCGGAGGTGCGCGCCGAGTTGCTCGCCGTCGAACTGGATCCCGCCCTCGAGCGGGCGGCTCCGGGTGAGGGAGTCATCTACTGGAGCGTGCCGAAGGGGTCAACTCTCGATTCGGCGCTCGGCAAGGCTCAGTCAAAGGCCGCGTACAGGCCGTGGCTGACGACTCGCAACCTGAACACCGTGGAGAAGCTGGCGGGGTGATCCGTGGGAACCGGCCCGCGGGAGGGGCGATCGACCTGCGCGCCCGCCGGCCGCGCGCCCTCCCGTTCCATCCGGCGAGCGCGGGGTGCCGCCGCGAATGCGGGCCACGCGCGCACCGCGCTCGGCCGCGCACCCCGCGCTCGCGGCGGCGGCGGCGGTGGCGGCGGGAGGTGAAGGTCTGCCCAGGGCGAACACGTCAGTGCGGCTCGAAGGCCCCCGGTAGATTCGTCAGCGACATCGTTTCCCGATACTGGGGCGAAACCGAAACGGAGCTCAACCCATGGCCGATATGGCATTCCAGCCGAGTGTCTTTGACCGTCTTCTGAAGGATCGCATCATCTGGCTCGGTTCGGAGGTGCGCGACGATAACTCGAACGAGATCGCGGCCAAACTTCTGCTGCTCGCGGCGGAGGACCCCAAGAAGGACATTTTCCTGTACATCAACTCGCCCGGTGGCTCGATCACCGCGGGCATGGCGATCTACGACACCATGCAGTTCGTGCCCAATGACATCGTGACCGTCGGCATCGGGATGGCGGCTTCGATGGGGCAGCTGCTGCTGACGGCCGGCACCAAGGGCAAGCGTTACATCACGCCGAACGCGCGCGTGCTGCTGCACCAGCCCCACGGTGGGTTCGGCGGCACGTCGTCGGACATCCAGACGCAGGCGGCGCTCATCCTCGACATGAAGAAGCGTCTCGCCGAGATCACCGCCGCGCAGACCGGCAAGACAGTCGAGCAGATCAACATCGACGGTGACCGCGACCGCTGGTTCAACGCCCAGGAGGCGCTGGACTACGGCTTCGTCGACCACATCCGCGAATCCGCCTCCGATGTCATCGGCGGCGGCGGGACCGAAGACAAGTAAGGGACTGACACTCATGCAGAACACTTTCAACGCCGGCGTGGGCGCCGCAGACCTCGCCGATCGGATGCCGCAGTCCCGCTACATCCTGCCCTCCTTCGAGGAGCGCACGGCATACGGCTTCAAGCGGCAGGACCCGTACGCGAAGCTCTTCGAGGACCGCATCATCTTCCTCGGCGTGCAGGTCGACGACGCCTCCGCCGACGACATCATGGCCCAGCTCCTCGTGCTGGAGAGCCAGGACCCGGATCGCGACATCGTCATGTACATCAATTCGCCCGGTGGCTCGTTCACGGCTATGACCGCGATCTACGACACGATGCAGTACATCCGGCCGCAGATCCAGACGGTCGTGCTCGGTCAGGCAGCGTCCGCCGCGGCGGTCATCGCGGCGGCCGGGACGCCGGGCAAGCGCCTCGCGCTCCCGAACGCGCGCATCCTGATCCACCAGCCGGCCGTCGGCGAGGCGGGTCGCGGTCAGGCCTCGGACATCGAGATCCAGGCGAAGGAGATCCTCCGTCTGCGCACCTGGCTCGAGGAGACGCTCGTGAAGCACTCCAAGCACGACCTGGTCAGGATCAACCGCGACCTCGAGCGGGACACCATCCTGTCCGCGGACGAGGCCTTCGAATACGGCCTGATCGACCAGGTGCTCACCAGTCGCAAGAACCTGCCAGCACTGGTCAAGTAGTTCTTCTCGGATCGCACAGAGGGCCCGCCCGGATCACTCCGGACGGGCCCTCTCGCCGTGCGCCGGCCGGACGGCGGACCGTGCAGTGGCCGGACGACGGACCGCGGCGGCCGCCTAGCACGTCGCCGTCCGAGAACTCCGCGGCGGCGGCGCGCCGACGACCCTATTTCCACACGCTGCCAGTTGGCCACGGCGGTTCGGGTTAGGCTCGGTCGCATGGCACGCATCGGGGAGAGCGCTGACCTGCTCAAGTGCTCCTTTTGTGGAAAGTCTCAGAAACAGGTCCAGCAGCTCATCGCCGGCCCAGGGGTCTACATCTGCGACGAGTGCGTTGAGCTCTGCAACGAGATCATCGAGGAGCGTCTCGCCGAGGCGGGCGAGGAGGTTTCGAGCGAGTTCGACCTCCCCAAGCCGAAAGAGATCTTCGGATTCCTCGAGGAGTACGTGATCGGCCAGGAGCCCGCGAAGCGTGCCCTCTCGGTCGCCGTCTACAACCACTACAAGCGCATCCGGGCGCGGTCGAAACTCGCCGCTGCCGACGCCGTCATCGACGACATCGAGATCGCCAAGAGCAACATCCTGCTCATCGGTCCGACCGGCTGTGGCAAGACCTATCTGGCCCAGACGCTCGCGAAGAGGCTCAACGTGCCCTTTGCGGTCGCGGATGCCACGGCGCTGACCGAGGCCGGTTACGTCGGTGAGGATGTCGAGAACATCCTCCTCAAGCTCATCCAGGCGGCGGACTACGACGTCAAACGCGCCGAGACCGGCATCATCTACATCGATGAGGTCGACAAGATCGCGCGCAAGGCGGAGAACCCGTCGATCACCCGCGACGTCTCCGGTGAGGGTGTGCAGCAGGCGCTGCTGAAGATCCTCGAGGGCACGGTCGCATCCGTTCCGCCGCAGGGTGGCCGCAAGCATCCGCACCAGGAGTTCATCCAGATCGACACGACGAACGTGCTGTTCATCGTGGCCGGCGCCTTCTCGGGGCTCGAGGACATCATCTCGGCCCGTGTCGGTCGCCGCGGGATCGGCTTCGGTGCCCCGCTGCACTCGAAGCGCGACGAGGCCACCATCTTCAGCGAGGTGCTGCCGGAAGACCTTCACAAGTTCGGCCTGATCCCGGAGTTCATCGGCCGGCTGCCCGTCGTCACCACGGTGTCGCCGCTCGACCAGCACGCGCTCATGGAGATCCTGACCGTTCCCAAGAACGCGCTCGTGCGTCAGTACCAGCGGATGTTCCAACTCGACGGCGTGGAACTCGACTTCGATGAGGATGCCCTGGAGGCGATTGCGGACCTCGCGGTGCTGCGCCAGACCGGTGCTCGCGGCCTGCGCGCCATCCTCGAGGAGGTTCTGGGTCCGATCATGTTCGAGGTCCCCTCCAGCGACGAGGTCGCCCGGGTTGTCGTGACCAAGGGGGCCGTGCTCGAGAACGCGGCGCCGACCATCGTGCCGCGCGCTGCCCGTCGCGCCGAGAAGTCCGCGTAGCTCGTCGCGTCCGGCCGCTCCGTCGCGGTTCTCGACTCTCCAGCTGCGCGCCGCCAAGGTCTGTCCCCGGTCTGCGGAAGACTGGCTTGGTGAGTGCCTCCATCGTCGAACGGGTGCGCGCCGTCGACCCGGTGATGCGTATTCTCTCCACCTCGACGCTGATCGCCACCCTCGGGCGAGGTGTATTCCTCACACTGACGGTGCTGTATCTGAACTTCGTGGTCCACCTTCCCGCCGGGCAGATCGCAATCGTTCTCGGTGCGTCAAGCGTCACCGGCATCGTGTTCTCGTTGCTCGGCGGCCACCTGTCCGATCGGCTGAGCGCCCGGCGCCTCCTGCTCGGCGCCGTTGTCGCCGAAGCGGCGGGGCTCGTCTGCTATTCGCTCGTCTCCACGTTCCTCGTCGCCCTGCTGGTGGCCTGTTCCACCGGCGCCGCCCAGGCGATCGGGCACTCCGCCCGGGCGGCGATCATCGCTCGCGCCTTCACCGGGCCGACGCGCGTCCACACCCGCGCGGTGTTGCGGACCCTGACCAATATCGGCATCTCGGTCGGATCGGGGTTCTCGGGCATCGCGCTCGCCGTCGGGACCCCGTTCGCCTTTCGCACGAGTCTGATCGCGGCCGGCGGCGTCTACCTCGTCGGCCAGCTGAACCTGGCACGGCTGCCCCCCTCGGTGGATGCGCCGGGCACCTCGGGTGCGGATCCCGCCAACGACGGTGACGATCCCCTCATCGATCCGACCGCGATCGCGGCGGAGCAGCTGCCACCGCAGCAGAGGTCCACACGCGCGCGCGCAGGTGGACGGCCGGGCCTCTCGCCGTGGCGCAACCCGCAGTACCTCGTCTTCGCGATGCTGACGGGCGTCTTCGCCGTGCAGTTCTCGCTCGAAGAGGTCGGCGTCCCGCTCTGGGTCGCCCACGACACCTCGGCACCTCGCTCGATCCTGTCGGTTCTGCTGATCACCAACACGGCCATCGTGATCGCCTTCACGGTTCGACTCTCGCGCAACACGCACCGGATGCGGGTGGCGGGGCGGGCGAACGCGCTTGCCGGAGGGCTGTTCGTCGTCGCGTGCCTGGTCTACGCGGCAGCGCAGGGGCTGCCGGCGGTGGCGGCCTGCGCGGTGCTGATCGTCGGCGCCGCAGCGGGTGCCTTCTGCGAAGTCCTGTCGCAGGCCAGCATGTGGGGGATGAGCTTCGAGCTCGCCGACCCGGACCGGGCAGGCGCCTACCAGGGACTCGTCGGGACCACGTTCTCGATGGGCTCGGCGATCGGACCGACCCTGGTCGCCGTGACAGCGCTCGCCCTGGGAATGATCGGTTGGATCGTCCTGGGGGCGATCATGCTGGCCGCAGCGCTGGGGACGACCTGGATCGCGTTCCGCGCGGCTCGGTTGCGCCCGGAGCTCGCATGACGACGCCACAGCATGGTTCCCTGGCGCATCCGATCACGGCGGGCATCATCGGGTCGATCACGGGTTTCGCCAGCTCGTTCGCGATCTTGATCGCGGGGCTCCGCGCGGTCGGGGCGAGCGAAGCCGAGGCGGCATCCGGACTTCTGGTGCTGTGCGTGTTCCAGGGGGTTCTCGCGATCGGGCTCAGCCTTCGTTTCCGTCTGCCGCTGTCGTTCGCCTGGTCGACGCCCGGTGCTGCTCTGCTCGTCGCCGCCCACAAGACGACCGGGGATTTCCGCGCCGCGGTGGGCGCGTTCCTGCTGTGCGGCGTGCTGCTGCTGGCCACCGGGCTGTGGCCGTGGCTGGCGCGCGTCATGACGCGGATCCCGCGGCCGATCGCGAGTGCCATGCTCGCCGGCATCCTGTTTCCGATCTGCCTGGCACCCGTGCAGGCGGCGGTGCAGTTGCCGCTGCTGGCGCTGCCGCCGATCGTGGTGTGGTTGGTGCTGTCCCGGCTCGCCCCGCGCTGGGCGGTCGCGGCGGCGGTCGTCGTCACGGCGGTGGCGGTCGTGATCTCGGGGCCGAGCATCGCCGCCGTGCACCTCGCCCCGACCGTGCAGTTCGTGGTGCCGAGCTTCGACCCACTCGTGCTGATCGGCCTGGGAGTTCCGCTCTACATCGTCACCATGGCCGGCCAGAACGTGCCAGGATTCGCGGTGCTTCGCACCTTCGGCTACGACAACCCGCCGGCGCGCACTATGCTGACGGCCACCGGCATCGCGACGACGGTCGGCTCGGTCTTCGGAGCGTACGCGCTCAATCTCTCCGCGATCACCGCGGCCATGATGGCGGGGCCGGATGCCCATCCCGATCGTGGCCGTCGGTGGATCGCCACCGTCTCCTCCGGGTCGGCGTACCTGCTGCTCGGCCTCGCCGCCGGAGCCGCCACCGCTCTCGTCGCGGCCAGCCCGCCCATTCTGATCCAAGCGGTCGCGGGGCTCGCCCTGCTGGGGGCGCTGGTCGGTTCGGTCGTCGCGGCCTTGGAGGAGCAGGCGCATCGAGTCGTGGCCATCGCGACGTTCCTGGTGGTGGCGTCGGGCATCCAGCTTCTCAATATCGGCTCGGCATTCTGGGGGCTCATCGTCGGAGCGATCGTCATGCTGGTGCTGCGGGCGGGACGGCGGCGGTCGTTGGAATCTCCTGGCGGTCCCGGTGGTTGATCCCGAGTGACTGTTCCCCTCTCCGTGCTCGACCTCGCCTCCGTCGCCGCCGACGGCACCCATGCCGCCGCTCTGGCCGACACAATCGCGGTGGCTCGGGAAGCCGACTCGCTCGGGTACCGCCGCTTCTGGGTCGCCGAGCACCACGGCATGCCGGGCGTCGCCAGTTCGTCGCCGCCGGTGCTGATCGCGGCGATTGCCGCCGCCACCGAACGCATCCGGGTCGGTTCCGGCGGCGTCATGCTGCCGAATCACAGCTCACTCGTGGTGGCGGAGCAGTTCGGCACCCTGGTGGCGCTCTACGGTGACCGCATCGATCTCGGGCTCGGTCGCGCGGCGGGCACCGACCCGCTCGTGAGCGCCAGCATCCGTCGCAACGTCGGCATCGAAACCGTGGATGACTTCCCCCAGCAGGTCATCGAACTCCTCGCATACTTCGGCACGATTCCGGCCCTCGACACCGGACAGGGCGCCCGCATCATGGCCGTTCCCGGCATGGGGGACGCGCCCGAACTCTGGCTGCTGGGTTCGAGCGACTTCAGCGCGCGCCTGGCCGGGATGATGGGGCTCCCGTTCACGTTCGCGCATCACTTCGCCGGCGGTGACACCACACCGCTGGTGTTCGAGCTGTACCGAGAGTCGTTCAGGCCATCGGTTGTGCTCAGCGAACCGCACGCGATGGTGTCGGTGACGGCGCTGGTGGCGGATTCCGCCGAGCGCGCACGCGAACTCGCGCTTCCCCAGGCGTTGCAGATGATCCGCCTGCGGAGCGGCTTCCCGACCCGCGTCCCGTCGCTTGATGAGGCGCTCGCTCACGAGTGGACGGATGCCGAGGCCGCGTTCGTCGATCAGCGGATCGCGAGCCAGGCCATCGGCACGCTCGAGCACGCGCGGTCCCGGATCGACGCGCTCGTGGCCTCCACCCTGGCGGACGAGGTCATCGTTGTGCCGCAGGGTGCGACGCGCGAGGTGCGGCTGCACACCCTGCGTCAACTCGCCGCTCAGCAAGCGGGATAGTTTGGCGGTATGACTTTCTCGATCGTCGCCCGTTCCGCTGACGGGCAGTCGTGGGGTGTTGCTGTCGCCTCGAAGTTCCTCGCGGTCGGCTCAGCGGTCCCCGCCGCCGAAGCGGGTGTGGGGGCGATCGCGACCCAGGCGGCGGCGAACGTCGGCTACAAACGGGCCGGCCTTGCCCGGCTCGCGGCCGGCTCGACGGCGGCCGAGGTTCTTCAGCAGCTTCTCGCCGCCGACGAGGGGCGCGAGGAGCGTCAGCTCGGAATCGTGGATGCCGCGGGCAGCGCTGCGAGCTTCACCGGTTCGTCCTGCCTCGACTGGGCCGGCAGCGTCACCGGCGACGGGTACGCGATTCAGGGCAACATCCTCACCGGTCCGGAGGTTGTGGCGGCGATGGAGTCGGCGTGGAACGGCTCCTCTGCCGATGCGCCGCTCGCTCACCGCCTGCTCGCCGCTCTCGCCGCGGGGGACACGGCGGGAGGAGATGCGCGAGGCCGCCAGTCTGCGGCGCTTCTCGTCGTCGAGGATGCGGCCGGGTACGGCGGATTCGACGACATCGCCGTCGATCTGCGCGTCGACGATCACCCGTCGCCGCTCACGGAACTCGCCCGGCTGCTGGACCTCAACGACTTCTACCTGACCGCATCGACCGCCGCCGAGCGAGTTCCGGTGACGCCGGAGCTGCAGCGGGAACTGGATCAGGGTGCCGTCGCGCTCGGCAGCCGGGATTTCCTCGCCTGGGTCGGCACCGAGAACTACGAGATGCGCGTCGCCGACGACGCCTCGTGGATCGACGTGCGCGTGCTCGCGATCCTCCGCGAGCGCACCCGCGCCGCCTGACCCGCGCCGCCGCCGCCGCGCCCGCCCGGCCCGGCCGCGAGCGCCCGGCCTGGCCGCGAGCGCCCGGCCTGGCCGCGAGCGCGGGGTGCGCGCGCCAGCGCGGCGCCTGCGCAGCCCGCGTCCCCTCCTCCACCCCGCGCTCGCGGCGCTGGCTCTCCACCGAGCAGCGTTCGGGTCGCCCTGGACGGCGCCGAACCGTGAGCATCGAGCACATGGATGCTCGGGACGAAAGCTGGCGGGATGACTTCGTGATGACCGGCCACGGCGGGTGGGCGATGGACGGCGTGCACGTCGGGATCGCATCCGGGCAGCTGCGCCGAATCCGCCGTGGCGTCTACCTGCGAGAACAGATCGCCGCGACGCGATCTGCCCGGGCTGCGCACCGCGATCTGGCCTATGCGCATGAACTGCTCGCCCCGAAGCAGCACGTGTTCAGCCACGCCACGGCAGCCGCACTGTGGAGGTTGCCGCGCATCGGCGGCTGGCCACCCGTCGTTCATACCTCGGCCCGCCACGCTCGGGGTGGTCGTTCCGAAGGGACGCTCGTGCGTCACACCGTGGGGGTCGTCGAGGTCGACCGCATCGAGGGCCTGATGGTGACGCCGCTTCTGCGCACCGTCGTGGATGTCGCCCGCGCTGACGGTTTTCTTGCGGGAGTGCTGGTCGCAGATCGTGCGCTGTCCGGGGTGAGCGTGAGCGATGCACCCCGCGTCGCGATTGGCCGTGCCGCGCTCCGGGATGCCGCTGCCGCGACGTCGCCGGGACGAGGCAGCGCCGTCGCGCGTGAGGTCGCGGCGTTCGCGGACGCCCGAGCCGGATCGCCGGGCGAGTCGATCAGCCGCGTCAGGATGCGCGAGCTTCAGCTCCCCATCCCGACGCTGCAGCGTGAGTTCACCGACCGTGAAGGTCGCATGTTCGCCGACTTCTGCTGGCCGGCCCATCGCGTGATCGGCGAGTTCGACGGCATCGGCAAGTATCTCCGCGAGGAATGGACCGACGGGCGCACGCCGGCAGAGGTCGTCATCGACGAGAAGCGGCGAGAGGATCGCTTGCGTCGCCTGGGGTGGACGGTCGTGCGGTGGGGGTGGAGCGATGCCGTCGTGCCCGGGCGCCTGCGGGCCATCCTGTCGGATGTCGGCATCCGCCCCGTGTAGAAAGCGGGCGAGCGCGGGGTGCGCCCACGAGTGCGGGGCGCGTGTTGCCCGCGCTCGCGGCTGCACCCCGCGCTCGCGGCCCTCGCGCTCGCGGCCCGGGCGGCCCGGGCGCTCGCGGCGGGCGTGCGCGGCTACGCGAGGCCGCGACGCTTCAGCAGCGGCCCGATCTCGGCCCGACGGCCGCGGAAGTCGATGTAGGCCTCGATCGGGTCCTTCGAGCCGCCGACGCCGAGCAGCTTGGTCCGGAAGCGGTCACCGTTGGCGCGGGTGAGCCCGCCATTCTCGCCGAACCACTCGACCGTGTCGGCGTCGAGCACCTCGCTCCAGATGTAGGAGTAGTAGCCGGCGTCGTAGCCGCCCGAGAACACGTGGGCGAAGTAGGTGCTGCGATAGCGCGGGGGGACCGCCGGATTACCGAGACCGACCGCCGCGAGAGCCGACGCTTCGAACGCGGCGACGTCATCCACCCCGGCCGCCGCCGACGATGAGAGCCCGTGCCACGCCTGGTCGAGCAGCGCGGCACCGAGATACTCGCTGGTTGCGAAGCCCTCGTTGAACTGCTCAGAGGCGTGGAGCCGATCCACGATCTCCTGATCCAGCGGCTCGCCGGTCTGATAGTGCTTCGCGTAGTTCGCGAGAACCTCCGGCCACAGCATCCACATCTCGTTCACCTGGCTCGGGAACTCGACGAAGTCGCGGAACACGTTCGTGCCCGCGAGCTTCGGGTACGTCACCTGTGCGAACAGCCCGTGCAGGGCGTGCCCGAACTCGTGGAAGAAGGTGGATGTCTCGTCGAATGTCAGCAGCGTCGGCTCGCCGGCCGCGGGCTTGGGCACGTTGAGGTTGTTGACCACGATCGTGTGCTGGTGACCGAGCAGGGCGGACTGCGAGATCAGGTCGTTCATCCAGGCCCCGCCGCGTTTCGAGTCGCGGGTGTAGAGGTCGAGCAGATAGAGGCCCACGGGGGACCCGTCGTCGTTGCGCACCTCGAAGACGCGCACGTCGGGGTGGTAGCCGACGAGGTCCTGCCGCTCGGTGAAGGTGATCCCGTAGAGCTGCGTGGCGGCGAAGAACACACCGTCCTGCAGCACCCGCTCGGCCTCGAACCAGGGGCGCAGCGCCGCCGTGTCGACGTCGAACTTCTGCTGGCGCACCTTCTCGGTCCAGAACGCCCAGTCCCAGCTCTTCACCGTCTGGTCGTCATCGAGATCCCACTCGACGATCACCTCCAGCTCGCCCTGTTCCGTCGTCGCATTCCGGGCCGCCGCCGGTGCGAGTCTGCCGAGCATGTCGGCGACGGCCTCCGGAGTCTTCGCGGTCGAATCCGCCAGCACGAAGGCGGCGTGGCTCGGAAAGCCGAGCAGCTCGGCGCGCTCCGCGCGCAGCCTGGCGATCTCCAACACAAGTTTCGAGTTGTCCCACTCGCCGCCATGCCCGCCGCGCGACTGGGAAGCCGCCATGATGCGCTGCCGGATGCCGCGATCCGTCAGCGAGGCCAGGAACGGATGCCCGGTCGGCAGCACCAGCGTCACCAGGTATTTGCCGTCGAGCGCGCGTGCGGTGGCGGCTTCGGCCGCCGCGGAGAGTTCCCCCGGCTCCAATCCGGCCAGTTCGGCCGCATCGTCGATCACCACGGCCAGCTCGTTGGTGTCGGCGAGGAGGTTCTTCTCGAAGCGCGTGGTCAGCGTGGAGAGCTTCTGGTTGTACTCCATCAGCTTCGTCTTGGCGGCGTCGTCGAGTCCGGCCCCGGCGAGGGTCATCTCGGTGTACCAGCGGTGCACGAGGTACTTCTGCTCGGCATCCGGCTCGGCCTCCGGCTCGGCGGGCGCGTCCAGCGCGTCGTGCACCGCCGTGACCCGCTCGTACAGCTGCGAGTCGAGCAGGATCGCGTCGGAGTGGGCGGCGAGCTGGGGCGCGATTCTCTCCTCGAGTTCGTTGGTGAAGTCGCTGGAGTCCGACGAGCTCTTGTTGAAGAACACGGTGGCGACGCGGGACAGGAGCTGACCGCTCGTCTCGAGGGGGAGGAGGGTGTTCGCGAACACCGGGGCCTCGCGCGTGCGGACGATCGCCTGGATCTCGGCGAGCTGATCCGTCATCCCCTTCTCGAAGGCCGGCTCGTAGTGTTCGTCGCGGATCTCGGCGAACGGGGGGAGGCCGTATTCCAGGCTGCTGGGCTCGAAGAAGGGGTTGCGTTCCACCATCCCGCCAGCCTAGGCGCGCCCACGTCTGCCACAGCTCCGGCTACGCGCCCGCAGACCCCCGCGCACCTGGGTCTGCGGTGCCACGGATCGAGCTATGGCACGGAGAGAGGGGTTAGGGGCGCTGCTCTCGCGTCACGGTGTCGGAGAGCGGTTCGTACGTCAGGGTGGTGCCGTCGTCGAGTTCGACGATGGGGCGGCCCTCGAGCCAGGTCAGCGTCCAGCGCCAGCGGGCGGTGTCGACCCCGTCGAGACCCGAGAGCTCGGACTCCACGTCGGCGATCGCCCCGACCATCACCTCGGGCAGACGGCTCGGCGGTTCATCGCCGACGGCCCACCGGGTTCCGAGTTGCATCAGGTCTCCTTCTCATATGTCACCCAGCTGGTGCGCGTTGCGACGCTGTCGTAGAGACGCTGTGCCGTGGTGTTCTCGGATGCCGTGATCCAGCGCAGCGTGCCACCGCCGGCCGCGTGGGCGGTCGCCTCGCATGCCGCCAGGAGGGCGCGGCCGACGCCCGCCCCGCGGTGCTCGGGCGCGACGTACAGGTCGTCGAGGAACCAGCCCGGCCCGGCGGTGAAGGTGTCATGCAGCCGCCGCAGGTGCGCGAAGCCGACGAGCCGGCCGTGGGCTTCGGCGACCAGGGCTGATGTCTCGTGCCCGGCATCCATCAGCCACTCCCAGACGCCGTCGAGCACCTGCTGCGAGAACGAGGTCTCGTAGAACACGCCGTACGCCAGGAAGAGCAGCCGCCAGTAGTCGTGGTCGGCGGCCTCGATCGGGCGGACGCGGGGCTGCTCGGTCATCCGTGCGTGTCCTTCTGGGAGGTGTGGGGGGCGCCCATGTCGACATCGACGAGGGTGATGCGGGTGGCGTCGTCGTACGCTTTCCGGGCGGCGGGCGAGGGGTTGCCGCATCCGTCAACCGGAGCGTAGTACGCCGTCGTGACGCCGGTGCGGTGCACCCAGATGATCAGCGGATCCTGCACCTCGTAGGTGCAGGCCGCGTGGCTGATCGGCGCATCACGCACCTGGTAGGCGGAGAGCAGCGTGCCCGGATTCTGAATCCGGTACGCGGTCTGCCACGGGCCGTAGGTCGAGACCCAGTCGGTGTCCCGGCGCCCGTCGCCGCGGCAGATGAACACCTCCTCGCCCGGGTGGGCGTACCCGTCCTCGTGCACCGCCGCCCCGAGCGGGCAGTATGCCAGCACGGCGGGCACCACGAGTGGCACGAGCGGCGCGGTCAATCGCGGCGTCGACAGTCCGGTGGGCGTCGACGGCACCGCCGGCTGGAGCGGGAAGCAGCCGCTGAGCACAGCGAGCACCAGCAGCGCGAGCACGACGGGGGAGAGGCGACGCATCGCCCGTCGACCCGCCGCGCCGCTCATTCCTCCGTCGCCTCCGCGAGCACGATGTCGGTCACCGCGACCTCGTCGGCCTCGACGAGCGTCAGCTCCGCGATGCGGCCAACCGCCCGCAGGTCGTCGGCGGCTTCGGCGAGGATCGCGGGACCTGCCAGCGTGGCCGACAGCACCTCGGTCTTCTGCGAGGCTTTCGCGTCGGTCTTCGCGCGACGGATGCCGATCAGCGCCGCGCTGACGGCCGGAAGCAGGCCGCGGGGCGCGTCGGGCACCGGGGTGTCGGTGCGCGTCGTGCCGGGACCACCCAGCTCCTCGACGGTCGGCCAGCTCGCGAGGTGGATGGAGCTCTCGTGGGTCCAGCGCCAGACCTCTTCGGTCGCGAACGGGATCACCGGCGCGAGCAGTCGCAGCAGCACGTCGATCGCCTCGCGCAGAGCGGTGGTGGCGCTGCCATCACCGGCGTACGCGCGCTCCTTGACGAGTTCGAGGTAGTCGTCGCAGAAGGTCCAGAAGAACTGCTCGGTGACTTCCAGCGCCCGGGCGTGGTCGTAGTCCTCATACGCCGCGGTCGCCTGGGTCACGACGCTGCGGAGCAGGGCCAGCATGTCGAGATCCAGGGGTGCGCTGACGGTCGCTCCGGCGGGCGGCTCCGGGAACGAGTACACGAACTTCGCCGCGTTCAGCACCTTGATCGCGAGCCGGCGGCCGATCTTCATCTGCTTCGGGTTCTGTGGATCGAAGCTGGCGTCGGTCCCGAGCCGCGACGACGCCGCCCAGTAGCGCACCGCATCCGAACCGTGCTCCTCGAGCATCGCGGCCGGGGTCACCACGTTGCCCTTGGACTTCGACATCTTCTTGCGGTCGGGGTCGACGATGAAGCCGGAGACCCCGGCATCCGTCCACGGGATGCTGTGGTGCTCGAGCTCGGCGCGCAGCACCGTCGAGAACAGCCAGGTGCGGATGATGTCCTGCCCCTGCGAGCGCAGCGAGTACGGGAACACCAGCTCGAACAGCTCGGGGTCGGTCTCCCAGCCGCCCGCGATCTGCGGGGTGAGGGAGGAGGTGGCCCAGGTGTCCATGATGTCGAGCTCGCCGATGAAGCCGTTCGGCTGCCCGCGCTGGGCTTCCTCGTAGCCGGGGGCGACATCCGAGGAGGGATCGATCGGCAGCAGGTGCTCGCCGGGCACGATCGGCTGCTCGCGCAGCACCTCGCCGTCGGCGTCGATCGGGTACCAGATCGGCAGCGGCACCCCGAAGAAGCGCTGCCGCGAGATCAGCCAGTCGCCGGTCAGGCCGCCGACCCAGTTGTCGTAGCGCACGCGCATGAACTCCGGGTGGAAGTCGATCTGCTTGCCCGCGTCGAACAGCCGGTCGCGCAGGGCCTCGTCGCGGGCGCCGTTGCTGATGTACCACTGGCGGGTGGTCACGATCTCGAGCGGCTTGTCGCCTTTCTCGTAGAACTTCACCGGATGCGTGATCGGCTTCGGCTCGCCGATCAGGTCACCGGACTCCCGCAGCAGCTCCACGATCTTCGCCTTGGCGCTGAACACGGTCTTGCCGGCCAGTTCCGCGTAGGCGGCGCGGCCGGACTCGGTGAACAACTCGGCGGCAGGCGCCTCGCTGAGGATGCGGCCGTCCTTCCCGATGACCGCGCGCGTCGGCAGGTCCAGCTCGCGCCACCAGACCACGTCGGTCACGTCGCCGAAGGTGCAGATCATGGCGATGCCCGATCCCTTGTCCTTCTGCGCCAGGTGATGGGCGAGCACGGGCACCTCGACCCCGAACAGCGGGGTGGTCACGGTGGTGCCGAACAGCGCCTGGTAGCGCTCGTCATCCGGATGCGCCACCAGCGCGACACAGGCGGGAAGCAGCTCGGGCCGGGTGGTCTCGATGTCCACCTTCGAGCCGTCGGGCCGATGGAACGACACCCGGTGATACGCGGCCGGCTGATCCTTGTCTTCGAGCTCGGCCTGGGCGACGGCCGTGCGGAACGTCACATCCCACAGCGTCGGGGCGTCCGCCTGGTACGCCTCGCCGCGGGCCAGGTTGCGCAGGAACGCACGCTGCGCCGCCAGTTGCGCCTCGTGCCCGATGGTGCGGTAGGTGAGCGACCAGTCGACGCTCAGGCCGAGGTCGCGCCAGAGCGTCTCGAACTGCTTCTCGTCTTCGGTGGTCAGCTTCTCGCAGAGCTCGATGAAGTTGCGGCGCGAGATCGGCACCTGATCGGCCGCCTTCGAGCTGGCGTTGGAGCCGTCAGCCGCGCTGCCCCCTTCCAGCGGAGGCTGATAGCCGTCGACGTAGGGCAGCGTGGGGTCGCAGCGCACGCCGTAGTAGTTCTGCACCCGGCGCTCGGTCGGCAGGCCGTTGTCGTCCCAGCCCATCGGGTAGAAGATGCTGCGACCGCGCATGCGATGGAACCGCGCCGCGAGATCCATGTGCGTGTAGCTGAACACGTGGCCGATGTGCAGGCTGCCGGAGGCGGTCGGCGGCGGGGTGTCGACGCTGAAGACGTTCGCCTTGCCGGCGGTGAGAGCGGAGACGCGATCGAAGCGGTGCGTGCCCTCGCGTTCCCAGACCTCGCCCCATTTCGGCTCGAGGCCTTCGAGCGCGGGGCGGTCGGGAATGGATGCGGCGGAAAAGGCAGACGTCACAGCGGTACTCCGGTTCGATATGCGCGGCACCGTGTCGGTGGGGAGGTGCCTGGTTGTGGTCGAACCAGTTTACGGGCGGATGCCGTGGCCGG
>JABBOD010000025.1:37548-39980 GCA_019351995.1 Acidobacteriota bacterium
GGCGGTCGCCAGGTTCGACGGCGCCGACACCGGTGTCGGCGTGCTGTAACGCTCCACGAGCACCACGACCAGGATCACCAGGAGCACGAGGAGCACGAGGCCGAGGCTCGCCAGGATGATGATGTTGCGGCGCGTGTTGTCGGGGTTCCCGCCGCCGCCTCCCGCTCCGACCCCGGCGGCCCCGCCCGCCACGACACCGCGGCGCGTCGGGAAGACGGTGGTCGGTGCTTCGGAGCGCGCCGCTGCCGGTGCCGCAGCCGCAGCCGGGGCGAACATGAAGGCGTCGATCCCGGCCGCGGCAACGGGGGCCGCCCCGGGAAGAACGGTCGTCGCCGCCTCGGAGATCGGCAGCGAGGTCGGGTAGGCGGTCGTCGGGGGCGTCACGACGGGGGGGAAGAACGCGGAGGTGGGGGCGGGAGGCGCATCCGCCTCGGTGGGGCCGGCCGCCCACTGCGCGGTCGCAGGAAGTTCGCTCGCGGGGATCGCGGCGGTCGGCATGTCCGCGGGATTGGCAGCCGGGCGCACGGGCTGGGCGGTGGTGGGCGGTTTCGGCGTGCTCAGCCAGCCCAGGGGATCGGTCGGCGAACCCTGGTCGGCGGGCACCGCCGCCGGCGCACCGCCCCGGATCGGCTGTGCCGGCAGCACGGGGAGAAGGCCCTCCGGAGGAGTCTCGGGAGTTGCGCCGAACATCCGGGCGAACTCGTCCAGATCATCGGGGTCGTCGGTCATGAGTTCCTCAGCTGTCCAGGGGATAGGCGCCCCCAGGATATCGGCCGACGGCTGAACGCCAAGGTGAGTGCCACCGCGCTAGGATTTTGTGCACAGACATCGATCCGGCCATCACCGGGGAGTTCTCGGAAGAACGCAGGCGTTCGAGTCCCCACGGGCTCGAGCACCGGTCAGTAGAACCGAGCGGGTCAGCCCGTCACAGCGAGCATGAGCGGTTGGCCGGTGGTGGAGCGTGACGAAACCAGCGGGCGGCAAGCGAGGTGGTACCGCGGCATCCGTCGTCCTCGTGGAAGAGAACACCACGAACAGCACGGAGTGACATGAGCAACCCGACGGGCCCCTATCCGAATGTGCCCGCGTCGCCGGACTTCCCCGAGATCGAGCGCGGTATCCTGGCGTTCTGGAAGCGCGACGCGACCTTCCAGGCCTCCATCGACCAGCGCGAGGGATGCCAGGAGTGGGTTTTCTACGACGGCCCGCCCTTCGCCAACGGCCTGCCGCACTACGGGCACCTGCTCACCGGCTACGCGAAGGATCTCTTCCCGCGCTACCAGACCATGCGCGGCAAGCAGGTGCAGCGTCGCTTCGGCTGGGACACCCACGGTCTGCCCGCCGAGCTCGAAGCGATGCGCCAGCTCGGGATCACCCAGAAGCAGGAGATCGAAGACATGGGCGTCGGGGTCTTCAACGCCAAGGCGCGCGAATCGGTGCTGCGCTACACGGCCGAGTGGGAGGACTACGTCACCCGCCAGGCCCGCTGGGTCGACTTCGAGAACGACTACAAGACGCTCAA
The DNA here is from genome assembly GCA_019351995.1 of Acidobacteriota bacterium. Taxonomy (GTDB): domain Bacteria; phylum Actinomycetota; class Actinomycetes; order Actinomycetales; family Microbacteriaceae; genus Lysinimonas. Next base: position 39,071 of record JABBOD010000025.1, read on the forward strand.
TGTCGAGTACATGGAAAGCGTCATCTGGGCCTTCAAGCAGCTCTACGAGAAGGGCCTCGCCTACGAGGGCTTCCGCGTGCTGCCGTACTGCTGGAACGACGAGACACCTCTCAGCAATCACGAGCTGCGTATGGACGACGACGTCTACCAGATGCGCCAGGACCAGTCCGTCACGGTGACCTTCCCCCTCGTCGGGGAGAAGGCGGAGGCGCTGGGCCTCACCGGTGTCGAGGTGCTCGCCTGGACCACCACGCCGTGGACGCTGCCCACCAACATGGCGCTCGCCGTCGGGCCCGAGATCGCGTACGCGATCGTGCCGAGCGCGGACGGCGTGCACCAGTACCTGCTGGCCGCCGACACGATCGGCAGCTACTCCAAGGAGTTCGGCTACGAGTCGGCCGACGAGGCGCGCGCCGCCGTCACCCGCACCCTGGCCGGAACCGAGTTGGGCGGCATCCACTACGACCGTCTCTGGGACTACTACGCGGATGCCGACAGCTACGGCACGCAGAACGCCTGGCAGATCCTCGTCGCCGACTATGTCGCCACCGGTGAGGGAACGGGCATCGTGCACCAGGCACCCGCATACGGTGAGGACGACCAGATCGTCTGCGCCGCGGCCGGCATCCCGGTGATCCTGTCGTTGGATGACGGTGGCCGATTCCTGGGCACCGTCACCGAGGTCGCCGGCCAGCTCTGGTTCGAGGCGAACAAGCAGCTCACCCAGATGCTGCGCGCGGAAGGTCGGCTGCTGCAGGTCAAGAGCTACGAGCACAGCTACCCGCACTGCTGGCGCTGCCGCAACCCGCTGATCTACAAGGCGGTGTCGAGCTGGTTCATCCGCGTGCCGGAGTTCCGCGAGCGCATGATCGAGCTGAACCAGCAGATCAACTGGGTGCCCGAAAACGTG
>JABBOD010000003.1 GCA_019351995.1 Acidobacteriota bacterium
CGAGAGAGATCGAGTTGACGGGTTTGGTTTCCCCTTCATCGAGTCGAGCGCCTCGCTGATCGATCGCGTGCGGACGGATGACCCGATGGATCGTCTCCTCGTCGGCCCGGAGCGTGAAGTTCGAAACGACCGTCACATGCAGAGGCCACCGAAGTCGCTCGAACCGCACGGACGACGGCCCGAGCATCGCAACGACAACGTAAAGGGAGTCAGTCGGCGCCATGTCCCGATCCAAATGATGAAGCAGCGATTTCTTGGGCGGCGGCCAGTATCGTGACCCCGGTTGAGTCCGGATGCGCGCCGTCGGCGAGGATCGAGCGGATTCCGGCCGCCCGGGCGCCCTGAACGTCGGCGATCGGATTATCGCCGACCATCCACAGATCATCATCGACAGTGACGTGCGCGGACCTCATCACGTAGTCGAAGATCGCGCGGTGAGGTTTCTCGGCGCCCACGGTTGCGCTGGTGATCGTGTCATCGACCAAGGGTGAAAGCCTGAGGGCGTCGACCAGCGTGGGCAACTCGGGAGGATGGTTGCTGAGGATCACGTTCCGGTACCCGGCCTCCCTGGTCACTCTCAACGCGTCTGTGGCTCCCTCAACGAGAGTCCACGCATCAGGCCGATAGAACTCGGCAGGCAAATGGGCTGCGGCCGAGTCGGCGTGCTCCGCGCCAACTCCTAACCCGGCATAGGCGGCGGCAATGGTTGGTGTCAGGGATGCCCACCACTGCTCAGGCGACTGTCGCTCCCGCACCACATCCGGCGTATGCCACGGAAACCCCGACCCCAGATGCGGGCTCAGCCGTTCGGCTGTGACAGAGGTGGATGGGTCGACGAGTCGCAGCGCGTCACGAAGCGCCGCTGACCACATGCCCTGCCGGCGGGCGAGTGTGCCGTCGAAGTCCCAGAAGACGACACGGTTCACGGCGCGCACGACTCCGACGCTATCCGAACCCCGCCAGCCATCACACCTGCTTGTTAGGGTGTGCCCATGCTTGAGCAGTTCACCGTGTCCACGTCCATCGAGAAGGTCGATCGTGCGCGTGTCCACAGCTGGCTCAGCGAGTTGTCGTATTGGGCGCCGGGTCGCTCCCGGGAGGTGCAGGATGCGGCCATCGACGCTTCCCGGAACTACGGCGTCTACGACGACACCGGCTCGCAGGTCGCGTACGGTCGCGTGGTCACTGACGGCGTCACGTTCGGGTGGCTCTGCGACGTGTTCGTGGCACCTGAAATGCGGGGGAGGGGCGTCGGGAAACTGCTCGTCGCTGCGGTCATTGATGATCTGGAACCGCTCAACCTGAAGCGTCTGCTGCTCTCAACCGGCGACGCTCACGGGCTCTACGCGCACTACGGTTTCGCCCACCTCGAAGAGCCATCCAAGATGATGGCTCGCATCCGGTAGACGATCGTCCATCCAAACGGCGAAAGCACCTAGCGGGTGAGGATGCGCTGGAAGAGGCGGTGGTCTTGCCACCGGCCCGCGATGCGGAGGTACTCCGGGGCCAGTCCGAACTCGGTGAACCCGCAGCGCCTCAGCACCGACTGCGATGCGACGTTGTGCAGCAGCGTGCTTGCCTGGATCCGATGCAGCTGGAGTTTGTCGCGCGCGATGTCGGCGGCGACGCCGACGGCGGCCGTCATGAGTCCTCGGCCCGCGTAGCGGGCGTCGATCCAGTAACCCAGGTTCGCGCTCTCGAAGGCGCCGCGCACGATGCCCGAGAGGTTGACCCGGCCCACGATGCGCGCTTCGTCCGAGAGCACCAGTGGCACAGCTGTCCCGGCATCCTGGTCGAGCAGGAGTCGTGCGATCTCGTGCTCCTGGCCGGTCTCGGTGAAGAACGGCTCGGAGCGCGCAGGATCCCACGGGGCCAAATGGTCCCGATTGTCGCGATACGCGTCGGCGAGAGAAGCCGCGTCGTCGATCGTCAGTGGCCGGAGGACCACTCCCTCGCCCAGCCGAACGTCAGAAGTCATTCCGAGACCGTAGCGCGCTGGACCCAGCAGTGCGACGTGGATTGGAGGGGAGTACCGAGGGCTGGCAGGGACGCACTGGTAACGCATGAGCTTCGGTTGTCGGGGCTGCGGTGCCGATCATCCCGCGCTTGGGGCCTGTCAACATTTCACGATATGATGATTTCATCAATTGGCAGTTATTCGACATGCGGCCTGTTTCACCAGCGCGTCAGAAGTGCCCAGCGCGGTCGCGTCAGGGAAGCGCGAGGATATGGGACAGCTTTCGACCGCCAACCGTCCCCTGTACGAGGTGAAGGCCAACCTGTTCAAGGGGGTGGCTCACCCGGTGCGAGTGCGGGTATTGGAGGTCTTGGCAGCATCCGCGGAGATGTCGGTCGCCGATCTGCTCGCTGACTCAGAGCTCGAGGCCTCCCACCTGTCTCAGCATTTGGCGGTGCTGCGCCGACACAATCTGGTGGTGGCCGAGCGCCGCGGCAGTCAAGTCTTCTACCGGCTTGCCTATCCGGGAGTGGCGGATCTGTTGACGGTGGCGCGAGCGCTGCTCATCGAGATCCTGGAGACGACACAGCAGCAGTTGGTGTCGACGGTGAACCTTCCGGCGATTACGACGTCTCGCACATGAGCACGACCGGGCTGGCCCGCATGATCACGCGGGTGGGCCGCATTGCGGAACCCGCACCGCCGGCGCCCCCGTTGTTGGCGGGCGCGGAGGTGTTCGGCGGCAGCGTCGACGTGCGCTTCATCAATGCCGGTGGGTGCAATGACTGTGCCCAGGAGGTGATGGGCGCGTTCGGACCGGTGTACGACGTGGAGCGCTATGGCATCCGACTGGTGGCCTCTGCCCGGCATGCTGACGTGCTTCTGATCGTCGGCGCCGTCACCCGCAACCTTCTGGAACCACTGCTCCGCACGATCGAAGCGACTCCTGCACCGCGGTTCATCATCGCCGTCGGCGACTGCGCCATCACCGGCGGCGCGGTGGCTGATGGCTATGGGGTCGTCGGGCCGGTGTCCTCCCTCGTGGATGTCAACCTGGAAGTTCCCGGCAGCCCGCCGGAACCGGCACAGATCGTTGAGGCGTTGCGACGGATGACGGGTCGATGACCGCGGTCACCGCGGGCCTGCTTGCGCAGGGGATGCTCGCGCTCATCGCAGCGGTCCTGGCATTCAGCGTGCCCCCCCGCGTGCGCTCCGTCGTTGGCGGGACCCTGTGCGCGCTGACCGCCGGCGCCGGCGTCATCACCGGCGCCCTGGTTCTTGTCGGTGGCCACGGCAACGTCACCCTCGTGCTCGCGCTGCCGGTGGACCCGCTCATTCTGGCGTCGTCGCGGCTCGGTGGGCTCTTCATGGTGGTGATCTCCGCGGTCGGCGTGCTCGTTTCGGTGTACGGCATCCGCTACGCGCACGGCGCTGCCGCGTCTCGTACCTCCTGGGCGGCGCTCGCTGCCTTCCTGCTCGGGATGCAGCTGGTTCCCGCCGCCGGAAACTCTCTGACATTCCTGCTCATGTGGGAGACGATGGCTGCGGCCTCCACGGTTCTGCTGCTCGCCGACCACGCCCACCGCCATCAGGTCTCGTCCGCTGCCATCTGGTATTCAGCCATGTCGCAACTGAGCTTCCTGCTTCTGCTCGCGGGGTTCGGGGTGCTGGGCGCCGCCGGCGTGACGACCTTCTCTGCATCGGGGGCATCGGTATCCACTACGCCGGCGGCTGGCCTCGCCTTTGTGCTGTTGATCATCGGTTTCGGCAGCAAGGCGGGACTTGTTCCGGTGCATGTGTGGCTTCCGCGAGCCCACCCTCAGGCGCCGAGTCACATCTCGGCGGCCATGAGCGCCGCGATGGTCAGCGTCGGCGCATACGGTGCGCTGCTGGTGTGCACACGATTGCTGCCCGGTGGCCCGCCATGGTGGGGCGTGCTGCTCATGGTGTTCGGCGGGGTCTCGGCGGTCTACGGAATCCTGCAGGCGTCGGTCACCAGCAACATCAAGGTTCTGCTGGCCCATTCCACCACCGAGAACATGGGGTTGGTGTTTCTGGCTGTCGGCGCCTCGGTGCTGCTGCGGAGCTACCACGCCACGGCGGCCGCCGACGCGGCGCTGCTGGCTGCCCTGCTCCTCCTGATCAGCCACGCACTGTTCAAGGCCACCCTGTTCCTCGGGGCCGGCGCCATCCAGCACGCGACCGGCGAGATCGACTTGGACCGGCTCGGCGGGCTCCTGCGCCGGATGCCGTGGACAGCGGCGACGTTCGGTGTGGCCGCCCTGGCGGCGGCCGCCCTCCCCGTCACCTCCGGATTCGTCGCGGAATGGACCCTGCTGCAAGCGCTGATTCACGGCTCCCGTCTCGGGGGAACACCGGTGGCAGTCGTCGTATCGGTGGCGATGCCCCTGGCCGTGGCGGTCGTCGCGCTGACGGCGGGCCTGGCGCTGCTGACGTTCGTGAAGTCGTATGGGATCGCCTTCCTCGCGCGCCCCCGAACAGCTCAGCCTGCCGCGACCGAGGTCCCGATCGGCATGCGGATCCCGATGGTTCTCGGTGCTCTCGCGGTCCTCGCGGTCGGGGTGCTGCCCGGGCCGGTGGCCGAAATGGCGGCCTCTGTGCTGCCCGCAACGCGGGCACCGTTCCTGCACACCATCGGTCTCGGGGGGATCAGCATCCCGAGCATCGGGGTGGTGCTTGATCCCGCAGCACTCGTTGTGCTCGCCGCGGCGATCGCCGTCCCGGTCGCCATGATCGTGCGGATCCTGTCCCGCCGTCACCCCACCCGGATGACCGCGTTGCCGTGGGGTGGGGGAGGGTCGCGCGCTCGACCCCGGATGCAATACACCGCAACGTCCTATGCGGAACCGTTGGTGCGCGTCTTCGATGACGTGCTGAAACCGTCGAGGGATGTGCAGGTCACCCACGCCGGCGAGTCCCGGTATCTGGTCGAGCGGGTTCAGGTCGAACAGCGCATGGCCGACGTCGTGGAGACGCGCCTCTACCGTCCGGTCTTGAACGCCGCGCAACGTTTCGGTGTGCTGGCGCGGCACGCGCAGAACGGCAGAATCCAGCAGTATCTGGCGTACTCGTTCGTCGCGTTGCTGGTCGTGCTGGTGGTGGTGGCGGTATGACCGGCCAGGCCGTCGTGATCGCCGTGGTGCAGCTGGCGCTGCTCATCTTCGTGGCACCGCTGCTGATCGGCGTGATCCGGCAAGTGCGCGCCCGGCTGGAAGGGCGCGTCGGCCCCGGGGTGTGGCAGCCGTGGCGGGATCTCCGCAAACTGCTCGGCAAGAACCCGGTGCACGCCGAAGGAAGCAGTTGGATCCTGACGGTCGGCCCGCTCGCGCTGGTGCTGTCGAGCTTGCTGCTGTGCGTCTTGTTGCCGTTGGTGGGGGCGCTGAACGCCCCGATGATCCCCAGTGATCTCTTCGTCATCGTCTCGGTCATGCTGCTGGGCGTGGTGGCCCTGGCCCTGGTGGGTCTGGATGCCGGCACCGCGTTCGGCGGAATGGGTTCGAGCCGGCACATGACCGTGGCCGCCCTGGTCGAGCCGACGGTGCTGTTGGCGATCTACGCGTTGTCCATCCCGGCCGGGACCAGCACGCTGTCCGTGATCGTCGGTGCCCGGCTGCGCGACCCGGCCATCATCATCTCGCCGGTCAGCGTGTTGGCAATGGTCGCCTTGGCGATCGCGATCATGGCCGAAACCGGGCGACTGCCCGTCGATAATCCGTCCACTCATCTCGAGTTGACGATGATGCATGAGGCGATGGTCTTGGAGGCATCCGGTCGCGACCTGGCGTGGCTGGAGGTCGGCTCCTGGCTGAAGCTGGCGGCGCTCCTCGGACTGCTCGGCAACCTCGTCGCGCCGTGGGGGATCGTCACCGACATGACACTGTGGTCGGTTCTGCTCGGGATCGTTGCGGTGACCGCGAAGATCCTGCTGCTGGGGGTCATGCTCAGCGTCGGGGAAGTGTTCTTGGCCAAAGTGCGCCTCTTCAGGGTGCCGGAGCTTCTTGCGGGATCGTTCACCCTCGCCCTCCTCGCCGTCACCGCCTCCTACCTGGTCGCGTAGGAGCCCCCATGTTGACCAGCATCTTCCCTCAAGCAATCGGTCTGTGCGCCGGAGTCCTGCTCCTCACCTCGACCTTGATGGTGTGGCGGCACTCGCTGCTCGCCTCGATCGGTCTGCTCGCCGCCCAGGGAATCGGCTTGGCCGCCCTCGTCGCCCTGATCGGCGTGCACAGCGGTGACGCCCAGCTGCTTGTCGTCTCCGTTCTCGTCCTCGCCCTCAAAGGCGTGGTGCTTCCGTGGATTCTGGCTCGCCAGTCTCGTGCCAGCACCCGGACCGTCGAAGAGTCACCCCACCAGAATCCGATCGTCGCCCTGCTCACGGTCGCCGGGCTGACCATCCTCAGCTATGTGGTCCTCGGCCGCATCCTCAGTCACGTCGGCGCGGTGACCGCACATGCCGCGCCGATCGGATTGGCCATGGTCCTGACCGGATTCCTCCTGCTCGTCACCCGCCGACGCGCGCGCTCGCAGTTGGTCGGTTTCCTGCTTCTGGACAACGGCATCGCCACCGTCGCCTTCCTGACCTCCGGTGGCGTCCCGCTGTTCCTTGAACTGGGGATCTCGCTTGACGTCTTGTTGGTGGTCGTCATCCTGTACGTGTTCACCGGCCGGATGCACGCCAAGTTCGGCGGAACCGATGTCGACACCCTCAGAGAGTTGCACGACTGATGGTTATCGCCCTTTTCTCCCCGATCGTCGTGCCACTCGTGCTGGCCGGGATCAGCGTGCCACGGCAGTTCGTCGCGGTGCGGCGGTTCGCCCCGATCGCCGCGAGCGTCGTCGTCCTGGCCAGCGGCATCCTGCTGATTGCGGCCACCGCCGCGGGGCAGGTGCCGATCACCGCGGGCGGGATCATCCGTGCCGACGCCCTGTCCGCCTACATGCTGACCGTCGTCGGCGCGGTCGGCCTGGTCTCCACCTGGGGAGGTCAGGGTGCCGTCCCGCTCGGCGACAGAACCAAAGCAGGCAGCTATGACAGTTTCCTCTGCGTGTTCCTGGCGGCGATGTCGCTGGCCGTCCTGGCCGACAACATCGGCGTCATGTGGGCGTCGGTGGAAGCGACGACCATCGCCACCGCGTTCCTCGTGGGCCATCACCGCACCAAGAAGTCGTTGGAGGCCGCCTGGAAATACGTCATCCTCGGCTCGGTCGGCGTCGCCATCGCCCTCCTCGGCATCGTCCTGATCTACGCCGCCTCCCACAGCGCGGGGCACCCGACGCTGTCCTGGTTCTCGCTCAGCGCCACCACCATGCCGTTGGACCCAGCGCTGATCAAGGCCGGCGGCGCGCTCGCGATTCTCGGGTTCGCCACCAAAGCGGGCTTGGCCCCGATGCACAGCTGGCTCCCGGATGCGCACAGCCAAGCGCCGGCGCCGGTGTCTGGTCTCATGTCGGGGGTGCTGCTCTCGGTGGCCCTGTATGCGATCCTGCGGATCCAGGCCATCGCCGATCCGGTGATCGGACCCGATTTCCTGCGCGTCATGCTGAGCATCGCCGCCCTTCTGTCGCTGGCCGTTGCGGCCGCCATGCTCATCCGACAACGCGACTACAAGCGGATGCTCGCGTACTCCAGCATCGAGCACATGGGGGTCATGGCCCTCGGCGCCGCCATCGGAGCCCCGGCGATCCCCGCGGTGCTGCTGTATGTGCTCGCCCACGGACTGATCAAGGCCACGCTTTTCGTCGTCTCCGGCCGGATCCTCTCCGCAGAAGGAACGCCCGTCATCGCCGAGGTGCGCGCCCTTCTCACGCGTCGCCCAGGTCTTGCCGTTCCGTGGTTGGTCGGCATGGTCGCCCTGCTCGGCTTCCCCCCGTTCGGAATCTTCTTCGCCGTCGTGAACATCCTGCTCGCCGGCTGGGCGGCGGGAATGGGGCTGGCCGTCAGCATCGCCCTGCTGCTCCTGCTGATCATCTTCGCCGGCCTGGTGCGATCGACGGTGACCATGACCTTCGGTGCCGCGCCGTCCGTCGCCGCGGCATCGCCAGACCGATCGGCCCACGGTCCGTGGCTGCCGCTGGTTCTGGCTTTCGCCGTCACCGCGGTGATCGCGTTCTCGGGCCAGCCCATCGGCGGGATCCTGGCGAGGGCCGCGGCAGTGCTCGGAGGGACACCCTGATGGCCACGACATTCCCGTATCGGCATGCGCCACTGGAGCCGAGGTCGGTCGCTCGAGCCGCCCTGCTGCAGGAGGTCGAGGCGCTTCTGGCCGCCGGAGATCGTCTCGCCATGATCTGCTGCTGCGACGATGGAGGGCAGTTCCGGGTCATCTACACCTTCACCGGCGCCGGTCCCCACCGTGTCAGCGAGCTCGTGGTGCATGTTCCTGGCGACGATCCGTGGATTCCCTCGCTCGCCGCCGTGTCGTACCCGGCCGGCAACTTCGAACGCGAAATACGCGACCTCTACGGGCTCCGCCCCGTCGACCATCCGCAGCCGTACCGACTCGTGCGACACGGCCACTGGCCACGCGGCTGGTATCCGATGCGGCACGACGCATCGCCGACGCCGACCTTCGAACCGGACACCGAATCGTTCCCCTTTCTCGAGGTCGAAGGGCCGGGCGTCTACGAAATCGCCGTCGGCCCCATCCACGCCGGCATCATCGACCCCGGCCATTTCCGCTTCTCCGTCGTCGGCGAGACGATCATCCGGATGGAGGCCCGCCTCTGGTACATGCATCGAGGGATCGAGAAGCTCTTCGAAGGGCGCACCCCCGACGACGGCATCCAACTGGCGGAAGCGATCGCCGGGGACACCGCCGTCGGTCATTGCCTGGCATACGTCATGGCCGTCGAAGACGCACTCCAGCTCGAGGTGCCGGAACCCTACCGGATGCGGCGAGCACTGCTGCTGGAGCTGGAACGGCTCTACAACCACGCCACCGACCTCGGCGCCCTCGCGAACGATGCCGGCTTCGGCGTCGCCAACTCCCATGCCGGGCGGGTGCGGGAGACCCTTCTCCGCATCAACAAGGACGTCACGGGCCATCGCCTTCTCCGCGGAGCCATCAGCATCGGCGGCAGCGCGTTGCGCGCACTGCCCGATCCGGCCGTTCTTCGGAGCATCGCCGCCGACGTTGCCGAAATCGTCACGATCACTCTGGACCACAGCATCGTTCGCGATCGATTGACCGGCACCGCGATCCTGCCCGCCGCCCAGGCCGAAAGCCTCGGCACGGTCGGCTACGTTGCCCGCGCCTCGGGAATCACGAGAGATGCCCGAGGAGAACATCCGTTCACGGACCTGGGGGATGCGTTCCACCTCGTGACCGAGACCAGCGGCGACGTACTCGCCCGCTATCTGGTGCGCGCCCAGGAGTTCGCCGTCTCGTCGGCGGTCGTCGTCGACCTCATCGGACGCCTCAGCAGCCAGGACGACACCCCTGCGGCGACACCGGGGCCCGCCGCGACCACTGCCGGTCTCGGCATCGTGGAAGGATGGCGCGGCACGATATGCCACCGGGTCGAACTCGATCAGGACGGGCGGCTCGCACGCGTGAAGATCGTTGACCCGTCGTTCTTCAACTGGTCTGCGTTGCCCGTCGCGCTCAGCGACACGATCGTCCCGGACTTCCCGCTCACGAACAAGAGCTTCAACCAGTCGTACCCCGGCAACGATCTCTGAACTCAGCCGTCCGAGCGGCTGCTTTTCGGCCGTCGCAGGCCGAGTACCACCAGGAGGATGCCGACGACGGCGACGATCAGACCGATCACGAACCACTTCGTGTCGCCCGTCATGAAGCTTCCCGGGATCAGGTTCAGGCCCTGACCGACCCAGATCCCCCCGACGACCAGAGCGATCACGCCGACGGTGATCAGGGTGTTGCGACTGACACGACTCTTCACCACGCTCACGCTACCCGCGCGCGCTTCCTCGCGCTGGTGACCGCCCGGTTAGCCTCGCACTGTGGACGAGCACGAGGAGCCACTCGAGGGTGGCAACGCGAGCAGCGGAGTTGTCAGAGTCGGGTCGACAGTTCGAAAGCCGTGGACGGCGCAGACGCCCTCGGTGTCTGAGTTCATGACCGCGGTGCGGGCCGCTGGGGTCGATGTCCCTGCCCCGCTCGGCCGTGATGACCAGGGACGGCAGATCATCGAGTTTGTTCCCGGCCGCCTCGCGATGACCGAGCCACCGATGACCGTGCAGCAACTCGCACGCGTCGGTGCGCTTGTTCGCGCGATCCACGACGCCGCCGGCGACTTCGCCCCGACCGAGCGGCCCGCGGATGACATGCTGCTGCCCGCGCCGGAGCGCGAGTTGATGTGCCACAACGATCTGGCCCCGTGGAATCTGATCGTGGGGGACCGGTGGGTCTTCATCGACTGGGACGGTGCCGGGCCGAGCAGCCGGCTGTGGGGTCTTGCCTACTCCGCGCAAACCTTCACGCTGTCCGACATCCACGAACCGGCCGACCACGCCGCGACACGTCTTGCTGCCTTCGTCGATGGGTATCGCGCCGACCGGGACCTGCGCGAGCAGCTCCCTGCGGCAATGGCTCGACGCACCCAGGCCATGTACGAACTGCTGGCCTCGTCGCATCTCTCCGGTCGAGAGCCGTGGGGATCGATGTACGCGGACGGACACGGGGAGCACTGGAGGGGCGCATCCGGATACGTCGCGCTCCATCAGGATGTCTGGGCCAGAGCGCTCGCCTAGAGTGCCCGCCGCTCCTCCGCGACGCTGTTGCCGCCGTCGATGACGATGAGTTGTCCGGTGACGTACGAGGCTCCCGGCGAGGCGAGCCAGGCGATCGCACTGGCGACCTCGGCCGGGGTGCCGCTGCGTCCCAGCGGCACCAGCCTGCCCTCTTCGGCTTCCTGCGCAAGCTGCGACCCCGTGGCGATCCAGCCGGGGGCGACCGCGTTGACCGTGATGCCGTGGCGGGCTTCGTCGACCGCGAGCGCGCGGGTGAATCCGAGCGTTCCCGCCTTCGCGGTGGCATAGCCCAGGTCGTCGCGCGCTGCCTGCACTGCGCCCGTTGTGGATGCGACCGTGATCACGCGACCCCACCCGCGCTCGCGCATGTCGGCGATGACCGCGCGCGTGATCAGAAAAACGCTGGTGAGATTGACGTCGACGGCGCTGCGCCAGTCGTCCAGGGACATCCCGAGATCGCCGCGTGGCATCTCGTCACCGATGCTGACCATGCCCGCGTTGTTGACCAGGATGTCCGGGCTTCCCCCCATGGCTCTGACCTCATCGAGCACCTGGTGCGCGGCCCCCTCCGTCTCGAGCCGGCCGACGACGCCGGAGGCGTCATAGCCGCGTGCCCGCAGTTCGTCGGCTCGCAGCTCGATCCTGCCGGTGGTCGCGGTCATGATCACGCGCGCTCCACGCTGGGCGAGAACTCGCGCGGTCGCGAATCCGATTCCGGTCTCCGAGCCGCAGCCTGTCAGGAGTGCGGTGCGGCCGGTGAGATCGAGGTCGGCGGTCAGAGTGGGGCTGATCATGGCGTGAGCATAGCGATCGCGCGTCACCCGCTGCGCAGACGGGGTGGCACGACGGCCTCCTGATGCGAGCACACTGGGACGATGCAGACCTCGAAACCGCCGACATGGTGAGCTCGCGCTTCGAAGAGCTCGACTGGCAGCAGACCCCGATGGGTGAGTTGACGCTCCGCCGCCGCCGCGATCCTGTTGTCGACGCGGACGTCTACGAGGTGAAACTCGGTGACGAATACCTGATGTCGAGCCTGTTCACGCTCGCGGAGGAGGAGTTAGCGCGTCTGGGACTGGATGCCGTGGTGGGCGAGAACCTCCAGGTGCTGGTGGGCGGGCTCGGCCTCGGCTACACGGCGGTGACCGCCCTGGACGACGATCGCGTGACGACGATGACCGTCGTGGATGCGCTGCCCGCCGTGATCCATTGGCACGAGCGACACCTCCTTCCGGTTTCGAATCGGCTGGTCGGGGATCCGCGCACGAAGCTCGTCGTCGGCGACTTCTTCTCCTGGATGCGGGACGACCCGTCCGCGAGATACGACGCGATCCTTCTGGACGTCGACCACTCGCCGCGGCACCAGCTCGATCCACGCCATGCCGACCTGTATACGGTCGCTGGCCTGCACCGGCTGCGGAGTCATCTGACGGAGCGCGGAGTCTTCGCCCTGTGGTCTGACGACCCGCCGGACGACGCATTCATGGCGGACCTCAACACGGTATTTCCGGCCGCGCGCGCTCAGCGCGTTCGCTTCGACAACCCGCTGACCGGTGGGATCTCGTCGAACACGGTCTACGTCGCGCAGCAGTCGCCGGTCGAGTAGGAACGCGATCCTGGGCGCAACCGCACTCTGGCCGCGTCGGCGACGACGGTCGCTCAGCGACGACGGTCGCTCAGCGACGACGGTCGCTAAGCGACGACGCCTTCGAGGTGGCCCTGACAGCGGTCCTGCTCGGGGACGCCGTACAGCGCCTCCTCAACGTGGGCGCCGCAGCCGCCCCAGGTCTCCAGACCGCAGACGTCACAGGTGATTCGGTAGCACATGGTCGCTCCTTTCCTCTTCACCGTAGCATACCCCCAGGGGTATTTTGGGAGCGCGGTTCTATCCGACCCCCGACAGCATCGCGGTCATCGGGGTTGCCGTCGCGTCGTTCCGCGTCAACGCCGGGAGCCCCCAGGCGACTTCGAGCGTGCGCAGGATCGAGTAGTGGCTGTACGCCGTCGCCGAGGTGAACCCGCGCTTCGCGGCCGGTCCCGCGAAGATGCAGGCGACCGTGTTGGTGGAGCCGTCCCCCTCGTCGAAGGTGAGGATCAGGAGCGAGTGCTGCTGGGTGAATGCGGGGGATTGCAGAATGCGCGGAACCTCGCGAGCCAGCCACTGGTCGCCGGTGGCGACCGGGCAGTCGTGCATGTCATTGCACAGGTTGGGGCTGATGAAGGAGTAGTTGGGCAGTGTCGTCGTGGTCGCGAGATCCTGGCCGAACTGGCTGTATGGAACGTCGTGGGCGGCGCAGTACGCGCTGTCGCGCGTCACCTTCGGGTAGTACAGGAATGGATTGTGCTTGACGGCGTATTCGCCGCTGTTGTGCGAAGAGCAGGGCGCCGGCATGCTCTCCGCGTACATCTTCCAGGTGCGTCCTGAGGCGACGATCTCGTCGGTGATATTCGCGACGGATGCTAGGCACGAGCCTCCCGGAGGGTTGCAGTCCGACGAGATTCCCGCGGTGCCGCCGCTCGTGACGGCGAGGTAGTTGGGCAGGCTGGGGTGGGAGACGGCGCTGTAGTTGGTGGCGACCGAATAGCTTCTCGCGAGCCCGTTAAGGTAGGAGGCGGCCGGGTTGCCCATCACCGCGGACGACGGCTTGTTTTCCTCCATGATGATGACGACGTGCTGGAGGGTGGCGCTCGCGGCGGAGGCCCCCGTCGATGGCGAGTTGGGCGGTCCGACCGGGCCGGCCGATCCGACCGGACTGGGCGTCGTGCTACTGCCGCCGGTGCATCCTGATAGGAGCATCAGCAGCGCGATTGCCGCCGCGAGGGGTGCGGCCGTTCGTGCGTGTGCGCTCACGGAAAGCAATTGTGACCCATCAGCGACGCGCGCTCGCCGTGGTCTGACCGCCACTGGCATGTTCGACGTGTCCGCGGGGGGTCACAATCCATTGGCTCTGCCGAAGCAGCTGCCGAAGGTGCGCGACCCGCACGATCAGGTTCTTCCACTCCTGGTAGAACAGCAGCGACAGGACGAGGTACGACCACCACCATGAGTTCCGCGCGCGGATCTCGGGTGCGGCGAGCCGAAAGGCGAACGCAATCTGGATCGGTCCGGAGACGACGGTGACAACGGTGAGGATCGCGAGGATCAGAGCGAACGGCGGAAGGTGGCCGTCACGGAGTACGGCGAAAACGAGCGTCGGCCACATGAGAGCGGACACCCAGGGGAATGCCTCCCTCCAGCCGAGCAGGAGGAACAGCCCGAACCGCTGGCGGATCGAGACGTCGTGGTCGGCGACCGCGGCATGCCCGTGCCGGAGGCTCACCTGGAACCAGCCCTGCGCCCAGCGCATCCGCTGTCGCCACAATGACATCAGGTCGACGGGCGCGAGCTCCCGGCTCAGGAGTCCGGGGTCGCTGACGATTTCGGCTCCGAGCCGGATCGCCCGAACGGACGAGTCGATGTCTTCCGTCAGGTAGGCGGAATTGAATCGAACGCGCCTGAGCAGCTCCGTTCGCCAGTAACCGTTGGAGCCCCCGAAGATTCCGAACCCCTGCAGTTTCGCGCGCCCCGGATGGTTCACCGCGTAGATCTGTTCGAACTCCACGGCAACCAGACGCGAAACCCAACTCTCATCGCCGTTTCGAATGACGCAATGGCCCTGCACGATGCCCGCGCCAGCAGACAGCCAGCGCCATGCGCGCCCAAAGGCGCCATCCATCGGTTGATGATCGGCGTCGAACACCCCGACGAACTCACCGTCCACGACCGCAAGGGCTGCGTTGACGTTGGATGCCTTCGACGTGCTGTTCGGAACCCGAAGCAGGACCAGCTGCGGGTGGTGGTACGCAAGGGCGCGGAGTTCGTTCTCGACCGGCAGATCGACGGGTGTGTTGTACGCCAGGATGACCTGCAGCCCGCCGGGATAGTCCTGCGCCAGGAACGAACTGACGGTCGCCATGATCGTGGCTGCTTCGTTGGGCAGATGCGCGGCGATGATGGCGGATGCCCGCGGCGCTGGCGCGCCCCCTTCGTCCTGCGGCGGCTCACGTGGCGCGCGAAGCGCGGCGATGCCTTCCGCCACTTGCATGATCGCCATGAGGCCCAGCGCGGCGATGACGGTGAAGTAGAGGACCGTCGCGACGTCGGCGCCGTGTTCGAGGGTCTCGATCATGATCAGGAGCGGAACAAAAAACGAGAGGACAAAACTCAGCGCCACGATCAGCGTTGTGCGCACTCGTGGTCGGTATCTTCTGCGCCTGAACTCCTTGGCAGGGCGGAGCGACAGGTCGCGGTGCCGAAGCGACTGTTCGGCCTGGTCGTCGACGTCGCGCAGGCGAGTTTGGTCGATCGCCGGCACCCCGGTCATGGCAACCCACGAGGATCCGACATCGATGTGCCCGGAGGGGCCGAGTCCCGTGAGAGGAGTTTTCACCAGGGCTTGGGTCATGCTGTGCATCCGGGCTCGTGGCCCGAAGGAGGTGTAGCCGTACAGGTGGACATCGATGTGACCGCGAGAGTCGAGATGGATCTGTTCGTGCCGACGGAGTCGATGCCGCAGTCGATCGAGTGCCGCGGCCCGGAGTTCTTCGTCGGCGACCGGGTGCACGGGGTCGATTGTCGAGACTCCGAGAGCGAAGGTGCCGGCGAAGTGCCGAGCGAAGTACGGCAGGTAGTCGTCGCTCGCCGAATCCACGTGACACCCCCATGAGAACACTGTGCACCGGCTCACCTCGTCGGCCTACTACCTGGTATAGACCTCGCGGTGCTCTTTCGGATCGATTTGAGTTGATCTTCTCCGCGCTCCCGTCGGCCCGCGTGAATGTTTCCTCATGGGCGGGGCCGAAATATCGGCCAGTTAGATACTGCGCCCGATAGCGTCTGGCCGTGATGGACGAGCTGCGGGCCGCGACCTCGCCGCCCATCGATCGGAGCAGGCTGAGTCGACCGGCGCTCACCACGGCTGGGCCGGGAAGTTCCTTCCGGGTGCGCGTCCTGGCGGGGCGTGTTCGCCAGTTGCCGCCGTGGCTCCAGGTGACGGGGATCTGGCTCGCCTCCCGGGCGGTGACGACCGCGATTCTCGTCTTCTTCGCGGCGTTCGAGCGGCGCACCAACTGGGCTGGCCCGCATCCGAGTTATCTGCGGTTCGCGCAGTTCTGGGACAGCGGCTGGTACCACCAGATCGCCCTCCACGGCTACCCGAGCGTTCCGCCCCTCTCCTCGACCGGCGCGGTCCAGGAGAACGCGTGGGCCTTCTACCCGGCGTACCCCGAGGTGGTGCGCGCACTGATGACGGTGTCCGGGATCAACTGGGACGTTCTCTCCGTCGCCGTCTCGCTGGCATTTTCTCTCGCCGGCGCGTTGATGTTCCACCGGCTGATGAGGCTCGTCGTCCCGCCGGGGTCCGCGCTCTTCGCCGTTGTTCTGCTGTGCATCGCGCCGATCTCGGCCGTCCAGCAGGTCGGGTATGCCGAGCCGATGGGCGCATTCTTGCTCACGGTCGCGCTCTATCTGCTCATGCGACGACGCTATCTGTGGCTCATTCCCGTGGTCGCGCTGATGGATCTCACTCGACCGATCGGGCCCGCGTTCGCGCTCCTCATGGTGGCCCATGTTGCCTATCGCGTGGTTCGTGAGCCGTTCTCTCGTCGCGACACGTACCGGGCGGCCGCCGCTCTCGTCGGCAGCGTCGCGATGGCGGGCGCCTGGCCGGTGATCGCCTGGATCGCGACCGGCTCGCCCATGGCCTACGTCGATACAGAACTCGCGTGGCGGGCTCGCCTGGCGATCGGCAATCCCAGCCTGCCCTTCGAAGCCTGGTTCGAGCAACTCTGGCAGCTGCACGCACCGGCACTGTCGATCGCGACCGTCGCGGCGATGGTGGGACTCACGGGACTCCTGGTCCTCAGCCGCAGCGTCCGACGCCTGGGAGTCGACCTTCGACTCTGGCTCGGCGGCTATGCGATCTACCTCGTTGCGGTTTTTCTGCCGCAGTCGAGCACCTTCCGGCTGCTGCTGCCGATGTCCCCGCTGCTCGGGGCCGCCGCGGTCCCGCGTTCCCGGATCTGGCGGTTCGGGCTCGTGGCCGTGTCGCTGGTTCTGCAGTGCCTCTGGATCTGGTTCGCCTGGTTCGACAACGGTGGGGGCTGGTCGCCACCGTAGGCGACGGCGGAGGTGATAGCCGGTCGCGCAATTTCGCGGAAGACTCGAGCTATGGAGTTGACATCGATGACGAACCTCGGCGACAGCACATTTCGCGCCACAGGTCCCAGCCCGGCGAACGTGCTGCTGCACAACCTGACCATCGTCGACGCGGTAAGCGTCGATGCCGCTGCCGGTGCCGTCTGGGTACGTGACGGCATCATCGTGGCGGTCGGCAGCGAGGCGGAGGTACGCGCGGAGGTCGACGATTCGGTGGTGCCCATCGACCTCGGCGGGGCGCACCTGACGCCCGGCCTGATCAACATGCACACCCATTTCTCGCTCGCGCTTCCCGGAGAGCGCGGCAGCTACGTCAGCTCGCTCGGCGCCCACGGCATCGCGCTTTACATGGCGGATGGTGCACGGCGGGCACTGCACTCCGGCATCACGACCGTTCGGTGCGTTGCGGAGCGGGACCACGCCGACTTCGCACTCCGGGATGCCATCGAGAACGGTCTTCTCCCGGGGCCGGACATCTACACCGCTGGTCAGGCTCTCGTCTGCACCGGCGGGCACGGTCACGAGAACGACGACACCCTCGAATGCGACGGGGCTGATGACTTTGCACGCGGCGTCCGCGCGCAGATCAAGGCGGGAGCCGACCTGATCAAGGTCATGATTTCGGGCGGAATCGCCGGGGAGCACGAGAGCATCGACACCCCCCAACTGACCAGGGCCGAGATGGAGTCGGTGATCACCACGGCGCACGCCTGGGGTCGCAAGGTCACCGCGCACGCCGGGCCGGCATCCGTGATTGCGGAGGCCGTCGAACTCGGTCTGGACTGCGTCGAGCACGGCTACGAGCTCACGCCCGAGGTCGCGCGTGCGATGGCCGCGGCGGGGACGGCGTTGGTCCCGACGCTGATCGTCACGCGGTGCGCATCGTTCTTCGACGAGCTGGGTGTGCCCGCGTGGATGCAGGAACGCTCACTCGCTGCCGGCCCGCGCCACGTCGAGTCGTTCCAGATGGCTCTCGAAGCCGGCGTCCGGATCCTGGTCGGCAGCGACATGCCCCCGTTCTGGCCGTTCGAGGGCACCACCGCGGTCGTCCGGGAGATGGAGCACCTCAGCGCCTTCGGTTTGGGCGCCGTCGAGACCCTCCGCGCCGGCACAATCGAATCCGCGCGCTGGCTCGGCATCGAGGACGAGGTCGGGACCATCGAGGTCGGCAAGAAGGCGAACCTCATCGGGCTCGACCGCAATCCCCTCGACGACATTTCGGCGCTCCGCACCCTCCGCTGGGTGATGAAGAACGGCGACATCGTCCGCGACGACCGGCTGGTCGTCGCGTGAGCGCGGGCGAGGACGGATCCCCGGTCGCCGAGGGTGGCGAGACCGACATGGAGCTGTACGACATCCGCGTCGTCGTCGACCGGATCGAGGGGCGCTCGGTGTGCGGGATGCGCGTCGGCGACAGCTTCGAGGTCACCGACTCCAGTCGGCTCACGATTCCCGGTCACTTCTGCCTGTATGCCTTGCAGGCGGTGACGCCGCTGATTCCGGCCAAGCAGCGCAGGCTGCCAGACGGCGACTGGCTCGAGCGCGAGCAGTACATTGCGTGTCCCGATCCCGAGGAGCGACTGATCATGCGTATCGAGCGCGGCCCGCTGCGCCCACTGCGCTCGCAGGATCTGACGTGACCGAATCGGCCCCGCCCACATCGCCGAAGAGAGTCGAGATCGGTCTCGGCATCCAGTCGGACAAGGCACCGGGCAGCTACGCGCGAATCGCACAGCTCGCGGAAGGCCACGACGTCGATGTGGTCAGCGTGTTCAGTGATCTGCTTTTCCAACCGCCGATCGTCGCGCTCCTCGAGATGGCCCTGGCCACCTCGCGGGTTCGCCTCGGGGCCGCCTGTTGGAACCCGTACACGCTGCACCCCTACGAGATCGCCGGGCAACTCGCCGCCCTCGACGTCGCGAGCAACGGACGGGCCTTTCTCGGTTTGGCGAAGGGGACCTGGCTGGATGCCGTCGGCGTGCGTCAGCCGAAGCCGGTCGCCCACCTGCGGGAGGCCGCCGCTCACATCTACGCGCTCCTTGCCGGGGACGGCGCGGGCCTCGATGGCGAGTTCTATCCGCTCCAGCCCGGCACCGCGCTGCGCTACCCCGTGCTCCGCTCGACGCCACCGTTGCTGCTGGGCAGCTGGGGTCCGCTCGGCGCCGCGCTCGCGGGACGAATCGCCGACGAGTTGAAGGTCGGTGGCACGGTGAACCCCGCCATGGTCGCGGTGATGCGGGACAGGATCGGTGTCGGCGCGCAGAGCGTTGGCCGCACCGCGTTCGACGTGCACCTGGTGGTCGGGGCGGTGACCGTGGTCGATCGCGACGGCGTCGCCGCGCGCGAGGTGGCCCGTCGCGAGGTGGCCATGTACCTCGCGGCCGTTGCCGAGCTCGACCCGACGGTGGAGATCCCCGGCGAGCTGCTCGACTCGGTGCGCAGTCTCGTCGATGCCGGTGAGCACGTGGCGGCCGGCGCGCGCATCCCCGACGATGTCCTGGACCTGTTCGCGTTCTCCGGGACCCCGGAGCAGGTCGCGGCGCAGGCACAGCTTCTCATCGATGCCGGCGCCGATCGCATCGACTTCGGTACACCGCACGGTCTGACCGATCTCGGCGGCGTCGAGATCATCGGCCGCGAGGTACTCCCGCTCCTCCGGCGGGAACGCGCATGAGTCCGGTGCTGCACCTCATCGCCAACCAGGAGATCGCCGTCGACCGTCGACTCGTCGAGACGCTCGCCGACACCTCGGCGCACTCGTGCGGCTGGGCTGTCGTCGTGGAGTGGCGCTCGCCGGAACGGCTCGGTGCGCCCGTCGACGGCCTGCCCGCTGACGCGATCCTGCTCATGCCCGGCGAGGACCTCGACGTGGCGGACCTCCCCGGTGTTGCACCGGCCACGAGCGTTCCTGCGGTTCGGTTCGATCTCCGCGATCGCGCGCTCGACCCGTCTCAGATTCTGGTGCACCACCTGCGCGGGCTGGCGCTCGACGGATTGCCGCGGGCGATTGCCGCCACGATTGCCGCGGCCGCGCATCCGGCCACGCGCGTCGACTATGGCCGCGATCCGGACCAATACGCCGAGTGGCGACCCCCGACATCCGGCGAGCGCCCCGCCGCGGTCGGCGTGCTCGTGCACGGCGGTTACTACCGCTCCACCTGGCAGGCGAGTTTGATGGATGACCTCGCCATCGACCTCGCCCGGCGCGGTTGGGCGAGCGGAAACCTCGAATACCGCCGCCCCGATCGACACGGCTGGTCCGCGACCCTGGACGACCTCCGCGCAGGCGTCGCGGCTCTCGCCCACCTCCCCGAGGCCCTCGACGTCCCTCTCGTGCTGTTCGGCCACTCCGCGGGCGGTCAGCTCGTGCTCCAGCTCGCCGAGCGGCTGCAGAGTGACCGGACGCTGCCGTCGGTCACGCTCGCGGTGTCCCTGGCCGGCGTCGTCGACCTGGTCGCGGCCTGTGACCGCGGCCTCAGCAACGGCGCCGTCAAGGTGGCGATCGGCGGCTCGCCGACCCAGATCGCCGACCGCTATCGCGAGGCTTCGCCCTCCCTTTTCGTCGAGCGCAGCGCGCCATGGCTACTCGTCCAGGGAACCGACGACTCATCCGACTTGATCGAGATGAACCGTCGACTCGCGGCGTCGGACTCCCTCGGCCGACCGGAGTTGATCGAAGCGCCCGGCGACCATTTCAGCGTGATCACTCCCTCTTCCGCGATCTGGGGCCAGGCGATCGATCGCGTCACTGAACTGCTCGTGCCACACTCGTCGACAAAGTGAGGAATCCCGTGGACATCGAGGACAACACGCGACCGTACGAGGCGGGCATCGTCACCGACTTCTCGAAGAAGAAGGCATACGGCTCGTATCTCGCGCTCGACGAACTGCTGGGCGCGCAGCATCCCGTCAGCGTGCCGGAGCACCACGACGAGATGCTGTTCATCATCCAGCACCAGACCAGTGAACTCTGGCTCAAACTCATGCTGCACGAGCTTCGGTCTGCCCGCGAGCTGCTCGCGCACGATGACCTGGGCACCGCGCTGAAACGAATCGCGCGTGTCAAGCACATCCAGGACACCCTGACGCACCAGTGGTCGGTGCTGGCGACGCTGACCCCGACCGAGTACTCGGAGTTTCGCAGTTTTCTCGGTAACGCCTCCGGCTTCCAGTCGCACCAGTACCGCGCGGTCGAGTTCATTCTCGGCAACAAGAATGTCAAGGCGCTCTCGGTGTACGAGAATGACCCGGCGGCGAAGGCCGTCTTGCAGGGGTTGCTCGATGAACCGACACTGTATGACGAGTTTCTGCGCTACCTCGCTCGACGTGGCTATCCGGTTCCCGCGAGCGTGCTCGAGCGCGACGTCTCCCGCGCCTACGTGTTCACGCCGGAGCTGGTGCCCGTCTTCACGGACATCTACGAGTCCACCGACGAGAACTGGCGCGTGTACGAAGCGTGCGAGGAGTTGGTCGACCTCGAGGACAACTTCCAGTTCTGGCGATTCCGCCACCTCAGGACCGTCAGCCGCACCATCGGCATGAAGACCGGCACCGGCGGCTCCAGCGGCGTCGACTTCCTCCAGCGCGCGCTCAGCCTCACTTTCTTCCCCGAGCTCTTCGCGGTTCGCAGCGAGATCGGCGCCTGAACTCCGACGCGCTGCTCGCATCTCGGTCCGCGGGACCTTTGGCTCTGCACGGGGGGTGAGCACCGTCGTTCACTGGATGTGGCGATCACCAGTCCGTCCTGGGCTCGTGCGCCATCGACAGGAGATCCATCATGAAGGCACTCGTCTACGGCGGTCCCGGACAGAAGAGCTGGACGGAGGTGCCGGACCCGGTCATCCAGCATCCGACTGATGTCATCGTCAAAATGCAGGCGACGACGATCTGCGGGACCGATCTGCACATCCTCAAAGGGGATGTCCCCGAGGTGACGGCCGGTCGCATCCTCGGGCACGAAGGAATCGGCGTCATCACCGAGGTCGGGTCCGGTGTCACGCAGTTGGGCGTCGGCGATCGGGTCATCCTGTCGTGTGTCAGCGCGTGTGGCATGTGTTCGAACTGTCGTATCGGTCTTCGCAGCCATTGCCTGGATCCGGAGGGCATGGCCGGGATCGGTTGGATCTTCGGGTACATGATCGACGGCACCCAGGCCGAATACGTCCGGGTCCCGTTCGCCGAGAACTCGGTGTATCCGATCCCCGAGGGGGTCAGCGATGCGGAAGCCGTTCTGCTGTCCGATATCCTGCCGACCGGTTTCGAGATCGGCGTGCAGTACGGTCAGGTCAAGCCCGGCGATGTCGTCGCGGTGGTCGGTGCCGGACCGGTCGGGCTGTCAGCGGTCATGACGGCTCAGCTGTACGGGCCGTCGCGGGTCATCGCGATCGATTTGGATGACGCCCGCCTCGCCCGAGCAAAAGGCTTCGGCGCCAGCGACACCGTCAACTCCGGGCAGGCGGACTGGAAGCAGCAGGTGCTCGCCCTCACCGACGGTGCGGGCGTCGACGTCGCCATCGAGGCGGTCGGCACTCCGCACACCTTCACGATGGCCGTGGACCTCGTACGCCCGGGCGGACACGTTGCCAACATCGGCGTACACGGCAAGCCGGTGGAGCTGGCGCTGAACGAACTGTGGATCCGCAACATCGACATCTCGATGGGCTTGGTCAACACGGACACCCTCGGAATGCTGCTGAAACTCGTCGCTCAGCATCGCCTCCCGGTCGACAAGTTCGTCACACACCGCTTCACCTTCGACAACATCCTCGAGGCCTATGACGTCTTCGGCAATGCGGCGGAGCACGACGCACTGAAGGTGCTGATTCACCAGTAAGTCCGGTTTGCGGGAACACCAGGGTCGGGTGAGGGCGTTACCTTCTGGGTCCAACCGACTCACCCCCCTGGAGAATCTTGCTCACCGTCAACGCTTACGCCGCCCCCTCCGCCACCGATCCGCTGG
Organism: Acidobacteriota bacterium; assembly: GCA_019351995.1. Taxonomy (GTDB): domain Bacteria; phylum Actinomycetota; class Actinomycetes; order Actinomycetales; family Microbacteriaceae; genus Lysinimonas. The sequence goes on from JABBOD010000003.1 coordinate 22,847, forward strand.
TTCCGACCACGATCGAGCGACGCGATCTCGGACCGCACGATGTGCTGATCGAGATCCGGTATGCGGGGATCTGCCATTCCGATATCCACACGGTGCGTGGTGACTGGGGCGCGATCCAGTATCCGCAGGTGGTCGGTCACGAGATCGTCGGCGTCGTGGCGGAGATCGGATCGGAGGTCACCCTCCACCAGCTCGGCGATCGGGTCGGCGTCGGCTGCATGGTCAACTCCTGTCGCGAGTGCGAGAACTGCCTGTCGGGTGACGAGAACTACTGCCTGAACGGCAACACCGGGACGTACGCGTCTCGCGACCTCGACGGCACGATCACCCAGGGCGGCTACTCGACGCACATCGTTGTCGTCGAGGACTTCGTGCTGAAGGTCCCCGAAAGCATCCCCTACGAGGCGGCGGCACCACTGCTTTGCGCCGGCATCACGACATACTCGCCGCTCGCGCACTGGAACGCCGGCCCCGGCACGAGGGTCGCCGTCATCGGAATGGGCGGGCTCGGCCACATGGCCGTCCAGATCGCGCATGCGATGGGCGCTGACGTCACCGTGCTCTCCCAGTCGCTGAGCAAGCAGGATGACGGCCTGCGCCTCGGCGCCGACCACTGCTTCGCCACGAGCGACCCAGCGACGTTCACCGAGTTGCGCAATCACTTCGACCTGATCATCAACACGGTCAGCGCAGTCATCGACATGGACGCGTACCTCAGGCTCCTGCGCCTGAACGGCACCTTCGTGAGCGTCGGCGCCCCGGCCGAACCGCTGCCCGTCAAGGTGTTCAGCCTGTTCGGCAACCGGCGCTCCTTCGCCGGCTCGGGCATCGGCAGTATTCGCGAGACGCAGGAGATGCTCGACTTCTGCGCCGAGCACGGGATCGCCTCCGAGGTCGAGGTGATCCCCGCATCGGAGATCAACGCCGCATACGAGCGTGTGCTCGCTTCGGATGTGCGCTACCGCTTCGTGATCGACGTCGACACGCTTCGCTGATCATCCATGCCGGACCCCGGTTCGCACGGGGAAGGCGGGCTAGGGTGCCGTCGTCAGACCGGTGACCCCGCGAGCTCGGTCGTGGATGCGATGTCCGCATCGCGCAAACGGGATTCCGCCGCAGCGATGTGACCAACCGTCTTCAGGAAGCTGTCCGGGTTGAGCGAGATGGAGTCGATCCGCTTCGACACCAGGAACTCCGCGAACTCCGGATAGTTGCTCGGCGCCTGCCCGCAGATGCCCACCTTGATGCCGGCCGAGTGAGCGGCGTCGATCGCTTCGGCGATCATCCATTCCACCGCGGGGTCGCGCTCGTCGAACAGCTCGGCGAGCTCGGCGGAGTCGCGGTCCACGCCGAGCGTCAACTGGGTGAGATCGTTGGACCCGATCGAGAAGCCGTCGAACCGAGTGGCGAACTCGGCGGCGCGGATGACGTTCGACGGGATCTCGCACATCATGTAGACCTTCAGGCCGTTCTCGCCGCGCACCAGACCGTTCTTCGCCATCTCGGCGAGCACGAGGTCCGCTTCATCAGGAGTGCGGCAGAACGGGACCATCACGATGATGTTGCCGAAGCCGATACGCTCGCGCGCGCGCTTCAGAGCTCGACACTCCAGGGCGAAGCCTTCCCGGTACTTCGGGTCGTAGTAGCGCGATGCACCACGGAAGCCGAGCATCGGGTTCTCCTCGGTGGCCTCGAACGCCTGCCCACCGATCAGGTGCGCGTATTCATTGGTCTTGAAGTCGCTCAGCCGCACGATCACGTCGTGGGGGTGGTACGGGGATGCCAGCTTGGCGAGCCCGAGCGCGAGGGTCTCGACGAAGAACTCCTGGGGGTCGTCGAAGCCGGCGGTCAGGGTGCGGATCTGCTTGCGAGCGCCATCGTCCGTCACCCGTTCCGGATGAATGAGAGCCATCGGATGAATCTTGATGAGGTTGTTGATGATGAACTCCATGCGGGCGAGACCCACCCCCGCCGCGGGCAGACGCCACCAGCGGAATGCGGCCTCGGGGCTCGCGACATTGACCATCACCGCGGTCGAGGTGGCGGCGAGGGTTCCGAGGTCGACCTCCTCCGTCTCGAACGAGAGCGTGCCGTCGTAGACATGCCCCTGGTCCCCTTCGGCGCACGACAGGGTCACGGGCTGATCGTTACGCAGGGTCTCGGTCGCGGTGCCGGTCCCCACCACGGCAGGGATGCCGAGCTCGCGGCTGACGATCGCGGCGTGGCTGGTCGAACCGCCGTGGTTGGTGATGATTCCCGAGGCACGCGTCATGATCGAGACCCAGTCGGGGTCGGTCATCTCGGCGACCAGGATCGCACCGTCCTGGAAGTCCTCGATCTGCGCGGGGTCGCGGATCACGCATGCCACACCGGTGGCGATGGAATCCCCGATCGCGGCGCCCGTGAGCACGGGGGTGGCCTCCTGCGTGAGGTGGTGGACCAGGAACTTCGTGCTGCTCCGCTGCGACTGGACCGTCTCGGGCCGAGCCTGGACCATGAAGAGTTCGCCGGTCTGCCCGTCTTTCGCCCACTCCATGTCCATCGGTCGGCCGTAGTGGTTCTCGACGATCGCCGCCCAGCGCGCGAGTTGGAGGATCTCGTCGTCGGCGAGCACGAAGGCACGCTGTTGGCGCACCGGAGTGTTGACGATGCGCGTCCGAGCCGTGCCGCCATGGCTGTAGATCATCTTGCGGCCCTTGGCGCCGAGTGACTTATCGATGATCGGAGCGGCGCCCGGTTGCGTCAGCAAGGGCTTGAACACGAGGTAGCGATCCGGGTCCACCGCCCCCTGCACGACCATCTCGCCGAGGCCCCATGCCGCGCTGATGACGGCGACGTGCGGGAAGCCGGTGTCGGTATCGATCGAGAACATCACGCCCGAACCTCCGATGTCGGAGCGCACCATCTGCTGCACCCCGATCGACAACGCCACATCCAGGTCGTCGAAATGCTCCGCCACGCGATAGCTGATCGCGCGATCCGTGAATAGGGAGGCGTAGCAACGCCGGCAGGCGTCGAGCAGCTCGCGTTCTCCCACGACGTTCAGGAACGTCTCCTGCGCCCCCGCGAAACTCGCCTCGGGCAGATCCTCGGCGGTCGCGCTGCTGCGGACGGCGACGGCTGGAGATGGCGCGCCGACTCGCTCGCCGAGGGTCCGGTACGAGGTGACGATGGTCTCGGCGAGGTCCGGTGGGAACTCGCTGCTCAGGAACAGCCCGCGGAGCGCCTCACCCGTCTCCCGAAGGCTCGCCGTCCCGGCGTGATAGCTGGCCAGCTGGGAGCGGATTGCCGGCTCGAGCTGGTTCACCTCCACGAATCGTCGGTACGCCTGCGCCGTCGTGGCGAAGCCGTCCGGGACACGGACACCCGCGCCGGCAAGAGACTGGACCATCTCGCCCAGGGAGGCGTTCTTGCCGCCCACCCGTGGCACGTCATTCATCCCGACCTGTTCGAACCAGACGACATCGGCATCCATGGACTTCTCCCTCGATCGCTCCAGGCGCCGGATCCTCCGGCAGGATGGCCCCACCGTAGGCTCCGGTTCCGCGGCTCGGTAGGGACCTTCGGCACATGACGCAGCGGACGATTCCCGGTACTTTCCGTGGTGATGGAAGAAGGGAGTGCGCCATGAAGAGCGACGGAAAGACCAGTGCGGCGGAGCTCGTGAGCGGCCTGGAGAGCACCGTCAAACAGGTGCTCGGCGAGTTGCATGATGTGCCGACCGCCGAGGCCCTGGAGGTGCTGCTCCGGCTCAGTTCACTGCAGTCGGAGCTGGGCAAGCTGTACGCGGGTATGGCGCAGCGGCAACACACTGCCGAGCAGTCTGGACTGCGCGACGGCGACGCGACGCATCATGCACCCACCAACCCCGGTTCCGAGCGGGCGAGTCTGGCGCTGCAGGAGGCCGCGCAGTACAGCGCGGATGCCGCGGCGGCCCTGATGCGGGCACGTTCAGCCGACGAGGTCGCGGAGTGGTTCGAGGAGATCCAGCTGGACCAACGGCTCTGACCGGGGCGGCTCTGACCGGAAAGGCTCGCCCGCGCGGCGTCGTCGGCGATGCCCGTCACGAGCCGAGGAGCTTCTGCGCTCGCTCGATCGCGTCCGCCGCCTCGACGAGTGCGAGGTGCGACAGGGCTTGCGGGGTGTTGCCGACCTGCCGGTTCTCGCCGACGTCGTATTCCTCCGACAGCAGCCCGACGTCATTGCAGAGGGCGACGAGCCGGTCCATCAGCGCGATCGCATCGTCGAGCCGCCCCGAGTCGGCGTACTGCATGACCAGCCAGAACGAGCAGGCCAGGAACGGATGCTCGTTGCCGACCAGGCCGTCGACCCCCGAAGCGGCCGCGTAGCGCATGACCAGACCGTCCCGCAGCAGGCCGGACTCGATCGCCGCAACGGTGCCCAGCATCCGCGGATCATCTGCCGCCACAAAACCCACCTGCGGCAGGATCAGCAGGGAGGCATCGATCTCCTTCGCGCCGTAGTACTGCACGAAACTGTTCAACTCAGTGTCGAAGCCCTGAGTCTCGATCTCGGCGCGCAGTTGCTCGCGCACCTGTCGCCAGTGTTCGACCGGGCCCTCGAGTCCCTGGGTCTCGACCGCCCGGATTCCGCAATCGAACGCCGCCCACATCATCACTCGTGAGTGGGTGAAGCGGTGCAGCGGGCCTCGGATTTCCCAGATGCCGTGGTCGTCCTTGTCCATGACCTGCTCGACGTGCTCGAGCAGAGCGACTTGCAGCGACCACGATGAGCGGTCTTCGGGGAACCCGCTGTTGCGGGTGCCCTGCAGCGCCAGCATGACTTCTCCGAAGATGTCTCCCTGGAACTGGGATGCTGCCCCGTTGCCGACGCGCACCGGTGACGCCCCGCGGTAGCCGGGCAGGGACTCGACCTCCCACTCCACGATCCGTCGTTCGCCGGCCAGTCCGTACATGATCTGAACGTCGGCAGGGTCACCGGCGATCGCGCGGAGCAGCCAACTGCGCCAGTCGTGCGCCTCGCCGGCAAAGCCGTGCTCCAGCAGCGCGCCGAGAGTCAGCGACGCGTCGCGGAGCCAGACGTAGCGGTAGTCCCAGTTGCGCGATCCCGCGAACGCCTCGGGCAGACTGGTCGTGGCCGCGGCCACGATGCCCCCGGTGTCCTCGTGCGTCAACGCCCGCAGAACGAGCAGCGAACGACGCACGTAGTGGGAGTAGCGGCCGGCCGTCTCGATGGTCGACGACCAATCGCTCCACCACTTCTCGGTGTCTCGGATGCGCGGGGTCACCTCGATCGGCGGCGGCGGCTCCCGGTGGGAGGGATACCAGGTGAGCGTGATGTCGACGGTCTCGCCCTCGGAGACGGTGAAGGACGAGCGGTGCACCATCCCATCCGGCGCGAGCTTCGGCCCCCGTATGATCACGGAGTCAGGGCCGGCGACGGCGATCATCGCATACTGGTGGGCATCGGGACCGTCGTGCTCCGGCGCCTGGCGGATCCACGGGATCGCGGCCGCGTAGTCGAAGCGGATCCGCAACGACTGCTCCATGTCCACGGTGCCGCGGATGCCGATGACTCGTCGCACGACGTCTGCTCGCCGGTCACCGCGCGGCATCAGGTCGATGACGGCGACCTCTCCGGTCTCCGTGATCCACCGGGTTTCGAGCACGAAGGAGCCGTCGTGGTACTCGCGCGACTCGGCTCGTGTTGCGCCCGCGGGTGCGATGCGCCAGTGCCCCTGTTCGGCATCGCCGAGGAGCGCCCCGAAGGTCGACCCCGAGTCGAATCTCGGAAGGCAGAGCCAGTCGATGTTGCCGTCGATCCCGACGAGGGCGGCGGTATGGCAGTCGCCGATGAGCGCATAATCTTCGATCGCAAGTGGCACCGAGTCATCCTTTCAGGCCGTCAGGGGTTTCGGCTGGGGAAGCCGTTCGGTTCGGCCGCTGCTCAGGATGGCTCGGTCAGGCGTTCGAGTGCTGGCAGCGCCGCGCGGAGCGCCGAGCGCTCGCCGTCGTCGAGCACCTCGAGCAGCTGGGCGATCACCCGGGCGCGGGTGTCTCGCGCCTCACGCACCGCGGCGGCACCCGCGTCGGCGACCTCGATCAACGCGGCGCGCCCGTCATGCGGGTCTGAGCGCCGCACCACGTAACCGCGCGTTTCGAGTTCGGCGATGGTCCTGGTCATGTTCGGGGCCGAGACACCCTCCAGCTGAGCGAGGTCCGACAGCCGCACCGGGCCGTGCTTCGCGACGACGGCCAGGGCAGACAGCAGGCCGTGGCTGAGTCCACCGGTGGCCGCCTGCAGCCGACGGTTCAGTCGCCCGATGACGAGGGTCAGCCGCTCGGCGTCGCTGGTCGGCGTTGCGAAGGTCACGGCATCCATCTTGGCCATTGCGTGCTCACACGTCGCTGAGAGCGTCCGATGGCTCCTCAATGGCCGGCACGGCGGGTGTCGGCTTCGGCTCGCTTGCCGTCGGGACCGCAAGGCTCGAGGTGTCGACGTGAACGAACTTGCCGCCCATGACGACCGAGGCGATCGCTCCGATGACCGACATGATCGCCGCCGCGACGAACACGATCACCAGGCCCGCGTGGAAGGGTTCCGAGATCAGCTGCGGGAAGAAGGTCTTGCCGGTCAACGCGGCCTGGTCGGAGGCAGACAGTGTGGTGAGCGTGCCGGTGGGGCCGAGAATCGAGGCGATCGGGTTGTACCCGAGGAAGGCGGCGAAGAGGCTGCCGACCGGGGGAGTGGCGGCCACCTGGTTCGCGACCGCCGTTGTCACGCCGTGGCTGGTGAGTCCGGTGCGCAGGGCACTCGGGAGGGTCGTCGCCAGGCCGGCGATCATCAGCGAGAAGAAGATGCCGATCGAGAGCGAGTTGCCCGCGTTCTGGAAGGTGCCGGTCATCCCGGATGCCGCCCCACGCTGATTCGCCGGCACGCTGTTCATGATGGCCGTGCGGTTCGGCGCCGCGAACATCCCGGAGCCCACGCCATTCAGGAAGGTCAGCACCGCAAAGACCCAGTACGCGAAGTTGACCGGGATGAACAACAGCGCGATGAATGTGACGGCCACCAGCAGCAGGCCGCCTGTGGCAAAGGCGCGTGCCCCGAACCGGTCGGACAGCGTGCCGGAGATCGGGCCGGACACCAGGAAGCCGACGGTGAGAGGGAGCAGGTAGATCCCCGCCCAGAACGGCGTCGATTCGTAGCTGTAGCCGTGCAGCGGCAGCCAGATGCCCTGCAGCCAGATGATCAACATGAACTGGAGACCGCCGCGTCCGATCGATCCCAGGAGGCCGGCCAGGTTGCCGAACACGAAGGCGCGGATACGGAACAGCTTGAGGTTGAACATCGGGTACTCCACCCGTTGCTCGATGAACACGAAGACCACCAGCATCGCGATCCCGCCGATGATGCCCGCGAGCACCCACGGGTTCGCCCAGCCGGTGCTGGAACCGCCGTACGGCTGGATGCCGTAGGTGATCCCGGCGAGGAGCGCGGTCAGTCCGATGGCGAAGACGATGTTTCCGGGCCAGTCGACCTTGCCGGCACCGCGGGCCGAGGTCTCGTGCAGTGACTTGTACGACCAGATCGTTCCCAGGATGCCGAACGGCACGCTCACGATGAAGATCGCGTGCCAGTCGATCGATGACAGGATGCCGCCGATGATGAGGCCCAAGAACGTTCCCGCGATGGCCGCGATCTGGTTGATGCCGATCGCGAAGCCTCGCCGGTTGGGCGGGAAGGCGTCCGTCAGGATCGCGGTGGAGTTCGCGAACAGCATCGAGCCGCCGACGGCCTGCACCACCCGCCACCCGATCAGCCACAGCGCGCCCGAACCGGCCGTGAACGGGTCGAACACGAGTGCGATGGCCGCAACGGTGAAGACCGCGAAGCCGAGGTTGTAGATGCGCACCCGGCCGTAGATGTCGCCGAGTCGACCGAAACTGACCACCAGAACGGCCGTCACCAGGATGTAGCCCATCAGCATCCACAGCAGGTAGCTGACGTTGCCCGGCTCCAGCGGGTTCAGCTTGATGCCGGTGAAGATCGCGGGCAACGAGATCAACACGATCGAGCCGTTGATGGTCGCCATCAGCATGCCGAGGGTGGTGTTGCTCAGAGCGATCCACTTGTAGTTGGGGTGGTCGCGATGGAACATTCCGGTGCGTTCGCGCGAGGGTTTCGTGGTGGACACGTGACTTCTCTCTGGATGAGACGGTGACATGACGCGTCCCCGTTGAGCGCCAAATAGTTACTTGTTGAACGGTAACTATATCCCCCACCGGCCGGACACGCAAAAAGGTGATGTGTCACGGGTTACGATTCGGGCATGACCCTCACTGTCACCGACATTCAGCTGCCCAGCGTGCCGGGAGGCAGCGAAGGTCTCACCGGCGTGCTCGCCGTTCCGGACGGTCCAGGGCCGTGGCCCGGCGTGGTGCTCGTCCACGAGGCGTTCGGCATCAACGACGTGATGCGCCGCCAGGTGGTCAGGATGGCCGAAGCGGGATTCGTCGCGCTGATGCCTGACCTGTTTGCGATGGGCGGGGCGCGCAAGTGCCTGAACGCCACCTTCCGTGCGCTGCGCTCCGGGGAGGGACGTGCATTCATCGACATCGAGAACGCGCGGGCCGCGTTGGCGCAGCGTCCAGACTCCACCGGGTCCATCGGTGTGCTCGGCTTCTGCATGGGAGGCGGGTTCGCGCTCGCCGCGGCGTCCGCGCACGGCTTCGATGCGGCATCTGCCAACTACGGGATGCTGCCGAGCGATCTCGACACGGCCTTCGACAACGCGTGCCCGATCGTGGGCAGCTACGGCGGGAAGGACGCGACGCTCAAGGGGGCGGCGGCCAAGCTGACGGCTGCGCTGGAGGCCAGGGGGATCGTGCACGACGTGAAGGAGTACCCGACCGCCGGTCACGCGTTCCTCAACGATGCTCCGTCCGGTCCGGCTGCGCTGCGTTTCGTGATGTCGCGGTTCATGGGCGCCGGACCCGATCCGGTTGCGGCGGCCGACGCGTGGCAGCGCATCGAGACCTTCTTCGGCGAACACCTCGCGGCGCCGACTCACTGAGCGCGCCGCAGGGGTGCGGCCACCGCTCGACGGGGCAGAATGACCTCATGATCTACGAGTCCCGCGTCTACCACGCAATGCCCGGTCGTCTTCCGGACTTGCTGGCCCGTTTCCAGAACACCACGCTCGCGATGTGGGAGAAGTACGACATCCACCAGGTCGCCTTCTTCACGACGGTGGTGGGGGAATCGAACAACGACCTCAGCTATCTGCTCGCGTGGGAGTCGATGGCCGAGCGCGAGCTGAAGTGGAACGCGTTCCAAGCCGACCCCGACTGGATTGCCGCGCGCACCGCGACCGAGCAGAACGGCCAGATCGTGGAGTCGATCTCGAACTCCTTCCTGGCCCCGACCGCGTTCTCGGCGTTGCGGTGAGTCGGCCATGATCACCGAGCACGCGATTCTCACCGTGAAGGCGGGGCAGGAGCCCGCGTTCCAGGCGGCCTTCGCCGAGGCGCGCCCGATCATTTCGGGAATGCCCGGCTTCGTCGACCTCTCGCTCTCGCGGTCGATGGAGACCCCGAACCAGTACCTGCTCCTCGTCGCGTGGGAGACCGTTGAGGCGCACACCGTCGGCTTCCGCGGTGCACCGGAGTACCAGCGCTGGAGCGAGCTGCTGCACCACTTCTACGAGCCGACGCCGATCGTCGAGCACTTCGTCGACGTGAAGCGCTAACCCAGAGAGGGACGGATGTCGCGGGCGATCGACTCGAGGATGCGCGCGTTGAACTCCACCCCGAGCTGATTCGGCACGGTCACCAGCACGGTGTCGGCGGCCTGGACCGCGGCGTCCTGGGCCAGTTCCGCCGCGATCCTGTCCGGCTCGCCGATGTAGCTGCGACCGAAGCGGGCGTTCCCGCCGTCGAGCCAGCCCACCTGATCCTTGGAGTCGGCTTGGGCACGCAGCCCGAAGTAGTGGCGTGTCTCGTCGTCGATCAGGGGCAGGATGCTGCGGCTCACCGAGACTCGTGGCTCGCGCGTGTGTCCTGCGGCCCGCCATGCCTCGCGATAGACCCGAATCTGCTCGGCTTGGAGTTCGTCGAACGGGACCCCGGTGTCTTCGGTGAGCAGCGTCGAACTCATCAGGTTCATGCCCTGTTCGGCGGTCCAGACGGCGGTGGCACGGGTGCCGGCACCCCACCAGATGCGCTCATGCAACCCCGGGGAATGAGGTTCGATCGCCAGCGGGGCGCTCACGCCCGTGATCTGGGGGTTCGACATGACAACCCCCGCGCCCTCGATGGCCGCGCGAAACGTCTCGGTGTGCTCACGCGCCAGGTCGCCGTCCGTCTCCCCGTCGGCCGGGACGAATCCGAACGCCTGTGAGCCGTCGAGCGCTGTCTCCGGTGAACCCCGGCTGACGCCGAGTTGCAGCCGACCGCCGCTGATGAGGTCGGCGGCCGCGGCATCCTCGGCCATGTAGAGCGGGTTCTCGTAGCGCATGTCGATCACGGCGGTGCCGAGCTCGATGGTCGTGGTGCGCGCGCCCATCGCGGCGAGAAGTGGAAACGGCGAGGCGAGCTGGTGAGCGAAATGGTGCACGCGGACGAACGCACCGTCGACACCCAACTCCTCGGCGGCCACCGCGAGTTCGATGCTCTGCAGCAGGGCGTCGCCACCGGTGCGCACCCGGGATCCCGGGACCGCCTGCCAGTGACCGAAGGAGAGGAAGCCGATCGAGGTGCTCATGTGCGAACGCGACTACGGTGTCGCGAGCAGCGAGGCACGCTCCGGGTGCCGATCGAACCACTCCGCGACGTACCAGCAGGTGGCGGTGATCGGCCCGGCTCCCGACGCTTCGACGTCGTTCACCGCATACTCCACGAGTTCGGCGGCGTAGCCCTTTCCGCGGTAGGCGGGGATCGTCACCGTGTGGTGCATGACGGTGCCAACCCCGTGATCCTGATATTCGAGCACGCTGGCCAAGCCGCCATCGACCCACATCGTGTATCGGTGGGCGTCAGCCTCGTGACGGAACTCCGTAGTCATGATTTTCAGGCTACGCCGAGCGGGAGCGGATCGCTGCCGAACCGACCAGTTCTCAGTCGGATCCACTATCCTGGGCGCAACAGCCGTGCACGATCGTCTCGGGCGGGCTCACCGGACCCTGCGATGGAGCGATGTCCCACGAGGGGTGCTGATCGGCAGACGTCTCGCAGTCGCGGGGGCCTCGTCCGGCCCCGGCCGTGCGGAGGTCTCCTGTGTCGGGTTTCGCCTTTCTCTCCACCTATCCGCCGACTCGTTGCGGACTCGCCACCTTCACGCAGGCGCTCGCGACCGCCATGGTCGGGCCACATGACCCATCGGCGCGCATCGTGCGAGCCATGGACGACGACGACGCACCGGCGACCGCGGCACTGGGAACACGCTCCGACATCGTCGGCGAGCTTCTGCGGAACGATCCATCGAGCACCCGAGGCGCCGCACGCACGCTCAGCGCCAGCGACGCCGTGATCATCCAGCACGAGTACGGCATCTACGGCGGCGCGGACGGCGAGCAGGTCCTGTCGGTGCTGGCGGCACTGACGGCGCCGAGCATCGTCGTGCTGCACACCGTTCTGGCGTCGCCGACCCCGAATCAGAAGCGCGTCCTCGATGAGATCGGGCGGCTGGCGGGCGCGGTTGTCGTCATGACGGATACGGCCAGGCGCCTGCTGGCCGACCATTACGACGTGGATGCCGACAAGGTCAGCGTCATTCCCCACGGGGTCGCCGACTGGTCGTCGGTTCCGGTGGCCCGCCACCCCGGGCGCAAGAACATGCTGACCTGGGGGCTCATCGGACCCGGCAAGGGGATCGAGTGGGGGATCCGTGCGATGGCGGAGCTTTCGCGGACCGAGCCGTCGCTGCACTACGTCATCGCCGGTCAGACCCATCCGAAGGTCGTCGACCGCGACGGGGAGAGCTATCGGGAGGGTTTGCACGCACTCATCGAGGAGTTGGGACTCCGCGATCGGGTCACCCTGGACGGCCGGTACCTCGACGCACCGCAACTCGCCGCGTACGTCTCCGCGGCGGACATCGTGCTGCTGCCGTACGACACGCGCGAGCAGGTGACATCCGGCGTTCTCGCCGAAGCGGTCGCGGCCGGGAAGGACGTCATCGCGACCACCTTCCCGCACTCGAATGAGTTGCTCGCCGACGGCGTCGGCACCCTCGTGGAGCACAATGACCCGGCGTCGATTGCCCGAGCGGTGCGCGAAATCCTCCACGGTGTTCGACACGATCACCCGCGGGCGGCCGAGGTGGACGTGAGTTGGCCCGCCGTCGCCCAGGAGTACCGACTTCTTGCCAGCAGCATCCGCGTGGCGAAGTCGGCGTGATGACTCCCGCCGCCCCGATCGTTCTCGCGCGGTTCGAGACCCTGCCGTTCGTGCACCTGGCGCGACTGAGTGATGCCCGCGGCATCTTCGAGCACGCCGACTTCGACCTGCCCCGGCGCGAGCACGGCTACTGCCTCGATGATGTGGCGCGCGCTCTTCTGGTGCTCGTCCGCGAGCCCGAACCCTCGGAGTTCGTCGCCGAACTCACCCAGACCTGCCTGCGGTTCGTCGATGCGGCGATCGTCGCCGATGGACGCGCCCACAATCGGATGAACACCGACGGGGAGTGGACCGATCAGCCGACCACCGACGATTGGTGGGGCCGCGCCGTCGGAGCCCTCGGGATCGCCGCCGTGCGCGCGCCATTGGCCATGACTCGAGCGCGAGCTCTGCGCGTGTTCACCCGCGCCGCGCAGCAGCGTTCTGTCGAGGTGCGTTCCATGTCCTTCGCGCTCCCGGGTGCCGCCGCGGTTCTGCGGGCCAAGCCCGACTCGTGGGCCGCGCACCGACTGGTCACGACGGGTGTCGCCGTGATTCCACATGGCACCTCCACGTGGGGATGGCTGGAGCGGAGACTCCGCTACGGGAACGCGTCTCTGGTGGATGCGCTCCTCGCCGCGGGCGAGGTGCTGCACGACAAGCGGCTGATCCGCCGTGCCCTGAGCGCCTTCGAGGCCCTCCTCGAGCTCGAGACACGCGACGGCCGACTGTCGGTCACCGGCACGATCGGTCGCGGAGTCGGCGACGTCGAGCCGCAGTTCGACCAACAGCCCATCGAGGTCGCCGCGATCGCGGAGGCGGCAGCACGGGCCTTCGCGATGACCGGTGACCCGCGGTGGAGCGAGGTCGTGATCCGTGCGACTGCCTGGTTCCTCGGCGACAACGACAGCGCAACGGTGATGGTGGATCTGCAGACCGGAGCGGGCTTCGACGGTCTCGAGGCCGACGGGCGCAACGAGAACCGGGGCGCCGAGTCGACACTCGCCGCACTCGCGACCTTCCAGCACGCGCACGCTCTCACCACGGCGGCCCACGCATGACCCTCGATGTGCGGGATGTCGGCGTGCAACTGCTCCCTGACCCGTCGCGGGTCATCCCGCGCCTCTTCCTCCCCGGGGAGGGCTATGCGCGCACGGGTTCGCGCGCCTCCGACATCATCGGTCGCATCGAGGCGACGCCACCAGAGGAGTTGCGGGCGACCGCTGCTCGCATTCTGGATTCGTTCGGGTCGCGGAGCGAGAAGCTGCCAGAACTGTTGCGCCGGCACGCCCAGACGGTCGCGTTCCGAACCGGTGAGGCACCGCCGATGGATCCAGACCAGGAGTTGGTGCTCGGCGCCGTCTTCACGGCCGAGTACTCGGTGGAGGCCGCGGCGCTCTGCAACCCGAGTGCCGTGCCGCACCCCGACCAGAGCGGCCTCGCCGTCGGTGAGTTGCGGCTCGCCATCGCCCTCCGTGCCATCGGCGAGGGACACGTCTCGTCGATCGCCTTCGCCACGGCCATCGTCGACACGGCGAGGGAATGGAGATTCGAACCTCGTTCGGAGCCCTTGGTTTCATCCCTTGTCACCGAGGGCGACTGGACACGTGAGCATTTCCGCGCCTGCCTGGAGACGGAGGGGCGACTCAACGAGGTCTCCGGTGCCATCGTGCGAGCACTGCCGCCGGTCTTCCGCAGCGGCGAGATCGAGGCGGCGATCAACGATGTTCCGGTCGAGCTGGCGCAGCGCTTCGACACCCGCGGCGATCTCGACGTGATCCGCACCATGGCTTGGTCGGCGTACCACGCGGCGTTCGAGTCGGGCAGTTCGCTCGCGCAACGGGTGCTTCTGCCCGCGGCCTCTGACGAAACCAACGGCATCGAGGACGCACGCTTCGTACGTTTCGTGCGCCCCGACGGTCGGTTCGAGTACCGCGCTACCTATACGGCATACAACGGCCACGCGATCGCGCCGCGGTTGATCACCTCGCCCGACCTGGTGACGTTCTCGATGCACCGGCTGTCAGGAACCGCGGCGCGCAACAAGGGGATGGCGCTCTTCCCACGTGAGGTCGGAGGCGTTCTCTACGCCCTCACCCGTACCGACGGCGAGAATGTCTCGGTCGCGACGTCGCCGGACGGGTTGTCGTGGACAGATGTCGCCGTCCTGCGCCGCCCCGCGGAGCTCTGGGAGGTCGTGCAAATCGGCAACTGCGGCTCGCCGATCGAGACGACGCGGGGCTGGCTGGTCTTCCTGCACGGGGTGGGGCCGATGCGCCAGTACAGCATCGGGGCGATGCTTCTCGATCTCGACGACCCGACGATTGTGCGTGCCCGGCTGACGGACCCCCTGCTGCGCCCGCTCGACGAGGAGCGCAACGGCTACGTGCCGAACGTGGTCTACTCGTGCGGCGCCGTCGAACATGCTGGCACGATCTGGCTCCCGTTCGGCGTCGGCGATCAGCGCATCCGAGTCGTTTCGATCCAGCGTGACGAACTGCTCGACGCGATGACACCGGAATGAGACTCGCCACCGTGACCGCCGTGACATGAGGATCGCGATGCTCTCCTCGGTCGCCTGGCGCACCCCACCCCGCGACTACGGCCCGTGGGAGCTGATCGCCTCGCTGCTGACCGAGGGCCTGGTCACGCGCGGACACGACGTCACGCTGTTCGCGACCGCCGACTCGGTGACCGCCGCGGAGCTGGATGCGGTGCTTCCGCACGGCTACGCGAGCGATCCGACGATGGACGGCAGGGTTTGGGAGGCGCTGCACGTCGCGCACGCGCTCGAACGTTCCGGCGATTTCGACATCGTGCACAACCACCTCGATTGGCTTCCGCTCGCCTTCGCTGAGTCGTGGCAGGCACCGCTGGTGACCACCGTGCACGGCTTCTCGGGCCCGGCGATCCTGCCCGCCTATGTGCATGCCGCCTCGAACTACGTGTCGATCTCGGATGCCGACCGCGCTCCCGAGCTGAACTACGTCGCGACCGTGCATCACGGCATCGACCTTCGTCAGTTCGAGGCCACGTCGCGGGCGAGCGACGACCTCGTGATCCTGGGCCGCATCCACCGGGACAAGGGCACCGCCGAGGCGATCGAGATCGCGAGACGCACCGGGAGGAGGCTGCTCATCTGCGGGCCGGTCGTCGACCCTCAGTACTTCGCCGAGCGGGTGGAGCCGCACCTGGATGGCGAGCGCGTGGTTCATCTGGGGTCGATCGGGCCGACCGAAAGGTCGCGCGTCCTCGGTGCGAGCGCGGTGCTGCTGCATCCGATCGCTTTCGCGGAGCCCTTCGGGCTCGCCGTCGTCGAGGCGATGGCCTGCGGAACTCCGGTGGTGGCCTTCCCGCGCGGCGCGCTGCCAGAACTCGTGGATGTCGGGGTGACGGGCTACCTCCCCCTGGACGTCGACCAGGCGGTCACCGCGGTTGCTCTGGCCGCGACTCTTGACCGCCGCCAGATCCGTGCGGTGGCGGAACGGCGCTTCGGTGTCCAGCGCATGGTCGACGACTATCTCGAGGTCTACCGGCGCCTACTCTGACCGACGGAGCACCTCGTCGGTGACAGATCACCGATTTAACATCGTGTTCACAGCGCCGGGCGCCGACCCCGGCGTAGGCTCCGAAACATGGGAATCCGCGATATCGAACTCACCACCATCGACGGTGCACCCGTCACGCTGGCGGACTACGCCGACAAGGTCGTCATGGTGGTCAATGTGGCCTCGAAGTGCGGACTGACTCCGCAGTACGAGAAGCTCGAACAGCTCCAGAAGGACTACGAGGACCGCGGATTCACCGTGCTCGGGTTCCCGTGCAACCAGTTCCTCGGGCAGGAGCCCGGCTCCACCGAGCAGATCAAAGAGTTCTGCTCCACCACCTACGGTGTGACGTTCCCGCTGATGGACAAGGTGAAGGTGAACGGCAAGAGCGCGCACCCGCTCTACTCCGAGCTGACGAAGGTCGAAGACGGCAGCGGCAAGGCCGGCAAGGTGAAGTGGAACTTCGAGAAGTTCGTGATCACCCCCGATGGCGCGATCTCGCGGTTCCGGCCGACGACGCAGCCCGACGCGCCGGAGATCATCGCGGCGATCGAGGGTGGACTCGCGCACAGCTCCGCGGCTTAGTCGTCGCGTTCGCCGATCAGTTTCTCGATTGCACGGCGATCACGTTTGGTCGGTCGACCGGCCCCGCGGTCGCGCACGCCGAGGGCGAGTCGTTCCTCTTTCGGCGGCGGGGGAGGGCTGTTGTCGTCGTAGGCCGCGACGGCAACCGGAGCGCCGACCCGCTTCAGGTGGAGCGCGCGGACCACGACGATTCTCGGGGGGCCGCCTTCGATGCGGAACTGGATCTCGTCACCGAGTTTCACGTGCTGCGCCGCCTTCGCGCGATCGCCGTTGATCTTCACGTGACCGGCCCGGCAGAGGGCTGTCGCGGCTGAGCGTGTCTTCACCAGACGCACGGCCCACAGCCACGAGTCGGCGCGCGCCGTCGGCGCCCCGGTGCCACGGATCTCAGCCATGGGATCCACACTGCTGCACGCGATCGACCAGCGTGCGCCAGGGACCGAGCAACTGCGCATCGGGCACGGATGCGCTGCGCACGGGATCCGCCGGCTGCCCGTCGGAACGGCTCACCTCGATGCGCCACACGAAGCGATCGCGCGACTCCGTGTCGCTGTCCTCCGCGTCCCACGGGCAGGCCCGCACGAGCTCGCGCCACTCCTCCGCGTCGTCGCCCGGTTCCACCTGCCACCGTCTGGTGATGCCGGCGACGCCGCCACTCCGCACCACGAGGATGCGAAAACTCCGCTCGTCACCCTCTGCTGGCTGCGCCATCCGCCGTCACTCCCACGCCGGTCCAGCCGGCTCGTACCGCGGCCACCTCGGCCGATGAGTCACCGTATCGTTTCGCGGCGGCAACGATCGTGGCGGCCGCAAACCCGGCGAAGTCGGTCGTCGGTTTCAGGCCCGAGAGCAGGGTGTCGTACCAGATCTGGCCCGCCTTCTCCCAGGCGTAGCCGCCGATGCGGTGCGCGACGAGGTAGAAGGCCCGGTTCGGGATGCCGGAGTTGAGGTGGACCCCTCCCTCATCGTCGGTGGTGTGCACGTAGTGGGCGAAGTCGGCGGGCTGCGGGTCCTTGCCGAGTCGAGGGTCGTCGTACGCGGTTCCGGGAGCCTTCATCGACCGCAGCGCGACGCCCTTCACCTGGGGGGTGAAGAGCCCTTCCCCGATCAGCCAGCTCGCCGTTGCCGCCGTCTGCTGCTTCGCGTACTGCTCGACCAGCGAACCGAAGACGTCAGAAACGGATTCGTTGAGCGCGCCGGACTGGTCCCGGTAGGCGAGTCCGGCGGTGTATTGGGTCACGCCGTGGGTGAGTTCATGCCCGATCACCGTGACCGAGGAGGTGAAGCGGCCGAAGATCTGTCCGTCTCCGTCGCCGAACACCATCCGTTCACCATTCCAGAAGGCGTTGTCGTAGAGCGTTCCGTAGTGCACGGTGCCGTCGAGGGGGAGCCCCTTCCCGTCAATGGAGTCCCGGCCGTAGATCTCGTGGTACAGCGCGAAAGTGGCGCCGAGACCGTCGTACGCCTCGTCGACCGCCACGTCCTGCACCGGTGAGCCGCCCTCCGTGCGCACCGTGCGACCCGGCAGCGTCTCGGAGTGTGCGGCGTCGCTGATCGTGCGGTTCGGTCCCGAGTCCACCTCGGCGACGAGGTGGTCTGCTGCGTCGAGGCGGAAGGTCAGCCGAGCGGATCGCCGTGGCTGATCGTGGAGCAGGGTCCGGTGCGCTGCCCCCGCGGCATCGTGAAACTCGGGCGCCTCCATCTGCGAGATGCGGGTGAGCAGGTACGGTGGCACGATTCCCTGGGTCATGGGCGTCAGGCTACGCCGCACCCCCGAGACGCGTCACAGCAGTGAACAGGGGCTCCGACATAAGCTGACGTCATGGAGCGCCCGGCACACGACCCGTCCCAACGACGCCCCCACGGAGTCGGGGATGCCTGGGTCGACGGCCCTCACGGCCGATTCTGGGGTACCTTCGGCGCGGCGGGCTTGCTGCTCGCGCATCCCGAGGCCGGAGTGCTGCTGCAACACCGCGCGATCTGGAGTCACCACGGCGGCACCTGGGGCGTCCCCGGCGGAGCACGTAAGCCCGATGAGACGGCGGAGGCCGCTGCCATCCGCGAGTCGGATGAGGAGGCGGGGGTGCCGCCCGAGCTCGTCAGGGTACTCGGCACCTCGGTGTTCGATGTCGGGTACTGGTCGTACACGACCGTGTTGGCGATCGCGGCTGACTACTTCGAGCCGTACCTCGGCGATGCGGAGAGCATCGCCCTCAGCTGGGTGCCGTTCGCGGAGGTCGAGAGCCTCCCGTTGCATCCCGGCCTCGCCGCCGGCTGGCCGATGCTGCGGTCGCAACTCGTGGAGTTCGACCCGCGTCTTGGCTCCTTGTAGTGCCCAGCTCGCTCGTCAGACGGTGGCGGCCGCGGCGAGCGAACTCTTCCACGCGACGAGCGAGCGCACCGTCGCATCGGGGTCATCCGCGAGTTCGTGCATGACATCGTCCGGGACGAAGAAGTTCACCGCGACCCAGCCGCGCACCGTCGCATCCGTGTCGTGCGCGAGCTCGCGCAGCACCTCGCAGGGGACGGCCTCGTTGCGGGCGACGCAGCCCCGCACGCCCGCATCCACATCGTGGGCCAGGCGTTCGAAGAGCTCGGCGGGGGCGTGGTAGCTGCTGGCGACGCTCTCGCGGATCTTCGGGTTCGAGTTCTCGGCGAGCAGTCGAAGCCGCTGGATCTTGCTCGCGGTGACCGGCGGCGCCGGGTGCAACCGTGCGGCCTCCTCTGAGGTCAGCATCGTCGGCGCGGCGGCCGCCATCTGGGCCCGTTGAGCGGGCGTGTTGAAGCGGATGCACGACATGTCGGGAGGCTATTCGCTCAGCTCGTCGCCGTCGTGGTGACCCGCCGCGGAAACCACGGGATGACGGCCGACGTGCTCGCCTGGTACTCGGCGTATTCCGGATACTTCGAGAGCGAGATGGCCTCGGTGAAGCTGGTCGAGCCGATGAAGACCGCGAGCAGGAGGACGATGCCGACGACGGTCCATTGCAGCACCGAACCCGCGGCGAGCGCCCCGAAGGCGAAGATCACCCACCACTGCGCGTTCTCGAAGAAGAAGTTCGGATGCCGCGACAGTCGCCAGAGCCCGGTCCGTGCGAAGCGCGGCGACGGTTCGCGGCCGGCAGCGCGCTGGCGCGCTTTGGCCGTCTGGAAGTCCCACTGCTGTTGGTCCGCCACCGTTTCGCCGAGCAGGAAGGCCAGGAAGAGAGCTGTCAGCAGCGCGTCCGCGACCCCGAACGGCGCGCCACGGTGCTGGAATGCCGTCAGCGCGGGAGTGGCGATCAGCACCAGGACCGCGTTCTGGAAGATCACGATGAACAGCAGGTTGAACAGCTGAAACTGAGCGGGGGACATCCGCGCCCGCAGCACGGCCCAGCGATAGTCCTCGGCTCCCGCGCCGATCCCCGCGTAGCCGCCCTTTCTCGCGAAGTTGAAGGTCAGCCGAGCGCCCCAGAGGGTGACCAGGAGGGCCATCACGTCGAGTCGAGCATCGGCGAGGCCCGCCGCGATGGCGAAGATCCACAGGTAAGCGACGGGCACGACCGACCAGATTCGGTCCACCCACGAGGTGTCCTTGGTGATCAGAGATGCGATCCAACAGCAGGCGGAGACGCCCGCTGCCACGAACAGAACCACGACCATCGGCGACATGGTCCGATGCTATTCCGCCGTGGGGCGGGGGACGCCCGCGCGGATAGACTCTCGCGAAGAAAGGAGGCAGACGTGACGACAGTGAGTTCCCGAATCGCGACGATTCCGAACGCGCTCAGCCTGTTCCGCCTTCTGCTGATCCCGGTCTTCCTGGTTTTTCTTCTCACGCACGAGTACCTCACGGCGCTCATCACTCTCGTGGTCTCGAGCGTCACCGACTTCGTCGACGGCTTTGTCGCTCGCCGGTTCAACCAGGTCAGCCGAGTCGGTCAGCTCCTCGATCCGGCCGCCGATCGGCTTTTCATCTTCTCGACGTTGATCGGCCTGGCCTGGGGCGGTTTTGTTCCGTGGTGGCTCGCGGGGGTGATCATCGCCCGCGACGTGCTCTTGCTCATCCTGGGTATCGTGCTGGCCAACTACGGCTTCGGTCCGCTCCCGGTGCACCATCTCGGCAAGATGGGCACGTTCGCGTTGCTGTTCGCGATGCCGGTGCTGGTGCTCGCCGCCACCTTCCCGGCCATCGACAAGATCGCCGAGCCGCTGGGCTGGGCGGCCGCACTGTGGGGCGTTTTCCTGTACTGGTGGGCTGGCATCGTCTATGTTCTCCAAGCAGGTCGTCTGATCCGGATTCCGCGCGATGCGCCGGTCGGCGCATCCGATACTGTGGAGAGCTAAAGGAGGGCACGATGGCCGACGACGTCCCGGGGAACTCACTCCCCGAAGCGCCCGAGCCCGAAGCCTCCGGCTCGGCGAACTCGAACGACACAACCGCGCATTTCACCGATGAGTTCGTGGCGCAGCTTGCTGCGCTCGAAGCCGGTATCTCGCCGGAGGAGCACGATGCGATCGGGGCGCTCCCGTCGGGATCAGCGCTCCTGGTGGTTCGGCGTGGCCCGAATGTCGGCGCGCGCTTCCTGCTCGACGCCGACTCGACGGTGGCGGGACGGCATCCCGATGCCGACATCTTCCTCGACGACGTGACCGTGTCGCGCCGTCATGCCGACTTCACGCGCGTCGGCAACACCTTCCAGGTGCACGACCTCGGATCCCTGAACGGCACATATTTCGACGGCGTCCGCATCGAGTCGGCGTTGCTGACCGATGGGGCCGAGGTGCAAGTTGGCAAGTTCCGACTGACGTTCTACGCCTCGCGGCTCGATCTCGCGCCGACGAGTCGTTGATGGCGGGCGTTCCCTCCCCGGCTCGTTCTGGTGCCGGGGGGCAGCTGCTCAGCATCGGTCAGGTCCTCGCTCGCCTGAGCCCGGAGTTCCCTGACCTCTCGCCGTCGAAACTGCGTTTCCTCGAAGAGCGGCAACTGGTCACCCCGTCCCGCACGGAATCCGGATACCGCAAGTTTTCGCCGGCGGACCTCGAGCGGCTGCGCCTGGTGTTGACCATGCAGCGCGACTACTACCTGCCGCTCAAGGTGATCCGTGGCTACCTGGCCGATGTGGATGCCGGCCGCGAGCCGGTTCTGCCCGGCGGCATCACCTTCACCGGGCCGTCCATGCTGCCCAGCGATCGGCGCCTCAGCCGGGATGAGCTCATCAAGGAGGCGGGAGCCACCCCGATGCTGCTGGGCGATGCGGTCACCGCCTCGCTCATCGTCGCCGCCGACCATTTCGGTGACGACGAGCTGTCGGTGCTCAAGGCTCTTGTCGAGTTGCAGCGTTCGGGCATCGAGCCGCGCCACCTGCGTGGGTTCCGCGCGTCCGCCGAGCGCGAGCTCGGTCTCATCGAGAGCGCGCTGATCCCGGTCGCGCGTCGCAAGGACGCGTCGAGCCGAGCGAAGGCGCTCGAGATGGCGCGCGAGATCGCGGCGCAGCTCGAGGTGGTCAGGTCGAATCTGATCCGCTCGGCGTTGAGCCGTCTGTAGTCGATCGCCGCGGTGTCGGCGGACAAATAAGGGCGACACGCCGAACGCTGAGAGCGGATGTCATTGCCGGGGTGAGTCTCGGTGGGTAGCGTGGAAAACACGAGGAAGTTGAGCTTCAAGTTCAACTTGAGGGTGAGGACACCATGGTCGACGTGAACCGCAGCGAGGAGTCTCGTTACGATCTCGGACTGCTCTTCACCGACGGCCTGCCCGACCTCGACAACGGGTCCGGATACCGCGGCACCATCGCAGCCCGCGCCGCCGGTATCAGCTACCGACAGCTGGACTACTGGGCGCGCACTCAACTTGTCGAGCCCACCGTGCGTGGTGCGGCAGGGTCCGGCTCGCAACGGCTGTACGGCTTCCGCGACATCCTCGTTCTGAAGCTCGTCAAGCGACTGCTCGACACCGGGATTTCCCTGCAACAGATCCGGGTTGCCGTCGAGCAGCTCCGTGAGTCCGGGGTCTACGACCTCGCCCAGATCACCCTGATGAGCGACGGTGCCAGCGTGTACCTCTGCACCTCCAACGACGAGGTCATCGACCTGGTCAGTCGCGGCCAAGGCGTTTTCGGCATCGCGGTCGGCAAGGTGCTTCGCGAGGTCGAGTCCAGCCTCATCGAGCTCGATTCGACGCCGGGTGAGGACCCCGCCGACGAGCTCGCTCAGCGCCGCGCCAGCCGCGCCGCCAGCTGAACTCCGGCGTCCTCAGCGAACGACTACGCCGGCGACAGCTGCGCGGTGCGCATGACGCGCTCGAGCAGCTGGTCGAAGTTGCGAGCCATCTCCTGCGCGCTTTCGCCCGGCCAGATGTGCAGGGGCTTTGCCGCGCCCTGCGCCTGCTGCAGCGAGGTGCGCTCCGGCAGCTGCGGGGCGAGCACCAGAGGACCGAACATGTCCCGCAGCTCTTTGATGCGGAACTGGTGCTCCAGTGACTGCACCCGTGCGCGGTTGACGATGATCCCGAGCGGCTGCAGTCGCGGAGAGAGCCCGCGGCGGATCTCCTCGATCGCGCGGAGGGCTCGGTCGGCTGCCGCCACCGAGAAGAGACCCGGCTCGGTCACCACGGCGACGCGGTCGCTTGCCGCCCAGGCCGTCCGTGTCAGCGCGTTGAGCGAGGGGGCGCAGTCGATGAGCACGAGCTCGTAGTCGTTTTCGACGTGCGCGAGGGCCTCTTCCAGCTTCCAGATGTCGCGGATGCTGGGGTGCGGCCCGTCGAAGTTGATGGCGGACGGCGAGCCGATCAGCACATCGACCGTGCCGGGGCGTCCCTTGGTCCAGCCGGACGGCGCGATGGCAGCCCGCACGATCTTGTCCTTGGGGGAGGCGAGAACGTCGGCGATGTTGAGGTGGCCCGCCACCGCGATATCCATCCCGGTGGAGACATCGGACTGGGGGTCGAGGTCGACCACCAGGGTCGAAATCCCCTTCGCGAAGGCCGCGGATGCGAGCCCGAGTGTCACCGTGGTCTTTCCCACGCCCCCCTTGAGGGAGCTGACGCTGAGCACATGCACGAACATGGAGCCTACCTTCACTACGCTGGGAGAACCCACTTCTGAGCTCCGCGCGCCATCTCCGCCCGCGCAGGTGTTCGGCCGGCGGCCCGAGGCCGTGGACAGCTGTCGAGAGGACCCGATTTGTTTACCAAGATCCTTGTGGCCAACCGCGGCGAGATCGCGATCCGTGCCTTCCGCGCCGCATTCGAGCTCGGGGCGAAGACCGTTGCCGTCTATCCATACGAGGATCGCAACTCGCTTCACCGCCTGAAGGCCGATGAGGCGTACCTCATCGGCGAGGAGGGGCACCCGGTCAGGGCCTATCTGGACGTCTCCGAGATCATCCGCGTTGCCACGGCGTGTGGTGCCGATGCGATCTACCCCGGCTACGGCTTCCTCTCCGAGAACCCGGATCTTGCGCAGGCCGCCGCCGACGCGGGCATCACCTTCATCGGCCCGGGGAGCCAGGTGCTCGAGATGGCCGGCAACAAGGTCACCGCCAAGGAGCACGCCATTGCGGCGGGCGTTCCCGTGCTCAAGTCGACGCCGGCGTCGCGTGACATCGAGGAGCTGTTGGCGGGGGCGGACGAGATCGGCTTCCCGATCTTCGCGAAGGCCGTCGCGGGCGGCGGCGGGCGCGGGATGCGACGCGTCGAGAAGAAGGAAGAGCTCCGCGAGGCGCTCCAGGCGGCCATGCGCGAAGCGGACAGTGCGTTCGGCGATCCCACCATGTTCCTCGAGCAGGCGGTGCTGCGGCCGCGCCACATCGAGGTGCAGATCCTCGCGGACAGCACGGGGGAGACCGTCCACCTCTTCGAACGCGACTGCTCGGTGCAGCGCCGCAACCAGAAGGTCGTCGAGATCGCGCCGGCGCCGAACCTCGACGAGAGCATCCGGCAGGCCATGTACCGGGATGCCATCGCCTTCGCCAAGTCCATCGGCTATGTCAACGCGGGAACCGTCGAGTTCCTGCTGGACACGGTGGGGGAGCGCGCGGGTCAGCACGTCTTCATCGAGATGAATCCGCGCATCCAGGTCGAGCACACGGTGACCGAAGAGGTCACGGACGTCGACCTGGTCCGCTCGCAGATGCAGATCGCCTCGGGCGCGACGCTCGAGGAGCTCGGCCTGCACCAGGACGAGGTGCATCTGCACGGCACGGCGATCCAGACCCGCATCACGACGGAGGACCCGGCCGCGGGGTTCCGTCCTGACACCGGAAAGATCACCACGTACCGCTCACCGGGCGGCTCCGGCATCCGGCTCGACGGCGGCACCGTGCAGACGGGCGCGCAGATCAGCCCGCACTTCGACTCCATGCTCGCCAAGATGACGGCCAGGGGGCGCGACTACCCGACGGCCGTGCGGCGGGCTCAGCGCGGCCTGGCCGAGTTCCGAATCCGTGGCGTGACCACCAACATCTCGTTCCTCCAGGCCGTTCTGGCGGACCCCTCCTTCCAGGCGGGCGACCTCAGCACGAAGTTCATCGAGGAGCGCCCGCAGCTGTTCAACGTGCGCGAATCGCGCGACCGCGGCACCAAGATCCTGAACTGGCTCGCGGATGTCACGGTCAACCACCCCAACGGTGACGGTGCCGGTCAGGTCGACCCGAGCATCAAGCTCCCCGTGGTGGATGTCGATACGCCACCGCCTGCCGGTTCGCGACAGCGCCTGCTGGAGCTCGGCCCGGTCGGCTTCGCGGCGGCTCTGCGCGCGCAGGTTCCGCTCGCCGTGACAGACACCACGTTCCGCGACGCGCACCAGTCCCTGCTCGCCACTCGGGTGCGCACCAAAGACCTCACCGCCGTGCTCCCGGCGGTGGCGCGCATGACGCCGAATCTCTTGTCGGTCGAGGCATGGGGCGGGGCGACCTACGACGTCGCGCTCCGCTTCCTCGGGGAGGACCCGTGGGAGCGCCTGGCGGCCATGCGCGATGCCCTGCCGAACGTCGCCATCCAAATGCTGCTGCGCGGCCGCAACACGGTCGGCTACACGCCTTACCCGACCGAGGTCACCGATGCCTTCGTCCGCGAAGCCGCGGCGACGGGCGTCGACATCTTCCGCATCTTCGACGCGCTCAACGATGTCGACCAGATGAAGCCCGCCATCCAGGCGGTGCTCGAAACCGGCACCTCGGTCGCCGAGGTGGCCATGTGCTACACGGGCAACATGCTCGACCCCGATGAGACGCTGTATACCCTCGACTACTACTTGAAGCTTGCGGATGAGATGGTCGCCGCCGGCGCGCACATCCTGGCCATCAAGGACATGGCGGGGCTGTTGCGCGCCGGAGCGGCCGAGACCCTGGTCACCGCTCTGCGGGAGCGATTCGACCTGCCCGTGCACCTGCACACGCACGACACCCCCGGCGGCCAGCTCGCGACCCTGCTCGCGGCCAGCCGGGCCGGTGCCGACGCGGTCGATGCCGCCAGCGCACCGATGGCAGGAACCACCAGCCAGCCGTCGCTGTCGGCCCTCGTCGCCGCTACCGCGCACACCGATCGCGACACCGGCATCTCGCTGGATGCCGTGAGCGACCTCGAACCGTACTGGGAGGCCGTTCGCAAGATCTATCGGCCATTCGAGTCGGGGCTGCCCGGCCCGACGGGGCGCGTCTACCGGCACGAGATCCCGGGAGGTCAGCTGTCCAACCTGCGTCAGCAGGCGATTTCCCTCGGCCTCGGCGACCAGTTCGAGAAGGTCGAGGACTGGTACGCGGCCGCCAACCGCATCCTGGGTCGGCCTCCGAAGGTGACCCCCTCCTCGAAGGTGGTCGGCGATCTGGCATTGCAGCTGGCGGCGGCCGACGCCGACCCGGCCGACTTCGAGGAGAACCCGGACAAGTACGACATCCCCGACTCGGTGATCGGCTTCATGGCGGGGGAGCTCGGCGATCTTCCCGGCGGGTGGCCAGAACCGTTCCGCACCAAGGTGCTCGCCGGCCGCACCGTCAAGATCGGCGTCGAGGACATCTCCGACGACGATCGCGCTGCCCTGGCCGGGAGCTCCCGCGAGCGCCAATCGGCGCTGAACCGTCTGCTCTTTCCGGCACCGACGCGCCAGTTCGAACAGGTGCGCGAGTTGTTCGGAGACCTGTCGACGCTCGACACGATCGACTACCTCTACGGCCTGCGGTCGGGTGTCGAGGTCGCGGTCAAGATCAGCACGGGCGTCGATCTGCTCCTCACGCTCGAGGCGATCGGCGAGGCCGACGACAAGGGAATGCGCACGGTCATGACCACGATCAACGGGCAGTTGCGCCCCGTGACGGTGCGCGATCGCAGCATCACGGTCGACACCAAGGCGGCCGAGAAGGCGGATGCCGCGCGGCCAGGTCAGATTCCCGCGCCGTTCTCCGGCGTCGTCACCCTCAAGATCTCGGTGGGCGACACGGTCGCCGCCGGACAGGCGGTGGCGACAATCGAGGCGATGAAGATGGAGGCAGCGATCACCACTCCGGTCGCCGGAAAGGTCGTGCGCCTGGCGATCCCCGTGACCCAGCAGGTGGACGCGGGCGATCTTCTGGTGGTCGTCGAGTAGGGGTGGCCCGGCCGTCGCCTAAACTGGGATGTCCTCGCTCTCGCGCGGACGGAAGGAGGGCAACTCGTGGCAGAACGCAAAAACGACGAGACCGGCCCCACGAACGACGTGCTGTATCCGGCCAGCCGAACCGCCGACCTCGCGGCGAGCCTGCCGGAGAGTCTCACGGTCAACATCGAGCTGCCGGTCATCGTGAAGACCGCACCGGACGACGATGAGTACGTCACGCTGGACGAGTTCGCGATCACCCCGATCTACACCGAGTTGGGAGCGGCGACCCGCTCGATCGACGTGATCGCCGACCCGGTCCAGGTCGCGGCCGCCGACGAGGCGGTCGAGGAGGAAACGTACGTGCCGCCGCTGCCCGGCGACGACTCGGAGCCCGGCCCCACTCGACGCGAGCGCATGCGAGGAGACACTCCACGCGCGGCGGAGTCGGCGTCGATGTTGACGGCCGAGCGGATGCTCGACCCGAAGCGCAACAAACAGGTCGTCCCCGAGGGCTTCTGGCAGCGGGCCCTGTACTCGGCGAGTTTCCACGCGATCAATCTCGGCGACTCGGCGAAGGTCCGCGAGCGCAAAGCACTGGACGCCCGCATCACCAAACGGCTCGAGGGCGGAACCCGCTTCGTTCCGATCCTCACCCGCAAGGGCGGTGTTGGCAAGACCACGATCACGACGCTGCTCGGGATGGCCTTGGCGGACATCCGCGATGATCGCGTGATCGCGATCGACGCCAACCCCGACCGCGGCACCCTGGCCGAACGCGTCAACAAGCAGACCCGCTCCACGGTTCGCGACCTGGTGACCCACGCTCCGAGCATCCGAGATTTCAGCGAGCTGTCGAGCCATGTCTCTCGCGACGTCACCCGCCTCGACGTGTTGGCATCCGACACCGACCCGTTGCTGTCCGAAGCATTCGACGAGAACGACTACAACGTCGTCGCGGATGTCGCGGCCCGTTACTACTCCATCGTGCTCACGGATTGCGGTACCGGCATCGTGCACTCGGTGATGCGCGCGACACTGCAGCGTGCGGATTCGGTGGTCATCGTCTCGGGCGGCAGCGTCGACGAGGCCCGCCTGGCGTCGGAGACCCTGACCTGGCTCGAAGCGAACAACTACGGGCATCTGGTGCGCAACGCGATCGTGGCGCTGAACACGGCCACCCAGGGCACCAACCTGGTGAAGCTCGGCGAGATCGAGGCGCACTTCCGGTCCCGCGTGCGGGAGATCGTGCGCATCCCGTACGACGCGGAGCTTGCCGCGGGCTCGGTCGTTCGGTACTCCGCGCTGAAACCGTTCACCCGGGATGCCGCGCGCCACCTCGCCGGCCTCGTGATGGACGGGTTGCCCACCCGTCGCGACGCCTAGTGCCGACGAGGGAACGGTCGCGATGACGGAACGACAGATCCGGCTGTTCGGCGACCCGGTGTTGCGATCGAAGGCCGACCCGCTCGTGGTCACCCCGGGGGACCCGCGTATCGCCGCGCTGGTCGAAGATCTGGTGGATACGGTCACCGAGCCCGGCCGTGCCGGTGTTGCCGCACCGCAGATCGGGGTCGGGCTTCGTGCGTTCAGCTACAACGTGGACGGCGAGATCGGGTATGTGCTGAACCCCGTGCTGGAGGTGTCCGGCGAGCCCGAACTCGTCGACGAGGGATGCCTCTCGGTGCCCGGCTTCTACTTCCCGCGGCTCCGCTATCCCGTTGCGCGCGTCACCGGGGTGAATGCCGCCGGCGAGCAGGTCGAACTCGAGGGCGAGGGGCTCATGGCCCAGGCGCTGCAGCACGAGACCGACCACCTCGACGGCAAGCTCTACGTCGAGGGTCTCGACCATGAGACCAAGCGGGAGGCCATGCGCGCGATTCGCCAGGCGGAGTGGTTCCGGGCGTAGCGGCGACTACGCCGACGCGGTTCGCGAGCGGTCGCCGTGCCGGGCTCAGTGCACCAGCGAATCGCCCTTCGTGGCCGGTGCCCCGGAGTACATGGCCTCGATGACGTGCAGGAAGTCCTTCAGGATGGGCGCGCGCTTGATGCTCATCTTGGGCGTCAGGTGTCCGCTGGCCTCGGTGAACTCCGTCGGCAGGATCACGAACTTGCGGATCGACTCCGCGCGGGAGACGCGCTTGTTGGCGGAATCCACCGCACGCTGCACCTCGGCGATCACCTTCGGATGCTGGGCGGCATCCTCGAGGGACATGTCGGCGGCTTCGCCGTTGTTGTGGAGCCAGACCGGCAGCATCTCGGGATCGAGTGTGACGAGCGCCGAGATGAACGGCTTCTGGTCACCCACGACGACGACCTGACTGATTAGGGAGTTCGAGCGGATGGGGTCCTCGAGGCTGGCGGGGGCGACATTCTTGCCGCCGGCCGTGACGATGATCTCCTTCTTGCGCCCGGTCACCGTGAGATAGCCGTCATCGTCGAGCGCGCCGATGTCGCCGGTGTGGAACCACTCGCCCTCCATGACCTCGGCGGTCGCGGTGGGGTTGTTCCAGTAGCCGGCGAAGACGTCGACACCCTTGACCAGGATCTCTCCGTCGTCCGCGATCTTGATCCCGACCCCGGGCATCGCCGGGCCGACCGTGCCGATCTTGAACTTGGAGACCAAGTTGACGGTGGCCGGCGCCGTGGTCTCCGTGAGCCCGTAGCCCTCGAGGATCTTGATGTCGAGGCTGCGGAAGAAGTGGCCGAGAAAAGTGCCGAGCGGCGCCGACCCCGATACCGCGAAACGGATCCGCCCACCCATGACCTTCTTGAGCTTGCGGTAGACCAGCCGATCGAAGAGAGCGAACTTGATGGCGAGTCCCGCGGGCACGCGCCCGGCGTCGAGCGCCTGCGAGTGCTCGACGGCGACCTGGGCCGCGGCCCGGAAGATCTTGCCCTTGCCACCCGCCTCCGCCGTCGCCTCCGCCGAGTTGTAGACCTTCTCGAAGACGCGAGGCACCGCCAGCAGGAAGGTGGGCTTGAAGCTGCCGAGCGCCGAGACCAACTGCTTGGTGTCGGCCTGGTGGCCGACCTTCGATCCCGTGTGGACCGCGAGCACCGAGATGAACCGTGCGAACACGTGCGCCGTGGTGATGAACAGCAGCGTCGACGACCCCGGCTCGACCACCGGTCCCATCGCGACCGCGGCATTGCGGCACAGTTCGACGAAGTTCGAGTGGGTCAGAACGCAGCCTTTCGGGCGCCCGGTGGAACCCGAGGTGTAGATGATCGTGGCGAGATCCGAGCCGACCGCCATGGTGCGGCGCGTTTCGACCTCCTCATCGGTGACCGCGATGCCTCCGGCGACCAGTTTGTCGAGATCGTCGAGCTGCAGTTGCCACACCTTGGTGACGAGGGGCAGCTCCGCGCGTATCTCGTCGAACTTCGCGAAGTGGTCGGCGGTCTCGGTGATCAGGGCGGTCGCGCCTGAATCCGCGAGATTGAACTGGAGCTGCGCCGGGGCGGAGGTCTCGTAGATCGGCACCAGCACGGCGCCGGCGAACCAGGTGGCGAAGTCCACGAGCGTCCACTCGTAGCGCGTCTTGCAGATGAAACCGATCTTCTCGCCCGGCTGGATGCCCGCGGCGATCAGGCCCTTGGCCAGGGCGACGACCTGCCGATGGAACTCGGCGGTGGACACATCCGTCCAGCCCCCGTCAGCGGTGGGGAGCGCGAAAAGCGGCGCGTCCGGGGTCGCCGCAACACGGGCGACCAGCAGATCGGTGGTGTTGGCATCCGGGTCGGCAGGGACAGCGGCAGGTGTGAAGTACTCGTTCATGGCAACTCCTTCGTTACCTGGGATGTTCGTACTCTCCAGCCTACGTCGTTCGGTATTGTCGGGGTTCGTGCATGCCATCGGAATCGACATCGGCGGAACGAAGATCGCCGGCGCCCTCGTCAGCGAGTCTGGTGAGATTCTGCGGACCCTGAAGCGTCCGACTCCGGCGGGTGACCCGGTCGCAATCGTGCAGAACGTCGTGGAGCTGGTGACCGAGCTCGGCGACGGCGAGGACGTCATCGCGGCGGGCGTCGCGGCCGCCGGCTTCGTGGATGCCACCCAGTCGATCGTCTACTACGCCCCCAATATCAACTGGCGCGGTGAGCCGTTCCGTGAGCACCTCTCTCAGCTCTTGCCCGGCCTCGACATCACCATCGACAACGACGCGAACGCGGCGGGCTGGGCCGAGTACCGCTTCGGTGTCGGCCGCGGCTGCACCGACATGACCCTGCTCACGATCGGCACGGGTGTCGGCGGCGCCGTCATCGTCGACGGCAACCTACTGCGCGGCGCGTACGGCGCAGCGGGCGAGATCGGTCACCTCCGCGTCGTGCCGGGCGGCCTGCCGTGCGGCTGCGGCCAGCGCGGCTGCATCGAGCAGTACGGCTCCGGCCGCTCGCTGCTGCGCTACGCCAACGACATCGCGGATGCCGGCGGCATCGGCCTGAACCTGGCCGCGGCTCGCGAGGCGGCGGGCCAGCTCGACGGCACGATCGTCGGTGGGCTCATCGAGGACCACGATCCGGGTGCCCTCGCCGCCCTGCGCGAGTTGGGGTCATGGCTGGGTCAGGCATCGGCATCCATCGGCGCGGTGCTCGACCCGCAACTGTTCGTCTTCGGCGGGGGAGTGGCGGCCGCGGGCGAGCTGCTGCTCGAGCCGATCCGCGAGGCGTTCCTCGCGCACCTTCCCGCGCGCGGATTCCATCCGGAGCCGACGTTCGCGGTCGCCGAACTCGTCAACGACGCCGGTGTCGTGGGTGCGGCCGATCTCGCCCGACTGCACGCCACGCGCCGTTAGACTCGGAAGCCGCGGGGAGGTCGCATGTTCTACTGGTTCGTGAAGACCTTCATCGTCGCTCCGTTCGCGAACTCGTTCTTTCGCCCCTGGTCGCGCGGCGACGAGAACGTGCCGACGAGCGGTGCGGTGATCTTCGTCAGCAATCACCTCTCCTTCGTCGATTCGGTGTTTCTGCCGCTCGCGTTGAAGCGGCCCATCAGCTTCCTGGCGAAGAGCGAGTACTTCACCGGATCGGGCGTCGTCGGCTGGTTGACGAAGAAGTTCTTCCTCGCCATCCATCAGCTGCCGATCGATCGTTCGGGTGGGCGGGCGTCGGAGGCCTCACTCAACTCGGGCCTCGAACACCTCGCCAACGGTGGCCAGCTCGGCATCTACCCGGAGGGCACCCGCAGCCCTGACGGCCGGCTCTACCGCGGCCGCACCGGTGTGGCGCGCATGATCCTCGAGTCCGGCGTGATCGTCGTCCCCGTCGCCATGATCGACAGCGAGAAGATCATGCCGCTCGGCTCGAAGTTCCCGAGGGTCGGGCGGGTCGGCGTGGTCTTCGGGGAGCCCCTGGATTTCGGCCGCTTCGCCGGCATGGAGGGCGACCGTTTCGTGCTCCGCTCCATCACCGACGAGATCATGTACGAGCTGTCGCGGCTCAGCGGCCAGGAGTACGTCGACATCTACGCCTCCTCGGTGAAGGGCCGCAAGCTGAGCGCGGTGGACGCGCGGGCGGCGAAGAAGTAGGGGCGGCATCCGTCAGCGGTGTCTGCCGGGCTCTTATAGGCTGATCCGCTGGTGCGACTTGCGCCGCAGGACCAGAGGGAAACCCGTGTCAGACCCGTCAGAGACCGTCGTGCAGGCCGATCCAAGTGTGATCGCCGGTCTCGACTATTGGCGGCAGCTGCCGATCAAGCAGCAGCCGGAGTGGCCGGAACCCGGGGCTGTTGCCGCCGCATCCGCCGAGCTCGCGAGCTTCCCGCCGCTGATCTTCGCCGGTGAGGTCGACATCCTGCGTGAGCGGCTGGCCCGCGCGGCCCGCGGTGATGCGTTCCTGCTGCAGGGCGGTGACTGCGCCGAGACCTTCGCCGGCGCGACCGCGGAGCAGATCCGCAACCGTCTCAAGACGCTGCTGCAGATGGCCGTCGTGCTCACCTACGGCGCGTCGATGCCGATCGTGAAGATGGGCCGCATGGCGGGCCAGTTCGCGAAGCCGCGCTCGAGCGACACCGAGACCCGCGGCGATGTCACGCTGCCGGCGTACCGCGGCGACATCGTCAACGGCTACCCGTTCACCCCGGAGTCGCGCGAAGCCGATCCGCGCCGACTGATCCAGGGGTACCACACCTCCGCCTCGACGCTGAACCTGATCCGCGCCTTCACCCAGGGCGGCTTCGCCGACCTCCGAGAGGTGCACAGCTGGAACCGGGGCTTCGCCACCAACCCGGCGAACCAGCGCTACGCCAGCCTCGCCTCGGAGATCGATCGCGCCGTCAAGTTCATGGAGGCGGCAGGTGCCGACTTCGACGAGCTCAAGCGCGTCGAGTTCTACACCAGCCACGAGGGTCTGCTCATGGATTACGAGCGCCCGATGACCCGCATCGACTCGCGCAACGGCACGCCGGTCAACACCAGCGCGCACTTCCTGTGGATCGGGGAGCGCACCCGCGGCCTGGATGACGCCCACGTCGACTACTTCTCGCGCATCCGCAACCCGATCGGCGTGAAGCTCGGCCCGAGCACCACGGCCGACGACATGGAGCGCCTGATCGACAAGCTCGACCCGAACCGCGAGCCCGGGCGTCTGACCTTCATCACGCGCATGGGCGCCGGCAGGGTGCGGGATGCGCTGCCGCCGCTGCTCGAGGCGATCAAGAGCTTCGACGCGACGCCGCTGTGGGTGACCGACCCGATGCACGGCAACGGGCTGACGACGCCGACCGGCTACAAGACCCGACGCTTCGACGACGTCGTGGATGAGGTGCGCGGCTTCTTCGAGTCCCACCGGGCCGCGGGCACCCACCCGGGCGGGATCCACATCGAGCTGACCGGCGACGACGTCACCGAGTGCCTCGGCGGCTCGGAGCAGATCGATGAGGCCACGCTGGCCACCAAGTACGAGTCGCTGTGCGACCCGCGCCTGAACCACATGCAGTCGCTGGAGCTGGCGTTCCTGGTGGCCGAGGAGCTGACGATCGCCCGCTGAGCGCTGCTAGGTGCCGAGTGAGACCGTCACCGTCGACCCCTTGTCGACGACGTTCCCGGCGTTCGGAGCGATTGAAGTGACCTTCACTCCTGGGAATGGAGCCAGAGCCTGGCTAAGCCCTCCGTCGTTGGCGAACTGGATCTTGAAGCCCGCGTCGGTCAGCGCCTTCTTCGCGTCCGACCACTTCTTCCCCACCACATTAGGCACCGCAACCTGCTCCTTGCCCTTCGAGGTCTGCAGTTGCACCAGATCGCCGGTTCGGATGGTCAGCGGGCTGCCGTCCGCCTTCGTGGTCACCAGGCCGACAACGGCGCCCTTCGGCACGTCCTGACTGAACACGTCGACGGTGCCGGACACGGTCAGCCCGATACCCTTCAGCTCGGCGGTCGCGTCCGTCAGGCTCTTGCCGCTCAGGTCACCGGGCAACGGCCCCGCCGAGATCACGAGGGTGATCGGCTGCTTCTCGCCGTACGTCGCGACGCCGTTCAGGCTGGTGTTCTTGGCGTCGAGCGCGTCGATGACCGTGCCGGCGGGTACCTTCGCGTCGAACTGGCGGATCGGCGTTCCCGCGGTCCAGTGCGTCGAGATGAGGGCATCCGCGTCCTTCTCGGTCTGCCCGACGAAGGTCGGAAGGTCGAAGGGCCGAGGTCCCTGAGAGAGCAGCAGCTGCACCGCCGCGCCCTTCGTCACCGGCTGACCGATCGCGGGACTGGTCTGGGCTACGGCGCCGGTGGGGACATCCACCGAGTACGCCTGACCTCTCGTCGGATTCACCTTCAGGCCCAGCTTGGTCAGCGCCGCGGTCGCGTCGACGGGGGTCATCTTCACGATCGAGGCCGGGATGACGACCCGCGAACCGGGCCCCGCGCCGAAGTACCAGCCGGCAGCTCCCGCGGCGGCGGCCAGCAGCAGGACGACGAGGAACAGCGCCAGGCCGCGCCCGCGCCGCTTCTGCGACACCCTCGTGAGGGCGGCGGTGGAATCCGAGACCACGGCGTTTCTGCTCGGGGGTCGCGCGTCGATGATCTGGGTCTCGTCGGTCGCTCCCCGGGGCGTCTGCCCGGGAGCTGGCGGCATGAAGCGCTCGGTCGAGGCGGCCGGCAGCACCATCGTGCGCTGCGTGGCCGTCGAGCCAGTCGGGAGGGCCGTGCTCAACAGCGACTCGGTGTCGTGGAGCTGATCGAGCATCGCGCGGGCGTCGCGCGGTCGCTCCTCGGGATCGCGCGCGGTCGCCCACATGACCAGCTCATCGAGTTCGGCCGGCACCTTCGAGTTCTTGTTGCTCGGCGCGGGAACCGTGTCATTGGCGTGCTGGTAGGCGATCTGCATGGGCTGCTCGCCCTTGAACGGCTGCTCGCCGGTCAGCATCTCGAACATCATGATCCCGACCGCGTAGATGTCGCTGCGGGTGTCGGCGATCCCGCGGGTGACGAGCTCCGGTGACAGGTACGCGATCGTGCCCAACAGCGCGGCACCCGTCGCCGTGTTCGCGGATGCCGCCCGCGCCAGCCCGAAGTCGCCGATCTTGATCCGACCGTCGTCGGCCAGCAGTACGTTCTCGGGTTTCAGATCCCGGTGGACGATGCCGGCCTTGTGCGCGGCGGCCAGGCCGGACAGCACCGCCTCGGTGATGTCGATGGTCTGCTGGCTGGTCAGCGCGCCGTACTCCTGCATCAGATCGCGGAGGGTGATGCCGGGGAGGTACTCCATGACCAGGTATGCGCTGTCGGCATCCTGCCCCTGGTCGAAGACGTTGACGACGTTCGGATGCGCCAGTCGGGCGGCCGAACGGGCCTCCTGGATGAAGCGCTGCTTGAACTGGCTGTCGTCGGCAAGGTGCCCGTGCATGACCTTGACGGCGACGCGGCGCTCGAGCCGCAGGTCGGTGGCGAGGTAGACCGTCGCCATGCCGCCGCGGGCGATTCGTGAGCGCACCTGATATCGGCCGTCGATGAGACGGCCGATCATCGGATCTGTGGTGTTGACACTCACCTTTTGAGTGTAGGCAGAGCCATCCTGAACGCGGGACTGCCACACGGTGAAGACCTCTTCACGATCTGCCGCGCCGGAGGAGCGTCAGCCCAGTTGCCGGAGCCATGCCCATGCGCCGGACTCCCACTGGGCATAGGCGTCGGGATACGCCGAGACCTGCACGGCCTGCGCTGCCTGCGTGACGCTCATGTTCTGCCAGCCCGGGATCTCGAGCAGCCCGCGGGTGATGCCCGCATTCGGGTTGCTCGGGCCGCCGTAGAACAGTCGTGCGGCGTAGTCGACGTTGAGCAGCTGCGCCTTGGTGCCCCATCCGGTGCTCGGACGCTGCTGGAAGATCCCGATCGAGTCGCGGTCGCCGTAGTGGAGGTTGCGCAGCCCTGACTCCTGCGCTGCCGCGGCCAAGGCAACGACGATGCCGCGGTCGGGGACGCCGAGGCGCCGGCCGACCTGGATGATGGTGCGCGCGTTGGCGGCGCTTGCTCCCGTCAGCCCGGCGGCAGAGAGCGTGGGAGCCGAGCTGCCGCTCCCGACGGCGGCGACCGGGATCAGCAGGGTGCGTCCGGCATAGATGATGCTGGACGGGCCCAGTCCATTGGCCGCGAGGATCGCGGAGACGGTGGTGCCCGCGTTCTGCGCGATCGAGCTGATCGTGTCGCCGGTGCGGATCGTGTAGCTCGTCGACGACGCGGGCGAGGCGGCGGAGTTGCTCGGGGTGATCGCCGCAACCGTTTGCACGTTGAGGACCGGCGCTCCGCCCGACGGAATGAGGAGGGTGCGACCGCTGTAGATGATGCTCGACCAGCTGAGACCGTTGGCGCTCAGCACCGCCTGCGTCGTCACCCCGAACCGGGCGGCGATGCTGCCGACCGTGTCGCCGTTTTGGATCGTGTACCGCGTTGCCGACGAGACCGCCGCGGCCGTCGTCGGTGACGGGGCGGCGGTGATCGAGCCGCCCAGTGCGAGCACCTGGCCCGGGAAGATCAGCGACTTCCAGCTCAGTCCGTTGAGGGCAAGCACGGAGGCCGTGGAGAGACCGTAGCGACCCGCGATCGACGACACCGTGTCACCGGCCACGACGGTGTACGAGCTCGGCGCGGCGGCGGGGGTGCTCGCGGTGCTGATCGTCGCCGACGTGGGGATGGCCGTCTTGACGGCGGTGGTGATGATCTCGCGCAGGGACGCCCGGAGTTCGCTCTTCGCCTTCTCGGGACGCTGCTTGCTGGCTGCGGAAGCGCCATCAAGCGGTCCGGCGAGATTCAGGGTGACCGTCATCGCTCCGGCCAGCATCACCGGCACCGTCGCCATGACGCCTTTGCCGAGTCGCGTCGAACGAAAGGGGATGTCCGGCTCCGGCGGGGGGGCACTGATCGGTGTGGGCGCGAGCCCGGAGAACACCCGGCGCGCGAATGTTCCGCTGTCCGTTAAGTCGCTCATGCTGCTGCCTTCCCCCGGCACCGAGATATCGGTCTGTCTAAGCTGTCACAGAACAATAGTCGAGTCAACCATCGTGGTTTGTGGGGCCTGGGTTTACATGTTTGTAACATTCGCACGTCGAGACTCGCCCCCTCGGAACGTGGCAGTCTTGTGGGGTGAGCGATAGCGCCGGTGCGACCTGGCTGACCATTCCCGACCTCGTCGAACTGCTGAGGCTTCCGCAGAGCAAGGTCCGTCGGCTGATCGAGGATCGCGCGATCCTGGCCACTCGGGTCGACGGGGTTCTCAAGGTGCCGGCTGCCTTCATCTCCGGCGGCGAACCGCTCGGCGATCTGAAGGGCACCATCGTGGTGCTCGGGGACGCCGGGTTCAGCGACGACGAGGCCATGCACTGGCTGCTGTCGGAGGAAGACAGCCTGGGCGTCTCTCCCGTTGATGCGCTCAAGGCCGGCCGGAAGGCCGAGGTGCGGCGCGTCGCCCAAGCCCTCGGGTTCTGAGCCCGCTCAGCTCTCGCGCCGCGTGACGGCATCGGCGAGCGCGCCGAGCTCATCGCGCGCCGACCGCGTGAGGGGCGCATCGGCGAGAGCCGCCATCGCGACTCCCACGTTGTGCGCGATGATCCGCTCGACCTGCTCGACGGCGCCACTGTCGCGCACGGCGTTCTGCAGCATCGCGATCTGCTGCTCGTCGAGATCGTCGTCGCCCAGCAGTTCATCGAACAGCCGACCGATCCCGCCCTGCAGCTTCTGCCTGGTCAGAGCGACCAGGACCGTTCGCTTGCCCTCTCGAAGATCGTCGCCGGCAGGCTTGCCGGTGACAACCGGGTCGCCGAACACTCCGAGGAGGTCGTCGCGCAGTTGGAACGCCACACCGAGGGGGAGGCCGAATGACCGGAGGGCGCCGAGCTGGGGGAGCGAGGCATCCGCCAGCGACGCCCCGATCGCCAGCGGGGCCTCGACGCTGTACTTCGCGGACTTGTAGACGATGACCCGATGGGCGCGGGGGAGCAGTTCCGCCTCTGGTCGGGTGCGCCAGGAGGTCTCCTCGAGCATGTCGAGGTACTGGCCGACCGTCACCTCGGTGCGCATCACGGCGAACTCGTCGCGAGCAGCCGTTGCGGCAACCGGATTCTTCAGCGCACGCGTCCCGGCCTCGAAGAGTTGATCGCTCCAGGCCAGCAACAGGTCGCCGAGCAGGAGGGCGCTGGCATCCCCGTACGCACGTGCCGAGCCCGACCAGCCCTGTTCTCGGTGCCACGACTCGAAGCGCTTGTGCGCGCTCGGCTGGCCGCGGCGCAGGTCGGAGTTGTCCATGATGTCGTCGTGTACCAGCGCGGCCGCGTGAAAGATCTCCAGGGCGGATGCCACCGAGATGACGGCGTCAAGGCCGTCGTCGTCGCCGTCACCGAGCTCGTCGTGGGCGCGTGCGAAGCCCGAGACCGAACGCCATCCCCAGTAGCAGAACAGTGCGCGGAACCGTTTGCCGCCCGCCAGCAGACGGCGAGCCGACTCGTCGATGACGTCGAGATCGGGGGAGATCTTGAGAAGGGCAGCTCCCTGCACGGCCAAGACCTCGTCGAGCCGCGACTGGACGAGGTCGACTAAGCGCGTACTCCCAGCCACGCGCCTATGCTATCGGCGGGAACCGGGCTTAGGATGCTGGAAGATCAACGAGTCGGCCGCACCGGGTGAGCACGACCGTGAGGGAGCTGGAAATGCCGCTTTCTGAACAGGAGCAGCGCCTCCTCGACGAGATGGAGCGCAGCCTCTACCACAATGACGCTGACGACGTCACGACGGTGGGTGCGCGACGAGGCCGTCCGAACTACACCGCGCTCGTGATTGGGATTCTCGCGGGGGTGATCGGGCTCGGCCTGCTGGTCGTCGGAGTGACGCTTCGCCAGCCGGTCGTCGGGATCCTCGGGTTCGCCATCATGTTCGCCGGCGCCCTGTTCGCCATCGCCCCGCCTCGCCGTTTGACGATTCCGAGCCCTGGCGAGACCGCCGGGCCCGGTAAGCCCCGGACCGGCTTCATGGATTCCCTCAACGAGCGGTGGGAACGCCGCAACGACGACAACGACCGAGACCGCTAGACCACCTCTCCACTTCTCTCCCGAAAGGGCCGGCTGAGCCGGCCCTTTCGTCGTTCACGGCCCGCCGGTTCCCCGGTGGGCCTTTTTCGTGCGCCCTCTGGCGAATGTCCCTCCACTTCCCTCCCCGGTTCCGATCGCCCGGAATCCGGGGGAGCGTGCCCTCTTGTGGGGGCATCCATTCCCCGATTTCGTGCATGAAGTGGTGGAAAGTGGAAGGAAGTGGAGTAAAGTGGGGATTGTCCTTCTGTCTGGCCGGAGAGTGAGGGGACCCATGCTGCTTGGCACCTTCGTTCCCAAGCTCGATGACAAAGGGCGCATCATCCTTCCCGCCAAGTTCACCGACGACTTCGGCAATGGCGTCGTCATGGCGCGTGGCCAAGAGCACGCCATCTACGTGTACAGCCAGACCGAGTTCGAGAGTCTGGTTCAGCGCATGCAGGCCCAGGCGCCCGCGCTCGGCAAGCAGGGTCGCGACTACCTGCGGCTCTTCCTCTCCAGCGCGACGCAGGAGATCCCCGACAAGCAGCATCGCGTGACCATCCCGGCGATGCTGCGCGAGTACGCGGGTCTCGATCGAGACCTCACCGTCATCGGAGCGGGGAGCCGCGCCGAGATCTGGGACGCCGCGGCGTGGAACACGTACTACGCGAGCGCCGAAGCCGGCTTTGCCGACGCCGACGGGGAGGTGATCTCGGGACTCTTCTAGCGCCTCGTGCCCGACCCTCAGCCGCGCACCCTGACTTCACTTCCCCGGAGCCAGGTCGCAGCGGATGGGGATCAGGCCCGAGGGGCTCGACCCCGGACTCCATGGCCGAGAACTCACTGCACACTCCCGTCATGCTCGACCGCACCCTCGAGCTGCTCGCGCCCGCGCTGGAGCGACCGGGTGCGGTGCTCGTCGACGCGACACTCGGCCTGGGTGGACACGCCGACGCGTTCCTCGCGCGGTTCCCCGAGTTGGTCTTCGTCGGGCTCGACCGCGACCCGCACGCGCTTCAGCTCGCGGGGGAGCGGTTGGCCCCGTATGGCGAGCGCGTCCACCTCGTGCACACCGTGTACGACCGGATCGCCGAGGTGCTCGACGAGCTCGACATGTCGTCGGTGGCCGGAGTGCTCTTCGACCTCGGCGTCTCCTCGATGCAGCTTGACCAGGTCGAGCGCGGCTTCTCCTACTCGAAGGATGCCCCGCTCGATATGCGCATGGACGACACCTCGGAACTGACCGCCGCGCGCGTTCTCGCCGAGTACGACGAGGCCAGCCTGCGTCGCATCTTCTATGAGTACGGCGAGGAGAAGCTCGCCCCGCGCTACGCCAGCCGTATCGTCCGCGAGCGCGTTGTCACGCCGCTCACGAGCTCCGCTCAACTCGTCGAGTTGCTGCACGCCGCAACCCCCGCCGCTCTCCAGCGCGCGGGCCATCCCGCCAAGCGGGTGTTCCAGGCGTTGCGCATCGAAGTCAACCAGGAGCTGGCAGTGCTCGAACGGGCGATGCCCGCGGCACTCGATGCGCTCGAGGTCGGCGGACGCATCGTCGTGCTCGCGTACCAGTCTCTCGAGGACCGCATCGTCAAGCGGGAGCTGACCGCGCGATCCACGTCGAGTGCCCCCCGCGGTCTGCCCGTCGAACTGCCCGAGCACCGGCCGGAGTTCAAGCTCCTGGTGCGTGGCGCCGAACTCGCCAGCGAGACCGAAAAGGCCTCCAACTCGCGCTCCACCCCCGTGCGGTTGCGCGCGGCTGAACGATTGAAGGCCGCAGCATGAGTGCCGTTCCCGTTGTCGCGCCGACTCGTCCTCGTCGTCATTCCGAACCTGACGCCTCCCCCCGGCGTCACCTCGAGGTCGCGCCCTCGCGCGCACAGCGCCGGGCGCGACCTCGCCTTCTGCCCGCTCTTGTCACGATCGGGGGTATCGGCGTCATCCTGCTCGCGCAGCTGGTGCTGAGCATCGTGCTCGCCAACGGCGCGTACCAGATCTCCAGCCTGCAGTCCGCGAAATACACGGCGGTGCTGCAGCAGCACGCGCTCTCCGAGACCTACGACCTTTACAACTCGCCGCAGCACCTCGCGGCAAACGCCGAGGCTCTCGGCATGGTTGCCAGTGGCAACGCGGTTTATTTGAACGCCAAAACCGGCGCCGTCACCGGGACCGCTACCGCGGCGGGCGGCAGTCTGCTGGG
This sequence comes from Acidobacteriota bacterium, assembly GCA_019351995.1. Taxonomy (GTDB): domain Bacteria; phylum Actinomycetota; class Actinomycetes; order Actinomycetales; family Microbacteriaceae; genus Lysinimonas. The sequence goes on from JABBOD010000003.1 coordinate 64,573, forward strand.
GGCGGGCGACCAGGTGGGTAATGCGCTGCTGAAAGGCTCCACGGTTCTGACTGCCCAGCCGGCGACACCGGCTCCGACCCCGACGACCCCGACCACCGCGACAACGACAGCAACCGGCCCGACCGCCGGCGCCACCACCACGAACTCGACCGGGGCATCCCAGGCCTCGACCGACACGGGGACGGGGGGTGCCGGGCAAGCCCCCCAGGCCCCCGCACTCCTCCCGTCCCCCACCACCCACTAGGCAGGAAGAAGCTCAGTGCTCACGTTCCGCGTCTCCCGTCGGCGCCTCGCGCTCACGATGTTCGCCGTGTTCGCGGTGCTGACGCTGTTCGTGATCAGGCTGGTGGACATCCAGCTCGTCCAGGCGGTGGAGCTGACGAAGCAGGCCGATGTCATTCAGTCGCGGTCCGTCACCACCTACGCGACTCGCGGGAGCATCGTCGACAGCAACGGGGTCGTGCTCGCCGACAGCGTCGATCGCTTCGACATCACGGCGGCGCCCAACCTCGTCGCCGCCGACGGGTTCGACCGGAAGAACGCCGACGGCACCACGACGCGCGTGAGCGTCGCCGACGCGATCAAGGAGATTGCCGCCGCCACCGGCGCCGACGCCCAGACGATGTACACCGCTCTGACCAAAGACCCGCTCTCGAAATGGGCTCTGCTGGTCAAGGCGGTCAAGCTGGCGACCTTCGACAAGGTCACCGCGCTCAGGATCCCCTGGGTGTACGACCAGCGAGACCCGGCGCGCACATACCCGAACGGTGCGGTTGCCGGAAACCTGGTGGGCTTCGTCGGCACGGACGGTCCGCTCGCCGGGACCGAGTTGAAGCAGAACGCCTGTCTCGCCGGGACCAACGGCTCGTCCAGCTTTCAGACCAGCGCCGACGGTGTCCGCCTGCCTGGCAGCACCGTCGTGACCAAGGCCGCCACCGACGGCGGCACGGTCACGCTGACCATCGACTCCAATCTGCAGTGGTACGCGCAGCAGGTGCTCGCGCAGCAGGCGCAGGCGACCGGGTCCGCCTGGGGGACCGCGATGGTGGTGCGGGTCAACGACGGGCACATCATGGCCGACGCCGACTATCCCTCGATCGACCCGAACAACCTGAACTCGGTTCCCGCCGATTCCAGCGGTGCGCGGAGCTTCTCCAGCCCATACGAACCCGGGTCGATCATGAAGCCCGCCACGGTGGCCGGCATGGTGGACAAGGGTCTGGTCACGGCGACGTCGCACGTCGATGTCCCCCCACGTTTCACCGACGGGCTCCCGCCCGGCGTCTTCATCACCGACGCCGAGGTGCACGGCGACCTGCACATGACGGTCGCCGGCGTGATCATGAACTCGTCCAACATCGGGATCGCCGAGTTGACCAAGCTCGAAAGCGAGAAGGACCGCTACGCGAACCTTCGGGCCTTCGGGTTCGGGTCCCAGACGACCGTGGATTTTCTCGGTGAAAGCCACGGCTACGTTGCCAGCCCCGCGAAGGTCGACCCGGTCACGACGGTCACGCAGCAGTTCGGGCAGGGGATCACGGTCACCTCCGCACAGATCGCCAGCATGTACCAGACCATCGGGAACGACGGCAAGAAGGTGCCGCTGACGCTCGTCCAGAGTTGCACGGCGGCCAACGGTTCCGTCAGCTACCCCAATGCCGGCGCGACGACGCAGGTGGTCTCGCCGTTCGCGGCACAGCAGGTGCGCCAGATGATGGAGACCGTGACGACGCAGGGCTACGCTCACAGCCTGATCAGCATCCCCGGGTACCGTATCGCCGCCAAGACCGGAACGGCCCAGGTGGCCGACGCCAACGGCAAGTACGGCAACGACTACATCGTGTCGGTCGCCGGACTCATCCCGGCCGACAAGCCGCAATACGCCGTGATTGTCACGCTGGCCAAGCCCGCTACGATTAAGAATGCCGCCGCGGCGGCGCCGGTGTATTCGACGATCATGCGGCAGGTCATCAAGACGTACCGCATTCCCCCGTCGACAACGCCGCCCGCGAATACCCCGGTCGCCTGGTAATCCTGCTCCTGGCCTCATCGGGTGGGGCGGTATCGGACAACGACGGACAGGAGGCGGGGCCAGCGTGACATCCCGGATTCCCCCGGTCCTGCGTCCCGAGCATCCCGCTCCGCGTTCACTCGCGTTGCTGGTGCAGGAGTTCGACCTCGCGCACCGCGGTTCCGTCGACGGTGTCGAGGTGACCGGCGTGACGCTGGGCACCGCCGACTTGCACCCGGGTGACCTGTTCGTGGGCATCCGCGGTGCCAACAGCCACGGAGCGTCCTACGCGGCACAGGCGAAGGAGGGTGGCGCGGTCGCGCTCCTGACGGACCCCGTTGGCGCCGACATCGCCGCCGATGCCGGGTTGCCGATTCTGATCGTCGACGACCCGCGCGGAGCACTCGGCGAACTGTCGGCGTGGGTCTACCGCACCGCCGAGTCCAACGCGCTGCTGTTCGGAACGACCGGAACGAACGGCAAGACGTCGACCTCGTACCTGCTCGAGGCGGTCATGCGGCAACTCGGCCTGGTCACCGGCCTCAGCTCGACGGCGGAGCGCCACATCGGCGAGCTGACGGTGGTGAGCCGACTCACGACCCCCGAGGCGAGCGAGATGCACGCTCTGCTCGCGCGGATGCGAGAGGCGGGTGTTCGTGCCGTCGCGGTCGAGGTGAGTGCGCAGGCGTTGTCTCATCGGCGCATCGACGGACTCGTCTTCGATGTCGTCGGCTTCACCAACCTCAGCCATGATCACCTCGATGACTACGCCGACATGGAGCAGTACTTCCAGGCGAAGCTCGCGCTTTTCGAGCCGGAGCACGCCAAGCGCGGCGTCGTCTGCCTTGACACGTCGTGGGGCGACCGCGTTGTCGCCGAGACCCGCATCCCGGTGACGACGATCGCGACGGTCGGGCATGCGAGTGATCGTGACGTCGAACGGGCCGAGTGGGTCGTCGACGTGCTGGAAGAGACCGCGACGTCCACCCAGTTCCGGCTGACCGGTCCTGACGGGCGCTCACTGGTTACGCGGGAGCCGTTGATCGGCTGGCACATGGCGGCGAACGCCGCACTGGCGATCGTGATGCTGGTCGAGGCGGGCTTCGCGCTGGAAGCGATCGGCGCGGCGCTGGACGCAGAGGACGGCATCCAGGCCTATCTCCCCGGTCGCACCGAGCGGGTGTCCGGCGATCGTGGGCCCAGTGTCTATGTCGACTTCGGTCACAGTCCTGACGCCTTCACGAACACCCTGGCAGCGGTTCGCCAATTCACGACCGGCCGCACGATCATGGTTTTCGGTGCGGATGGCGACCGGGATGCCACCAAGCGCCACGAGATGGCGCGCGTCGCGGCCGAGGGCAGCGACATCCTCGTGATCACCGACCACCACCCGCGCTTCGAAGACCCGGCCTCGATTCGTCGCACGCTGCTCGAGGGCGCGAAGCTGGCCGAGCACCAGCCCGAGGCGACATACGAGGTGAGTCCACCCGAGATGGCGATTCGCAAGGCGGTGTCGCTGGCCAAGGAGGGCGACTCGATCCTGTGGGCGGGACCGGGTCATCAGGACTATCGAGACATCCGTGGTGTGCGTACCCCGTACTCCGCGCGCGACGAGGCGCGTGCCGCCCTTCACGAGGCGGGCTGGGTGTGATCCCGCTTCGCCTGTCCGAGCTCTCCGACGAGCTCGGCGGTTCGCTCCTTCTGCCGGATGGCGCGGACCGGGACGTCGTGGTGGGCGGCTCGGTGCAGACCAACTCGACGCTGGTGACCCCGGGATCGCTCTTCTTCGCCCTGCCGGGCCAGGTGACCGACGGGTTCCTCTACGCCCCGGACGCGGTCGAACGCGGTGCGGCGGTCGTCGTCGCCGAGCGCCCCCTGCGGACGAGCGTTCCCGTGATCGTGGTTGCCGATGGTGTGCTCGCTCTGGCGCGGCTCGCCCGCCTCGTCGTTGCCCGCGTGCGCGCGAGCGGTCGGCTCCGAGTGGTCGGCATCACCGGCTCGAACGGCAAGACGACAACCAAGAACCTGCTGCGCGCGATCCTCGAGGTTCAGGGGCCGACCGTCGCTCCGGTCGGCTCGTTCAACAACCACATCGGTGCACCGATCACCATGCTCCAGGTCGAGGAGAGCACCGATTTTCTGGTGAGCGAGATGGGAGCGAGCGGGGCGGGAGAGATTGCCCGGCTGGTCGGCATCGCGATGCCCGACATCTCGGTCGTGTTGAAGGTGGGCCTCGCCCACGCCGGTGTGTTCGGCGGCATCGAGGCCACGCAGCGCGCCAAATCGGAGATCGTGCGTGAGCTGCCCCGCTCTGCGGTCGCGGTTTTGAACGCCGACGACGGGCGTGTTGCGGCGATGGCGGGCATGACCGAGGCGCGGGTGGTCTGGTTCGGCGTGGCGTCGGATGCCGAGGTGCGTGCCGAGGACGTGCGCGCCACCGCATCCGGAACTCGCTTCACGCTCGTGATCGACGGACTGCGGACCCCGGTGCAGCTTCAGATCCTGGGCGAGCACCACGTCTCCAACGCGCTGGCCGCCCTCGCCGTCGCGCGCGAACTCGGCGTCGACCTCGCGCGTGCAATCGCGGCCATCGAGGCCGTGCCGCGCGCGGAGCGCTGGCGGATGGAGCTGCTGCACCCCGGTGGGGGCATCACCGTGATCAACGACGCGTACAACGCCAGTCCGGATTCCACTGCCGCGGCGCTCAAGACGCTCGCACAGATCCTCGAGCCGGGACAGCGCTCGGTGGCGGTACTCGGCGAGATGGCCGAACTGGGGGAGTACGCCCAGGAGGAGCATGACCGGCTCGGCCGACTGGCGGTGCGACTCAACATCGGCAAACTCGTGGTCGTCGGCGACGGCGCCCGGCACATCCACGCGGCTGCCGGGCTGGAGGGCTCCTGGGACGGGGAGTCGGTGTTCGTGCGCGATCTCGACGCGGCATACGATCTTCTGCGTGGAGAACTCCGAGACGGCGACGTCGTGCTGGTGAAGTCGTCGAAGTCGGCGGGACTCCGCTTCCTCGGTGACCGATTAGGACACGTCGAGGGCACCGAATGGTAGCCCTGCTGCTCGGTGCCGGCTTCTCACTCGTCTTCACCCTCTTCCTGACACCCCTGTTCATCAGGCTGTTCAAGCGGCTCGGCTGGGGTCAGTTCATTCGGGATGACGGCCCGCAGTCGCACCACACGAAGCGTGGCACGCCCACCATGGGTGGCATCGTCTTCATCCTCGGCTCGATCTTCGGCTACATCGCGGGCCACCTGGTCGCCAACGTCCCCTGGACGATGGTCGGCGTGCTGGTCCTCGGGATGATGGGTGGCCTCGGGGCGGTCGGATTCGTCGACGACTTCATCAAAACCCGGCGACAGCGCAGTCTGGGGCTGGGGGGCTGGGCCAAGATCCTCGGACAGGTCATCATCGGCACGATCTTCGCGGTCCTGGCGATTTCAAGTCTGTTCCTCGACGAGCACGGCCTGACGCCGGCGTCGCCCTACATCTCGGCGGTACGCGAGATCCCCTGGTTGAATCTGTACGCCTTCGGTCCGGTGGTCGGCGTGCTGCTCGTCGTGATCTGGATCAATTTGATCACCGTCAGCACCTCGAACGGTGTGAACGTGGCAGACGGACTTGACGGCCTGGCGACGGGCGCGTCGATCTTCGCCATCTCGGCGTACCTGTTCATCGGCTTCTGGGAGAACAACCAGTCGTGCTTCAGTGCGCGGACACAGGTGGTCGAGTACAAGTGCTACGACGCGCGCGATCCACTCGACATCGCCGTCGTCGCGGCCTGCATCGTCGGCAGCCTCGTCGGCTTCCTGTGGTGGAACACCGCGCCGGCCCAGATCTTCATGGGCGACACCGGGTCGCTCGCTCTCGGTGGGGCGCTCACGGCCTTCGCCGTCGTCAGCCGCACCGAGCTGCTGCTCGTGCTCATCGGTGGCCTGTTCCTGATCGTCACCGGCTCGGTGATCGTGCAACGGGCGTACTTCAAGGCCACCAAGTGGCGGTTCGGGCAAGGCAGACGCGTCTTCCTCATGAGCCCGCTCCAACATCATTTTGAGCTCAAGGGCTGGGCCGAGATCACCATCGTCGTGCGGTTCTGGATCATCGCCGCGCTGTTCGTCGCCGCCGGCGTCGGCCTGTTCTATCTCGAATGGGTGAGTCGTTAGATGAGGCGACGGCTCGGTGGCTGAGACTCCACGCGACCTCTCCACTTTGACGAGTTGGCGTTCCGACTGGTCAGGGCTCCGGGTCGCCGTTCTCGGGCTCGGCGTGACCGGCTTCTCGGTCGCCGACACCCTGATCGAGCTCGGCGCCGAGGTGCTCGTTGTCGCGCGCGAGGCGTCGTCGGAGCATCAGCAACTGCTCGAGGTCATCGGGGCGACGTTCGTCGAAGCGGATGTCGCGGTCCCGGCCGCGCTCGCCGGATTCGACGCGGAGCTGCTGGTGGTCTCGCCCGGATACCCCCCGGCGCATCCGCTGCTGCGGTGGGCCCGTGAGCAGGATCTTGAGATCTGGGGCGACATCGAGCTCGCCTGGCGACTTCGCGACAAGGTGCTGAGATCAGACGGCACGCCCGCCGAGTGGATCTGCATCACCGGGACCAACGGCAAGACCACGACAACGCAGCTGACGGCGACCATGCTCGTCAGTGGGGGATTGCGCGCCGCCCCCGCCGGCAACATCGGGGTTCCGGTTCTCGACGCGATTCGTGATCCGCAGGGCTTCGACGTTCTCGTGATCGAGCTGTCGAGCCACCAGCTGCATTGGACGAATCGCAACGCGGGTGGGGTGCTGGCGCCGTTGGCATCCGTCTGTCTCAATCTGGCCGACGACCATCTCGAATGGCACGGCTCGCGCGAGGCGTACCGGCGCGCCAAAGCCAAGGTGTATGAGAACGTGGCGGTCGCCTGCGTCTACAACCTGGCGGATGACGCCACCCGCCACATGGTCGAAGAGGCGACGGTGCAGGAGGGCGCGCGGGCGATCGGTTTCGGTCTGGGTGTGCCGGGGCCGAGCGACGTCGGTTTGGTGGACGGGATCCTCGTCGACCGCGCGTTCCTTGAGGAGAGACGCACATCGGCGCTCGAGCTTGCCACCATGGACGACCTGGTTGCCGGCGGAATGGATTCGCCCCACATGACCGCGAACGTTTTGGCGGCCGCCGCGCTCGCGCGCGCGGCGGGAGTGGCGCCCGCCCAGGTGCGGGAGGCGATCCGCGGCTTTCGGATGGACCACCACCGCACCGAGGTGATCGCCGAGAGCGACGGCATCCTGTGGGTCGACGACTCGAAGGCGACAAACGCCCACGCCGCGGACGCCTCGCTCTCGGGCTTCACGAGCGTGATCTGGATCGCGGGCGGACTGCTCAAGGGGATCGACCCCCATCCGCTCGTCACCAAGCACGCGAAGCGACTGAAAGCCGTCGTGCTGATCGGCGCCGACCGCTCGGTGTTGCGCGACGCGTTCCAGCGACACGCCCCCGGCGTCACCGTCACCGAGGTCGTGGGCGACGACACTGAAGGGGTGATGCCTGCCGCCGTGCGGGCGGCAGCCGCGTTTGCCCAGCGAGGTGACGTTGTGCTGCTGGCGCCGGCTGCGGCATCCATGGACCAGTTCACGGATTATGCGGACCGGGGCAATCGGTTCGCCGCCGCGGTGCGTGAGCACCTGGACGGGCGAAGCTAGCCCGGCAGCACACGACAGGGAGGTGGAGCGATCGTGACCGCGACCCGACCGTCCTCTCGAACGCCGACTCCGGCCGCCACACCATCGGGCGACAGCAATGCGCCCCGCGCGGCTGTGGTCGCCGTGCGTCGGCTTTTCGCCGCGGAGACTCCCGAGTACTTCATGCTCCTCGGAACGACGCTGTTTCTGGTCGTCTTCGGGCTGGTGATGGTGCTGTCCTCCTCGTCGATCGAGTCATACGTCAACACCAAAGACTTCTTCACGACGGCGACCCGCCAGGGGCTCTACGCTCTGATCGGCGTTCCGATCATGCTCATCGCGGCACGTGCGCCGATCAGCTTCTGGAAGCGGTGGGCTCGCATCGCCGTCTTCGCGGGCATCGGTCTGCAACTGCTCGTTTTTTCTCCGATCGGCTATTCGGTTCAAGGCAACCGCAACTGGATCCACGTCGGCTCCTTCAACGCACAGCCCTCCGAACTGGTGAAACTCGCTTTCGTGGTCTGGCTGGCCTGGGTGCTCACCAACCGCCGCGACATCCTGGATGACTGGAAGCGCATCGCCCTGACGATCGGTCCGCTCGCGGGCATCGCGATCGGTCTGGTGCTCGCGGGATCCGACCTCGGCACCTCGATCATCCTGGTCTCGATCGTGTTCGGCGCCCTCTTCTTCGCCGGGACTCGGCCGAGGATCATCCTGACGGCTTTCGTGATCATCTCGATCGTCGGGACCGTGTTTGTGCTGATCCGACCGTCGCGTCTGAGCCGCGTCCAAGCGTGGCTTGGCGGCTGCACCGACCCGGCACAGCAGAACCAGGCGTGCTACCAGATCAGCCACGGTTGGCAGGCGCTCGCTCATGGAGGCGTGTTCGGTGTCGGGCTCGGCAACTCGACCGGCAAATGGTCGTGGGTGCCCGAGGCCGACAACGACTTCATCTTCTCGATCATCGGCGAAGAACTCGGACTGGTCGGCGGGATTCTCGTGCTGCTGATGTTCGTGTTGCTGGCGATCTGCTTCATCCGGATCATCCGGATGTCGCGCGACCCCTTCGCGAAGATCGCGACGAGCGCCGCGATGGTCTGGATCGTCGGTGAAGCGTTCGTGAACATCGGCGTCGTGCTGGGGTTCCTGCCGGTGCTGGGAGTTCCCCTTCCCCTGGTGTCCGCGGGGGGGTCCGCACTCATCACGAGCCTCGCGGCGATCGGCGTGGTGCTCTCCTTCGCACGCACGCGACCGGACCCGGATGACGTCGACGGGTCGTTCTCGGCCGTGCAACGCTCCTCGTCCCGGCGGCCATCTCGGACGAATGCCTCCGACCCGACCCGCGGACGAGATCTCCCGTGACTGTCTATCTGCTCGCGGGTGGGGGCACAGCCGGCCACGTCAATCCACTGCTCGCGACCGCCGATCGCCTGCGTGAGCGCGAACCTGACGCCGTCGTGCTGGTGCTGGGCACCGCGGAGGGCCTCGAGGCGCGCCTGGTTCCTGAGCGGGGCTACGAGCTGCTCACGATCCCGAAACTCCCGTTTCCACGGCGGCTGAACCGCGCGGCGCTCGACTTTCCCGAAAAGTGGCGCTCCACCGTCGGCCGGGTGCGCGGGTTCCTGCGCGATCGGCACGTGGATGTCGTGGTCGGCTTCGGCGGATACGCCTCGGCGCCCGCGTACCGCGCCGCCTCACTGGAGAAGGTGCCGCTGGCGATCCACGAGCAGAACGCGAAGCCCGGCATCGCCAACCGCTGGGGAGCGCGGCTGACCCCGTTCGTCGGCATCACCTTCGCGAACACCTCGCTCGCGCACGGCCGGCTCGTCGGTCTCCCGCTTCGCCGAGAGATCGAGCAGCTCGACCTCGCCTCCGCGCGCGCCGAGGGGAATGCGCTGTTCGGGCTCGAACCGCGGGTGCCGACCCTGCTGGTTACCGGCGGATCGACCGGCGCTCGTCAGATCAACGAAAGCGTTTCCGCCTCGGTGGCGGCGCTCCTCGGGAGCGGCTGGCAGGTTCTTCACATCACCGGCTCGCGCTCACCGGTCGTCGATCCGGGGCTGGCCGGCTACCACATCCTCGAATACTGCGATCGCATGGAGCTCGCACTCGCGGTGAGCGAGCTGGCGATCTCGCGGGCCGGGGCGGGCACCCTGGCGGAACTCGCGGCGGTCGGTGTGCCTGCTGTGCTCGTGCCATACGCCGCGGGCAACGGCGAGCAGGCGTACAACGCTCGCGATGCCGTGAACGTCGGGGCCGCGATCGTGGTGACCGACGACATGTTCACGCCGGAGTATGTCGAGACCGAACTGCCGGCCCTGCTGCGCGACCGCGCGCGCATCGCCGACATGGCGGCCAGGATGTCGTCGATCGGCGTGCGCGACGGGGCCGACCGGATGGTCGAGCTGGTGCTGGCGGCTGAGGCCTCGACACAAGCTGAAGTAGCGTAGATCGGATGATCACCCCCGACCTCGAGATGCAGCTCCCGAGCGAGCTCGGATCCACCCATTTCGTGGGAATCGGTGGTTCCGGCATGAGCGGCATCGCTCGCCTCTTCCTGGAGGCGGGTCACCGGGTCACCGGCTCTGACCTGCGAGACACGGATGCCGTGCGTGAGCTGCGAGAACTCGGCGCGGAGATCGCCATCGGGCACGATGCGGCGCACGTCGGAGATGCTGACACCCTCGTGGTCACGGGCGCGTTGTGGCAGGACAACCCGGAGTATCAGGAGGCCCTGCGCCGCGGCATCCCGGTGCTGCATCGATCTCTTGCGCTCAACTGGTTGATCCGCGGCCATCGCACGATTGCGGTGGCGGGCGCGCACGGGAAGTCCACCTCGACCGGGATGCTGGTGACGGCGTTGCGCGAACTCGGCGGCGACCCCAGCTTCGTGAACGGCGGAGTGATCGCCTCCTACGGTCGCAGTTCCGCATACGGTGCGGATGACCTGTTCGTGGTCGAGGCAGACGAGTCGGACGGGTCGTTCCTGTTGTACGACACCGCGATCGCCCTGATCACCAACGTGGACGCCGACCACCTCGACCACTACGGAACCCAGGAGGCATTCGAAGACGCATTCGTCCGCTTCGCCCAGGGCGCCGCTGAGTTCGTGGTCGCCTCGAGCGATGACGCCGGAACGATCGCCGTCACCGACCGACTTGTCGGGAAGAAGCTCGTCACCTTCGGCTTTGCGTCGACGGCGGACGTCCGCATCCACGATGTGGTGACCGACGGGCCCGTCTCGTTCGGCGTCGAATACGCCGGCCGGGATCACCTGGCCCGGCTCGCGATCCCCGGAGCGCACAACGCGGTGAACGCGGTCGGCGTCTTCGCGATTCTGGTCGAGTTGGGCTGGGACCCGGATGCGGTGCTGCGCGCTCTGGAGACCTTCCAGGGCACGGGTCGCCGCTTCGAGTTGCGCGGCACCTCGCGCGGCGTGCGGGTGTTCGACGACTATGCCCATCATCCGACCGAGGTGGCGGCCGCCCTGGCGACCGCCCGGTCCGTCGTCGGTGACGGGCGCGTCATCGCGGTGCATCAGCCTCACCTCTACAGCCGTACCCAGATGATGGCCGGTGAGTTCGCCGAGACCTATGAGCGTCTCGCGGATCACACGGTGGTGCTCGACGTCTACGGTGCGCGCGAGGATCCGATCCCCGGGGTGACCGGTGAACTGGTCGCCGCGCGATTCCGCGATCCGGGTCACGTCGACTATCTCCCCGACTGGCAGCAGGCGGCGGATCAGGTCGCGGCGATCGCCCGCGACGGCGACCTGGTGATGACCCTGAGTTGCGGTGACGTGTATCGGATCATCCCGCAGATTCTCGACGCCCTGGAGGCGACGGCGGATCCGGCGATGTCGGAACCGGCGGGAGCGTGAAGCGGCCAGAGGGCGTGTCGGCGCCGATCACCCGGGGTGCGGCCACGCCGCCCCCGCCGAAACCCCCGCATCGGTCGACCCCGTCCGCACCGCCCGAGCGCACCTCTGGTGCGGCGGAGCGGGACTCCCGAGCGGAGCGGACCCCGTCGTCGCCGCCGACCGCACCGAGTCGCCGGCCGCAGGAGCGTCCGGCGCCGAAGACCGTGAGAGCACCGCGCTCGCGTGGTGGGTCACGCGAGCACACCGCGCGCGCCGAGATCCGCGCCGCCGAGCGGGCACGCAAGCGCTATGAGCGGCAGGAGGTCAAGCGCTTTACGCGGCAGTCTCGTCGCCGGCGACTGAGCTGGATGATCGCGGGCGGGCTGCTGCTCGCCGTCATCGCGCTGGTCGGCCTCGCGGTGTTCTCGCCATTGCTCGCCCTCCGGACGGTCACGGTGGACGGCACATCTCGTCTCGACAGCACTCAGCTTCAGAAGGCGGTCGACGACCAGCTCGGGACGCCGCTGGCCCTTCTCGATTACGGTCGGATCACGCGGGACCTGGCACAGTTCACCCTGATCCGCAGCTATGTCACCGAGATCGTGCCGCCCGGCACTCTGGTCATCCACGTCGTTGAGCGCACCCCGGTTGGCACCCTCCAGACGGCGAACGGATTCGACCTCGTCGATCCCGCGGGCGTCGTGATCGCCACCTCGAAGACGCGGCCGGCCGGCTATCCGCTCATCCAGCTCGGTCAGGGCTCGATCACCGGCCCCGGCTTCGCCTCGATGACCGAGGTTCTGCGCGCCCTGCCGAGCTCGGTACTCGCGAAGGTCGACACCATCACGGCGCAGACGCATGATGACGTCACCTTGACTCTGACGGGCTCGAATCAACGCGTGGTGTGGGGGAGCTCCGACTCATCGGATGCCAAGGCGCAGATCCTCGCCGACCTCATCGCCCTGCACGGCGCCGATGGGCCGGGAGAGTACGACGTCTCGGCTCCGGGCACGGCCGTCTTTCATCAGGGCTGATCGTCGCTCGATCGCCGCTCGATCGCCGATGGCTGCGTCGATCGCCGCGTCGTGGCTGTGTCGACTCCTTGCGCGGAAGGTGAGCTCTCGACGGCACCCAGCGCCCGTCTCGGAAAACCAGACGCCCATTCGCGCGACACGCGTGCCCTTAGCCGACAGCAGGGCGGCCCGACCGTACCGTGTGGAACAGACATAGTAGTGAGAAAGACTCTGAACTTCAACTAGAGGTTGAGACTTTCGAATCCGCACGGAGGCCGGACGTGACATCGAACCAGAACTATCTCGCGGTGATCAAGGTCGTCGGTATCGGCGGCGGCGGGGTCAACGCGGTGAACCGCATGATCGAGCTCGGCTTGCGCGGCGTCGAGTTCATTGCCATCAACACGGATGCGCAGGCACTGCTGATGAGCGATGCTGACGTCAAGCTCGACGTCGGCCGCGAGCTCACCAGAGGGCTCGGCGCGGGCGCGGATCCCGAGGTCGGCCGTCGCGCCGCCGAGGACCATGCCGAGGAGATCGAGGAGGCTCTTGCCGGAGCCGACATGGTCTTCGTCACCGCGGGCGAAGGTGGCGGAACCGGTACCGGTGGTGCGCCGGTGGTCGCCCGCATCGCGAAGTCAATCGGTGCGCTCACGATCGGCGTCGTCACCAAGCCGTTCGGCTTCGAGGGCAAACGCCGCTCGGCACAAGCGGAGCTCGGTGTCTCGAACCTCAAGAACGAGGTCGACACGCTCATCGTGGTTCCGAACGACCGTCTGCTCGAGATCAGCGACCGCGGGATCAGCATGCTCGAGGCATTCGCGACTGCTGATCAGGTCCTGCTGGCCGGCGTGCAGGGCATCACCGACCTGATCACGACTCCCGGCCTCATCAACCTCGACTTCGCCGATGTCAAGTCGGTGATGTCCGGTGCCGGCTCCGCACTGATGGGGATCGGCGCCAGCAGGGGAGCGGACCGCGCGATCAAGGCGGCCGAACTCGCGGTCGCGTCCCCGCTGCTCGAGGCCAGCATCGACGGTGCCCATGGTGTGCTGCTGTCGATCCAGGGCGGCTCGAACCTCGGGATCTTCGAAATCAACGACGCCGCACGCCTCGTTCAGGAGGCCGTGCACCCCGAAGCGAACATCATCTTCGGCGCGGTCATCGACGACACGCTCGGCGACGAGGTGCGCGTCACGGTCATCGCTGCGGGCTTCGACGGCGGCGAGCCGGCCGTGCGGCCGACCACCGAACGCCGGAGCAACTTTGTCGATGCCGGCCTTCCGGTGGTGGTCGGGGCGGAATCAGCGAAGGCCAGCGGAGCGATCACCGGAAACCTGGGTGGCGGCTGGGGAGCCGAACCGGATGCTCCGGCGACGGTATCACCGCGTGATCGGGACTTCGATGACGACGACGAGTTGGATGTCCCCGACTTCCTCAAGTGAGCGCTGACGCCCGACTCTCCGCTCGGCTCACCGCGGTCGACACGGCCATTGCGGATGCCGCGCGCGAGGCGGGTCGCGATCCTGGCGAGCTGACCAGGATCGTCGTGACCAAGTTCCACCCGGCGTCGCTGGTGCGGGAGCTGGTCGGTCTCGGCGTGCGCGACGTGGGGGAGAACCGCCACCAGGAGGCGACGAGCAAGGCCTCCGAGTTGAGCGACCTCGAGTTGAGCTGGCACTTCATCGGACAGCTGCAGAGCAACAAAGCCAAAGCCGTGCGGCGCTATGCCTCGGCGGTTCATTCGGTCGACCGGAGTTCCGTCGTGTCGGCGCTGGCCGGGGAGACGCCGCTCGACGTCTTCGTAGAGTTGAACCTGACTGGCGATCCCGGTCGTGGCGGAGTCGCCGTTGACGAGCTCGAGCCGCTGGCCAATCAGGTGCTCTCAACGCCCGGGCTCGTGCTCCGGGGGGTGATGGCGGTCGCGCCATTGGGTGAGGATGCCCGGCGTGCGTTCGGGCGTGTGCGGGCGGCATCCGAATCATTGCGTCGCATCGCGCCGGCGGCGACCGCGATCTCGGCCGGGATGTCCGGCGACTTCCGCGAGGCGATCCTGGAGGGCGCGACACACCTGCGCATCGGGACGGCAATCACCGGAAAACGACCTGACGCCGGTTAATCTCGGACACGAAGCACGATCCTTCGGAGGATGACATGGCGAACCCGCTGCGCAAGACGATGGTCTACCTGGGCCTGGCCGATGAGGAATTCGAGGACGAGGTGCCCCTGGCGCCGGCGGCACCGGTCGTCGCCGCTCCGCAGTCGAACCGTGCGCCGGTGACTCCGCTGCGTCGCCCGGTGGCCACCCGCCACATCGCGCCTGCCGGCATGAACGAGATCCTGACCGTGCACCCGCGCCAGTACCGGGACGCGCAGACGATCGCGGAGAGTTTCCGCGAGGGCGTTCCGGTGATCATGAATCTGTCGCAGATGACGGAGCCGGATGCCCGCCGACTGATTGACTTCGCCAGCGGGCTGTCCCAGGGTCTGTATGGCCGGATCGAGCGGGTGACCAACAAAGTGTTCCTCCTCTCGCCGGAGCACGTTGCCGTCAGCGGCGAGTCCGCCGAGGTCGAGAGCGACGTCGAGGCCGGCTTCTTCGGCTGACGACGAACCGGGAGCTACTCTCGGGGAGTGACGACTGCGATCTCTCAGATTCTGCTGAGCACGGTCCTGGTTGTTCTTGCGCTGTTCTTCGTGGTGATGTGGGCGCGCCTGGTCGTCGATTGGGTGCGCATCGTGCAGCCCAGCTGGCATCCGCGTGGGCTCGGTCTGCTCATCGCCGAGGTGAGTTACACGGTCACCGATCCGCCGATCAGGGCAGTGGGGCGTGTGGTGCCGCCGCTTCGGATCGGACCGTTGCGCCTCGAGTTCTCCTGGAGCATCGTGATGCTGACGTGCCTGTTCCTCATCTGGTTGTTCGGGCTGCTGCGGTGAACCTCTGGGGCGAATCGGCCACCGCGTGTACTCTGGGACTCTCACTTTCAGGGTGAGCCGAAAGCTTGCACCTGCGACGCTCTTCTGCCGGGTGGTGCACTGACAACATGATGGAAAATAGCGAGGTGACTGAGATGGCTCTGACTCCGGAAGACGTAGTCAACAAGCGGTTCAATCCGACGAAGTTCCGCGAGGGATACGACCAGGACGAGGTCGATGACTTCCTCGATGAGGTCGTCGTCGAACTGCGTCGTCTGAACCAGGAGAACGAGGAGCTGCGCCAGCGTCTCGTCGCGGGTGAGTCCCGCATCAACGAGCTGCAGCGCACCGCCGCCAGTGCCGCCGCCGCACCGGCGCTTGTCGCCGCACCGGTGCCTGCGCCGGTGGCCGCGCAACCGGCCCCGGCTCCCGCCAACGACGCCATGGACCCGAACAACACCAACAATCTCCTGCAGTTGGCGCGCCGCCTCCATGAGGAGCACGTGCGCGAGGGCATGGAGAAGCGTGACGCCCTGATTGCCGAGGGGCACGCCACCGCCGCTCGCGTCGTCTCCGAGGCGCAGGCGGTTCAGCAGGCGCAACTCGCCGAGGCGCAGGCTCAGATGGCGCAGGTCCAGCAGGCGCGGGAGTCGCAGTTGGCCGGCCTCGAGGCAGAGAAGGCGACCCTCGAGCGCGCCAAGACCGCTCTCGAAGGCAAGATCGACGAACTGCGCACCTTCGAGAAGGAGTACCGCGAGAAGCTGCGCAGCTACATCGAAAGCCAGTTGAACGAACTCGACCACTCCGGCTCGGTGACTCCGGCCTCGGAAGAAGCGCAGGAGGCTCCGCAGGAGACGGCCCAGGAGACGGCACAGGAGTCGGGTAACGAACCGCAGCTCGAAGCCTCGCCTGTCGCGGCACCCGGGGGCTACAGCAGCCCGCAGACCCCTGCGTACCCCGCATACTCGCAGCCGACTGACTACCCGGGCTTTGCCGCGGGAAACTGAGCCGGCGGCACCGACTGTCCAGCCAGAGCGCGGACGCGTCAGCGTCCGCGCTCTCCTGCTCCTCGGTGCTGTCGCGCTCGCGCTCTATGGGCTTGACCAGCTCGCCAAGTTCCTGATCGTCACCCACCTCCAGGTCGGACAACTCGTTCCCGTTCTTGGTCAGGTGCTGCAACTCCACTACGTCACGAACTCGGGGGCCGCCTTCTCGCTCGCGAGCGGGTTCACCTGGATCCTGTCGATCGTCGCCGTCGGGGTGGTGATCGTGATCGTGTGGTTCTCGCGTCGCATCCGCTCGTTCGCCTGGGCCACCGTTTTCGGCTTGCTGCTGGGTGGCGCTGTCGGTAATCTGACGGACCGGCTGTTCCGGGAGCCCGGATTCGGTACCGGGCATGTGGTGGACTTCGTCCAGGTCTGGGGCTTTCCCGCGATCTTCAACCTCGCGGACTCCGGCATCGTGGTCGCGATGGGCCTGTTCATCATCCTGTCGCTGCGTGGCATCGGCTTGGACGGCAGCAAAGCCGTCTACATCCGCACCAAGCGCTCGGCCGACGATCCCGACATCGTCCCAGAGCCTCCTCGTACGCCATCGACGACGCGTCAGGACCTCGCCGACGGTGCTGACCACGACACGCATGAGGCGACGGCGCCCGAGGGGCGCTGAGGCATGGAGTCTCGCAGTCTTCCGGTTCCCGACGGTGTGGCGGGGGAGCGGGCGGACACTGCGCTCGCCCGCCTGCTCGGATTCTCGCGTACCTTCGCGGCGGAGGTCGTCGCAGCGGGCGGTGCGACGCTCGACGGCGTTGTGCTGGGAAAATCCGATCGCCTGACCGCGGGCGGTTGGCTGCAGGTCGACTGGATCGCAAAGTCCGAACCGAGGATCGTGCCGACCCTGGTCCCCGACTTCGGGATCGTGTACGACGACGACGATCTTGTCGTCATCGACAAGCCCGTCGGCGTTGCGGCGCATCCGGCCGTTGGCTGGGAGGGAACTACCGTTCTCGGTGCCCTCGCCGGCGCCGGTTTCCGAATCAGCACCTCCGGAGCCGTTGAACGCGCCGGCATCGTGCACCGGCTCGACGTCGGAACCAGTGGCCTGATGGTCGTCGCCAAGAGCGAGCGGGCATACACCGAGCTGAAGCGGCAGTTTCACGACCGCGAAGTCGACAAGATCTATCACGCGGTCGTGCAGGGCCACCCCGATCCCTTTTCGGGGACGATCGACGCGCCGATCGGCCGACACCCCAGCTCGAGTTGGAAGTTCGCGATCACGGCCGACGGCAAGCCGAGCGTCACCCACTACGAGACGCTCGAGGCGATGCGCGCGGCGACGCTGCTCGAGATCCACCTCGAGACCGGCCGCACGCACCAGATCCGCGTGCACATGGCCGCACAGCGGCATCCGTGCGTCGGTGATCTTCTGTACGGAGCCGACCCGGGCCTGGCGACGCGAGTCGGGCTGGAACGGCAGTGGTTGCACGCCATGAAGCTGGGCTTCCGTCATCCGGGCACCGGCGAACGTGTCGATTTCGAGACCCGCTATCCCGCCGACCTCCAACACGCTCTGGACGTCCTGCGCGAGGACTGAGCTCCGGTTTATGGTGGGGTTCTAGCCCCGACGAAACCGTGACGAAGCCTGTGGCCAACGATTCCTTCGTGCATCTGCACGTGCACACCGAGTATTCGATGCTCGACGGTGCGGCGCGCGTCGCCGACCTGATGAGCGCCACGCAGGAGCAGGGCATGTCGGCGATCGCGATCACCGATCACGGCAACAATTTCGGCGCATTCGACTTCTGGAATCAGGCGAAGAACGCCGGTCTCAAGCCGATCATCGGCACCGAGGCCTACCTCGCGCCGGGCACCTCGCGGCGCGACAGGACCCGAGTGCGCTGGGGCAACGGCGGCGAGGACGACGTCTCCGGCGGTGGTGCGTTCACCCACATGACGATGTGGGCGGAGAACACCGCGGGGATGCACAACCTGTTCAGACTCTCCTCGCTCGCCTCGATCGAGGGGTACTACTTCAAGCCGCGCATGGATCGCGAACTGCTCAGTGAGTACTCTGCCGGGCTGATCGCGAGCACCGGGTGCCCGAGCGGCGAAGTGCAGACCCGCTTACGTCTGGGCCAGTACGACCTCGCCCTGCAGGCGGCATCCGACTACCGCGACATCTTCGGGGAGGGCAATTTCTTCGTCGAGATCATGGATCACGGCCTCGGCCTCGAGAAACGAGTCGCCGAAGATCTTTTCCGCATCTCGAAACAGCTCGGCCTCCCGCTGTTGGCGACGAACGATGCCCACTACACCCGAGCAGCCGACGCCACCGCTCACGAGATGCTGCTCTGCGTCCAGTCGGGCTCGACCATGGCTGACCCCGGCCGATTCAAGTTGGATGGCAGCGGCTATTACCTCAAGTCGCCCGCCGAGATGCGGAACATCTTCCGTGATCACCCCGAAGCGTGCGACAACACGCTCCTGATCGCCGAGCGCTGCGAGGTCGAGTTCAACACCAGCGCCAACTACATGCCCCGCTTCCCGGTCCCAGAGGGTGAGACCGAGGACAGCTGGTTCGTGAAGGAGGTCGATGCCGGCCTCCGGGTGCGCTACCCGAATGGCATCCCGGACGAGGTGAGGAGGCAGGCCGACTACGAAGTGGGCGTCATCACTCAGATGGGGTTTCCCGGCTACTTCCTGGTGGTCGCCGACTTCATCAACTGGTCCAAGCGCAACGGCATCCGCGTCGGTCCCGGTCGTGGATCGGGCGCGGGGTCGATGGCGGCGTACGCCATGCAGATCACCGACCTCGATCCGCTGCGACACGGCCTCATCTTCGAGCGGTTCCTGAACCCCGACCGCGTCTCGATGCCGGACTTCGACGTGGACTTCGACGAGCGTCGCCGCGGCGAGGTCATCAACTATGTGACCGAGAAGTACGGCGAAGAGCGTGTCGCGCAGATCGTGACGTACGGCACGATCAAGGCGAAGCAGGCTCTGAAGGATGCCGGCCGCGTCCTCGGGTTCCCGTTCGGCATGGGGGAGAAGCTCACCAAGGCGATGCCGCCGCCGATCATGGGCAAGGACATGGCTCTGATCGGCGTCGTCGACCCGACCCACGAACGGTACAAAGAGGCCAGCGACCTGCGGTCCATCATCGAGACGGATGCCGAGGCCAAGACCGTTTTCGAGGCGGCCCGTGGTCTGGAAGGCCTCAAACGTCAATGGGGCGTGCATGCCGCGGGCGTCATCATGTCCAGCGAGCCCCTGATCGACATCGTGCCGATCATGAAGCGCGAGCAGGACGGCCAGATCGTCACCCAGTTCGACTATCCGGCATCCGAGGCCCTCGGTCTGATCAAGATGGACTTCCTCGGGCTGCGCAACCTGACGATCATCGATGACGCCCTCGACAACATCGAGAGCAACCGCGGTCATCGGCCGGTGCTCGAGGACCTCGAACTCGACGACCAGGCGGCGTACGACCTGCTCGCGCGGGGCGACACCCTCGGCGTGTTCCAGTTGGACGGCGGCCCGATGCGGTCACTGCTTCGCCTGATGAAGCCGGACAACTTCGAGGACATCTCCGCGGTGATCGCGCTGTACCGCCCCGGTCCGATGGGGGCGAACTCGCACACCAACTACGCGCTGCGCAAGAACGGCCTGCAGCCGATCGACCCGATTCACCCGGAGTTCAAGGATTCCCTGCGCGAGATCCTCGACACCAGCTACGGCCTGATCATCTACCAGGAGCAGGTCATGGCGATCGCTCAGCGGGTCGCTGGATTCTCGCTCGGCCAAGCCGACATCCTGCGACGCGCGATGGGCAAGAAGAAGAAGTCGGAGCTCGACAAGCAGTACGAGGGCTTCCAAGCGGGGATGAAGGCCAACGGCTACTCGGACACGGCCATCAAGACGCTCTGGGAGATCCTGCTCCCGTTCTCGGACTACGCCTTCAACAAGGCCCACTCGGCTGCATACGGGGTGCTCAGCTACTGGACGGCCTACCTCAAGGCGCACTACCCGGCCGAGTATATGGCGGCTTTGCTCACGAGCGTCGGCGACGCCCGCGACAAGCTCGCCGTGTATCTCAACGAGTGCCGCCGAATGGGCATCCAGGTGCTGGCCCCGGATGTCAACGAGTCCATCGGCTTCTTCGCGGCCGTTGGCGACGACATCCGCTTCGGTCTCGGCGCGGTGCGCAACGTCGGCTTCGGCGTCGTGGAGCAGATCCGGGCGGCCCGCGAGGAGAAGGGGGCCTTCACCAGCTTCCACGATTTCCTCCGCAAGGTGCCACTGCAGGCGGTCAACAAGAGAACCGTCGAGTCGCTGATCAAGGCCGGGGCGTTCGACTCGCTCGGCGACACCCGCCGCGCTCTCGTCGAGGTGCACGAGGGCGCCGTCGAGCGTGCCGTGAGCGACAAGCGCGCGGAGGCCAGCGGTCAGGTCGGGTTCGACTTCGACAGCCTCTGGGACGAACCGGAACACGCCGTCGAGCGGGTGCCGGAGCGTCCAGAGTGGGCCAAGCGCGACAAGCTCGCCTTCGAGCGCGAAATGCTCGGCCTCTATGTCAGCGACCATCCGCTCGCCGGCCTCGAGCTCACCCTGGCCAAGCACGCCAGCGTCTCGATCGCCGAACTGCTCGACGGTGAGACGGTGCGCGACGGCGAGACGGTCACTCTTGCCGGCCTGATCACGAGTGTCCAGCACCGAACGGCGCGGAACTCGGGAAACCAGTACGGCATCGTGCAACTGGAGGATTTCGGTGGCGAGATCTCGGTGATGTTCCTGGGCAAGACATATCAGGAGTTCTCACCGGCTCTTGCCAGCGACGCGATCGCGGTGATCAAGGGGCGCGTGAGTCAGCGTGACGACGGGCTCAACATTCACGCGGCCAGCATGTTCCTGCCCGACACCGGCCAGAGCCTCGGCTCCGGTCCCCTGATGATCTCGATGCCCGAGAACCGGGCGACCACCGACGTGGTCACGGCCCTGAACGACGTGCTCATTCGACACTCTGGCGAGAATGAGGTGCGACTTCGCCTGGTGCGCGGCGACACCGCGCGGATGTTCGAGATCCCGTATCCGGTGTCGGTCACCGCGGATCTCTATGGCGAGCTGAAACGGCTGCTCGGGCCGAACTGCGTGGTCTGATCAAGCTCTTCGACCGCGCTCAGACGCGGTCGCCCGGTTTCCAGTACGAGCGCTCGTGATACAGCAGCGGCACGTCCGGCTCGCCGAGCGCGCCGTTTTCGATGCGCACGATGATCGCGGCGCTCTGTTCGACCGGGTGGCGACCGACGATGCGGCAGAGCATCCACGCCGGCACATCCTTCAGCAATGGCAGGCCGAGTGGCCCGGGCGCCCAGTGGTCGCCGGCGAAACGCTGCTCGGCATCGGCCGAGAGCTGCTCGGCGGCGGCGCGGTTTCGGATACCCAGCAGATGCACGATCACGTGATCGGTCTGCTCGATCGCCGGCCAGGCGCTCGCCTTCCGCGCCATGTTGAAGGTGGCCATCGGCGGGTCGGCCGCCAACGAGGCGAGCGAGGTGGCCGTGAAGCCGGCGGGCGTTCCGTCAGGGTGACGTGCGGTGATCACGGAGACGCCGGCGGCAAGGCGACGGAAGGCGAGTTTGAAGGCCGAGACGTCGTCGGTGATCTGGGGTTCGTCATCCATGCTCAGACTCTGCCACGATTGTCGCCGAGTTACCGACCCCGCAGCGCCGGTAGCATGGGAACGTCATGATCCAGTTGCTCGACCTCCGCGGTCGCTCCCTCTCCCGCGCCGAACTCATGACCGTCGTGCCGCGTGCCCAGATCGATGTTGCCGTCGCGAGTGAGACGGCCGGTCAGTTGATCGCACAGGTCCGTGCCCACGGCGAAGACGCGCTCCGAGAGCAGGCAGAACGCTTCGACCGGGTGCGTCCGGCCGCCATCCGGGTGGCTTCCGCCGACATCGCCGCCGCTGTCGACGCGCTCGATCCGGGTGTTCGCGCGGCCATCGAGGAGGCCATCCGACGGGTCCGCCTGGCGAGTGATGCCCAGGTGCCCCCGCCCGCGGTGACCGACTTCGGGGTGGGTGCCACGGTCGTGCAGCGCTGGCAGCCGATCGACCGCGTGGGGTTGTACGTCCCGGGGGGCAAGGCGGTGTATCCGTCGAGCGTCGTCATGAACGTCGTGCCCGCGCAGGTTGCCGGCGTCGGCTCGATCGTGCTCGTCTCGCCCCCGCAGGCCGAGTTCGGCGGGGGAGTGCACCCGACGATCTTGGGGGCCGCCGGAATTCTGGGCGTCGATGAGATCTACGCGATGGGTGGAGCGGGCGCGATCGGGGCGCTGGCATACGGGGTCCCGAGCCTTGGCCTTGACCCGGTGGACCTCATCACCGGTCCCGGGAACGTCTACGTCGCCGCGGCGAAGCGTCTGGTGCGCGGAGTTGTCGGTATCGACTCCGAAGCAGGACCGACCGAGATCCTCATCATCGCGGACTCCGCCGCACAGGCGAGTTTCGTGGCTGCCGACCTGATCAGCCAGGCGGAGCACGACGAACTCGCCGGAGCGGTCCTCGTGACCGATTCCCCGGAACTCGTCGAGGCCGTGTTGCCCGAGCTCGAGCGTCAGGCGGCACGCACCGCGTCCTCCGCGCGCGTGCGTGCGGCCCTCGAAGCGCGGCAGTCGGCGATCGTGCTCGTTGACGACATCGCCGCGGCGGCCGCATTCAGCAACGCGTACGGCCCGGAGCACCTCGAGCTTCAGACCGCGGATTCCGGCGCAACGCTCGAGCTGATTACCAACGCCGGCGCGATCTTCGTCGGTCGTGATGCGCCCGTCAGCCTCGGTGACTATCTGGCCGGATCGAACCATGTCCTGCCGACGGGGGGGCAGTCCCGCTTCTCATCGGGACTCGGCGCGATGACGTTTCTGCGATCGCAGCAACTGATCCGCTACGACCACGAGGGGCTCGCCGGCGTGCGTGCCAACATCCGGGCGCTCAGTGACGCCGAGCAGCTTCCGGCGCACGGCGACGCGGTCGACATCCGCTTCGCCGAGTAGCTTTATCCTTGTCGCACCATGTTCTGTCCCTTCTGCCGCTACCCCGACTCGCGCGTCATCGACTCGCGCACCAGTGATGACGGGCTCGCCATCCGTCGCCGTCGTCAGTGTCCGCAGTGCGGTCGTCGCTTCAGCACGACCGAGACCGCGAGTCTCAGTGTCATCAAACGCAGCGGAATCGTGGAGCTCTTCAGCCGCGAGAAGATCATCTCGGGGGTGCGCAAGGCCTGCCAGGGCAGGCCGGTCAGCGACGCCGACCTGGCGTTGCTCGCCCAGAAGGTGGAGGAGTCGATCCGGGCAACCGGCGTCTCGCAGATCGAGGCCAACGACATCGGCCTGTCGATTCTGCCCCCGCTGCGAGAACTCGATGAGGTGGCCTACCTGCGCTTTGCCAGCGTGTACCAGGCTTTCGACTCGCTCGACGACTTCGAAGCGGCCATCACTCTGCTCCGCGTGGAACACGCGACACCCGCCGACGCGAGCGCCGAGGTCTCCGGTTCCACCGACTAGGCAATAACCTGGCAGCGGTATGTACCGCATTCTCTTCCGTCACGTCCTGTCGCGCCTCGACCCCGAGTTCGCGCACCACCTGGCCTTCCTGGTGATCAGGATGCTGCCTGCGCTCGGCATCGGAGCCCTCATCCGCCGCGCCACTCGCCCCGACCCGAGGCTTGCCGTCGGGACCCTCGGGCTCACCTTCCCGTCGCCGTTCGGCGTTGCGGCCGGATTCGACAAGGATGCCCGCGGCATCCGCGGGCTCGGCCAGCTCGGCTTCGGTCACGTCGAGGTGGGCACGATCACCGCACGGGCGCAGCCGGGCAACCCCAAGCCTCGGCTGTTCAGACTGATCCCGGATCGGGCCGTCATCAACCGGATGGGCTTCAACAACCACGGGGCGGCCGACGCGCTCCCACGCCTGGAGCGCGAAGCTCGCCGCGGCATCCGCCCGATCATCGGGGTGAACATCGGCAAGAGCCGCGTCGTCGAAGTGGATGACGCGATTGCCGATTACCTCGAGAGCACGAGCCTGCTGGCTCCGCACGCCGACTATCTCGTGGTGAACGTGAGTTCGCCGAATACGCCGGGACTGCGTGGCCTCCAGGAACTCGACAAGCTGGCCCCGCTCCTGGAGGCGGTGCGCGATGCCGCCGCTGGAGTGCCGGTGCTCGTCAAGATCGCGCCAGACCTCTCCGATGAGGAGGTGCTGAAGATCGCCGAACTCGCGGTCGGCCTGCATCTCGCGGGGATCGTGGCGACCAACACCACCCTGTCGCGCGCCGGGCTGCAGACGGATCCGGCCATCGTGCTGGCCGCAGGTGCGGGGGGACTGTCCGGCCCACCGGTCGCGGCGCGCGCCATCGAGGTGCTGCGACTGCTGCGCGGGGCCGTCCCTGCCGATTTCTGTCTGATCTCGGTCGGCGGGGTCGAATCCGGCTCGGATGTCGCCGCTCGCCTCGCCGCGGGCGCGACCCTGGTTCAGGGCTACACCGCGTTTCTGTATCGCGGACCGCTCTGGGCGGCGACGATCAACAGAGACCTCGCGACGAAGCTCTAGTTCGGGTACTTCCCCCGCTTGACCTGCGGCTTCGGCAGCCGCATCGGGCGCAGTTGGATCGCGCGCATGAAGGCGTACCAGCGCACGCCCTTCTCCACCCTGTCCTTGCCAGCGAACTTCTCGGCAAGGCGCTTGTTCACCTGCAGACCGAGATAGAGGCCGTCGACGACCACCAGGATGATGACACCCCACACCGCGATGAGCGCGATGCTCGAGTACTGGACCGGCAAGAAGTACGTCATGATCACGACGACGAGGATCGGCAGCAGGGCCTCACCGAGGCTGAAACGCGCGTCGACGTAGTCACGCACGTAGCGCTTCTGCGGACCCTTGTCCCGCAGCTGGAGGTATTTCTCCTCGCCGCGAGCTTGCCCGACCCGTGCCCGGTTCCGCTGTTCTGCGAGCTGCTCCCTCGACTGCCGGGAGGCCAAGCGCCGGTCACTCGGAACGAGCGGACGCTGCCGTGCCGCCTCCTGCTCCTTGCGGGTCGGTGTTGCACGCCCCTTCGTCGCAGCCGTCTCGGCGGGTGTGACGACGACGGGAGTCGCCTCGTTCTTGGGGGTCTTCGCCACGGTGTCGGTCCTTGCTCTCGTGTGGTGTTTAGATTACCCGCATGGCTTCGCACATAGCTCCCGAGTCCGTGACTCCGTTCTCCGCCGAACTCCGTGAGGCGGTGCAGGCAGGGCTGCCACAGGCGATTGCCGAGTTGTCGACGCTGGTCCGCATCCCCTCCGTGTCCTGGGACGGGTTCGACCAAGACAACGTGCGCACCAGCGCGGAGAAGGTGGCAGAGCTCGCCCGCGCGACGGGCGTTTTCGAGACGGTCGACGTCATCCAGGAGCCCATTCCGGACGATGCCGTCTCGGGCGCCGGCCAGCTCGGCCAGCCCGCGGTTCTCGCGCGTCGGGCGGCGCGCAACGGTAAGCCGACGGTGCTGCTCTACGCGCACCACGACGTGCAGCCCGAGGGCGACGAGAAGCACTGGGAGTCGAAGCCCTTCGAGCCCACGCTGCGCGGTGACCGTCTGTACGGCCGCGGCACCGCCGACGACAAAGCGGGAGCGATCACCCACGTCGCCGCGCTTCGCGCTCTCACCGCGGTGCTCGGACAGGAGCCGGAGCTCGGGATCGTTCTCTTCGCAGAGGGGGAGGAGGAGTTCGGTTCCCGCTCCCTTCCGACCATCCTGTCGCGCTATCACGAGCAACTCGCCGCTGACGTCATCGTGGTGGCCGATGCCGGCAACTGGGATCTCGACTCTCCCGGTCTGTGCGTCGCGCTCCGCGGCGCGGTGGCCTTCAACCTCCGGGTCTCGACTCTCGACCATGCCTCGCACTCCGGCATGTTCGGGGGCCAGGTGCCGGATGCCATGCTCGCGGCCATCGAACTGCTCGCCACCCTCTGGAACACGGATGGCTCCGTCGCCGTGGCAGGGCTCACCTCGCATCAGGCGGAGACTCCCGACTACGACGAGGCGAAACTGCGCGAGGAGACGGGCCTTCTGGAGGGTGTCACGCCGATCGGCAGCGGGGACGTGCTGTCGCGGGCCTGGTATCAGCCCTCGATCACGGTGACGGGAATCGACGCCCCGAGCGTCAAGAACGCCTCGAACACCTTGATCCCGAGCGTGCGCGTCCGCATCAGCGCCCGCGTCGCGCCTGGACAGACCGCGCAGGAGGTCTTCGAACTTCTCGAGGCCCATCTGCGGGAGCGCGCACCGTTCGGCGCCCACCTCGAGATCGACGACCTCGACCTCGGCGAGCCCTTCCTGGTCGACACGAGCGGCTGGGCGGCCGCTGATGCGATGTCGACCATGCACGAGGCGTACGGCTCCCCGGCAGTGCAGATGGGGTCGGGAGGCTCCATCCCGTTCATTGCCGATCTGGTGGCACGCTACCCGGACGCGCAGATCCTCATCACGGGAGTCGAGGATCCCGACACGCGGGCTCACAGCCCGAACGAGTCATTGCACCTGCCGACTCTGCAGCGCGCCATCCTCGCCGAGGCGATGCTGCTGGCGCGCATGAACTCTCGCACCGTGTGATCGGGCGAGCGCCGCACACCTCGTCGTACACTGGACGACATGTCAGACACGATGATCGCCACTGAGACCACCGAGCCGAGCACGCACGGCGTGAAGCTCTCCGATGTCGCCGCCGGCAAGGTGCGCAGCCTTCTCGAGCAGGAGGGACGCGACGACCTGCGCCTGCGCGTTGCCGTGCAGCCGGGCGGATGCTCCGGTCTGATCTACCAGCTCTACTTCGACGAGCGGCTGCTCGACGGCGACACGACCGTCGACTTCGACGGTGTCGAGGTGGTCGTCGACCAGATGAGCGTGCCGTATCTGGACGGTGCATCCATCGACTTCGAGGACACCATTCAGAAGCAGGGTTTCACGATCGATAACCCGAACGCGTCCGGCAGTTGCGCCTGCGGCGACAGCTTCCACTGATTCCGTTTCTGACACGGCTTTTCGAAGGCCCTCACCGAAAGGTGGGGGCCTTTTGCCGATGTAGAGTGGAAGAGATCCAGCCCCACTCTTGAGAGGTTTCAGGTGCGCTCCAACCGCCCCCACGCCCGTCGATCGCGTCTGGCCCGGTGGGCAGTCGTCCCGGTCGTCGGGTTCGTTGCCATCGTCTTGGCTGGATGCTCGCAGCAACAGCTCTCCGGCTTCCTGCCCGGCGGACCCGGTGTGACGAACCACACCCAGATGGTGACGAGCCTCTGGACCAACTCCTGGATCGTCTTGCTCGCCGTCGGCATCATCACCTGGGGCCTCATCATCTGGGCCGCGGTGGTCTACCGCCGTCGCAAGGGGCAGACCGGCCTCCCGGTGCAGCTGCGTTACAACATGCCGATCGAGATCTTCTACACGATCGTGCCGCTGATTCTGGTGCTGGGTTTCTTCGCCTTCACCGCGCGTGACCAGGCAGCGATCGAGGCGAACCCGGGCAACCCGGACGTCAAGATCGAGGTCTGGGGCAAGCGGTGGTCGTGGGACTTCAACTACCTCGATGAGAAGGTCTACTCGCCGGGCGTGCAGGTGCAGTCCCGCTTGAACCCCGACGGCAGCGTCGACCTGAGCAAGCTGCCGACCCTCTACTTGCCCGTCAACAAGAAGGTGCAAATCGACCTTCGGTCACGGGACGTCGCCCACGACTTCTGGGTGGTCGACTTCCTCTACAAGAAAGACCTGATTCCGGATCAGACGAACCATATGTACTTCATCCCGGAGAAGATCGGCACCTATCAGGGCAAGTGCGCCGAGCTCTGCGGGGAGTATCACGCGGACATGCTCTTCCAGGTGAAAGTCGTCTCCCAGGCGGACTACGAGCAGCACATCCAGGACCTGAGGAATCTCGGCCAGATCGGGCGTCTCGGGCCGGAGTACAACGTGAACAGCAACCAGCCGGGTAACGGCCCGACGACCACCCAGGGGTAGGACGATGAGTACTGCAACGGCACCCGCCAATCCGATCGCACCGCCGACGACCACGACGGTCAATGGTTCGCGCCGGGTCGAGCGCAAGGGCAACGTGGTCGTCAAGTGGCTGACGACCACCGACCACAAGACGATTGGCTACCTGTACCTGATCACCTCGTTCATCTACTTTTGCATCGGCGGCGTGCTCGCGCTGATCATTCGCGCCGAGTTGTTCACCCCCGGCCTCGACGTGGTGCAGTCGAACGAGCAGTACAACCAGCTGTTCACGATGCACGGCACGATCATGCTGCTGCTGTTCGCGACACCGCTCTTCGCCGCCTTCGCGAATGTGGCGATGCCACTGCAGATCGGCGCCCCCGACGTCGCGTTCCCGCGCCTGAACGCTTTTGCGTACTGGCTCTACCTGTTCGGCTCGATCATCACGGTGAGCGGGTTCTTCACGGCGGGAGGAGCGGCAGCGTTCGGCTGGACGGCGTATGCGCCGCTGTCTGACACGACCTTCACGCCCGGCCTCGGCGGCAACCTCTGGGTCTTCGGCCTGGCGCTGACCGGGTTCGGCACGATCCTGGGTGCGGTGAACTTCATCACCACGATCATCACGATGCGCGCACCCGGGATGACGATGTTCCGGATGCCGATCTTCACCTGGAACATCCTGGTCACCTCGATCCTGGTTCTCGTCGCGTTCCCGGTGCTGGCCGCCGCGCTGTTCGCGTTGGGCGCCGACCGGGTCTTCGGCTCGCATCTGCTGGATCCTGCCAACGGTGGCACGATCCTGTGGCAGCACCTGTTCTGGTTCTTCGGGCACCCCGAGGTGTACATCATCGCGCTGCCGTTCTTCGGCATCATCTCCGAAGTGCTGCCGGTGTTCAGCCGCAAGCCGATCTTCGGCTACAAGACCCTCATCTACGCCACCATCGCCATTGCGGCGCTGTCGGTCACGGTGTGGGCGCACCACATGTACGTCACCGGTGCGGTGCTGCTGCCGTTCTTCTCCCTCATGACGATGCTGATCGCGGTGCCGACCGGGGTGAAGATCTTCAACTGGATCGGCACGATGTGGCGAGGGTCCGTGACCTTCGAAACCCCGATGCTGTGGGCGATCGGCTTCCTGGTCACCTTCACCTTCGGCGGTCTGACCGGTGTCATCCTCGCCTCCCCACCGCTGGACTTCCACCTCTCCGACAGCTACTTCGTCGTGGCGCACTTCCACTACGTCGTGTTCGGCACGGTGGTGTTCTCGATGTTCTCCGGCTTCTACTTCTGGTGGCCCAAATGGACCGGCAAGATGCTGAACGAGCGACTGGGCAAGATCCACTTCTGGTTGCTGTTCATCGGCTTCCACACCACCTTCCTGATTCAGCACTGGCTCGGCGTGATCGGCATGCCGCGCCGCTACGCGAGCTACCTGCCCACCGACGGCTTCACCTGGATGAATCAGCTCTCCACCTTCGGAGCCGCGATCCTCGGTGTGTCGATGCTGCCGTTCCTGGCCAACGTCTACGTCACCGCACGTCGCGGAGTGAAGGTCACCGTCGACGACCCGTGGGGCAACGGACGCTCGCTCGAGTGGGCGACATCCTGCCCGCCACCGCGCCACAACTTCACCTCGATCCCGCGCATCCGTTCCGAATCGCCGGCGTTCGACCTCCACCACCCGGAGATCGGCGTGCCGGTCGGGATCGGTCCGTTCAAAGACGGGCCCGATCAACCGATCGTCGATCTCGCCGACGGGAAGGTGCACTGAGCTATGCGCGCGAATACGAATCTCTTCTGGATACTCGGCGGCTTCTTCCTGCTGGCTGACGCGGTCTACACGATCTGGTCGCTCTTCTTTTCCGAGTTCGACCGGGTGGAGTGGGTCGGAACGGTCGCGATGGCGCTCTCGGGTATCTTCGCGTTCTTCCTCGCCTTCTATCTGGGTCGGACGTACGCGGCTCAGGGTGGGGAGGGTCCGTCTGACCTTCCCGATGCGAACATCGATGACGGGGATCCGGAAATGGGTACGTTCAGCCCATGGAGCTGGTGGCCGCTCATCATCGCCTTCGGGCTCGCACTGATGTTCCTCGGGGTCGCCGTCGGCGTCTGGATCACCTTCATCGGCGTCCCGGTTGTGGCGGTCTCGCTCATCGGTTGGTACTACGAGTACTACCGCGGCAACTTCGCTCGCTGAGCCTCGCATGGTGACGATCCGCGCGGCACATTCCGGAGACGAAGACGGCCTGTTCCGTCTTGTGTCGCAGATGGGTCATGCATTCGCGCCGGTGCGTGAGGCCTTCGACGCGACCATCGCGGCCTACTTCGCCGGCGAGCATCCGAGTGTCATGGTCGATGTGGCCGAGGCAGAGAACGGAACGCTCCAGGGCTACGCGCTGACCACCATCGTGCCGCTTCTGGCGACGAATGGCCTGTCGGCTCAGTTGCAGGAGTTGGTCGTGGACGAGTCGGTACGCGGTCTCGACCTCGGAACGAAGCTCGTGCGCGCCGTTGAGGCCGAGTGCGAACGTCGCGGGGTGACGCAGCTCACCGTCGCGAGCCGCCGGGCCGGCGGCTTCTACGACCGCCTCGGCTTCCAGGAGAGCGCGGAGTACATGCGTCGATTCTTCCCGGCAGCCGGGGCCTGAACACCAGCTCCGCAGGCGCTCAGAGCTCCGTCATCGGGGGCTGATGGCCGATCGGACACGCGCTCGGCATCCCAGGCCAGTGCCCGGGTGTGATCTGGCGATTGACCAATGAGCGCCGGATGTTGATGTCGTGTGGCTCCACCATTCATGTCCGGCAGTGTGCGGAGACCGGTCTGTGGCGTCAGGAGGATGCTCGTGACATGATTCGAGCGCATGGCACCCGTTCTCGAGATGCGCAGCACAGCTCACCATCGGTCGCGGTCGCGGTCGCCCCATCAACTGTTTCGTGTCTCGTCACCACCGATCGCTCCGACACCGAGATGTCCTTGGTCATGCTCTCGCGCGACAAGCCCTGGACAACAGAAGAACGGCCCCGTCGAGCTGACGCTCGCGGGGCCGTTCTCGGTCGGTCTGCTTAGCTTTCGACCGCCGCGTGCTCGTGGTGCTGCTGTTCGATCTCGGTCAACGAGACCGGCGCGATGCGGTCTTCGAAGAACCAGTTCGACGCGCGAGCCCGGAGTCGAGCTCCGGCCGTGATCTTGCCATCCTTGTTCGGACGCAACATGATCGGCGCGTTGTCATCGAAGCTCACCAGCTTCCAGCGCTCGTAGTCCGAAAGCTGCTCGTGCACCTCGACGTACTCGCCGCCGGGGAGCCGCACGATACGACCAGACTCGAATCCGTGCAGCGCAACCTCGCGGTCCTTCTTCTGGAGTGCGATGCAGATCCGTTTGGCGACGTGGTAAGAGATGAATGGCCCGACGATCAGCAGGGCTTGCAACACGTGGATGACGCTTTCGACCGTGAGCATGAAGTGGGTGGCGATGAGGTCCGAACTCGCGGCAGCCCACAGGACCCCGTAGAACGTCACACCAGCGGCTCCGATGGCGGTGCGGGTCGGCGCGTTGCGGGGACGGTCAGCGATGTGGTGTTCACGCTTGTCTCCCGTTACCCAGGCCTCGAAGAACGGGTAGGCGGCCACGAGAGCCAGCAAGACGAGGAGCACCAGGATCGGGATGATGATGTTCATCGAGACGGTGTACGGGCCGAGCATGAACTCCCAGTGCGGGGGTACGAGCCGCAACGCGCCATCCGCGAAGCCGATGTACCAGTCTGGTTGGGTTCCCGCTGAGATAGGAGAAGGATCGTATGGCCCGTAGAGCCAGACCGGGTTGATCGTGACGAACGACGCGGTCAGCATGATGACGCCGAAGATGATGAAGAAGAAGCCACCCGCCTTGGCCGCGAATACCGGCATGATCGGTGAGCCGACCACGTTGCCCTCTGTCCGACCGGGACCGGCGAACTGGGTGTGCTTGTTCACGATCAACAGCACCATGTGCGCACCGAGCGCGGCCACCAGGATCGCCGGCAACAGCAGGATATGCAGACTGTAGAAGCGCCCGATGATCGCAGTCCCCGGGAATTCTCCGCCGAAGAGCAGATAGTCAATCCAGGTGCCAACGACCGGAATGCCCTCCACCATGCCGTTGATGATGCGAAGTCCATTGCCAGACAGCAGGTCGTCAGGGAGCGAGTACCCGGTGAAGCCCTCCGCCAGGGCCAGGATAAATAGTACGAACCCGATGATCCAGTTGATCTCGCGTGGCTTGCGGAACGCTCCGGTGAAGTAGATGCGCAGCATGTGCAGCCCGATCGCGGCGATGAAGAGCAGAGCAGCCCAGTGGTGCACCTGGCGCAGCAACAGCCCGCCGCGGACGTCAAAGCTAATGTTCAGAGTCGACGACAAGGCTGTCGACATCTGGATGCCCTTCAGCGGCGCATAGGAGCCGTTGTACGTCACGACAGCCATCGAGGGCTGGAAGAAGAACGTCAGGAAGGTCCCGCTGAGCAAGATGACGACAAAGCTGTAGAGCGCCACTTCGCCGAGCATGAACGACCAGTGATCCGGGAAGATCTTGCGACCGAGTTCTTTGACGAGACCCGAGATGCTCGTGCGCTCATCGATGTAGTTCGCGGCCCAGTTCGTGACGCGCGTTCCTGTCGTCGGAGGAAGGTCGCTCTCGCCGGTCGCCGGCGCCGCGGCGGCCGCTGTGGTATCGACGGTCAATGTTTCCGCTCCCAGAAGCTCGGGCCGACGGGTTCGTGGAAGTCGCTCTGTGCGACCAGGTAACCCTCGGAGTCAATGGTGATAGGCAGTTGCGGCAGCGGTCGATTCGCGGGACCAAAGATCACTTCAGCTTCATGCGTGATGTCGAACGTCGACTGGTGGCACGGGCAGAGCAGGTGATGCGTCTGCTGCTCGTAGAGGGCGACGGGGCATCCAACATGAGTGCAGATCTTGGAGTACGCGATGATCCCCTGATAGTTCCAGGACTCTCTTCCTTTGGAGACATGAAGATCTTCCGGCTTCAACCGCATCAAGAGGACTGCGGCTTTGGCCTTCTGCTCTAGTTTATCAGGTAAATCATTTAGTCCGTCAGGGATCACGTGAAAGACCGAACCGAGAGTCACGTCGGATGCCTTGATCGGGACACCACTCGGGTCCTTGGTGAGCCGGGTGCCTTTCTTCCACATGGTGAACTTGAGCAACTGGTTCGGGTCTGCCGCCGGTGCCAAGTCGCGGAAAACCACGATGCCGGGGAGCGGGAAGAACACCAACGCCCCGATCAGGGTGTTCCGGATCAGGTGGCGACGACCGATTCCGGATTCCTTGTTGCCGAGGTGGAAGACTTCGGCCGCTTTGGCGCGAGTGGCATCCGAACCGCGAGTGCCGTGACGGAACTCGACGAGATCGTGCCCATCCATCAGCGACTTCGCCCAGTGCACCGCACCGAATCCGATGCCGAACAGACCCAGCGCCAGGCCGAGGCCGAGGAGGAAGGTATTCGTGCGCACGGACCCCGGATCGCCGGGCACGATCGGGAAGATGATGTAGGCCGCGATCGCCCCCGCGCTCCCGATCATCGACAGGCCGAACATCAGAGCGACGCGACGCTCGTTCGCCTTGTCCTTCTTCGGGTCGAGCTCGGACACGCGAAGCCGGACCGGTTCAAAACCGGGGTTCTCGATCCGATCGGACGTGACGATACCGGTGCCCGTCGGGACGGCAGCGTCATACTTCTCGACGTCGGTGCCGCTCCCTGTGCCCTGGTCAGCCATTGCGGTTCCCTTTCCGGTCGTTCACGTCTAGTTGGACTTGGCGGTCAGCCACACGGTGATGGCAACCACCGAGCCGAGAGCGAAGATCCAGACGAAGAGACCCTCCGACACCGGACCCAAGTCACCCAGGGAGAGTCCACCCGGCGACGGGTTCTTATTCAGATACGTCAGATAGCTGATGATGTTCGCCTTGTCCTGAGGCGTGATGTTCAGGTCGTTGAAGACCGGCATGCTCTGGGGGCCGGTCAGCATGGCCTCGTAGATGTGTTTGGCCGAGACGCTGTGGAGGTTCGGCGCGTATTTCCCCTGCGTCAGGGCACCGCCCGCGCCCGCCACGTTGTGGCACATCGCGCAGTTGACTCTGAACAGTTCTGCCCCGGTTGCGACGTTTCCCTTCCCCGTGAGGTACTGGGGCTCGGGGATCGCGGGGCCAGGGCCGAGAGAGGCGACGTAGGCCGCCAGGGCAGCGATCTGGGAGTCGGTGAACTGCACCGCCTTCTTCGCGATCTGCGGACCCGTGGCCGCGGCGGGCATCCGGCCCGTGCCGACCTGGAAGTCAACCGATGCGGCACCGACTCCGATCAGGGTCGGCGCCGCGCTCGAGCCCTGGGCATTCATGCCATGGCAACTGGCGCAGTTCGCCGCGAACAGCTTCTGGCCCTGAGAGACCATCGAGGTGACCTGCGAGGAGGTCTCGGCGGTGGCGCTGGTCGTGAACATCGCGTACGCGCCGCCCGTTGCCAGGAGGCCGATGACCAGCAGGGAAACGGATGCCAACGGCGATCGACGACCCGTTGCGCGAGCCTTGCGGGCTGAAGGGGAAGCTGTTTTCGCCATGTGCTGTGCAAGTTCCGTTCTGAGTTCTGTATGTACCGCGACTGCTCGTCGAGCAGCTATTTGAGGACGTAGATGACGAGGAAGAGGCCGATCCACACCACGTCGACGAAGTGCCAGTAGTAGGACACGACGATCGCGGTGGTCGCTTCACGGTGCGTGAAGTTCTTGACCGCGAACACGCGACCCAGCACCAGCAGGAAGGCGATCAGGCCGCAGGTCACGTGCAGAGCGTGGAACCCGGTGGTGAGGTAGAAGGAGGAGCCGTACGCGTTGCTGTCGAAGCCGATGTGCTCACTGACCAGGTTGGCGTATTCGAAAACCTGGCCGGTGACGAAGACGGCGCCGAGGGAGAATGTGAGATAGAACCACTCGACGAGGCCCCACTTCCAGAACTGCATGAGCTTGCCGGTTCGGCGCGACTGCAGGCGCTCCGCGGCGAAGACGCCCGCCTGGCAGGTGAACGATGAGGAGACCAGGATGAGGGTGTTCACCAGGGCGTACGGGACGTTGAGATGCGCCGTCTCCTGCGCCCACAGGCCCGGCGAGGTCGAACGCAGCGTGAAGTAGATCGCGAACAGGCCAGCGAAGAACATGACCTCGCTGCCAAGCCAGACGATCACACCAACTTGAACGACGTTCGGTCGGTTGATGACCGCGGTGCCAGGGGTGCTGAAGGAGGTGGAGGTCACGTTTTCTATTATGAACGATTTCGATCGGTCGGGATTCCATTCCGGGCGGGTCGTTACGATCGTGATCATGCCGACCGAACTCTCCTGGCCCGCCATCCTGACCGAGTTGCTCGCGGGCTCGGCCCTCTCCATCTCCGAGGCGTCATGGGCCATGGAGGAAGTCATGGCAGGACGTGCGACACCGTCCCAGTTGGCGGCCTTCCTGGTCGCGCTCCGGGCGAAGGGAGAGACGGTCGACGAGATCGTCGGATTCCGGGATGCGGTGCTTGCCAACGCGCAACCGCTCGCCGTCGATCCCATGGCCCTCGACATCGTGGGGACCGGTGGAGACCGGTTCGGCACGGTCAACGTGTCGACGATGTCATCCGTCGTCGCGGCGGCGGCCGGTGCGAAAGTGGTCAAGCACGGCAACAAGGCGGCGTCGTCGGCATCCGGATCATCCGACGTTCTTGCGGCGCTCGGGGTCGACCTCACGATGCCGCCGGAGCGGGTCGCCGCGGTGCTCGATGAGGTCGGGATCACCTTCGCGTTCGCGTCGATGTTCCACCCGGGATTCCGGCACGCCGGCCCGACGCGGGCCGAGCTGGGCATCCCGACTGTCTTCAACTTCCTCGGGCCGCTCTGCAACCCGGCGCGCCCGGAGGCCTCGGCGGTGGGAGTTGCCGCGCTCGACAAGGTTCCGCTGTTCGTCGGCGTCTTCCAGACCCGAGGGGCGACCGCCCTGGTGTTCCGCGGCGACGACGGGCTCGATGAGCTGTCCACCACCGGCCACAGCCACATCTGGGAGGTTTCGCGCGGCTCGGTGACCGAGCACGATTTGGATCCCGCCGATCTTGGACTGAAGCGCGCCTCCATCGACGAGCTGCGCGGCGGAGATGCCGCACACAACGCCGACGTCGCGCGCCGCACGCTGGCGGGGGAGGAGGGTCCGGTCCGTGACATCGTTCTTCTCAACACGGCGGCCGGGCTGATCTCCTGGGAGCTTGCCCACGATCACACCACGGGTGAGCAAGACATTCGCGCGCGATTCAGAGACAAAATCGCGGTGGCGGCCGAGACGATCGACTCGGGAGCGGCGACCGCAAAGCTTGAGGCATGGGTGGCGGCGACACAGGGATAGCGCACGCCCGGATCGATCGACCCCGGCCGCGTTCGGCTCGTGCTCCAAGTCGGAGGCCGCCGGCTATCGCGCGGCATCCTCCACCGCGAGATCCACCTGATGACGCTCGGAGAGGTCGGTGATCACTCGCGCGATCTCGTCAGACCGTCGGGCGTCGGACCAGTCGAGGACCTCGCCCGCGAGAACCGCCAGCTCCGCAATCAGGCCCGTTGTGAGCGCTCCGATGAAGGCCAGGCTGGTACGGCGGTAGATCAGGTCGGCGAGGTGCACGGAGTGTTCGTGGCGGACGAGAAAGCGGATCTCGTCTCTTGAGTATCCGGCGAAATGAGCCAACGGCGCGTCCGTCGCTCCCAGGGAATCGATGACCGCCGCCGCTGTCGTGCCGTAGCGCTCGAGGAGCAGGTCCGCGCGCTCGGCGTCGACCTTCGACGCGTGTGCCGCAATCCAGGCGGCGCGTGCCGCCGGAGTGCGGGGGAAGCCCCGACCGCCCCCGATCGCGAGGGTTTCCGTCGATACCTTTCTGGGCAGTCCAAGTCGAGCCAGCGCGAGGTCGGCCATGTGCTCCCCGAGGGCGCGGAAGGTGGTCCACTTGCCGCCGACGAGGGTGAGCAGGACGCCGCCACCCGCCAACTCGGCCGGTTCGATCCGGTAGTCGCGGGAGACGAATCCGGGCGTCTCGTCGTCGTGCCGGGGGAGCGGGCGGATGCCGCTGAAGCGGTAGACGATCTGTGACCGGTCCAGCTCGATCTGGGGCAGCACGTGGCGAACGAGTCCGAAGAAGTAGTCCACCTCGTCCTCCGTGCAGACCACCGGCTCCCGCGGATCCGCGTCGATGTCGGTCGTGCCGACCAGAACGCGACCTTTGAGCGGGTAGATCAGGACGATCCGGCCGTCGTCATTCTCGAAGAACAGTTCGCGACCCTTCAATGCCTCCAGGAGCGCCGGGTTCTCGAGCACGATGTGCGAGCCTTTGGTGCCGCCCATGAAGCGGGTCGGCATCCCGAGGGCGCCGTTGGTGAGATCGGTCCAGGGGCCGGTCGTGTTCACGATGACCGGCGCGCTCATCGAAAACTCCTCGCCCGTCTCCAGGTCGCGAAGGATGACCTCCGACCCCGACATGCTGACGGCCTCGACATAGTTCGCCGCGCGACCGCTTCCGGTGGCGACGCCGTCGAGCAGTACGTCGAGGGCGAGGCGCTCAGGGTTGTGCATCGAGGCGTCGAAGTAGGTTGCCGTGTATTTCAGCGTCGGGTTGAGGTGCGGCATCGCCTCGAGCGATTTCTTCCGGCCGAGGAAACGGTGTCGGGGCACCGAGCCGCCGTCGCGTGAGAAGGAGTCGTAGATGATGAGGCCGACTTTGATGAGCAGGGCACCACGCTCGACCGTCGACCGCTGCGTGTGGGTGAGGAAGCGCAGGGGAGCGGAGAGCACCCCGGAAAAGGTCTTGAAGATCGGGATCGTGGTCTGGAGTGGTCGCACGTAGTGCGGCGCGTTCTTGAGCAGCCGGTTCCGCTCGTGCACGGCCTCGTTGACGAGCCGGAACTCGCCGTTTTCGAGATAGCGCACGCCGCCGTGGATCATGTGCGACGAGGCCGAGGACGCTCCGGAGACGTAATCTCCTCGCTCGACGAGTACGACATCCACGCCCTGCAAGGCCAACTCGCGGAAAGTGGAGATTCCGTTGATGCCGCCCCCGAGCACGAGCACCTGGGCAGTCGGGCGTTCGCGCAGGCGGGCGACGGAGGGTCGGACGGTGGCGGTGTCAGTCATGCGGGGTCTCCAGACCTCAATACGGTTCGGTGGCCAGCATCGGCTCTTTCGCACGAGTGATCAAGTTGTTTGCACATACGTGCACAATGAAGACATGACCATCGCCCACGACTCCGTTCCACTCCGCACCCGCGATGCCCTCACCGCCGCCCGCCTCTACTACCTGCAAGACCTCACCATGGAGGCAATCGCGCGCGAGCTCGCCACGTCGCGGTCGTCGGTGTCACGCCTGCTCACCTTCGCGCGCGACACCGGGCTCGTCGAAATCACCGTGCGTTCGCCGCGCGAGATGCCGAGCCTGCTCGAGGGGGAGCTCCGTCGACGTTTCGGAATGGTGGCGCACGTCGTCCCCATGCCCGACGGCACCAGCGATGTCGATCGCCGCGAACGGGTCGCGCTCTATACGGCGAGGGTGCTCGGGCAGTATTTCGAATCGAACATGACGATGGGAATCGCCTGGGGCTCGACGATGAGCGCCATCAGCCGCCATCTCATCGACAAGCCGACCCACAACTCCCAGATCGTGCAACTCAACGGTGCCGGCAATCCGCGGACGACGGGCATCATCTACGCCAGCGAAATACTGCAACAGTTCGGGGCCGCCTTCGGTGCGACGGTGCAGCAGTTCCCGGTGCCAGCATTCTTCGATCATGCGGAGACGAAGGCGGCCATGTGGCGCGAGAGCAGCGTGCGGCGCGTGCTCGACCTGCAGGCCGAGATCGACATCGCCCTGTTCGGGCTGGGGGCACCCTTCGGCGCTCTGCCGAGCCATGTCTACACCGGGGGCTATCTCGACCAGCATGACCTCGATCAGTTACACGAGCACGGCGTGGTCGGTGACCTCGCGACCGTGTTCTATCGCGAAGATGGCAGCGTCGATGGCATCCCACTGAACGAACGTGCGAGTGGGCCGGACCCTTCGGTGTTGAAGAGAGTCGCCAGGCGGGTGTGTGTCGTCTCGGGAGTGTCGAAGGTGCCGAGCATCCGCGGAGCGCTCGCTGGCGGTTTTGTGACCGACCTGGTGATCGACGCCGGAACGGCTCGAGCTCTGCTCGAGGAGAGCTGAGCGTCACCTGTCGAGGAGGTCCTCGGGGGACAGCTCGCCGATCGAGCGGTGCCCGCTGAGGCCGAGAGTCAGATCGAACTCGGCGATGAGGTTGCGCAGCACCTCGCGGGCGCCGTGCTCGCCCGCGACCGCCATCCCGTAGACCCACGGCCGTCCGACCCCGACGGCGGCCGCTCCGAGCGCCAGGGCGCGAACGATGTCGGCCCCGCCGCGCACCCCGCTGTCCAGCAGGACCGGTGCGCGGCCAGCCACCGCCTCGACAACGCCGGAGAGCGCGTCGAGCGAGGCGATCGCCCCATCCAGCTGGCGGCCGGCATGGTTCGAGACGATGACGCCATCGACTCCAGATTCGAGGGCGCGGCGCGCGTCATCCGGATGTTGGACCCCTTTGAGCAGGATCGGCAACGACGTGCGCGAGCGCAGAAACGCCAGGTTCTCCCAGCTCAGATCCGCGCGGGAGAACACATCGAGGAAGGTCTCGACGGCGGCGCGTGGCTCACCGGAGCGGAGGTTGGCGCCGAGGCGGCCGGGGTAGCGGCGTGCCATCCCGATCAGAGTCCGGATGGCGGCGGGCGTGACTCGTGGACGCGGCGCGTCAGGATCGGCGGGTCGCGCCATCCGCTCGGCGACCAGTCGGCGGAACACCGGGTCGCTGGTGTACTGCGCGATTCCCATTCCGTGGATGAAGGGGAGGAACGCGCGGTCCAGATCACGCGGCCGCCAGCCCAGCATCTGCGTATCGACCGTCACCACGATCGCGTGCACCCCGAGCCTCTCGGCGCGGCCGACCAGACTCTCGACCAACTCGTCGGAGGTGCTCCAGTACAGCTGGAACCAGAGCGGACCGCCGCCGCCGTCTGCCGCGACCCTCTCCATGGAGATCGACGCCTGATTCGAGAGAATCGTGGGCACGCCGAGCGAGGCGGCGGCGCGGGCGATGGCCACATCGGCATCCGGATGGACCAACTCGAGAACCCCGACCGGCGATGCCAGCAGGGGAGTGGGGTACCGGTGTCCGAAGAGGGTGACGCCGAGGTCGCGCTCGGAGACGTCGCGCAGCATCCGCGGCACGATCCGCCAGCGCTCGAAGGCGCGCGCGTTCGCGTCGGCGGTCGATTCGATCCCGCTCGAGCCGTGCACGTATGCCCAGGCGTCCGGCGACATCGCCCGATGCGCCGTCTCCACGAGGCTCGACCAGCGGGTCGGGACGCTCGGTGTGGCTCCCGAGGCACCAGCTCGAAAGATCGCGGTCTGAGCCTGTCGGCCGAATCCATCCACCATGAGCGCCATCGCCTCCTGTGATCATGCAAGCACGAACGGCACAGCCGGGCATACTGGGCGCATGCCCACCACCAAGCTCCTCGACCGAGTGCGCGCGCAACTGGAGTCCATGCAGCTCGACGGGGAGATCGTCGAGAAGGCGATCGTGGGCGGTACCGGTTTTCTCTGGAAGGGAAACCTGGTCTGCGGGGTCTCCGGCGACGACCTGCTCGTTCGTCTCGGCAAAGAGGGTGGTGCCGACGTTCGACGCGCGAAAGCCGAGGCCGCGAGCTTCGATCGGGCTGAGCTGTCCGTGCGCCGGATGATCATGGGCGGACGGGAGAGCAAGACCTGGTTCCTGGTGTCCGCCGAGGAGGTGCGCACGAAGGTGCCGCTTCGCACCTGGATCGAGCGCGCCGTCGCCTTCGCCGCGGCGATGCCCGGAGACGAATAGTCACCGTGCTCGTCTACCTCGACTGCGATCCCGGGATCGATGATGCGCTGGCTCTCGGCTACCTGCTCGCCCATCCCGCGGTCGACCTCGCGCTCGTCGGATCCGTGAGCGGGAACACGGATGCCGACACCGCCGCCCGCAACGCGCGCGACCTGCTGGAACTCTTCGGCCGGCCCGACATCCCGGTCGCCGTCGGGCGCACCGACTTTCTGACCCATCCCTACGCGGGTGGAGCCCCGCATGTGCACGGCGACAACGGGATCGGCGGGGTCGAACTGCCGCGCGGCTCGGCGGCTTTCGCGGCGGGATCGGCCGCCGACGAGCTGATCGCGCTCGCCCGGGCGCGTCCGGGGGAGCTGCATGTGCTCGCGATCGGACCGCTCACCAACCTCGCGGTGGCTCTCGAGCGGGAGCCGGCTCTCGCCGGTCTGGTCGCGGACGTGGTCATCATGGGCGGGGCGGCGCTCGCACCGGGCAACGTGACCGCGGCGGCGGAGGCCAACATCCACAACGATCCCGAAGCGGCCGCTGCGGTGTTCGCGGCCGACTGGGACGTGACGATCGTCCCGCTCGACGCGACGATGTTCCAACGCTTCGAGCAGGCCGATCTGGACGCCCTGCAGGCCGAAGGCCCACGCGCGCGTGCGCTGGGGCGGATGCTTCACACCTATTACGCCTTCTACAGGCAGCATTTTGGGCGCCCGTCATCGGCGCTGCACGACCCTCTTGCCGCTGCCGTGCTCACCGGCGAGGCCGTCGTGTCGTCGGCTGCGCGCGTGCCCGTGGTCGTCGACACCAGCGACGGGCCGGGGCGCGGCCAGACGATCGCCGAACTGCGCGGGCGGTACCGGCCGGTGGCGCCGCATCATCCGGATGGCGTGCGCATCGTCTTCGACATCGCTGAGCCGTTCGCCCCACAGCTGCTGGCGCGATTGCTGTCGCTCTAGTCGGGTAGTTCTGAAACAATCGCCGCATGTCGTTTCAGGCGTATCTCGACAACATCGAGTCGAAGACCGGACTCACCCCGCGGCAGTTCGTGGCGATCGCGCATGACAAGGGACTCGACGCCCCGGGCGTGAAGGCGGGGGAGATCCTCGCGTGGTTGAAGGACGACTACGACCTCGGGCGCGGCCACGGCATGGCGCTGGTGCACGTGATCCAGAAGGGGCCGCAAATCGCGGCAACGCACGTGGGAACCGACGGGGTGCACCGCGACGAGAGCGACACGCTGTGGCTCGACGGAGTGGCGACGAAGCCGACGGCGTGAGGTGTCGGGCGTCTTCAGCCGGAGGCGCACTTCGTCGATGAGCTGGCGAGCGGATGCGGGTGGTACCAACCATGGACGATCCAACGCCGGACATCTCCGACGGTCACGTCGGGCGCCCAACGAGGAGAGGGGCGGTTCGCGTCCGGCAGGCACCCCGCCTGGTCGTTCAGCAGTTCTGCGGTCTTCGCCAATTCGACGCGGGTGCTCGCCGCACGGTCGATCCGGGTGTTGAGCGCCAGAGCCATCCCTCCGATGTTCCACGCGGCAATCACCAGGATGAGCGCAACCGTGGGAGCGAGCGCGGACCGCCGGGTGAGTCGATCGGTTCCCATCGCCAGCAGCGGAGTGATCGCGACGACGACGACGTAGACGTACCTCGACGACGTCGCGGTCGTCAGTCCGTCCGCGATCCGGGAGAAGCCGGTGAGGACGGCGAACACCGGGGCCGCGAGAAAGAGAAGGTAGGCCAGGGTCGCGGTTGTCGGAGCGGTACGGAACGTGAAGATCCACCAGACGCCGAGCGCGACGAATACCAGTCCGCCGAGCAGGGTGAGGGGGAACATCCGCCCGAGGCCGTCGCTCAGCATCGAGATCGCATATTGCGGAACCGCGAGAAGCTGGCCGAGCCCCTTCGCGCGACCGGTCGCGGGATCCTGGCGCCCGAACAGCAAGTACCAGGTCAGCAGGCAGATGAACGGACCGACGAAGATTCCCATGGTGCGCCCGAGGCCGTGCCGAATCCAGGCGAAGGCAACCGCCACCAGGATGAACGGGATCGCGACTTCCGAGCTTGCCAGGCAGAGCAGGACGAGCACCGCGATGATCGCCCCGCGTCGGGCGCGGAGCCGGGGGGTGTCGAGCAGCAGGATCACCCCCAGCATCCCGGTGATCGCGCCGACGAATCCGATCTGAACGGCCCAGTCGACCGCTTCGGCGCCCGCACCCAGGAAGACCAGGACCAGCGATACCGCCGTGGCGATCCAGGGACGCACCCGTGATCGGAGCATGATGCGCCAGAGCAGGTGCACGACCCCGAGATGGGCGAGAATCGCGGGAATGGCGAACGGCAGATAGTCGTCCATCCCGAATGCGCGTTGAAGGCCGAGGAAGATCAGAGCCGGGATGGTGCTCCAGTGCCCGACGTGTGGACTCCAGATCAGGTCCTGCTGTTGTGTGAGGTAGTACCAGTCGTCGTAGAAGAACCATTCGCGCGTTGACACGATCGCGTAGACGATGAGCCCGAATCCGAGTACGGCGAGGTGAACGACA
This sequence comes from Acidobacteriota bacterium, assembly GCA_019351995.1. Lineage (GTDB taxonomy): Bacteria > Actinomycetota > Actinomycetes > Actinomycetales > Microbacteriaceae > Lysinimonas. The sequence goes on from JABBOD010000003.1 coordinate 108,569, forward strand.
ACCGGCGCGTTCGGTGATCGCAGGCGGTCGCGAAGCATGCGCAGCTCCAGGAGTTTCGGGGAGTCACCAGCCTCCCACAGAGGCCGACGCCTTCTGTTTTGTGTACGCTGTCCACATCAGCTTCGTCGGAAGAAATTCATGACCGTTCGTCTCGACCTCAACATCTCGCTGGACGGCGTCGCCGCCACGACCGACCAGACGCCCGCGAATCCGATGGGCGCGGACTGGGGGAGGCTCGTCGCGCCGTACGTGGCCACGAGGACCTTCCGTGAACGTGTGCTGCACGAGACGACGGGGGAGGGGACGGTCGGTGTCGACGATCGCTACGCCGCGGCCTACTTCGAGGGGGTCGGAGCGGAGATCATGGGTGCCGGGATGTTCGGGTTCCACACCTTCCCGGACGATCCCGACTGGCGCGGCTGGTGGGGTGATGAGCCGCCGTTCCGCGGCTTGGTGCTCGTGCTGACCCACCGGGAGCATCCGCCGATCGACTTCGACAACGGCACCCGATTCGAGTTCCTCTCCGTGACGCCAGAGCACGCGCTCGAACGGGCAACCGATCACGCCGGCGGCGGCGACATCCGGATCGGTGGGGGAGTAGGGGTCGCGCGCGACTTCCTGCGCGCCGGACTCGTGGATCGGGTGCACGTGGCGCTCACCCCGATCGTCCTCGCGCGCGGCGTCCGGCTCTGGGATGAGCTGCACGAACTTGAGCGCGACTACATGGTCAGGTCCGAGGTCGCGGAGAGCGGCGTCATCCACGTCACGTTCGCGCGCTGAGGCCGGCGACGCGCGCTAACCGTCTTCCTCCTCGTGACGCCGCGAGGAGTGCGCTGACAGGTGCGCGTTCGCCCAGTGTTGAATGCCGGCTCTGATGGTTTCGGCGTTGGGTTCGCCCCCATAGAAGGTGGCGAATCGAGTGTCATCGACGTAGAGCTGAGACAGCCCGAGTCGGCGACTGTCATGCAGCGCACGGACGGTACCGACGCCGTTCTTGAGCAGCGAGCCGATTGGTTCTTCACGGCGCGATGTTGGGAGGGGGAGCCTGTCCCTTCCTATGAGCGGGTCGTGCTCGACGGGATCGCCCGTGACACTCTGAGCGCCTTCACGAGCTACGGGTTCGGGCCGTGATCAGAATCGGACACATGCCCCGCGATTAGTCGCGCAGCGTGTCGATCGTGTCCTGCGGTACGTAGAACGTGACCTCGCCGGTTTCTGTGTCGACCCGAGCCTTGAGATCGATCTTCTGCATCACGCGATGCCCATGCGATATGGCGACCTGATACGACGACGCAGCGTATACGTCACAGTCTTCGATGTACTCAGCCATCAGCGAAGTATATTCACCTGGATTGACCATCGCGACGCGCGCCGGAAGCTGCCTGTTCGTCGGTGCGGGGCGGGATGTCTCGCGACCCACAGAGACCCCTGCGGGTGTACTGGTGAAAACCGCTATCCGATTTCCACTATTAACGGCGGGGGAGTCAGGGTGCGCGGCGAGTCGAGTCCGAGATCTCGTCCTGAATCTTTCGAATAATGGACCCGAGAATCCCAGATGCGAGAAGGCCGGATCCCAGTGGGCCGGCGGAATCCTCGCCCAGCCGCGGTAAGGAGGCGAGTGCTGATCTGGCTTCCACACTCATGTGCTCGAGTTGCCAGCGGATCTCGTCATCTACAGCGTCGGGTCGGTCAGGCTTCCCTAGCGCAGCTGCCTTCGCGGCGTAGGCGGCGGCGCCGAGGGCGTGTGCTCCCATGTGGGCGACGCCGGAAGCTTGTGCGGCCGCACGGGCCGCCGCTACGGCGGCAGGGGTCGTCACGTCGTTCGCGGCACGACCAGCGACAAAGCGTCGGCGAATCTCTTCGGCTGCACCGAGCTCGCCGCGTGCAAATGCTCGTGTTCGAGCGATCGCATCTCGTGGGCGGTCATCTTTCGGAGCCTCAGCTTCGAACAAGCCCACGACGCGATCGGCGCAGTCCGCCGCCCACGACGCGACGATCCGACGATCGGCCTCGCTCAGAGTCTGTGAAGAAACCACAGCTGCACCATCTCACAGCGGAGCGCAGCGAGCACGCGATGTCACCCTGTCTCGGAGCAGTGCTCGCAGATAGTGTGCTTTCATGCTGACATAATGGAGCTTATCGGAGATTGATCAGCCCCGAGAATCGGGCGAATGGAGTCCGGTTATCCTCTCGCTGCACGGAGTTCCCCGCTGACTGGAAACGGCACAATGAACTCGAGTTGAGGCGCATCGATCGCCGCCCAGTCGTTTTTTTGACACGGATGCTCTCGGTCGACACCTCGGTGATTCGCACCCGGAGCCACGCGCCGGATTCCAGCCGCAACTCATACGGTTCGGCCAAGTAGCCGAGACCCAGGGCATCCAAGGCTTCTTCGGCGGCCAGCCAGTCGACGGCGCTCGTTCGGGCCCGGCCGAGAAGGTCCACGGCCATGAAGTGCTCGCCGACAGCCTGTATACAGCCCAGAAGCTCCCGATCGGTCCCACGCCGATGCTCGATCCAGCCCGCATCCATCGCGTACTCCCTGGGTTCCGAGCGCGGATCAGCGTGCCAGAAACCGCCGGACGGCCTCGGCGGTCGTGGCGTGGTCGACCGTGTCCGGTTCGCCAGAGGTCGTGATGGTGCCCACGACGACACCGTCCACCTTGATGGGCATGGAGCCGCCATGCGCCTTCAGGACATCGTGGTCGACATCCGCGCGATCCGTGAACGGCGTGCCGGCCTCCTCGTGGCGCAGCTTCACGAGCAATGACGGCTCGCCGAAGCGGGTGACGACGGCGGCTTTGCCCGACAGCCACGGGTCGTTGTCCGGTCCGGTGCGCAGGAGTTTTGCCTGGAAGACGACATCGTCGTGGAGGACGATGCGCACGGCGAGATTGAGCCGCCTCTCCCGAATGACTCCCACGGCGATCAATCCCAGGTCGACGGCATCGTCGTTCGTAAACGATGGCAGGTCGATCACGGGCTGCGCCTGAACCTCGGCAGCGGTGAACGTCGGCCGCACGAGTCGGCGCAGCATCGCAGGCAACTCTGCGGGCTCGACCTCGTGCCCATCGGCTTCCATGTCGTCGGCGGTCATCCAGCGCCACTCGACGACATCCACGAGCTCTTCCTCGGTCCAGCCGTCACGCACCGGCTCGAAACGATCGGTCCGGATGTCGTACCAGGCCCAGTGCCCGCGCTGATACCGATGCCAGCGCTGGTCTGGATCGAAATCCTCGTCGAGGAAAGGCGCGGGAACGGAATCGACCACGAGGCCGGTTTCCTCGAAAAGCTCGCGGATTGCCGCCTGATCATGGGTCTCCCCCGGGTCGACGCCTCCCCCTGGTGTGATCCAGCGCGGGACGATCCCGTGATTCTTGCCGTAGTGAAGAAACATCAGTGTCGCGCCGCTGGAGTCGATCAGCAGCACCCGCGAGGTCGCGCGGAAGGCGGGGTTCTCCGTCGAATCGCTCATCGGACTGACCTGAAGCCCGAGATGTCTCCGACATAACGCGTGTGATTCTCGGGGATCGGATCCACCGCCGCCTGCGCGACTTCGGCGGCGAACTCGTTCACGGTGTACAGCTTGCCCGCCTCCTCTCGGCGCGACTCGATCGCACCCGGCTGGGCACGTTCCAGGAGCGTCGCGGTGATCGTGCCCTCGATCATGTCGCCGGAGACGACGACGAATCCAATGCCCTTGGCATCCAGTTCGTCGACGCGTGCGCGCAGGGCATCCTCGCCGGCCCGCTTGCTCAGCGCCACCGGCAGATAAGACGGCATCGTCTCGGCGGTGCCCACGAAGTGGGCCTGGTGGCTGGTCACGAAGACGACGCGCGATCCGGGTGGCATGAGCGGCAGCGCCGCCTCCAGCACGTTGATCTGGGCGTCACGATTGAGCTTCATGGCGTAGTCGTCACCCATGCCGGTTTCCATGCCGCCGGAGGCATTCAAGACCAGGAGGTCGAGGCCGCCCCAGTCCTTCTCGACGACCGCAAACATCGCCGCGACCGATTCTGGATCGGTCAGGTCGCCGCCCAGAGCGATCGCTTCTCCGCCATCGGCCTCAATGCCCGCGACCACCTTCATGGCGCGAGCTTGCTTATTGCGGTAGTTGATGGCAACCCGCGCACCGCCAGCGGCGAGCATGACCGCAGTGTCGGCGCCGATGCCGCGAGACGAGCCCGTGACCAGGGCTCGTAGGCCTGACAGGGAACCGGGAGTCAAGACGTTATTCACGATTCCCGACCCTATCAATCGGCTGAGTGGTAGCTTCAGACTATGCCGGGAGATGTGCTCGCGAGTTGGGCCTGGGTGTTCTGGTTGGCCTTGATTCTGGTCTTCCTGGTCGTCGAGGTGCTCAGCCTCTCCTTCGTGTTCTTGATGTTCGCCGTCGGCAGCGTCGGGGGCCTGGTCGCGGCTCTCCTGGGCGCTCCGGTGTATGTCGAGTTCATCGTTGCCGCAATTCTCTCCCTCGCCCTGGTGTTCTTCGTGCGCCCTCCACTCATGCGGCTCACTCGTCGCGGCGCCGATCCGGCTCGCAGCAACGTGGAGGCGCTGTTGGGTATCTCCGGCACCGTCGTCCTCGCCTTCCAGGAGGGTCGCGGTCAGGTGAAGCTCGCGAACGGCGAGACCTGGACCGCCCGCCTTCCGCATCACCAGACGGACGCCCTCGCCGAGGGTGACCGCGTTCAGGTCGATTCGATCGACGGCGCCACTGCCGTTGTCACCCCGGTCTCCACGCTCCCCGCCCCCACCGAGAGGAGCGCCACGTGAGTGCCGCCCAGATATTCGGCAATGTGCTTCTCATCGCCGTGATCCTGATCATCGTGATCTTCGTGATCACGGTTCTGTTCCGCGCGATTCGTATCATTCCGCAGGCGTATGCCGGAATCGTCGAGCGCCTCGGCAAGTACCACAAGACGCTCCTGCCTGGCCTGAACCTTCTTGTGCCATTCGTCGACCGGCTCCGTCCGCTGGTGGACCTTCGCGAACAGGTCGTCTCCTTCCCTCCGCAGCCGGTGATCACCGAGGACAACCTGGTGGTCTCGATTGACACGGTCGTCTACTTCCAGGTCACGGATGCCCGTGCCGCCACCTACGAGATCGCCAACTACCTCGGTGCGGTCGAGCAACTCACCACCACCACGCTGCGCAACGTGGTCGGTGGGCTGAACCTCGAAGAGGCGCTCACCAGCCGCGACAACATCAACGGCCAACTGCGCATCGTGCTCGACGAAGCGACGGGCAAGTGGGGCATCCGCGTCAGTCGTGTCGAGCTCAAGGCGATCGACCCGCCGATCTCGATCCAGGATTCGATGGAGAAGCAGATGCGCGCCGAGCGCGACCGCCGTGCCGTCATCCTGACGGCGGAGGGCACCAAGCAGTCGCAGATTCTCGAGGCGGAGGGCGCGCGGCAGTCCGCGATTTTGCAGGCCGAAGGTCAGGCAAAAGCCGCGGTGCTCCGTGCCGAGGGCGAGGCGAAGGCCATCGAGACCGTCTTCTCGGCCATCCACACCGGCGACCCCGACTCGAAGTTGCTGGCATACCAGTACCTGCAGATGCTGCCGAAGATCGCCGAGGGCCCGGCCAACAAGCTCTGGATCATCCCGAGCGAACTCACGGAGGCGCTGAAGGGAATCGGAGCCGGTTTCCTTGCTCCGCGTGATCCCTCTGCTCCGACTGCTCCCCCGGCCACCGAGACGACGAGTGGCATCTAGGGCCGCACGCATTGGCGGTGCCGGGTACTTCTCCCCCGCTCCCCCGCGCCTGTTCGCTCATCGCGGGCTCGCGATCGATGCTCCCGAGAACACCCTGCTCGCTTTTGCGAAAGCACTGGCGCTCGGGGTGACCCACCTCGAGACCGACGTGCATGCCTCGGCCGACGGTCTCGCCATCGTCAGTCACGATCCGGACCTGATTCGGCTTACCGGCCGTTCGTCGACGATCGCGGACCTGACGTCGGCCGAACTGGCGCGCATCGATCTCGGTGATGGCCAGACCCTGATGACGCTCGCCGCGGCACTCGACGCCTTTCCGAATGCCATGTTCAACATCGACATCAAGGTGGCCGCGGCGGCGGCTCCCGCGGCGGCGGCGATCCGCGCCGCGAACGCCGAACATCGCGTGCTCGTCGGCTCCTTTCGCAACTCACGTCGTCGGGCGGCGGTGCGTCTGCTTCCCGGCGTCGCGACCTCGGCGTCGTCAGGTGCGGTCCTGCTCGCCACGTGGGCGGCCGCGATCGGCCTGCGCGTGATCACCAGAGCCGTGCTGCGATCCGTGGATGCCGTGCAGATTCCCGAGCGGATCCTCGGGGTGCGCTCGACCTCGCCTCGGGTGTTGCGGGCCTTCCACGCGGCGGGCGTCGAGGTCCACATCTGGACGATCAACGACGCCGCCACGATGGAGCGCCTCCTAGACGCCGGCGTCGACGGCATCATGACGGATCGGGCGGACATCGGGATCGAGGTCTTCGAGCGCCGATCCCAGCGGTGAGGCGCCCTCTTCGAGCAATCCGACTTTCAATCGGTCCCGAAACACCTGTGAAAGCTCTGAAAAGCACCGTGACGGGGCATCGATGCGGCCACGGTGTCGTTATACCTGTCATCTGGACACGAGGTCGTCCGGGCGAGGGAATCGCCGATTCCACCTGAACCGCCTCGCCAGAATATGCAACCATGCGCCGAACCCGGCGCCCAGCGCGAGGGAGGCCACACAATGGCAGATCGTAGTTTGCGCGGAATGCGACTCGGATCTCAGAGCTTGCAGAGCGAAGAGGGAGTCGAGTTCTCTCCGCGGAAGAAGAGCGTTTACCGCACGGTCGATGGCACGACCTTCGAGGTGACGTTCTCGGCGGACGCCGAGGTGCCGGAGACCTGGGAGTCACCGCGGAGCGGGCTCGAGGGTCGCCTGGTCGGTGACGATGGCGTACTCGTGCAGTCCGAAGTCGCCGAAGTCAAGCCGGCTCGCACTCACTGGGACATGCTGCTCGAGCGCCGCACCCGCCCCGAGCTCGAGGAACTTCTCGAGGAGCGCCTCGCCCTGCTCCGTGCCCGTCGCGGCGAGACCAAGACGACGAAGAAGCCCGCCAAGACCGCCTGAGCTATCTCCTCGTCCGGCGTCGGCGACCGCGCAGCGTCCCCGCTGCCAGCAACGCGCCGATCCCGATGCCGCAGACCAACCACTCGAACTGACGCCCGCCCCACACGGCGGGCGTCTTCCCGGTGGCGAGCGGGACGTCAGCCACGATGGCATCCGGGGTGTAAACGGGCAGCTCGTGGCTGATCGATCCATCGGGGGCGATGACTGCGCTGGTGCCGACCGTCGAGATATTGACGACGCTGCGGCCGAGTTCCAGAGCCCGGATGCGGGCGATCGCGAGTTGCTGCACGCTTTCATCGGTGCGGCCGAAGTCGGCGTTGTTGGTTTGCGCGAAGATGACCTGTGCACCCTCGTTCACGGCATCCGTCATGAGCTGGTCGTCGACGATATCGAAGCAGATCGCGAGGCCGGCGATCACATTCGGGATGCCGGCCTTGGTGGTGCCGATGTTCATCACCTGCGGGGTGGTGCCCGGCGTGTAGTCGCGCTGGATGAGGTCGATCAGGCTCGGAGCAAACTGCCTCCAGAAGGCGCGGTCCGGTACGTATTCGCCGAAAGGCACCGGATGCTTCTTGTCGTAGTAGTTGACGACGCCCTTGCCCGCCTCCCACAGCAGCGACGAGTTGTAGTAGCGCCTGGTCGTCGAGCCGTCGGGGTTCGTCGTGACACGTGATGTGATCGTGCCCCCCAGGAGCGGAGCATGGGCGCGAGCGGACACCTGATCCCAGAGTGCCGCGGCGCCCGGATCCTCCAGCGGATCGACATCGGATGCGCCTTCGGGCCAGATCACGATGTCGACGTTCTGCGAGTACACGGGTGTCGTCGCGGCGATCTGGCCGAGCAGGTTGTCACCGAGCTGCGCGGGAGGGTCGAAATAGCCGGACTTCGTGTCACCCTGCACGGCCCCGACACGAACCGTTCCGTTCAGATGGGTGGGGTACGCGGGAATGACGAACAGCAGGGTGAAGATCCCGAGTGCCATGACGGCCCGCGCGAGGGTCCCGATCCCCCGCCACGCGGTCGCCGAACCGGGCCCCACCGGGCCGGTGCTCGCGGTCCCCGAGGTGACGCCCGATGCGGCCATCTGGTTGCCGCCGTCGACCCACGGGCGATACCAGGCGGCGCTGCGACCGCGGGACAGGCGCAGTCCCTCCTGTGCGGCGGCCACCGCCACCGCGACCGCGAAGACCATCAGGAAGCTGACTCCCGACACGCCGAACCACGCGAACAGCGAGGAGAGCGGGCTCGCGGACTGCGAGAAGGCCACCCGACCCCAGGAGAAGCCGCCGTAGGGCCAGACGCTCTCCACCGCTTCGCGCAGCGTCCAGAGTCCCGCCACCACCACCGGGACGAACAGGAGGCGGCTCCACGTGCTCGGGAAGGCGCGTGGCACCCAGCGGTAGGCGAGCGTGATGAGCATCCCGCCGAGTCCGGCCCAGAGGGACATCAGCGTCGACAGCGCGGACCACGGGATCGGCCCGAGGAACACCGCGGCCCACGCGATGTCCGGGAAGTAGAACGTCGCACCGAACACGAAACCGACCAGGAACGCCGAACCGAGCCGCCGACCCTGCAAGGTGACGAGCTGGAATCCGATGGCCAGAAACGCCAGCGGCCACCAGCCGCGATCGGGGAATGCCGCGTTGAGGACGGGTCCGGCGCCTGCGGCGGCCAGTAATGCCATCCACAGCGGCAGGACGGGGCGGGTCACCGATTGAGCCTAAGCGACCGAGCTGTATGACACGATCCCGCGACGGATGCCGTCGATCGCGACGCGTGCCGTCCGGCCGAGCGGGCCATCGGCCACGATCGAGATCTGGTCGAGAAGATCGACGGCCTGCTTCATCCACCGAACGAAGTCACCTGCGGCCAGATCGGCTTCTCGGAGCACCGCGTCGAGCTGCCCACCACGTGCCCAGAGCTGGGTCGCGAGGGCAAGCCCGGTCGACGGGGGCGTGCTCTCGGGGAGGCGATGCTCGACCTCCAGGTCGCTGAGCTGGGCCCACAGCTCGCCAGTGGCCTCCAGGGCCGCCCGGAAGGGACCGTTCGGGAGTTTTCGCTCCCCCGTCTCCTCGCGCCGAGGTTCAAAGATCAGGGTGCTGACCAGAGCAGCAAGCCCCGGCGCGTCGAGATCGTTCCAGGTGCCGCGGCGCAGGCACTCGGCCACCAGCAGGTCGCGTTCGCCGTAGATGCGGCGCAGCGAACGCCCCGGCGCGGCCACGGTAACCACGCCATCCGTGGTGTCGAGATAGCCCAGTTCGAGCAGAACATCGGTCACCCGATCGAAGACCTGCGCCACCGCGCCGGTGCGCCCGCGGATCTGCGAGCTCAACTGATCGGTCTCCCTCTTGAGCCGCCACCAGCGTTCGGCCCAGCGTGCGTGCGCCTCGCGGTCGCTGCAGCTCTGGCACGGATGGGCCCGCATCTGTTTGCGGAGCTCCCCGATGCGGCGCTGGCGACGATCCCGATCGGAGCGGCTCTCGCCGTTGGCGCTCCCGCCGCGCCCCTCGGCCCGAGCGTTCTTCTTCTCCAGGTCGGTCAGCTCACGCCGCAGTCCCGAGTACTCCTGGAAATCACCGAGGTGGCAGTGCATCGCCTCGGCGTACTTCGTGAGAGACGCCTCCTGCTCGCGTACCCGCCGCGCCATGTCAACGACGGCACGATCGGCCTGGAACTGGGCGAAGGAACTCTCGAGAATCTCGCGGGTGCGATCCCGACCGAACTGCTCGATCAGGTTGACCGCCATGTTGTAGGTCGGCCGGAAGCTCGAGATCAGCGGATAGCTGCGACGCGACGCCAGCGAGGCCACGGCGGCGGGATCGAGCCCCGCCGCCCACTGGATGACCGCGTGCCCCTCCACGTCGATCCCGCGACGACCGGCCCTGCCAGTGAGTTGCGTGTACTCGCCCGGTGTGATCGGCACGCGAGCCTCGCCGTTGAACTTCTCGAGCTTCTCGAGCACGACGGTGCGTGCCGGCATGTTCACTCCCAGCGCCAGCGTCTCCGTGGCGAAGACCACCTTCAGGAGCTTCCGCTGGAACAGCTCCTCGACGACCTCTTTGAAGGCCGGCAGCATCCCGGCGTGATGGGCCGCGATGCCACGTTCCAGGCCCTCGAGCCACTCCCAATATCCCAAGACGCCCAGATCCTGATCCGGGATACTGCGGCAACGCTCCTCGACGATTGCCCTGATCTCCTCGCGCTCGGCCCGTTCGGTGAGCCGGATGTCTGACCGCACCACCTGTCGCACCGCCGAGTCGCAGCCGATCCGGCTGAAGACGAAGAAGATCGCCGGCAGCAGGTTCTTGGACTCGAGCAGCCGCGCGAGTTCCGGGCGATCCATGCGGTCGTCCCGCTCGAATCGGCCGCCCCCGCGAGTCGAACCGACGGCGGCGAGTCCCGAACCGCGGCTCCCCTCTGATCCCGAACCGCCCTGGCCTTTGCGGTGATGTCGTCCACCGTGAGCACCGCGATAGGTGTCCCCGCCGCCGCCGCCCCCCGCCCGGCCACCGCTCGATGCCATCCGCGTGAGTTCGGGGTTGACCCGATTCGTCGCCGCGGGGCCGAGGTTGACCACCGCGGAGCTGTCGAACAGGTCGAGGAGTTTGCTTCGCACCAGAACATGCTGTTCGAGGGGAACGGGGCGCTCCTCGGAGACGATCACGTCGGTGTCGCCGCGCACGGCCTGCAGCCAGTCGCCGAACTCCTCGGCGTTTGAGACGGTGGCGCTGAGCGACACCATCTTGACGGCCCGCGGCAGGTGAATGATGACTTCCTCCCAGACCGCCCCGCGGAAACGGTCGGCCAGGAAATGCACCTCATCCATCACGACGTACGCCAGGTCTCTGAGCAGCGGCGAGTCGGCGTAGAGCATATTGCGCAACACCTCGGTGGTCATCACGACCACGCGCGCGGAGCTGTTGATGTTGCTGTCACCGGTGAGGAGTCCGACCGACTGCGCGCCGTGTTCGGCGGTCAGCTCGTTGAACTTCTGGTTGCTGAGCGCCTTCATCGGGGTCGTGTAGAAGACCTTGGCGCGCGGTTCGCTCAGCGCCAGGTGCACGGCGAACTCCGCGACGATCGTCTTGCCGGCACCGGTTGGTGCCGCCACCAGCACGCTGTGCCCCTCTTCCAACGCACGGCAGGCTTCCAGTTGGAAGGGGTCGAGATCGAACTCCTGATTGCGGCGGAACTCCTCCACCTGCGGCGCAGTACGACGTGTCCGCGCAGCATCGCGGGCCGCCGAATAGCGCTCCGCTGGGGAAAGTGTCACGTGCCGGCCAGTTCGGTGGTGAGGGTGTTGTTGCGGCGTGTGATGGTGCGGTCGTGGAGGGCGGAGATGCCGTATGCGGTGAAGTAGAGGGCGATCATGGGG
>JABBOD010000070.1 GCA_019351995.1 Acidobacteriota bacterium
GCCCCGATCTTCCGATCGGACGGTCAGGCTCGCTTGCTCTCGGCATCCATTCTTGGTGGCGGCGAGCTCAGCCTGACCGAGCTGGCCGAGCGGGCGCATCTCGCGTACGCCACCGCCCACCGTGAAGTCGGCCGACTGCTGCAGGCCGGGATTCTGCGCGAACGAACGGCGGGCAAGACTCGGCTGATCAGCCCGAACGAGGCCAGCCCGCTGCACGCTCCGCTTCGAGACATCCTTCTCGTCGCGACCGGACCGGTCGTCTTGCTCGCTGAGGAGTTCGCAGAGATTCCGGGAATCGACGTGGCATTCCTGTACGGCTCGTTCGCGGCACGGATGCGAGGGGTCGTCGGAGTCGAACCTCATGACATCGACGTGATGGTGATCGGATCCCCCGACGCCGAACGCGTCTACGACGCCTGCGAGCGGGTCGGACTGCTCGTCCACAGGCCGGTGAATCCGACGATCATCACCCGGCGGGAGCTGGAGGGTAGATCCGGCTTTCTCGATCAGGTATCACGGAGTCCTCTCGTTTCGATCGTGGGGGAGGCACCATGGCAGGAGCGCCCCTGAGCGCGGCGCAGCAGGCCGCCGTCCGCGAGCTGGTCGCCGCGGGACGACTCGAAGTGGTCCCGGTGGATGAGGCGAGAGCGGGCGCGTTTCTTCTGCAGGCGAGCGAAGCTCTCGCCGATCTGCCCAATGTCACCAGGTCGCAGAACCGTTACAACCTGGCCTATGACGCGTGCCACGACGTCGGCGAGGCCCTGCTGGCGGCCCACGGGTTTCGAACCACCAACGGGGCCGGGCAGCACGAGGCGCTCGGGCAGTACCTCAAAGCTGTGCTCGACGCGCCACCGGGAAACGTCGCGGCACGCCGCTTCGACCAGCTCAGACGCGCACGCAACCAGCAGCGTTACGAGGCGCACCCGGTGGGCGCGGCCGATGCGGAGCTCGCCGCGACGACCTCTCGAGGGCTCTACGACGCGGTCGTCGCGTCGGGCGTGCATCCCTCCAGCTAGCCTCTTCGCAGACAGGCATGGGGTCGGGGTAGGCGCCATCCCGGCCGTGCCGCGGTCGGAGCTCAGAGCCGCGCCTTGCGCAACTCCTCAAGAAACCGCGGGCGGCGCTTGTGTCGCTCGCGCAGTTCGGCGACGATGTCGGCGAAATCGTCACCCACGCCGGCCGCCGCCATCGCCTGCCGGAGCTGTTTCAGCCTCTTGGCAGCCGACTTGTAGTTGCGTGCGTCGGCGACCTCGAGGTCGCTGTCGATGAGGTGACGCAGGACGGGCAGCACCGAGACGGGGTCGCGCACCTCACGAACGGCCACCAGCCGCGTCCAGAGGCCGGAATCCAGAACTTCACCCTGCTGCGCACTCAACCAGGCTCGCTCGTCCAGGCCGAGACCGAGGAACGTTTCGATGAGATCGCGGATGCTGCGACTCGCCAGACGCGCATAGGCGTCTTCGGCGACGGACTCCCAGCCGTCGCCCATCGTGCGCGCCAATGTGAGCGCGTTCGAGGCCGTCGACCAGCGCTCGAAGACCCAGCCGCGCGCATCCACCTCGTCGTCGTGCGAGCGATGTTCGGCGAGCAGTTCGCACCAGTAGTGGGCGCACTTCTGCGCCTGCCAACCATCCGCCGTGCTTCCACCCCTCTTGGCGAACTCCAGCGCGAGGTCGATCGCGCCGATCTCGACCAACGCTTTCGCCGCGTCGTGAAGTTGGTACGAGCGGCTCAGATCGTCGAAGCTGTCGATCACCGCCTCGGGATCACGTCGCGCCACCGCGAGCCGCCGCAGGTTGTGACGCACCTGCAGGCGACTGAAGTCCGGCTCTCCTCCGATCACCACTGGAAGCTGGCTCTGGATGTTGCGCAGTCTCGTCTCGAACAGGGTCAAGCCTGGCGTGCCGAGCGCGTCGGCGTAGGCCGCGACATCCGGCGTGAAGAAGTCCTGACTGCCATCGAACTGGAAGTCGATCAGCCAGTCGACCAGCTTCTTCGCCGGTGGGGGATCCTGGGTGCACAGTTCCGCGTGGAGTGCGAGCAGCTGGTCGACCAGATAGCCGATGGTCCCGTTCGAGTCGTCGGCGTGCAGGATCACGCGTACCGCGGCGGCAATCGACTTCTGCACGGTGGGCACGAGCGCGCCGGCACCCCAGCGGTGGGCCGCCTCTCGGAGCTGTTGGATGCCGGCCTCGGCGATGTCGGCGTACTGCTCGACCGATCGCCAGTCGTAGAAGTTCCGCCTCGACCGGAACACGGCCACGATTTGCTTCTGGGCTTCGGCGAGGCCGGATGTGTCGCTCTGGCGCGGTCCCGATGGCGACGCCGGTCGGGGTGTCGCAGTTCGGGACGTCGCGTCTGGCTCGGCACCTGCCTCCGCACCCGCCTCGGCGGCGAGCGCGACCGCGACGCAATGTTTGCAGAACACGCCCGACACACCCATCGGGCAGTCGCAATCCCATGACCGTGCCATGAGGCGAACCCGATAGAAGTGTTCGCCTTCCACGACTCCCTCCACCGCGCCGTCGCCTGCGACCTTGAACCGCACGACCCGTCCCTGGCGGAAATAGTCGCGTCCGCGCGCCAAAGACCCGGAATCGGCCAGCAAATCGATCGAGGGGAGCATGGCAATCATTTTCCCGGATCGCCGAGCTGGGAGGTGCGCTTGCCTGCTGGGGCGAAGGGCGCGTTGATCGTTGTCAGGGTTGACCGTGCCATCGTGCATTGCGATTATCGCAATAGTCGGCTTACAGAGAAATGGCTCAGACGACGAAGTCGAATACCCGGATCGGTGGCCGAACCTCGACAGCGACCAGTAGGTGCGATCCCGATGACGGAGCAGTACTTCTTTCCGGATACCACTGTGCTCATGGCCGCCATCGAAGACAGTCCGTATGAGCGGACGCTGCTCGAACGACCGAAGCGGCCGCAGGATCTTCTCGCGTGACGACGCCTCCGCCCCGGATACTCTGACCCCATGGAACCCACCCAGCTCATCGTGCTGGTGGTCGTGGCCGTCATCCTCGTCATCGGCGTTGTCTCGTTCTTCGCCGGGCGCATCGGTGTCGCGGCCCCGCTCGCCCTGACGGTCGTGGGGGTCGTGGTGGGCGCCATCCCGGCGGTGCCGCTTTTCGAGCTCAACCCGCATGTCGTGCTCACCGTGATCCTGCCGCCGTTGCTCTACGCGGCGGCGCGGCAGGTGCCGTTCGTGGACTTTCGGCGCAACCTGCGGGTGATCGGGTTTCTCGCGATCACGCTGGTGGTGGTGTCGGCGGTGCTGGTGGGTGTCGTCGTGAGCCTGATCTGGGCGCTGCCGCTCGCGCTGGGGATCGCGCTCGGCGCCGTGGTCGCGCCGCCCGACGCGGTGGCGGCGACGAGTCTGGGCAAGCGGCTCGGACTCCCGCGGCGCATCGTCACGATCCTCGAAGGCGAAGGCCTCGTCAACGACGCGACAGCGCTCGTGCTGCTGTCGACCATGCTCGCGATCGTCAGCCTCACGACGAAGACCCCCAGCGGGTGGATGATCGCGCTCACCTTCCTCTGGGCGGTCGTTGGTGCGGTGATCATCGGTGGGGTTCTGGGCGCGGTCTCGGTCGCCCTCCGACGCCGGCTCACCGACCCCGTT
This sequence comes from Acidobacteriota bacterium, assembly GCA_019351995.1. Lineage (GTDB taxonomy): Bacteria > Actinomycetota > Actinomycetes > Actinomycetales > Microbacteriaceae > Lysinimonas. Next base: position 3,626 of record JABBOD010000070.1, read on the forward strand.
CTGGATGCCGCCCTCTCCCTGGTCGTGCCCTTCGTCGCCTACCTCGCCGGCGAGCTCGTGCACTCGTCGGGTGTCGTGGCGGTGGTGGTCGCGGGGATCTTCGTCGGCAACCAGGGGGCGTACCGCATCCGGGCCTCGTTCCGGCTCACCGAGTCGGGCACCTGGCGCATCGTGACGCTGCTGCTCGAGAACGCGGTGTTCCTCTACATGGGCTTCCAGCTCTGGCCGGTCGTCGGGGAGGTGGCGAAGGGAGACGACCTGGCCTCCACCCTCGAGGTCGCGGGGCTGCTGATCGTGCTGCTGATCGGCATCCGGTTCGCGGCGATGCCGCCCCTGCTCTGGACGATCCGGCGCCGCTACCGTCAGCGCGCGGAGCAGGCCGAGAAGACGGCGGCCCGGTTCGACAGCGTCACCGAGGAGGACTTCGAGCGGCGGGCCGCGCACTTCCAGCAGCTGGGGATCACGCAGTCGCCGTTGAAGGGCTTCACCCGTCGGCTCCGGGCCCGGCTCGGTATCGTCACGCCGAACGACAGGGCGGCGCGCGACGAGATCGTCGAGAAGATGGACGAGCTGAAGAAGAACCCGACCGCGACGGCCGTTCAGATCGACGAGACGCAGCGGGCGCGCTTCGCGATGACGTTCCAGAACTTCCGCAAGCGCCTCGACCAGCAGAGCAACGACCTCACCGCCGAACGCGTTCAGGCCCTCGGATGGCGCGACGGCGTCATCCTCGGACTGTCCGGCATGCGCGGCGTTGTCACGGTCGCGGCCGTGCAGACGATCCCGGCGGGGGCGCCGATGCGCGACTCGCTGATCCTGGTCGCGTTCGCCGTGGCGATCGTGACGCTCGTCGTGCAGGGGCTGCTGCTGCCGCCGGTGGTGCGGCGGCTGCATCCGGTCGATGACGCGCCCGGCAGTGAGCGCGCGGAGGTGGTGGAGCTCCGCAAGCAGATGAAGGAGGCGGGCGACGCGGCGATTGCGGCTGCCGTCGACCGGGGGGAGGCATCCGGCGTCCCGATCCGGCCCGAGGTGCTGACCGAGGTGAACGAGCAGGAGGAGACCTGGATCGGCCGCCTCGAACTCTGGTCGACCGCCGACCTCACCGACCCGGGCAACGCGGTCGTGCAGTTCCAGAAGCTGCGCCAAGTGCAGATGGATGCGGAGCGCGCCGCCCTGCGCGACGCCTACGAGCGCGGCGCCTTCTCGTCGGACGCGATCCGCGTGCTGCGCAACGCGCTGGACTCGGAGGAGATCTCGCTGAACGCGGTCGACCCGGGGTGAGGTTGGGGGGTGCGACGCGTCGCGGTCGTTGTGCATCGAAACGAGTTGGCCCTCCAACTGGGCGCAGGCCGGGGCTTTCGAGCGATCCTCGGCCCCGACAGACTGGAGGGCGGGACGGCCGGCCCGGGGTGGGTGCTGGCCCGATGGGGGCGGATCGTGAGTTCAGCAGGCTACTCGGCGGGCAACGAGGGGCGCCGGCTGCAGGCGGAAGCCGCCGAACACGCGCGGCTCGTGATCGCCAAGCGCGAGGAGGCCGAGCGCTGGATGCTCGCCTCGCGCACCGAATACCAGGTCGCCGGCAGCCTCGCCCCGCTGACCGCGGCGGGCTACACCTTCCTGCATGATCGCGGCTGGCCCGGATCGCGCGGCAGTGCCCAGATCGATCATGTCGTGATCGGACCGGGCGGGCTGTTCATCGTCGACACCAAGGCCTGGGCCGAGCCAGTGGTGGCTGCGGGGCGGATCTTCCGCGGCCAGGCCGACGTCACCGACGAGCTGTCTGGCCTTGCCGATGTCGGTTACGGCACCGAAGCGGTGATGGCCGAGATCGGTCTGGCGCCCGGCGAAGTCCACGTTGTGGTCGTGCTGGCCGGCCGCCAACTCGCGCCGACCGAGGTCGGGTCGCTGGTCGTGGTCGGCGAGAAGCAGGCCGCGAAATACATCAACTCGCACGGACGACGGCTGACCGATTCGCAGGTCAACTCGGTCCTCTCGGCCGCGCTCAATCACTTCCCCGTCCTGGGCGAGGCTCCCGCCGAACTCGACCTGAGCATCCTGCCGCAGGCGCTGCCCGAGGCCGAGCCGGAGATGCTGCTCACGGTCGACGACGTCACCGAGGTGCTCATGGCCGGCGTGCTGGCCGAGTCGATCGAATCGTGGATGTCGTTCCTGCATCCCGCACAGGCCAAGCTGGTGCGCCGCAGCTTCAGTGGCCCCTCGCGGATTCGCGGAGCGGCAGGCACCGGCAAGACCGTCGTCGGGCTGCATCGGGCGGCCTACCTCGCCCGATCGCAGGAGAAGAAGGTGCTCGTCACCTCCTTCGTGAAGACGCTCCCGGATGTGCTCTCGAATCTCATGACGCGGCTCGCGCCCGAGGTCGCCGACCGGGTCGAGTTCGCTGGGGTCAACGCCTTCGCGGGCCGCCTTCTTCGCAGCAGAGGGATCGGGTTCAACCTGAAGGCCGCCGAGGCGGGCCTCGCTTTCAGCACCGCCTGGCAGCAGCACGGCCTGGGCGGAGTGCTTGAGCAGATCGACCGCGATAAGCGCTACTGGCAGGACGAGATCGGCAAGGTCATCAAGGGACGCGGCCTGACGACCTTTGACGAGTACTCGAGCCTGGCCCGAACTGGCCGTCGGCGCGGCCTCACTCTCGATCAGCGTCGAGCCGTTTGGACGCTGTTCCTCGCGTATCAGGAGGGGCTGCGGTCACGCGGCATCCATGACTTCGACGACGTGATCCTGCTCGCCGAGCAGTCGCTCCGCGCCCACCCGCTCGACACGTACGGGGCGGTCGTGATTGACGAGGCGCAAGACCTCAGTTGCGCCATGGTGCGGATGCTGCACCTGCTGGTCGGCGACGCGCCCGACGGCCTGACCATCATCGGTGACGGGCAGCAGTCCATCTACCCCGGCGGCTTCACCCTCGCCGAAGCGGGCATCTCGATCGCCGGCCGCGGTGTCGTCATGTCGACCAACTACCGCAACACGCGTGAGATCGTCGAGTTCGCGGCGCGATCCGTCGACGGCGACCAGTTCGCCGACATCGAGGGCGAGCTGCAGACGAAGGATGCCGTTGCCGAGGTCGTGCGCTCGGGCGCCCATCCGGTGCTCGAGCGGTTCGACAATCGGGCCGAGCACAATCACGGCTTCCTCGAGCGTCTCCGCGAGGCGGACTGCCCGCTCTCCGACATCGGCATCCTGAGCCTCACGACCGCAGGGGTGGCAGATGTGCTGAAGCTCCTCGAGGCGGTGGGCATCCCGGCGATCGACCTGGCCGACTACTCCGGCAAGCCCGTGGATGCCGTCAAGGTCGGCACGGTGAAGCGCGCCAAAGGCCTCGAGTTCAAGACCGTGCTCATGCCGCGAGTGCTCCCCGCCTGGATCGAACCGTCGACGCGCGACGACGAGGCGCACGCCATCCATCGCCGCGAGCTGTACGTCGGCATGACGCGGGCGCGCGACGAGCTGTGGGTCGGGGTGTGCTCGTAGCGTTCACGGCACGACCCTTCCACCACTAGTGCCGTCGCACCTGTTTCTCCCCAACCGGAGCGCCATCCTCAATCTGACGTAATCTGTCAACATCTTGATGACACGGTGGAGTTCGGTGAAAGCGCGCAGAAGCACGGAATCTCAGAGAGAGATGCTGTTCATGCCGTCGAGAACGCGATGGTCGTCTCGGAGCAGTACTACGCCGATGAGAGCCGAATGCTGATCCTCGGGCCGGACAGCGTGGGCCGAATGTTGGAGGTCATCCTCGTTCCCTCGCGAGATCCACGCCGGATCATTCACGCAGATCTCATGAGGCCCAAGTTCAACGAGCTTTTGCGGCGTCAAGGAAGGAAGTCATGACCAAGACAACAGACAAGCAGTCAGTCGAGGAGTGGCTCGACTCGCTCGATCCGGCGACGATGGTGGTTCGCGACGGCCGCTACATGCGGGAGATCTCTGCCGCTGTGGCCGCGCTCGCGGCAGCGGAGCTTCGGCTCGAAGAAGCAGTGGCAGGGGCCAGGAGGGCGGGAGACTCCTGGGAGATGATCGGTGTCGCACTCGGGACCTCCAGGCAGGCAGCGCACCGCAAGTTCGCTCGGTAGCGGTGAAAGCCGCGTAACTCTCCGGGTCGTAGGTCTCGTCGGTCGTCGAGTTGCCGCTGACAATCGCCGACTCCGACGCGTTCGACACGCTGCCCCGGCTCCACCGCGGTCCGTTCGACCGCCTTCTCGTCGTGCAGGCGCTGGCCCACGGGCTGACACTGATCACCACCGACGATCGCGTGCGTCAGTACCCGAACCCCGGGGCGCAACTTCATCGCCCACGATGACGACGGCACCGATGAGGAGATCCTGTGGCAGGCGATCGCGGTGCAGTTCCCGGCGATCACCGCAGCTCTGCTGATCTGACGCGCTGAGCGCTGGCACGCTGTTCCGCCGCCTCCCGAGGATGCACTGCCAACAACCCACGCACGCGACCCGATAGTTGTTTAGACTCTAAGTCGTTTACAGTCTCAACTAATTGCGGGGCGTCGCCGACCGCAACTCGACGTCCACAGAGGGCAACGTGATCCCAG
>JABBOD010000071.1 GCA_019351995.1 Acidobacteriota bacterium
CGACCTATTCATTACGAGTGAATCGCTCTACCAACTGAGCTAAGGCGGCGGGGCGTCGAGCGGGCTCTGCGAGCGGGTCGGCGCCGGGGAAAAGCATAACTGATTCAGCGGATGCCGCGGTCAGCCGCGAACGTGCGTGGCAGCGTCCTGCCCACGGCACCCTTCGCCGGCATCCGACAGCTTGGCGGCTCAGTGGGTGGCCAGGCTCCCGAGCACATCGTCGAGTTCCGCGAATGACTCCGCCAGCCGATCGGCAAGAGTTTCCGAGGCGAGGGGGTCGCGCGCCCAGTTCTGCCACGCGTGGTGCACCGCGGCGATCGCAACCTGCGTCACCAGGGCGGAGCGGCTTTCCAGCCGGATCGGATCGGCGGCCAGCTCGGGGAACTCCGTGGCCATCCGCCGGGCGACGACGGCGACAAGTTTCTGCTCGAAGGCGCGGAAGGTCTGCATCCGGAGCACGGTGAGGTGCGGGTAATCCGCGGCGAGTGCTTTGCGCAACTGGATGATCTCGTGATCGTGCAGCGCGTCCGTCGCGGAATCCAACATCAGCTCGCCGATGCCTCCGAGAAGGTTCCCGGTGCGCGACACGAACAACTCGACCGCCTCATCCGATGGGAAGCTCGGGCCGTCGCCGACCAGCGCTTCTTCTTTGGAGGGGAAATAGTTGAAAAAGGTACGAGGCGAGATATCGGCCACACGGCTGATGTCGTCGATCGTCACGGTGTCGAGCCCTCGGTCATGCACGAGCTTCAGAGCGGCAAGCTGGATGGCGCGGTGGGTCGCGAGACGTTTGCGCTCGCGCAGTCCGGGTTCCACGACGTCCGTCATATCTCTATTATTGCATAGACTGCAAGTTTAGGGCGACCCCGATCCGGCACGGCTAGCACTCCGGATCTTTCGCCGGCACCGTTCCCTTGACGAAGTAATTGTCGACGGCGTCGTTCACGCACGAGTTCGACTTGTTATACGCCGTGTGACCCTCTCCGTGATAGGTGATCAGGTGGCCGTGCGCGAGCTCCTTGGAGAGATTCTGCGCCCAGATGTATGGCGTCGCGGGGTCATTGGTCGTGCCCACCACGAGGATATCCCCCGAGCCTTTCGCCGCGATCGGCCCGCGCACACGGGTCGACTGGAACGGCCACTTCGCGCAGCTCGTGCCGCCGTATGCCATCTGCGGACCGAAGGTCGGCGCGTCGGCCGCCAGCTGAGCCGCTTCCGCGCGCATCTGCGGGATCGAGCTGTCGTTCGCGTAATCGAGGCAGTTGATCGAGACGAACGCTTCGGTCGAGTTCGAGGTGTACGTGCCGTTGGCGGAGCGATCGTTGTAACTGTCGGCGAGCAGGAACGCGGTCTTGGTCTGGCCCTGCAGGACCTCGCTGAACAGGGTGTTCAGGTATGGCCAGTTGTCCTTGTTGTACAGCGGCAGGATGATCGCCACGAACATCGTGTTCGCACCGAGCAGGCGACCGTCCGAGTTCAGCAGCGGGCTGGCCTGAAGCCGATCCAGGATCTTGCGAGTCTCGGTCATGGCATCGTCGACCGTTCCGGTGAACGGGCATCCCTTGGTGCCGATGCAGCTCTTCAGATACGCCCGGAATGCGCTCTCGAAGCCTTTGGCCTGCACGTCGGTCACCTGGAAGTCGGTGGTCGCCGGGTCGAGGGCACCGTCGAGCACCAACTTGCCGGTCTTCGTCGGGTAGAGCTGCGCGTATGTGGCCCCGAGGAAGGTGCCGTACGAGTAGCCGAGGTAGTTGAGCTTCGTGTCCCCCAGCACCGCGCGCAGGAGGTCGAGGTCGCGGGCGGCGCTCACCGTGTCCACATACTGCAGCAGCGGACCGGTGTTCTTGAGGCAGTCGGCGCCGAAGTTGGCATTCTCCGCCTCGAGGGAGGCGATCCAGGCATCCGAGCCGACCGTCCCTGGCACGATGCCGTAGTTGTACTGATCGAGCACTTTCGCTCCGCCGCAGTTGACCGCGCTGGAGTGGCCAACGCCGCGCGGGTCGAAGCCGACGATGTCGTAGTTCTTCTGCAGCGTCGCATCGACCGCGTAGCTCAGGTTGTCGCGGATGAAATCGTAGCCAGACGCGCCGGGGCCGCCCGGGTTGACCAGGAGCGAGCCGAGCCTCGTGCCACTCGCCTGGTGACGGATCAGGGCCAGCTTGATCGTCGCTTGGGAGGGGTTGTTCCAGTTCATCGGGGCGGTCGCGGTTGCGCACTGGAATGTGCTGTTGCAACTCGTCCAGGTGAGTGTTTGCGAATAGAACCTCTGCAGGTCGGCTGCCACCTTCTCGCCGGTCGGCTTCGACGTCGAGTTCCCGCTGGCGGCGGGCCGAAACCACGACACGCACCCCGCGAGCAGAAGACTCACGACCGCAGCGGTTGCCACGACGGCGAACACGCGGCGCGAACGGCGAGCGTGCTCGCGAGGGGGGAGGGCGAGGCGTCGGATCACGAGGTATGGTCCCTTTCGGCGGTGACGGCTGGGCTTCCCGCGCCGGACCCGCGCACGGCGCTGACCAGAACGGCTTCCAGGGCGAGGGCGGGAGCGACATTGCCCTGGATGCGCTGACGCGCCTCCGCGATGGCATCCAGCGTTGCGAGGGTGCTAGCCGGAGAAGCCAGGGCGGCCGCCTTCGCCAGTTCGGAGTAGATGGCCAGATTGACGGGCTCCAGGTCGACGCCCAATTGCAGCAACAGGATGTCGCGGTAGAGCGACAGGAGGTCGACCAGGATGCGGTCGAGCCCATCACGCAGGCTTCGCGTGGCTCGACGTTTCTGATCCTCCTCGAGCGCCTTGAGCTGGGCTCGGAGCGCTGCCGGAACCGTGCCGCCCGCGCCGATCCCGAGCGAGCGCAGCGTGCTCTCGCGCTCCTGGGCATCCCGCTCCGCGGTAATGGCCTTGGCGTCGTCGCCTGCCACCTCGAGAAGCTCGGCAGCCGCAAGCACAGCCCCCGATACACTCCGAATGCCGAGCGCGAGCTGCAGGGTGCGGGCTCGGCGCGTGCGGGCCTGCTCGTTCGTCGCGAGCCGGTGCGCCATGCCGATATGAGACTGCGCCTCGCGGGCGGCACGGGTCGCTTCGGGCAGCGAGATGCCATCGCGGCGCGAGATCAGCCGCGCGACGTCGTCGACACTCGGAACCCGCAACCGGACGCTGCGCACCCGCGAACGGATCGTCGGAATCAGGTCTGCCTCGGACGGGGCGCACAGAATCCAGATCGTGCGGGGCGGCGGCTCTTCGAGCGCCTTGAGCAGAACATTCGAGGTGCGCTCTGTCATCCGGTCGGCGTCCTCGATGACCATCACGCGGTAGCGCCCCACGCTCGGGGAAAACTGACTCGAGGAGACCAACTGGCGCACTTCGTCGATCGAGATGAGCACCCGTTCGGTGCTCAGAACGCCGAGATCCGGATGCGTGCGCGCCGCGACCTGCGCCTCGGTCGACTCCTCGGCGCCGGGCCTCGCCAGCAGAGCAGCCGCGAAGGCGTATGCCAAGGTGGAGCGACCGCTCCCCGGCGGTCCGGTGATCAGCCACGAGTGGGCGAGCCCGTCTCCCTCGGAGGCGGCCCGCATCGTGGCGATGGCATCGGCCTGCCCGATCAAGTCATCCCACGCCATGCGAGCAACTCTAGGCGAGCAGCTCTGACACCCGGCTGCGCACGGCGGCCGCGATGTCGTCGACCGGCCGTGTCGCGTCGAGCACCAGGAAGCGCTCGGGCTCGGCCGCGGCGAGCGCCAGGTACGCCTCACGCACCCGGCCGTGGAACTCGGCAGCTTCGGCCTCGAGCCGATCGAAGCGCGTGCGGGACTCGTCGAGGCGGCCGCGACCGATCGCCACGTCGAGGTCGAGGAGCACCGTCACATCGGGCAGAAGTCCCTCGGCCGCCCACAGCGAGAGGTCGCGGATCTCCCCCGCCTCGAGCTCGCGGCCCACCCCCTGGTAGGCGACCGACGAATCGAGATAGCGATCCTGCAGCACGATCTCACCGCGCTCCAGCGCGGGACGCACGACGGTGCTGATGTGATGGGCGCGATCCGCGGCATAGAGCAGAGCTTCGGCGCGAGGGGCGATGTGCCCGCGGCGGTGCAGGACGATTTCGCGGATCTCGTTGCCGACATCGGTTCCACCGGGTTCGCGCGTGCGCACCACGGTGCGCCCCCGGGAACGGAGCCACTCCTCGAGCAACACAGCCTGGGTCGACTTGCCCGAGCCGTCACCGCCTTCGAAGGTGAGGAACAGGCCGTCGCCGACCCGCTGTGCCGCCACCGCTCAGCTCTTCTTGACGGGTGTGCGCTTCGCCGGTGCGCGCTTGGCCTTCGGCTTCGCAGGACCCTTCGCGCGCTTGTCGGCCAGCAGCTGAACGGCGCGATCGAAATCAACGTCCTCAACGGTCTCACCCCGGGGGATCGTGGCGTTCGTCTCGCCGTCGGTCACGTATGCCCCGAAACGGCCGTCACGGATCTTGATGCCCTTGCCGCTGACCGGGTCGGCGTCGAACTCCTTCAACGCGCTCGAGGGACGACGGGCACCGTACTTCGGCTGCGCGAAGATCTCGAGCACTGCCGGCATCTCGATCTCGAAGATCTGATCTTCCGAATCGAGCGATCGACTATCCGTCCCCTTCTTCAGGTACGGGCCATATCGGCCGTTCTGCGCGGTGATGTCCTCACCGGTCTCGGGGTCTTGCCCGACAACACGGGGCAGGTCGAGCAGCTTGAGCGCGGTCGCGAGGTCGACGGTCGCGGGATCCATCGTCTTGAAGAGGGATGCCGTGCGCGGTTTGGGAGCCGCTGGCGCTTTCTTGGGCTTCTTGGCCTTGGTTGTTGTGCTCGTGGACACCACTTCGCCGGTGTCGGGGTCCACGGCGTGGACGGTCTCGACGGCGTCGGCAACCGGGGTCTCCGGCTCGAGCTCGGTGACATACGGCCCGTAGCGCCCGTCTTTCGAGACCACCATCTTGCCGTTGGCGGGGTTCACCCCGAGTTCACGGTCCGAGTTGACCGGCGCAGCGATCAGCTCCCGTGCCTTCGCGGGCGTCAGCTCGTCGGGGGCGAGCGACTCGGGGACGTTGACCCGTCGCGGGGTCTCGCCCTCGGGTGCGCCCTCGGCCGGAGGGACCTCGAGGTACGGGCCGTACTTACCGATCCGCAAGGTGATGTCCGGCGCGATCTGGATCGAGTTGATCGACCGAGCGTCGATGTCGCCCAGATTGTCGACGACGGTTCGCAGGCCACGGTGCTTCTCATTACCGAAATAGAAGTCCGTCAGCCACTCGACGCGGTCGGCGGTTCCGTCGGCGATGAGGTCGAGGTCCTCTTCCATCTCGGCAGTGAAGTCGTACTCCACGAGGTCGCCGAAGTTCTCCTCCAGCAGTCTGACCACGCTGAACGCGATCCAGTTCGGCACCAGCGCGGTCCCGCGCGGCGTGACGTAACCGCGATCGATGATGGTCGAGAGGATGCTGGCGTACGTCGACGGACGCCCGATGCCGAGCTCTTCGAGCGACTTCACCAGGCTGGCCTCGGTGTATCGCGGCGGCGGGCTGGTCTCGTGCCCTTTGGCTTCGATCTCCTGCAGAACGAGAACCTGGCCCTCCGTCAGCGGTGGGAGGCTCGCGTCGGCGTCATCCTTCTTCTCGCTGTTGCGATCCTCGTCGTGACCCTCCTCGTACGCGGAGAGAAAGCCACGGAAGGTGATGACGGTTCCGGAGGCCGTGAACTCGGCGGTCCCGGCATCCGCGGTCTTCCCGGTGATCGTCACCGACGCGGTCGATCCTCTGGCGTCGGCCATCTGCGAGGCGACGGTGCGCTTCCAGATCAGGTCGTAGAGCTTGAAATCGTTGCCCCGCAGCACGTTCGACATCTCGGACGGCGTCTTGAAGACATCGCCGGCCGGGCGCACGGCCTCGTGCGCCTCCTGCGCGTTCTTCGACTTGCTGGCGTAGACGCGCGGCTTGTCCGGCACGGTCTCTGCGCCGTAGAGCTGGGCAGCCTGATTGCGCGCCGCGTCGATCGCCTGCTGCGAGAGCGTCGACGAGTCGGTCCGCATGTAGGTGATGTGACCGTTCTCGTAGAGCCCCTGGGCGACGCTCATCGTCTGGCGGGCCGAGAAACGCAGCTTGCGCGCTGCCTCCTGCTGGAGGGTCGACGTCGTGAAGGGTGCCGCCGGGCGACGGGTGTACGGCTTCGACTCGACGCTCGTCACGGTGAAGCTCGTTGACGGGAGCCGGAGCGCGTTCGCGAGCGTTTCGGCGGCCGTCTCGTCGAGCGCGACGGCTTCTCCACCCAGCACACCCTTGTCGTCGAAATCGCGACCGGATGCCACGCGCTTGCCCTCGAGGCGGGCCAGCTTGGCATCGAACGCGCTCGCACCAGTGGCCGCTGCGGCGTCCAGCGAGGCGATGAGATCCCAATACGACGCGGAGACGAAGGCGAGACGCTCGCGTTCCCGATCGACGACCAAACGGGTCGCGGCGGACTGCACCCGACCGGCAGACAGGCCGGGGCCGACCTTGCGCCAGAGCACCGGCGAGACCTCGAAGCCGTAGAGGCGGTCGAGGATCCGGCGAGTCTCCTGGGCGTCGACGAGGGCGGTGTCCAGCTCACGGAAGTTCTCCTGCGCACGCTGGATCGCCTCCTTGGTGATCTCGTGGAAGACCATGCGCTTCACGGGGACCTTGGGCTTCAGCACCTCGAGCAGGTGCCACGCGATGGCCTCGCCTTCGCGGTCCTCATCTGTTGCGAGGTAGAGCTCGTCGGCGTCTTTGAGGGCACGTTTCAGGTCGGCGACCGTCTTCTTCTTCGCGTCACTGACCACGTAGTAGGGAGCGAAACCGTTGTCGACGTCGATGGAGAACTTGCCCACCGAGCCCTTCTTCAGCTCCGGCGGCAGGTTCTTCGGCTCGATGAGGTCGCGGATGTGCCCGACCGAGGCCTGCACCTCATAGCCATCGCCGAGATACTGCGCGATGGTCTTCGCCTTCGCCGGTGACTCGACGATCACCAGCTTCTTGGTCGACGGCACGTCTCCCCTTCCATTCGAGCGCCACCATACACAGTCCCGCCGCATGTGCGCTTCGGGCTCACGGTGGCGGTCCCGCTCGCGACCGCGACGTGATCGGGATGCCGGCGAAGCTGCCGACGACCGTGACCCCGACCACCAGGCCGTCGATCTGGCAGCTGCTCACCACCGCGTTGGCCGCTGCGGCGACCCTCGCGGCACGCTCGCACGGCTCACCCGCCACCGCTCCGGATGCCGTGTCGGCGGCCGCCAGAGCTGCCAGGTCGCTCGCGCCGACGACCCGCTGACGCGCGGTGAGGCCGCCAGCCAGCGACACCGCGACCAGCCCGAACACGACGGCGGTCGCCACAATCGCGAGCGACAGCACCGCGCCGGCCCCCGCGTCAGCGCAGGCTCGATGCGGGATGATCATGTCTCGTCCAACGCGCAACTCGTCGCGGCCGCCTCCAGGCCGAGCAGACCGGCCGGCGCGGCCGCCGACGCGGCGAGGTGGGCGCAGACGAGGCCGGCAGGACGTGTGACGCCCCAGCGTGCTGACGGGAACTGGCGAGCGATCCTGGACGCCACGGCAGTGACCCCCTCGCCGCGGCCGAGGAAGCGTGCGGCATCGGTTGCGGCATCCTGCAACCGCAGTTGCTGCGTGCCGAGTTGCACACCACCCAACACGGTGGCGAGAACGAGCAGCACGGCAGGAAGCGCAACGGCGAACTCCGCCACGGCACTGCCCCCGTCGTCGGGGACTCGCACCAGACTCCGACTTCGGCTCCGACTCCGGCACCCGCTCCGGTGGAACCGGACGCTCACCCCGCGACCGTCAAAGCCCGGTGCACCAGGTCGGTCAGGATGCCTTGCACTTCCCCGGAGCGCATGATCACCACGAGCAAACCGGCAAAACCGACCGCGGCCATGATCGTGATCGCATACTCGGCGGTGGCCGCGCCGGTTTCGTCACGCAACCGCGTGATCCCCACTAG
>JABBOD010000072.1 GCA_019351995.1 Acidobacteriota bacterium
CGCACCCTCCACCCGGGCACGCCACACCCCTCAGGGCTTGGACTTACTCATCTAGCCGAGGCTTCCGAGCGCTGAGTCTCTGAGCGCCCCGCCCATAGACTGAAACACCGAACCAAGGAGAGCACCCCCATGACAGAACGCGTCGTCCTCGCCTATTCCGGCGGACTCGACACCTCGGTCGGCATCGGCTGGCTCAAGGACGCCACCGGTAAAGACGTCGTTGCCCTCGCGGTGGACGTGGGGCAGGGCGGTGAGGACATGGGGGACATCCGCCAGCGCGCCCTCGACTGCGGCGCCGTCGAGGCGATCGTCGTCGACGCGAAGGATGAGTTCGCGAACGACTTCCTCATGCCCGCGCTCAAGGCCAACGCCCTCTACCAGAAGCGCTACCCGCTGGTTTCAGCGCTCAGCCGGCCGGTCATCGCCCGCCACCTGGCGCGCGTCGCCCGCGAACTCGGTGCCGACTCGGTTGCGCACGGCTGTACAGGCAAGGGCAATGATCAGGTGCGCTTCGAGGCGGCCGTCGCGGCTCTCGCACCCGAGCTCACGAGCATCGCCCCGATTCGCGACCTGGCACTCACTCGTGACAAGGCCATCGTGTACGCCGAAGAGCATGGTCTGCCGATCAAGCAGTCCAAGAAGAACCCGTACTCGATCGACAAGAACGTCTGGGGCCGCGCGGTCGAGACCGGCTTCCTCGAGGACCCGTGGAACGCGCCGATCGAGGATCTGTACGAGTACACCCAGGACCCGGACCACGACGGCCCGGCCGACGAGGTGACCATCACCTTCACCGCCGGGATCCCGACGGCACTCGACGGTGTCCCGGTGACCCCGCTCCAGGCGGTCGAGCAGCTCAACGCGCTCGCCGGTAAGCACGGGGTCGGCCGCATCGACATCGTCGAGGACCGCCTGGTCGGCATCAAGAGCCGTGAGGTCTACGAGGCGCCGGCGGCCCTCGCGCTCATTGCGGCCCACGAGGAACTCGAGAACCTCACCCTGGAGCGTGACGTCAATCGCTTCAAGCGCGGGGTCGAGGCGGAGTGGTCGACATTGGTCTACGAGGGACTCTGGTACTCCGGTCTCAAGCGCAGCCTCGACGTCTTCATCGATCACACGCAGGAGATGGTGTCCGGCGACATTCGGCTCAGTCTTCAGGGCGGCCGTGCTGTCGTGACCGGGCGCAAGAGTTCGAAGAGTCTGTACGATTTCGACCTCGCCACCTACGACACCGGTGACACCTTCGATCAGTCGCAGGCCAAGGGCTTTATCGAGATCTGGTCGCTGCCGTCGAAGATCAGCGCCCAGCGCGACCTCGCGCAGTAGTCGGGAACGGGATGTCCGAGGAGCAGAAGGCCGGCGGCGGCTCCCTGTGGGGTGGCCGTTTCGCCGACGGCCCCGCGCCCGAGCTCGTCGCACTGAGCAGGTCGACCCAGTTCGACTGGCAACTTGCACCATACGACCTCGCCGGATCGCGGGCGCACGCGCGGGCACTGGCTTCGGCCGGTTTCCTGAATGGGGACGAACTCGCCACCATGCTCGAGGGACTCGACACGATCGAGGCCGGCGTACGTGACGGGTCGATCGTTCCTCGCGAGACCGATGAGGACGTCCACTTCGCCCTCGAACGCGAACTCGTGGACGCCGTCGGCCCGGAACTCGGCGGCAGGCTGCGGGCGGGCCGGAGTCGCAACGATCAGATCGCCACGCTGATTCGGCTCTACCTGCTTGACCACGCGAGCACGATCGCGGGCCAGACGGTGCAGCTCATCGACGCGATCGCCGGGCAGGCGAGCGCGCATCCGGACGCCGTCATGCCCGGTCGCACGCACCTGCAGCACGCGCAGCCGATCTTGCTGGCCCATCACCTGCTCGCGCACGCCTGGCCACTCGTTCGGGACCTCGAGCGGTTGCGTGACTGGCGCGTCCGGGCGACGGCATCGCCGTACGGCGCAGGGGCTCTCGCGGGCGGTTCGCTGGGGCTCGACCCGGATGCCGTGGCGACGGAGCTCGGTCTGGGCGCTCCGATGCCCAACTCCATCGATGCGACCGCCAGTCGCGATGTCGTTGCCGAGTTCGCCTACGTCACCGCCCAACTGGGTGTCGACCTGTCGCGCTTCGCGGAGGATGTCATCCTGTGGGCGACGCGCGAGTTCGGTTTCGTGCGCCTCGCCGATGGATACTCGACCGGGTCCTCGATCATGCCGCAGAAGAAGAATCCCGATATCGCCGAACTCGCGCGCGGCAAAGCGGGACGGCTGATCGGCAACCTCACCGGCCTGCTTGCCACGCTCAAGGGCCTTCCACTCGCGTACAACCGTGACCTCCAGGAAGACAAAGAGCCGGTCTTCGATTCGGTGACGACCCTCGAGGTGCTGCTTCCTGCCTTCACGGGCATGATCGCCACCCTCACCTTCGATGAGTCGCGGATGGCGGAGTTGGCTCCTCAGGGTTTTTCTCTCGCCACGGATGTCGCCGACTGGCTTGTGCGCCAGAACGTGCCGTTCCGCGATGCCCACGAGATCGCGGGCAAGCTCGTGCAGTTCTGCGAGAGCAACGGACTGGAACTGGACCAAGCGACGGATGCCGACTACCGTGCGATCGATCTGCGCCTGACCGGAGAGGTGCGCTCGGTGCTCACGGTCGCGGGTTCGGTCGGGAGTCGTTCTGGCACCGGCGGGACCGCCCCGGCGCGTGTTCGGGAGCAACTCGTGGCCCTCACCGCGGCCGTCCGTGCGACCATGACAGCGAGGAGCGATCGATGACACTTTCCGGCGACAACCGCCGCAGCCGCGGTGCGGAACTCAAACGTCAGCGGCGTGAGCGCACCGACCGAACTGCGACGCGCTTTCCGTGGCTCGTCCCGGCGATTGTTGTGCTGGCGATGGCGATGGTGATCGTCGGCTTGGTGATCGCTGCGACGCTCGGGAAGCTGTTCTGACCCGGGAGCTCGTTTTGCTCGGCGGGTCCGCCGTCGACGTTGCCCCACGGCTGCTCGGAGGGCTGCTGCACGGTCGCGGCGTCACTCTCCGTTTGACGGAGGTCGAGGCGTACGCGGGGGAGAGCGACCCCGGCTCCCATGCCTTCCGCGGGCCCACCCCGCGCACACGGATCATGTTCGGCCGGCCGGGTGCGCTCTACGTCTACTTCAGCTACGGCATGCACGTCTGCGCGAATGTCGTCTGCTCGCCCGAAGGAGAAGCGTCAGCCGTGCTGCTGCGCGCCGGCGAGGTCGTCGGCGGCATCGAGTTGGCACGGCAACGTCGAACGACCAGCAGCTCGGATCGCGACCTCGCGAGCGGCCCGGCCCGCCTCTGCGTCGCCATGGGCATCACACTTGCCGACGGCGGCACCGATCTCGCGAGTGGCCCGATTCGACTTGAACTCCCCGCACACCCTCCTTCCGGTGTCGCCAACGGCCCGCGCACGGGTGTTTCGGGCGTTGGCGGAGGGGCTGCGTACCCCTGGAGGTTCTGGATACCGGGTGATCCGACGGTTTCCACGTACCGAGCTGCCGCGACGCGTCGCCGTTGAGGCGGGACTCCGCAGCGACCTCGCACCGGGTTAGCCGAGCGCTCCGGCCGGCAGCGCGATGACGGCACCACAGGCGGCCGCCCACAGGAAGCTGGTGAGCGTTCCGATGATGAATCGTTCGCGGGCCTCGGGGTTGTCGAGTTCAGAGAAACGTCCGAGCCCCTTGATCGCGATGACGGCGGCCACAACCTCGGGATGCCCGACCGCGATCCCGGCCACGATGGCAACGCGCTCCAGATACCCGATGGCCGCACCGCCGCGCAGCACTTCCTGCGCGCCTCGACTGCCCTCGTGGGTGATGACGATGCCACCGTGCTCGCCGTCCTCTTGTCCGCGCGCCGCTCGAGCAAGCACCAGCGCGGTGAGGGGGCTGCCGGCGATCACGCCGAGGGCGGCGAATCCGAGACCAGCGAAGACGCGGAACACCGGCGCGGGCGCCGGGATGGTGATGTGGAACGCGAGCAGCACGAGGGCGGCGGCCACCGGGAGCAGCGACACCAGGCTGATCAGCGGCTCGTTGATTCGTCGGGCAACGACCGACATCGCGAGGGTGCCGAGGATGAGGGTGATGCTGAGCGTCCAGAGTGCGACGCCGATGAACCCCACGACCATGCTCACGATTATTTCCTCCTCCGCCGTTCTTCGCTCATCGACTCTTCGCTCGCCTGGAGCAGGGTCGCCAGGGCCGTCCGGGCTGCCGACTCGGTCCGTAACTGAGCCGACTGAGCCCGAAGACTGACGGCCTGAGGGGTGATCCCGAGCCGGTCGGCTGACTGTTTCTGGCTGATGCCGGTGCTCAGCAGCTCGAAGAGCTCCCAGCCTTCGGGTGTGCGACGGGCGCGCAGCTGGAGCAGCATGTCCATCAGAGGCTGCAGGGTCTCGGTATCGGGGTGTCGTCCGGGTTCGACGACGAGGGCAAATCGCGTTGCCCTCTTTTTGGCAGCCTCGACCGCGCTTCGGGCGAGAACGAACGCGGATCCGGCGAGTGCACGCGTTGACGCTGGCAGGGGATGCCGCACGTCCCCGATCGCCAGTCCCACACTCCACCGACTGTCGCGGGTGAGGTGGAGCACCATGTCGAGGGCGGCCGTCGCATCGGGGGTGGCCACCTGCAACTCGTCGCCAGCCGAGCGATCCGGTGGCAGGAGCAAGCGGACTCCGCCGATCCGGCTGAGTTCGACGAGCTCCGCGTCGACGAGGTCGTCGCCGTGGCGACTGTCGACCTGGTCGGCGGTGAGGGCGAACATGAGGCTCCAACCTTGATTCTCGTGCTATCAAGTCTATTAGCCTTAGCAAGCTGAGATCAAGCAATGAGACTGGACCATTTCGCCCCCGATGGGTGGGCGGAACGGGGACCTCGACGCCCCGCTGGTACTCTGAGCGCTGTGTCCGCAGCCCCACACGTCCTCGATCATCAACGAAACGATCCCGCGTTCGAGGACGTCTGGGAGGAGCTGGTCTGGCGGGGACTTGTGCACGTCTCGACTGATCCCGGCGAGTTGAAAGCCCTGCTGGCCGGCGAGCCGATCACCTTCTACTGCGGCTTCGACCCGACGGCCCCCAGCCTGCACCTGGGGAATCTCGTTCAACTGCTCACCATGCGCCGATTGCAGCTCGCCGGACACCGGCCGCTCGGTCTGATCGGCGGCTCAACGGGTCTGATCGGCGACCCACGCCCCACCGCCGAACGAACCCTCAACACCAAGGACATCGTTGCCGAGTGGGTCGGCGTGCTCCGGGCTCAGGCCGAGCGCTTTCTGAGCTTCGAAGGCGACAGCGCGGCACGGATGGTCAACAACCTCGATTGGACTGCCGGGCTCAGCGCCATCGATTTCCTCCGTGACGTCGGAAAGTACTTTCGCGTCGGCACGATGCTCAAAAAGGATGCCGTCAGCGCGCGCCTGAACAGCGACGCCGGCATCAGCTACACCGAGTTCAGCTACCAGATCCTGCAGGGCTTCGACTTCCTCGAGCTCTACCGGCAGTACGGCTGTGTGTTGCAGACCGGGGGGAGCGATCAGTGGGGCAACCTGACCAGCGGCACCGATCTCATCCATCGGGCGGAAGGTGTCTCGGTGCACGCGATCGGCACACCACTGATCACGAACTCCGATGGCAGCAAGTTCAGCAAGAGCGAGGGCACCGCCATCTGGCTGGGCGCGGAGTTGACCAGTCCATACGCCTTCTACCAGTTCTGGCTCAACACCGACGACGCGGACGTGATCGAACGGATCAAGATCTTTACCTTTCTCGGTCGGGCCGAGGTCGAACGTCTCGAAGCAGCAGTCGCGTCCGAGCCGTTCCGCCGGGAGGCACAGCGGATCTTGGCTGCCGAAGTCACCGCCTTGGTCCACGGCACTCCGGCCATGGAAGCGGTGATCGCGGCGTCCGAGGCGCTGTTCGGTCAGGGCGATCTCGCCGCGTTGGATGCCGCAACTCTCCGATCGGCGATCGACGAGTTGCCGCGCGCGACCGGCACGGCCGCGTCTCCGGTCTCCCAGCTCCTCGTGGACGCCGGCTTGACGGCCAGCCTGGGCGAGTCACGGCGCGCCATCGAGCAGGGGGGTGTGTACCTGAACAACACGCGCGTCGACGACGTCGGCGCGGTTCTCGGCGGCGAGTTGTTGGCGGGCGGGATCGCCGTGCTCCGGCGTGGCAAGCGAACACTTGCGGGCGTGCTGACACGCTGATCGGAGCGTCGCGCCCGCGGCGCCAGGTTCGAGGATTTGTAACATCCCGGATACACAGGTGTCCTAGATTCGGCTCCGGGGAGGCGCCCGATGGATGACACGACGCACGACACCGGCAACATCGACGTGTTTTCGCGTCTGCTGGCCGAACTGCACGCGCCAGCAACGGATGCCCCGATGCGGGCCGCGCCACCCCCGATGCCGCCGCCTGCGCCCCGCGCCGCGCATTCCTTCGAACCACCGTCGGCGTGGTCCGGTCCGCACGCGCCCGAGTTGCTGGGGGCAGACGAACTGGCGGCACCGCCGCGGCACTTCCCCCCTCTCCCGATCGCCGCGCCGCCCTTGACGTCGCCTCCTGCCTGGACACCACCTCCTCTGGCGGTACCGCCGGTTGTCGTTTCGCCGCCGTCTGCCGAGGGTTTCACCGCGCCGCCGCCGACGACCTCGCCGGCGGCTGGTTCCTCACCTGCCGCCCCGGCGCCCGCTCTCGACTTCGCTGCACTGCTGACCTCGCCGACCGTGTCGGCGGACTCGAACTCGTCAGCTGGCCTGCCGGTCTCCGGCGCGCTCAGCACCCACGACGACGAGCCGGACATCGCCCGGCCGACGTTGGGGGAGAAGTTCGTCCTTGTGCTCGCCGTGCTGATCCCGCCCCTTGGGGTGATCGCCGCCCTCGTCGGAAGCCTCGTGAGTGTGCGTCGTCGCGGGTGGGTCGTCGGCGTGCTGAAGGCCGCACTCACTCTCGGCGTCGTCCTGACGGTCATCGTCGGATTCGCGGGGTATGTGGGTTACTCGCTCGTGCGCCAGCAGCAGGCGCACGATCAGACGGCTGCGCAGAGCGCCGCATTCTGCGCCACCATCCGGGCTAACCCGACGATGGTGCAGCTGCCCGACTTCGGATGGCCGGCAGTGGCGACCTCCATCCCCGACTCATTGGCAGCCATGCAGTCATACACAGACCGGTGGACCAAGCTCGAATCGGTTGCGCCGCCGGGAATCAAGTCAGGCGTCACGAAGGTCGCCACGACCGCGCAGCAGATCGTCGACGGCGTGAAGGTGGCTCGCACCATCGACGACCCGTCGAACGTCACGTTGATGTCGCAGGCGGCGTCCGTGTCAGGCGTCCCAGCCTGGTACTCGCAGTACTGCAAATAGGCGGAATCTCGGGCTTGCCGAACGCGACACGCCCGGGATGCATGCGAGATTTGGCAAGACTGCCCCCGCCACGTAATGTAATCCCTCGTCACCCCAAAGGTGCGGGAGAGCCGAAGAGCTTCCCGGCCTCAAGCGGGGACACCATCCCCTGGCAATACACTCGGATACTTCACGGATTTGATCCTTGAAGAAGTCGATGTGTCGAGCCTAAGATGGGCCCACCACAGGCGCCGGAAACATTGTTTCCACCATGTGTCACAGACACGGCGACTTGGTGGTAGGTTAGAGCAGTTGCCCTGAATCCAACCCGAAAAAGTTGCGATTCTGGCGCGCCCGATCCTTGAGAACTCAACAGCGTGCACTATGTCAAATGCCAAAAAACCTCGACGATCGATTTCGGTCGATCGTAGAGATTCCTTTGGATTGACGGATTGTCAGTAGACAATCCTTTAGTCAGATCAAACTCGTCGCGGCCCACCGGTTTTCCCCGGCAGCCGTGACACAGATGTGCGCGGATCGCTTGCGATTCGTTGCAATCAAACATTTACGGAGAGTTTGATCCTGGCTCAGGATGAACGCTGGCGGCGTGCTTAACACATGCAAGTCGAACG
>JABBOD010000026.1 GCA_019351995.1 Acidobacteriota bacterium
TCGTGTAGAGCTCGGGCGTCGCCGATTCGGGGGCCATGGCGGGAGTGGAGGGGGCGTCGTCGGCAGTCACGCGGTTCAGCCTACCGAGGGGGAAGCGGGCGGGGGCTTGGTGGAACCTACAGAAGGCGAGAGGGACCTTCAGTGCTCTTCCACGGGGCGGTGAGGTCGGACCAATATGGATCCACCTCCATCCGAGTGCCCCACCGACCCCTGAGCCGGTCGGACTCGGACAGCGTGCTCGTGGCCACTCGGGTCTGCGATTCGAAATGGAAGAGCCGCGCCCACGGCGTCCACACGATCCGAGAGCCCGCCGTGCGCACTTTGAGGCTGAGATCGACGTCGTTGTAGTTTCCCGGCAGCAATGATGACAACCCTCCAACGCGACGGAACATCGAGGAGGTGATCATCGCGCAGGCCGCCGTCACGCCCGCGACCTCGTGGTCGGAGGTGAGCGATCCGAGCCCATCGTCATCGTCTTCCGCCCAGCCGAAGGCGATGTGGCCCGCCACCCCCTCCCGATAGAAATGTCCGGAGTGCTGACGACGGCCGTCTTCGAAGAACAGGTTCGCCCCGACCATGCCGATGCCCGGTTGCTGGCACAGGGACAGCATCGTCTCGATCCAGTCCGCGCTGATGACCTCAACGTCGTCGTTGAGCAGCAGCAAGTACCCGCCGCTGGCATGGGCCGCTCCGCGATTGATTTTGGCGGAGAAGTTGAACGTCTCCGACCACCTCACCACCATCAGCCGGTCCCCGGCCACTCTCTCCAACTCGTCGATCACCGACGACGGCGTCGCATCGTCGGCGACGACCACGATCTCGATGTGGGCGTAGCTCGACGTCTCGACGATCGAGCGCACCGCTTCGACCACCAGAACCCTGTCCGCGCCACGGACCGAGGCGGATGATCCGCGCGTGGGGATGATGATCGAGACCAACGGGGTTCCGACGACGGGAAAACGGATGCGCACGCCAGCTGGTGCGACCGTGTCGACTTCCGCGATCACTCCCGCATCGTCGAGTCGACGCTGGACCGCGGTGCGACGCACGTCGAGGGCGGGAACCTTCGCCGGGCTGTCGCGGTGAGAGAGCGGCTCAGGGATGTGGACCACTCGGCTCGGCTCGACCCGAAGCGCAAAACCGCTGAGGGCGGCACGGCTCTCGCCCGCGAGCAGCAGAGACTTTGCTGCCTCGACGTCGAGAGCGACGAGATCTCCCAGGTAATCCTGTGCCAGGAGGCGAAGCGGGGAGAAGTCGGGGCGTCGGATCGCGAAGGTCTGAGCCGCGACCTGGATGGTGCTATCCGTGTAGACGATCGCCGCCGAGAACCGGTGGATCACATCGACCAGGCGGCGCAGAGCTCCGGGTTCCAATGTCGTCCCTGCTTCGACGAGAACCAGAACAGTGGCGAGGTCCGATGCGAGCGCGGCGAGAACAGTCGTCTCGTCAACGAGGGTTGCCACGACGCCACGCTGCCGGCTTACCGCGGCAGATGTCCGGGCGCGGTCGCCGCCGCCTGTGATGACGACGGACACCCGGGGTTCGGCCTCAGCCGTCACGCTTCCGCCTGCCCATTCGGTGGGAGACGATGTTGAGGGGAGTCGCCGCGATCTGGCCGAAGCGCCACGTCAAGGAGCCACGCATCCGCGCGATCTGCTGCTCGACTCTCAGTTGTTCGCTCGGGGTGAGCGCAAAGTCGACGGACTGCTCGGCGAGTTGGGCCTCAAGCCCCAAGATGCGGTCGATGAGTGCGAGTTCTCGCTCGTAGTCGTCTGATTCGCGGCTCCGCGGCGACTCTCGCGACGATTCCGACCACCCATCGGTCACGGAGATCGATCCTCTCCGCTCGGGGATGACATCGAGCCTACCCGGATGCTCGGGGTCGGCCGGCGGGACAATCGGCGCGTGATTCCCCACCAGGTCACTTTGCGCATGGCCTCCACCACGATGTCTGAGCTCATCTTCGAGACGCCGGCGATTCGCTCCCGGAAGGTGATCGGCACCTCCCGGATCTGCCAGCCGGCGTCGTATGCCCTGATCGTCAGGTCGATCTGGAAGCAGTATCCGCGCGAGTCGATCGTGGTCTCGTCGATCGTGTCCAACACCGTCCGACGGTAGGCGCGGTAGCCGGCGGTGATGTCGTGAACCGGGATGCGAAGAGCCAGCCGGGCGTAGCGGTTCGCGCCGACGCTGAGAATGCGGCGACGAAGCGGCCAGTCGACCACCGTGCCGCCCGAAATCCATCGCGATCCGATCACAAGCCCGATGGCTGGGTCGGAGCGAAGCGTCTCGAGCATCGCCGGCAGCGCGTCCGCCGGGTGCGATCCATCGGCGTCCATTTCGACGACGATGTCGTACCCGTGCTCCGCCGCCCAGGCGAAGCCGGCCAGGTAGGCCCGGCCCAGACCGTCTTTGCTGGTGCGATGCATCACATGCAGCTGGTCGTCGGCGGCGGCGAGGCGCTCGGCCAGTTCGCCGGTGCCGTCGGGACTCGAGTCGTCGACGATCAGGATGTCGACCTCGGGGACGGTGGCGCGCACCGCGGTGACGGCCGTCGACAGGTTGTCGATCTCGTTGTATGTCGGGGTGATCACGAGCACCCGCGACACCCCCGCGGAGTCCGAAGGCGGAGGCATGACACTCATTCTAGGCTCAAGGGATGTTGCTCCCACTCAGCTCCGAGCAGGTGCCCCGACTCGTTCAGCTCCCGTCGATCGCGTCGACCAACGCAGAGCTCGTCCGCCTCGCGGCCACAGGAGATGCGGTGCCGTTCACCACCGTGGTGACCGACGATCAGACGGCGGGGCGCGGGCGACGGGGACGCTCATGGACGGCGCCGGCTGGCACGTCATTGGCGATCTCGGTGCTGGTGCGTCCGGTCGGGCCCGACGGGAGGGTTCTCGATGCCGCGCGGTTCGGCTGGTTGTCGATGGCGGCGGGTGTCGCGATGACGGACGCCGTCGCGGGGATCGTGCCAGCGGCATCCGTTGGTTTCAAGTGGCCGAATGACGTGCTGGTGGGAGATCGAAAGATCTGCGGCGTGCTCGGCGAGTTGCTGCCGTCCGGGGACGGCGTGGTGATCGGCGCCGGCGTCAACCTGACGATGTCGGCCGAGCAGCTTCCCGTCCCCACCGCGACGTCCGCGATCATCGAGGGGGCGGTACTGGACGGACTTCAGGACCGCGTGCTCTCTGCGTACCTGATTCGTCTGATGGCCCTCGTCGAGCGGTACGGAGCCAGCGGCGGCGACGCCGACGCCAGCGGGCTGCGTGCGGCGGCGGTCGAGCGATGCACGACGCTCGGCCGCCAGGTCCGCGCGGAGCTGCCAGGGGGAGCGGAACTGGCGGGGCAGGCGGTCGGCATCGACGCGCTCGGCCGTCTTGAGGTTCGCCTCGGATCCGGGCGTGTCGAGGCGATCGCGGCCGGAGACGTCATCCACCTGCGGTAGGAATGGAGCCATGCCAGTCGAGGCGAGTCCCGAGTCTGTCGTCGCTCGTCTGCGGCCGCACGCGCGCGCTCTGTTCTGGCCGACGGTCGCGCTTCTGGTGGATGCGGGGGCGGTCAGCTATTTCTTCGGCTCGTTCCCCCAGCAGTGGATGAATCAGGCGCTCCTCGCCGTCGGGGGCCTCGCCGCGCTGCTGCTCTTCGTCGCCCCCCTGCTCTCCTGGCTCGGACACAACTACACGATCACGACGCGACGCATCGTCATCCGCTCGGGACTGTTCGTGCGCAGCCGACAGGAGTTGCTCCACAGTCGCGGCTACGACGTGACGGTGCGCAAGGCGGGACTGCAACTGCTCTTCCGCAGCGGGGACGTGCTGGTCAATACCGGGCTCGAGCACCCCGTGCTGCTGCGCGACGTTCCGGGCGCCGACCTGGTGCAGTCGGCGCTGCACGACCTGATGGAGGCGAGCCTCAATCCGATCGCGGCGCGACGCCAGCAGGAGCAGTCTCGGTCCGAGCAGTCGTGGCCCGAGCCGCCTCGCCCGGACGACGAGACGACACTGTGGGGGCGGCGCTGAGTTGGTCAGCGGCGTGGGACTCGCGCACCTCGGGGAAGAGCGCCGGCTTCGGCTCACCGCGGTGCGGCGCGAACACCCAGAAGCGGTAGAGCGAGAAGCGGAAGGCCGTGCCCAGGGCGAGGCCGATCACGTTCGAGGAGATGTTGTCCGCCAGCACGGAGGTGTAGCCGAGCACGTAGTGCGAGATGAACAGGCAGAGCAGTCCGATCAGCATTCCGCCGATGCTGACGACGCCGAACTCGATCCCCTCCCGCATCAACTGCGGTCCGCGGTGCTCGCGGAAGGTCCAGTGCCGGTTCCCGATCCAGTTCACGATGATCGCCAGAATGGTCGAGACGATCTTGGCGAAGACCGGACCCTCGTGAATGTGATCGGGGTTGAAGACCGTCGCGCGCAGGACGTTGAAGACGCCGAAGTCGACAACCAGACCGAGGCCCCCGACCAGACCGAAGCGGACGAACTGCATGACGAGCTTGCGCATCGCGGGGGGCCGCCTCGATTCCAGGACAATGGGTGAGGGGTGAAAGTCTAACCGCACCCTTGCTGACCCTTTCTGGAGAGGACCCGTGAAATCTTCGACTTCGCTCAGGAACGCCCGCGCCGGGACAGTGGCATGAGAGTGGGTGTGATCGGCGGCGGCCAGCTTGCCCGCATGATGGTGCCGCCCGCGATCGCGTTGGGAATCGAGATCCACGTGCTCGCCGAAGAACCCGGACTTTCCGCAGCCATCGCCGCGACGGCGGTCGGCGATTACCGCGACATCGAGACCGTTCTGGCGTTTGCCGCGCACGTGGATGTGATCACGTTCGACCACGAGCACGTTCCGCAGCGTGTGCTGGCCGCGCTGGTGACGGCCGGTCACGCCGTGCATCCCGGCCCGGATGCCCTGGCCGTCGCGCAGGACAAGATCGTGATGCGCGAGCGGCTGACCGACATCGGCGCGCCGGTTCCCGACTGGGCCGTGATTCACGATGCCGCATCGCTCGGGGCCTTTCTGGACGCACACGGCGGCCAGGCCGTGGTGAAGACCCCCCGCGGCGGGTATGACGGTAAGGGTGTTCGGGTCGTCCGTGCGCCCGGCGACGTGGACGACTGGTTCGCGCAGGCTGCCGAGGGAACGAGGGAGGGGCTCCTCGTCGAGGAACTCGTCGACTTCCGCCGCGAACTCGCGCAGCTGGTGGCGCGACGACCATCCGGCGAGGTGCGTGCGTGGCCGCTCGTCGAGACCGTGCAGCAGGGCGGAGTGTGCGCCGAGGTGTTCGCCCCGGCGCCGTTCGCCGGAGAGCTGCCGGTCGCGGCCCGCGCGCTTGCCGAGCGGATCGCGACCGAGCTCGGCGTGACCGGGGTGCTCGCGGTCGAGCTGTTCGAGACGAGCGATGGTCGCCTGCTGATCAACGAGCTCGCGATGCGCCCGCACAACACCGGACACTGGACCATCGACGGCGCCGTCACCAGCCAGTTCGAGCAGCACCTGCGGGCCGTGCTCGACCTGCCACTGGGCGACCCGTCGCCGATCACGCCGTGGAGCGTGATGGTCAACATCCTGGGGGGCCCGGTGGGGGCCACCATGCCGGAGCGCTACGGTGTCGCCTTCGGTGACCGTCCCGAGGTCAAGTTCCACTCGTACGGCAAGCAATCGCGGCCGGGGCGGAAGGTCGGCCACGTGACGGCGACCGGTGCCGAGCTCGAGGACACCGTCGCGAGGGCGCGTGCCGCAGCCGGGTTCTTCCAGGCCTGACACGTACCATGGCGGGGTGCCAGGGACCAACGCTTCGATCGACGCGTCACGCGAGCCGTCGCCACTGGTCTCGGTCGTCATGGGCTCTGACTCCGACTGGAACGTCATGTCCGAGGCGGCCGCGGCACTGACCGAGTTCGCGATCCCGCACGAGGTCGAGGTCGTCTCCGCGCATCGCACGCCCAAGCGGATGATCGCTTTCGGCTCCGAGGCGGCCGGCCGCGGCATCCGTGTCATCATCGCCGGCGCCGGTGGTGCCGCCCATCTGCCGGGCATGCTGGCGTCGGTGACGACGCTTCCGGTAATCGGGGTGCCGGTGCCGCTGGCGAAGCTCGACGGACTCGACTCGCTGCTGTCGATCGTCCAGATGCCGTCCGGCATCCCGGTGGCCACCGTCTCGATCGGTGGCGCCCGCAACGCGGGCCTGCTCGCCGCGCGCATCCTCGCCACCTCCGATTCCGCTCTCGCCACCCGACTCGAGCAGTTCGCCGCCGGGCTCGAGGCGCTCGTCATCGAGAAGAACGCCCAGCTGCAGCGCGGGCTCTGACCGGGAGCCCGCTGTGAATCCGACCGTGAGCTCGTCGAGCGTCGTCCGTGATCCGGATGTCGCCGCCACCGCGATGATGACCAAGCGCGCCTGGTGGCTGGTCGGCCTCAATATCCTGGTGCCCGGTTCGGCGCAGGTTCTTGCCGGAAGCCGGCGCTTCGGCCGCTTCGCGCTCGGGACCACGCTTCTGTTCTGGGCGCTCGCCGTCGTGGTCATTCTCACGCTGCTGATCGGTCGTGAGGCGGTGCTGCCGGTCCTCGCTCAACCCGTTGTGCTCTGGGCGCTCGCCGTCGTGCTGGGGCTGTACGGGGTGCTCTGGATCGTCTGCGCCCTCGACACCCTTCGACTCACCCGGCTCCCGCGCGTCGATCGTCGCGCCCGCGCTGCGGTCTCCACGCTGGCGATCGTCGCCCTGCTCGCGACCGGGGGTGTCGCCATCGGCGCGGCGTCGGCCGCCGGGATCACCGCCGGAGTGCTGGCCAAGCTCAACTCGAACACGATCGACATCACGGGCCCCAACGGCAAGCCGATCGCGGTGGGTCCGTTGACCGGCCCGGTCAACATCTTGCTCGTCGGCTCGGACAGCGGTGGCGGCAACCCCGCCTATGGCGTGCGGGGTGAGGCGCTCAACGATGTGACCATCCTCATCCACCTGTCGCCCGTGTCGAAGTCGGTGACCGCGATGAGCATCCCGCGCGATCTCTATGTGCCTCAGGCGGCGTGCGGCTCGAAGCCGGCGGGTGGACTCGCGCGCTTCAACACGGCCCTGGCTCGTGGGGGGCTCAACTGCGTCGTGGCCGCAGCGGCCCAGCTGACCGGGCTTCCGATCCAGTACGCAGCCGAGATCCAGTTCGACGGCGTCGTCGCGATGAGCGATGCGGTCGGCGGCGTGCCGGTCTGCCTGGCTTCCGCGATCAACGATCCCTATACCGGGCTGAACATTACGGCGGGGCAGCACACGCTGCAGGGCGCCGACGCGCTGGCCTTCCTCCGCACGCGGCATGGGCTCTCGACCGGAAGCGACCTGCAACGCATCAGCAACCAGCAGGTGTTCCTCTCCTCGCTGATGCGCACCGTCAAGAGCTCCGAGACGCTTGGCAATCCGGTCAAGGTGATTGCTCTCGCACAGGCGGCGTCTGAGCACATGCAGTTGAGTACCCAGCTCGCCCAGATCTCGACCATGGTGTCGATGGCGATCGCCCTCCGCGGCATCCCGCTCGCTCGCATCGCCTTCGTGCAGTACCCGTCGACGCCCGTCACCGTGCGCGGGCAGAGTGTGACGAGGCCGGATACGGCGGCGGCCGCCACGCTGATCGCGGCCATCGCCGCTGATCAGGCCGTCGCGACGCAGACGCTCGGCGGTGCCGCGGTGTCGTCGGGCACACCGGGCGCGGGTGCCGGTACCGCTGCCACGCCGAGTCCGTCGGCGACCCCGACGGTGGCTGCCCCGGTGACGCTCCCACCCGTGATCTCCGGCCAAGCCGCCGCGCAGAGCACCTGCTCGACGGGCCAGACCGGCTAGACCGGTGGCCACACGGCTACAGGTCGGCGTGCAGTTGCCAGACCTTTTCGGCGGAATCGCGCCAGCTGAAGGCGCGCGCCCGGTCTGCGGCCGCGACCGAGAGCCGCCGGCGAAGATGGTCATCGTCGCGCACTCCGCGAATCGCCTCGGCCAGTCGTGCGGGGTAGCCGTCCGGCTCGTCGAGCCCGACCACCAGGCCGGCGTTGTCGGCGACCTCGACGAGCGCCGGGGCATCCGAGTGGATGACGGGGAGGCCGAAGGAGAACGCTTCGACCATGGCGAGCCCGAAGCCCTCGGCGCGGCTGGGTTGGATGAACAGCGATGCGCCCTGGAGGACCGCGGCGAGATCGTCGTCCTCGAGCACGTCCAGCACGATGACGCGATCGCCCGCAAGCCCGGTCTCGCCGACCAACTCGGCCACATCCGCGGCCGTATCGCTCGCTCCGACGATCACCAGCCGCGCGTCGTCCACCTCGGTGAGCGCCGAGATCAACGCATCGAGCCCCTTGCGGGGATCGAGTCCGGAAACGGCCAGCAGATAGCCGTCGCCGAGACCCAGGCGTGCGCGCCGTTCGGCACCGTCATGCACCGGGAGCAGGCGGGAGCTGGGGGCGCCGCCGATGACGCGCAGCCGGTCGCCGAAGTCGAAGCGCTCGGCGAGTTCCGCCGCCACGGCGTGGGTCGGGACGACGACCGCATCCGCGAAGCGTGCCGCCCGCTTCGTCATGGCGCGCGCCCACGCGAGCTGCCGCGCGTTGATCAGTCCGGGATCGGTCCAGGCGACCGCGTCGTGCACGGTGACCGCGATCTGGGTGCTGCGCTCCTCGCTGCGGCTGTGACGTGACATGGGGGCGAGCAGGCTGGTCGCGTGCACCATGCCGCTCCCGGGGAGCCGGGTGAAGCCGTGCTGCCACGCGGCCGCGAGCTCGCGCCGGGCGAGGGGGCTCGTGTAGAGGCCGGAGAGACCCGGCAGGCGTTCGGCGAGCCGCTCGTAGTCGGCATCGGTGGATGCCGAAACGATTCCCGCGACGTCGGCCCCGCGCGGAGCGGTCGCGATCAGCGCTCGAGTGAGTTCCTCGGCGTATCGTGCGGCTCCGCTTGCGGGCGCGGCGGTCATCTCATCGATGATCACGCGGAGGGTGGTCATCGCGTCAGCACTCCAGCTGTGGCCGCCGCCGCGAGTGCTTCGCGCCAGCCCCGCAGCGGTGCGAGGCCCGCCGCGACCCAGCCGTCGTGGCCGAGCACGGAGTATGCCGGGCGGGGAGCCGGCCGCACGAACGAGAGGCTGTCCGTGGGGAGCACCCGCTCGGAGTCGAGGCCTGCTTCCTCGAACACGGCCTGGGCGAAGCCGAACCAGGATGTCTCCCCGGCGTTGGTCGCGTGATAGATGCCGGCGGGAGCATCCGAGTCCACGAGCGTGACAATCTGTTCGGCGAGATCGGCGGTCCAGGTCGGCTGGCCGAGCTGATCGTTCACGACCGAGACGGTGTCGTTCGACGCGGCGAGCCGCAGCATCGTGGTCGCGAAGTTGGGCCCGCCCGCACCGTAGAGCCAGGCCGTTCGCACGATGAAGGCGCCATCCGGGTGCGCCGCGATGGCGAGTTCCTCGCCGGCGGCCTTGCTGCGGCCATAGGCGTTCAGCGGGTCGCGGGGGGCGTCTTCGGCGTATGGCACGGTGCCGTCACCGCGGAACACGTAGTCGGTGGAGATCGTCACCAGCTTCGCCCCGTGTTCGCGAGCGGCGCTCGCCACGTTCTCGACCCCCGTCGCGTTGACGGCGAACGCCGCATCTTCATGGCTCTCCGCGCCGTCGACGTTCGTGAACGCCGAGGCATTGAGGACGACGTCATGCCCGGCGACCGCTGCGAGCACGGCGTCTCGGTCGGTCACGTCGAGTTCGGCGCGAGTCAGCGCGGTCACCTCGCGCCCCGCCAGCACCTTCTGAAGGTCCTGGCCGAGCATTCCGGCCGCGCCGGTGACGAGGTAGCGGGTCATAGGGGGCGCCGGTTCACAGTGCCGCGCGGGCCTTGAGCGGTTCCCACCACGCGCGATTGTCGCGGTACCACGTGACGACGTCGGCTAAACCCTGGTCGAAAGGCACCAGCGGCTCATAGCCGAGTTCGCCCCGGATCTTGGAGATGTCCACCGAGTAGCGGAGGTCGTGACCCTTTCGGTCTTCGACGGCGTCGACGGACGACCAATCGGTGCCGGTGGCATCCAGCAACTTCTGGGTGAGCTCCCGGTTCGTCAGTTCGGTGCCGCCGCCGATGTTGTAGGTCTCGCCCGCGCGCCCCTTCGTGGTGACGAGCGCGATGCCGCGGGTGTGGTCGTCGACGTGCAGCCAGTCGCGGATGTTCTCACCGGTGCCATAGAGGGGCACGTGCTTGCCGTCGATCAGGTTGGTCACGAACAGCGGAATGACCTTCTCGGGGAAGTGGTACGGCCCGTAGTTGTTCGAGCAGCGCGTGATCGAGATGTTCATGCCGTGCGTGCGGTAGTAGCTGCGGGCGAGCAGGTCGCTGCCGGCTTTGCTGGCCGAGTATGGGGAGTTCGGCTCCAGCGGACGGTCTTCGGTCCACGAGCCCTCGGCGATCGAGCCGTACACCTCATCGGTGCTGACATGGACGAAGCGCTGGATGCCGGCTCGCAGGCTCGCATCCAGCAGCCGCTGCGTGCCGAGCACGTTCGTCTCGACGAAGATGCCGGAGTCGCGCACCGAGCGGTCGACATGCGACTCGGCAGCGAAGTGCACCACGGTGTCCACCCCGGGGAGCACCTCGTCAAGGGCGCCGGCGTCGCGGATGTCCGCCTGCACGAACGAGTACCGCGGCGAGTCGGCGACCGGGGCGAGGTTCGCCAGGTTGCCGGAGTAGGTGAGGGCGTCGTACACGAGCACCTCGGCACCTTCGAGGCCGGGGTAGGCGTCCTCGAGGGTGCGACGGACGAAGTTGGAGCCGATGAATCCGGCTCCGCCGGTGACGAGAATCTTCACGCGGATCAGCCTAGGGTCTCGACCGGTATGGATTCCGTGTCCGCCCTCAGCCGCTTCGGTCTTGTGCCCGCGCGGCCCGGCGACTCAGCAGGGCCGAGCGAAGCGCGAGTCCGACGCCGAGCGACACGCGAAGCGGCCACAGCCACCACGATGCGTACTTCTTGCGGAGGAACCGCCTCGCGCTCGCGTGGTGCGCCGCGATCATCCGGGCCGACTCGGAACTGGTCGAGTGCGCGCCGCTGTGCTCGACGACAGCTGCCGGGTCGTACACGTTGCGATACCCCGCGCGCCCGAGCCGGTAGCCGAGGTCGACGTCTTCGAAGTACATGAAGAATCCGCGATCGAATCCGCCGATCGCGTCGAAGGCGCTGCGACGCACCAGGAGACACGATCCCGAGAGCCACCCGGCGTCTCGCATCACCGGTTCGGCGGTGGTGTCTTTGCGGTATGCCCGTGTCCAGGGGTTGCCGATCCAGATGTTCGCGAACAGGGCGTGGCCGATACCTGTGCGGAGAGACGGGATGGCACGAGCAGAGGGATAGGCCTCGCCATCGGGAGTCAGCACGGCGGGCCCGATTGCGGCGATGCGACTGTCGGTCCCCGCTGTGGCGAGCAGTTGATCGACGGCACCGGCTCGGAGGATCACGTCGGGGTTGGAGATGAGCAGCCACTCGATCGAGTCGGGCACCTCGGCCGCGGCGAGATCCATCGCGGTGCCGTATCCGGGATTGTCGGGCAGTGCGAGATACCGTGCACCGGCGTCCGCCGCGATCTTGCGAGTGCTGGCCGACGGAAGGTTGTCGGCCACCACCACGTAGGTCTCCGCCGACGTTGCTCGCGGAATCGACGCGAGGAACTCGGGGAGGACGTCGTCGGAGTGGTAACTGACCGTGAGGACGGCGACGGACCCGACGTCGGAACGCAGCTCGGCCATGACCAGCAGAGTCTACGCGCCCTCGGCCTGACCGACCGTCTGGGATACTGGACGCCGACGGCGGGCTGTCCGGGTTCGCCGTGGATCGAGGGCAGGCGAGTGGTGGATTTCCCAGCGATCTCGGTCGCGCTCGGCTCGCACAACGGGGGTCGCTTCGTCGAGGCGCAGGTGCGCAGCATCCTCGACCAAAGCGTCGTGCCGGACGAGCTGGTGCTCTCGGATGACGACTCGTCCGACGACACCGTTGAGCTGGTCGAGCGTCTGGTCCGCGGCAGCGCGATGGAGCTTCGCGTGCTGCGGAACCGGCCGGCTCTTGGCGTCACGGCGAACTTCGCGCAGGCGATGCAGGCGGCCCGCGGTGAGCTGATCATCCTGGCCGACCAGGACGACGTCTGGCACCCCGACCGCGTGCAGAAGGCCGCAGCGCTGCTGGTGAGCCGACCCGAGCTGCAATTCGTGCACTCCGATGCGAGGCTCGTGGATGAAGAGGGCGAGCCGCTCGGCGCCGACCTCTTCGACGCACTCGGCGTGCGACCGTTGGAGCGCGACGAGATCCATCGTGGCTCGGGCCTTGACGTGCTGCTCCGCCGCAATGTGGTCACCGGGGCCACCATGATGATGCGAAGAGCTCTTGCCCTGAACGCTGCGCCTTTTCCGGCCGAGTGGGTGCACGACGAATGGCTCGCGATCGTGGGCGGCCTCACCGGAGAGTTCGACCTGGTCGACGAACCCCTGATCGACTACCGACAGCACGGGGCGAATCAGATCGGTGCCCACCCGCTCACCCTGCACGAACGCATCCACAAGATTCGAGAGCCGCGGCAGGAGCGGAACGAGCACCTCGTCGCCCGCGCAGAGCTTCTGCTGTCGAAGGCGCGCGATCTCGGGGTGCAGGTCAATCCCGCTGCGCTCCGAAGTGTCGAGGCGCTGCTGGCGCATGACCGCGAACGACTGGGCTATCCGGAGTCCCGGCTTGCCAGAGTGCCGCGGGTGTTGGGCGTCGGGCTGTCGCGATACCGCCGCTACGGCAGGGGCGCTGCCGACATGCTCCGTGACATCGCCCAGCCAGCGGGAGACGCGAGGAAGTTGCGATGACGAGCGTGCTGATCATCACCGGGAGCCCGATCGGCACCCACATGGCGGGCCCCGCCCTCCGTGCGTGGAACATCGCGCGGGTGCTCACGGCCGATCATCACCGTGTCACGCTCGCGACGACGGGGGATCTTGTCCCGCACGCGGCGCCGTTCGCCCAGGTGCACCTGGAGGCAGGCGACGACCGGGCGTTCCGCCGTCTGGAAGAGGCGGCCGATGTCATCGTGTTTCAAGGCATCGCGAACATGCAGTTTCCGTCACTGCGGCGAAGCACGAAGATCCTTGTCGCCGACTTGTATGACGCGATGCACATCGAACAGCTCGAGTGGACGCGGACGCTCGGCGAAACGCATTCTGAGCGTGTGGTGTTGAACGCCACCTGGATCGTGGACGAGCAGTTGCTGATCGCCGACTTCATCCTGTGTTCGTCGGATCGGCAGCGCCATCTCTATCTCGGCCACCTGGCTGCGTTCGGCCGCATCACTCCCGGCCGCTACCGCGGGGATCCGGACCTCGCGAGGCTGATCGCGATCGCCCCTTTCGGTCTCGACCCCGAACTGCCGACGCATGATCGGGCGGCCATGCGGGGGGTCGTCCCCGGCATCGGCCTGGACGACAAGATTCTGATCTGGGCCGGCGGCATCTACGAGTGGTTCGACCCGCAGACGCTGATCCGCGCCGTCGGTTCGCTTGCCGCGGCGCGACCGGACTTGCGCCTGTTCTTCGTCGGGACCCGCACGCCGGGCCAGTCCGAGATGCCGGTCGTCGCCGAGTCCCGCAGGCTCGCGGACGAACTGGGGTTGACCGGCACATCCGTCTTTTTCAACGAGGGCTGGGTGCCGTGGCAGGATCGCCACAATTATCTGCTCGAGGCAGATGCGGGAGTCAGTACTCATCTCGCGCACCTCGAAACCGAGTTCTCATTCAGGACGCGCATCCTCGACTACCTCTGGGCTGCCCTTCCGCTGGTGCTCACGGCCGGCGATATGTTCGGCGACCTGACCACGGAGCGAGGCCTGGGCGCGGTCGTCGACGCCATGGATGTCGCGGCCCTCGCCTCGGCGATCGAGAGCGTGGTGTACGACCCGGCCGTCAACGCCGCGAGCAGGACCAACGTCGCCGAGACGCGCGCTCAGTTCGCCTGGGAAAAGACTCTCTCGCCGCTGCGCGCGTTCGTTGCGGATCCCCAGCCCAGCCCTGACCGCATGCGAGGTGGCCGCGGCATCATCGGCCGGGCGGCGCGCGGTGTCCGTCCCATCCCGACGACCACGCTCGGGCGCTACCGGCAACGCGCGAGACAGGTCCTGGACCGCGAAGGGCTGGGCGGAATCCTGCGTCGCGTCGTTCGCCGCTGAGCCGCCCGCGTGCTCGCCGAGCCACGTGCCCGGACCGGCACCTGGGGCGCGTCGCGTAGGATCGGCGGGTGCGGATGAGGGAGCTAGCGGTCGGTGACGCCTACGAGATCACGGCGGACCAGCACCGTGACGACCGCGGCCTCTTCATGGAGTGGTATCGATTCGATGTCCTGGCCGAGACGGTCGGGCACCCGCTCGAACTGAGGCAGGGCAACCTGTCGGTGTCGCGCAAGATGACGGTGCGCGGCATTCATTTCGCCGACACGCCACCCGGGCAGGCCAAGTACGTCACGGCTGTTCATGGCGCGGTGCGGGACTACGTGGTAGACATTCGAGTCGGGTCGCCGACATTCGGAACCTGGGATGCGGTCGACCTCGACGACCAGACCCGCTCGGCCGCGTACGTGGCGGAGGGGATCGGGCACTGCTTCGTTGCGCTCACCGACGACGCGGTCGTCACCTACTTGGTATCGGGTGTCTACGACCCTCAACACGAACACGGGATCAACCCGCTGGATCCCGAGATCGGACTCGAGTTCCCCTTCGATCACGAGCAACTGATCGTCTCCCAGAAGGATCGTGACGCGCCGGGACTCCGAGCGGCGGCCGACTCCGGGCTGCTCCCGGATTACGCGCAGCTGCAGGAGTTCTACGCCTCGCTCGGCGGACCGTCCGTCATCGGAGGGGCGGCCTGATGCGCGGCATCATCCTCGCAGGTGGCTCGGGCACTCGGCTGTGGCCGATCACCAAGGGCATCTCCAAGCAGTTGATGCCGATCTATGACAAGCCGATGATCTACTACCCCTTGTCGACGCTGATGAGCGCCGGCATCCGCGAGATATTGGTGATCACCACCCCGGATGATGCCGCGGCCTTCCGGCGGCTGCTCGGCGATGGCCGCGAACTCGGCATCGAACTCAGCTACGCGGTGCAGCCGTCACCAGATGGCCTGGCGCAGGCGTTCCTGATCGGCAAGGACTTCATCGGCGAGGAGAAGGTCGCCCTGGTGTTGGGCGACAACATCTTCCATGGGGTGGACCTCGAGTCGAATCTGCGCAGACACACGGACATCGATGGGGCGTTGATCTTCGCCTGTCAGGTCTCGAACCCGAAGGCGTATGGCGTCGTCGAGTTCGATCGGGATTTCGTGGCGCTCTCGATCGAAGAGAAACCCGAACGGCCCAAGAGCAACTTCGCCGTGCCAGGACTCTACTTTTACGACAATTCGGTCGTCGAGGTCGCCAAGGAAATCGCACCAAGTGCGCGTGGAGAACTCGAGATTTCCACGGTCAACGAACACTACCTGGAGCGTCACGCCCTTCAGGTGCAGGTTCTCGACCGCGGAACCGCCTGGCTCGACACCGGAACGATCGAGTCCATGATCCAGGCGTCCGAGTTCGTGCGGGTGATCGAACACCGTCAGGGCACCAAGATCGGGTGCATTGAAGAGATCGCATGGCGCGCGGGCTGGATCGACGATGAGGACCTCGAAAGGCTCGCCGCGCCGCTGACGAAGAGCGGTTACGGCGTGTACCTTTCCGAGATCCTGGCCGAGAAATCACACAGCGCGACCCCCCACAATCCAGTGACCAGAAGAAGGCACGACAATGGCTGAGCCCGAGCGACCCCAACGCGCTCTGATTACCGGGATCACCGGTCAGGACGGTTCGTACCTGGCGGAACTACTGCTCGGCAAGGGCTATGAGGTCCACGGACTGATTCGTCGTTCGTCCAGCTTCAATACGGGCAGGATTAATCACCTCTACCACGACCCGCACGAAGCGGGGGCCAAACTCGAGTTGCACTTCGGGGATATCGCGGACGCATCTCGCCTCTCCGCACTGATCACGGGAATCGCTCCCGACGAGATCTACCACCTCGCGGCCCAGTCCCACGTCCGTGTCTCGTTCGACGAGCCCGCCTACACCGGCGACACCACGGGCCTCGGGACGATTCGCATCCTAGAGGCGATCCGGCAGACACAGGTTCCGACCCGCTTCTACCAGGCTTCCAGCTCCGAGATGTTCGGGGCGACGCCGCCACCGCAGCGGGAGGACACCCCTTTTTATCCGCGTTCTCCCTATGCAGCCGCGAAGCTGTATGCGTACTGGGCCGCGCGGAATTACCGGGAGGCATACAGCGTGTATGCGGTCAACGGCATCCTTTTCAATCACGAGAGCCCCCGGCGCGGACAAACCTTCGTCACGCGGAAGATCACGCAGGCGGTGGCGAATATCGTCGCCGGGCGTCAGAAAGAGCTGTACCTGGGCAACCTGGCGGCTCGCCGCGACTGGGGATACGCGCCTGAATACGTCGAGGCGATGTGGCGGATGTTGCAGGTCGACCAGCCGGACGACTATGTGGTCGCAACGGGAACCGACTTCAGCGTCGAAGACTTTGTGCGCTTCTCGTTCGAGCGCGCCGGACTCGACTGGCAGAAATACGTGCGTACCGACGAGCGCTACTTCCGCCCGACCGAAGTCGACTCACTCGTCGGGGACGCGTCGCGAGCGGCGGAGGTGCTCGGATGGCGAGCGTCGGTCCACCCCGAGCAGCTCGCCGCGCTCATGGTGGATCATGACATCGCCGAACTCGACGGCCCGGTCATCGACGTTCCGTTGGTCGCACCGTGGACAACGGGATGAGCATCGGCATCGTGGTGCCGACACTGGGTGAGCGTCCCGAATACCTTCGCGAGTCTTTGGCGTCGATCCGTGCGGCGGGGACCGCGCACGTTGCAATCGTGGCGCCCGCGACCTTCGATGCCTCGGCGCTGCTGGCGGAGGGGCTCGCGGACGAGAAGATCGACGAGACCGGCAGGAGCCTGCCTGAGGCGATCAACCAGGGTATCGCGGCGCTCGCCAGCGATGTGGAATATGTCGGGTGGCTGGGCGACGACGATCTGTTGCGCCCCGATGCGATCGGCATCGCCGAGCGCGAACTTCGCCGCCGAGTGCGTGTTGCCGCGGTCTACGGGCGGTGCGACTACATCGATGCTGCCGGAACCACGGTCTGGCGCAACTCGTCCGGCAGATGGGCTGCACCCCTGTTGCATGTCGGGCCCGACCTCGTGCCGCAGCCGGGGTCGTTGATCCGGCGTTCTGCCTGGCAGGCGGTCGGGGGCGTGCGAACCGATCTCGGTTGGGCCTTCGACTTCGATCTCTTTCTGAAACTGTCCGCTGTCGGCCGGCTTCATTTCATCCCTGTCGTGCTCGCGGCCTTCCGCTGGCATCCGGGGTCTTTGTCGGTCGGGCAGCGCCGGGATTCGGTGCGGGAGGCGAGTCAGGTGCGCCGCGAGCACCTCCCGCGCTGGGCTCGCGTGATCTCGGTGCTGTGGGAACGTCCCGTTCAATGGGCCACGTTCCGAGCATCGGCGCTGGTGGAGAGGAGTTCGCGGTGAGCGACGATCACGGGACGGTCTACGTTGCAGGACACCGCGGCCTCGTCGGATCGGCCATCACCCGAGCGCTCGATGGGCGGGGACGTCGATGGATCGGGCGAACGCGCGCCGAGCTCGACCTTACCGACCGTCCATCTGTCATGGACTTCGTGACGTCGGAGAAGCCGGAATCGATGATCATCGCCGCCGCCAAAGTCGGCGGGATCGCTGCGAATGACCGTTATCCCGTCGAGTTTCTGGCCGAGAACTTGATGATTCAGACGAATCTGATCGACGCGGCGCACACGGCCGGTGTCGAGCGGGTGCTCTTTCTCGGCTCCTCATGCATCTACCCCAAGTTCGCTCCCCAACCGATCCACGAGGACTCGTTGCTGACCGGACCGCTGGAGCCCACCAATGATGCATACGCCATTGCGAAGATCGCGGGCATCCGGTTGATCGACGCATACCGCTCGCAGTACGGGCGCCGATGGATCTCGGCGATGCCGACCAACCTGTATGGCCCCGGTGACAACTTCGACCTCGAGACCTCCCACGTGCTGCCCGCGCTGCTGCACCGATTCCACGACGCGGTGCAGACAGGCGCGCCATCGGTCACCCTCTGGGGCGACGGTTCGGCTCTTCGCGAGTTCTTGCACGTCGACGACATGGCGGCCGCGATGCTGTTCTTGCTTGATGGGTACGATGAACCCGGCCCGATCAATGTCGGTTTTGGTGAAGACGTGACGATCCGAGAGCTCGCGGAACTCGTCGCGGCCGTCGCTGGATTCGAGGGCCAGGTCCACTGGGATGCCTCCAAGCCGAACGGCACTCCCCGCAAAATCCTCGATTCCGGCAGGCTGCGCGCCCTCGGGTGGACGCCGAAAGTCGACCTGGCAGACGGAGTCCGGGACACATACGACTGGTACCTGCGGTCGCTCGCCACCGAGCCGTCCTGACCCAGAATCACGCCGAAAAAAGGTAGTTCCGTGCTCCGATCCATCCGTCTCACGCTGAGTTTCCTCAGCGTCCGCCAACGCGCGACGTATGTCGCGCTCGTCGCGGCGCGTACTCTCACCGGGCTGCTCGATGTGATGGGAATCATCCTGATCGGAATCGTCGCGAGTGTGGGGGCGACCCAGCTGCTGAAGGGGGGCACCACCCTGACGATCTTCGGCTTCAAGGTCCCGACGGTGTCTTCCGACGAGATCGTCGTGCTGGTGATCGTCGTCCTGATCGTCTTCCTCGTCAAAGCGCTCCTGGCCGTACTCTTCTCGTTCCTTCTCACCAGGTTTGTGGCTCGCCTTGAGGTGGCGAACGCGACCAATGTCGCCGAACTCTTGCTCCGCAGTGATCTCGACAGTGTGAAGCGGTACTCCAAAGCCGAGTTCCAGTACGCGATCACCGGGTCGATGACGTACACGTTCACTGGAATCCTCAACAACATCGCCATCTTCTTCAGCGAGGGATTCTTGCTGATTCTGGTGTCGGCAACGTTCTTCATCATCAATACGGTCGCGGCGGCAGTCGCGCTCGCCTATTTCGCGCTGATCATCCTGATCATTCAGCTCGCGATCGGCCGCAACGTCAAACGTGCCGGCGTCGACGCCGTCGAGGGAACCGTCGACACGACCAACACCGTGAGCGACACGATCGACACCTTCCGTGAGATCTCCGTCGCCGGCAAACAACGCCATTTCATCGACCGCATCCACGACTCGCTCGGCCGAATCGCCAGCAGTGGAGCGATCCTGACCTTCCTGTCCGGGATGCCGCGCTACGTCGTCGAAACCGCCCTGATGCTCGGTGTGGTTGCGTTCGTTGCCGTGCTCTTCCTGACGGGACAACTTGCCTCCGGCTTTATCACGGTGGGCGTCTTCCTCACCGGCGGCGTCAGGATCATGGCATCGCTGCTTCCTCTCCAGAACGCAGTTCTGACCATCCGTCAGAATGTCGAGCAGTCCCGCCTCGCACAAGGCCTGATCGTGCAGGCGCGGGCTGCTGGCATCGATCGCGTCGAGGCACAGGATCGACGCGTCGCTGAGCGCACGAGCCAGGCGGTCGGCACCGAGTTGGGGCTCCCGATCGAGATATCTCGGGTGCATTACCGTTACCCCGGTGATGACCACGAGACCCTGAAGGACATCTCGATGTCCATCTCCGCAGGTCAGAATGTCGCCATTATCGGTCCTTCTGGCGCAGGCAAGACCACTTTGGTCGACCTGATCCTCGGGCTTCTCGAACCGAGCTCCGGCAGCGTTCTGGTCGACGGCGCGCATCCACTCGTCACCCGGACCGAATTGCCCGGCACGATCTCGTACGTTCCGCAGAAACCGGGCATCGTCTCCGGCACGATCCTGGAGAACATCGCGCTGGGGGTGGACCCGGAGGACA
Organism: Acidobacteriota bacterium; assembly: GCA_019351995.1. Lineage (GTDB taxonomy): Bacteria > Actinomycetota > Actinomycetes > Actinomycetales > Microbacteriaceae > Lysinimonas. The sequence goes on from JABBOD010000026.1 coordinate 19,976, forward strand.
TCGACCGCGTGCGAGCGCGCGATGCCATCAACGCGGCATTCCTGGGCGAGTTCATCGACAGCCTGCCCGACGGTCTTGACACCTCCGTCGGCAAACAGGTCGACTCCCTCAGCGGGGGTCAGATCCAGCGCCTTGGCCTGGCTCGAGCGCTGTACACGCGGCCCCGGCTGATCATCCTGGATGAGGCGACAAGCGGACTCGACGCAGGCTCCGAGGCCTTCGTCTCGGACAGCCTCCGCTCGCTCTACGGCGCGGTGACGATCGTGGTGATCGCGCATCGTCTTTCGACGATCCAGCATGCCGACACCGTCTTCGTGATCGACGGTGGCGAGGTCGTGGCGTCAGGGGACTTCGCCACCATGCGCGCTACGGTACCGATGGTCGCGGAGTACGTGAAACTGATGTCGTTCGACACGGAATGAGGTCGTGAGATGAAGACCCTCGTCGCGATCCCCGCCTTCAACGAGGAGGCGTCGATCGGTGCGGTGCTCGACGAGTTGAGCACCCATCATCCCCTCGTCCATGTTGTCGTCATCGATGACGGGTCGCGGGACAGCACCTACCAGGTGGTGACCGCGCACGGCGTCCGCGTGATCCACCATGCCGTCAATCTCGGTGTGGGGGCGGCGATGGGAACGGCGTTCAAGTTCGCCGTGCGCAACGGGTACGACGCCGTCGTGCAGGTCGATGCCGATGGGCAGCACCGACCCGAGTTCCTGGAAAAACTTCTCGCGGCTGTCGGCGACGCCGACATCGTCATCGGAAGCCGTTTCGCGGATGGCGGCCGCTACCGCACGACGACAGCCCGCCGCGGCGTCCAACGCGTCATCGCCTGGGTTGTCTCCGCATACACGCGAACTCGGTTGACCGACGTGACGAGCGGATTCCGTGTCGCGGGTCCACGCGCCGTGGAACTCTTCGCCGTGCACTACCCGGTGGAGTGGCTCGGTGACACCGTGGAGTCGATCGTCCTCGCCTCGAAGCAAGGCCTTCGAGTGCGCGAGATCTCGGTCGCCATGAACGAGAGGATGGCCGGACTGCCATCCCAGAACGTCTTTCGGGCCCTTGCGTACACCAGCCGGATCTTCCTGATCCTCCTGTTGGCCGGGATCCGCAAGCTCCCACGGGGCGTGCAACGACCATCGTCATCGCCCCCATCCAAACGAAAGGCCACCGCGTGAATCCTCAGCTCCTGGCGATCGTGCTCTCGGTCGCGCTGCTGTTCTTCATCCTCGCCCTGCTGCGCTCCAACGTGCTTCCGGAAAAGTACGCCGTTGTCTGGCTCATTGCCGGGCTGGTCAGCGTCTTCCTCTCGATTTTCCCGGCCATCTTGAACGCGGTCGCGGCCTTTTTCGGCATCTCACAGCCGATCAATCTGATCTTCTTCGCGGGGTTCTTCCTGGTGCTCCTGTTCTTGATGCAGCTCACGCTCGAACTCGCGCGCACGCGCGACGAGCTTCGCAGGGTCGTGCAGAGCATCGCGATCGACCTGGAGGAGAAGGCTGCCGGTCCAGCTGCTGACGATCGGACTCCCCACGCATGAGCAGCGAGACCAAACCCGTTTCTGCCGAGTCCCGCACGAGTGCCTCTGCGCCGATTCGGCGTGCACTGGCGTGGCTTCGGCGGGTCCCTCTCGTCCTGGTCGCGGCGGCGCTCCTGCTGCTGTCCCTCGGCGCCTGGGTTTTCGCCTCTCCGGTGGGCTCCAGTCCGGATGACGACTTTCATTTGGCCAGCATCTGGTGTGCAGACGGATACCGCCCCTTCGCGTGCGAGCCAGGAACCAGCGCGACCTCCCGAATGGTTCCGAGCGCCGTCACGAACAGCATGGACTGTTACGCCCGTAACCCCGCGCAGAGTGCCGTCTGCCAGGGGCCGTTACTCAACGGTGCGACGGTTGCCAATACGCCGACCAGCCGTGGAAGCTTCGAGAACAACTATCCACCTGTCTTCTACGCGGTGATGGGACTTCTGGTCACGCCGAACCTGGCTGTTTCCGTCATCCTCATGCGCTTCCTCACCGTGCTCCTCTTGTGCGGGATCTCGGCCGGCCTGTTCCTGGCGCTCCCGAGAAACCGGCGTGCGCCGTTGATTTGGGGGTGGGCTGTCACCGTTGTTCCGCTGGGGATGTTCCTCCTCGCCTCCAACAATCCGAGCTCGTGGGCCATCATCGGCGTCGGCTCCGGCTGGATATCGCTCCTCGGGTTTCTGGAGACCCGCGGCCGCCAGAAGTTCGTGCTCGGTGCGCTGCTGACGGTCTCGGTGGTGATGGCCTCCGGCGCACGCGCTGACGCCGCGGTGTACTCCGTCATCGGCATGGGGGCGGTGGCCATCCTGACCTTCCGGCGTCAACGGCGCTACCTGCTCGACCTGATCCTGCCCGCCGTGCTCTCCGTGGTCGCCTTCCTGTTCTTCATCACCTCGCAGCAGAGCACTGTCGTCAGCTCGGGCCTCACCGACAGCACCACCGGACCGGCGTTGACGACGGGCTCGCCGGGACTTCTCTCGTTGGTGGCCTCTAACCTTCTGAACCTTCCCAGCTTGTGGTCGGGCGTTTTCGGCGGCTGGGGGCTCGGCTGGCTCGACACGGCAATGCCCACCGTGGTGACGGCATCGGGGATCATCGCGTTCCTGGTCGCCACCGCCGTCGGAGTGGGCCGCGTGTGGGGTCGCAAGATCCTCATCGTGTGCCTCCTGATTCTGGGGATCTGGCTCATTCCGGCTTTCGTCCTCATTCAGGGTCAGCAACAGGTGGGAAGCTATGTGCAGCCGCGCTACATCCTTCCCCTCATGGAGGTGTTGGCGGGCGTGGCGATGCTCACGCAACCGGGGCGAGGCCTGCGCTGGAGCCGGTTCCAACTCGCCATCATCGGGGGCGCTCTCGCCCTCTCCAACGCCATCGCGCTGCATTCGAATATTCACCGATACGTCACCGGTATCAGGCATCAGGGCTGGAACCTCGATTCGGCGGGGGAATGGTGGTGGAGTGTTCCGTTCAGTCCGATGTTCGACTGGATCGTCGGGTCGGTCGCCTTCGCGTTACTCCTGTTCGTTCTGGGCCGCGCGGCATTCGGTGCCGAGCGAGAGCGCGTGGAGTCCCTCGAGACGGTCTAGTACGGTGGCACGGTGAAGATCGTCCGCCGGGCATGGAACACCCTGCGCGGTCAGGGGCTGTATTTCGTGACGCAGAAGGCGGTTCTGCGGCTTTTTCCTCATGCGCGCGATCGACCGTCGTTGGTCTTCCACGACGACGCCCTCGAGGTCGATTGGCGGACGCCGAAGCCGGGCGCGACGGTGACCACCGATCGCCCATTGCGCACCGCGTGGATCATGTCTCCGCCCGGGGCAAACAGCGGCGGACATCAGAACATCTTCCGGTTCCTCAAGGTGCTGGAGGACGCCGGCCACGAAGTCCGGATCTACCTCTATTCCACCTTCGATACCCACACGCCGGGCGAGGTGCGCACGATGCTCGCTGGGTCGAGTTCGTACCCGGACTTGCGCGCCACGATCGACTATTACCCGACCACCGGCCTTCCAGCTGATGTCGACGCGATCTTCGCGACCTCGTGGGAGACGGCGTACTGCTCGTTCCGTGACGCATCCGACGCGCGCCGCTTCTACTTCGTGCAGGATTTCGAGCCGCTCTTCTATCCCATGAGTTCGGAGTCCGTTCTCGCCGAGAACACCTACCGTTTTGGCTTCTACGGCGTGACGGCCGGACGCTGGCTCGAAACGAAGCTCGCCCGTGACTACGGGATGCGCACCTCCTCATTCGACTTCGGCAGCGACCCGGCGGCGTACCACTTGCTCGACGGGGTGACGCGCGACTCCGTGTTTTTCTATGCGAGACCGGAGACGCCTCGCCGCGGCTTCGAGTTGGGCGTCTACGCACTCGAGCTGTTCTCGGCGGCCCATCCGGATGTTCCGATCATTACCGCCGGTCAGAGCCTGCGCCATCTGCGGCTTCCATTCGCCGTCGAGGATCGCGGCAACGTCCAAGTCGCGGAGCTGGGGGCGCTGTACAACCGTTGCTCCGCGGCGCTCGTGCTCTCGCTCTCGAACCTGTCATTGTTGCCGCTCGAACTGCTGGCATGCGGGACAGTTCCCGTCGTGAATACGGGCGAGAACAACGAGCTGGTGTCGGCGAACCCGTTCATCGCGTACACGGCGCCCGCGCCCGCCGCCCTGGCAGATCGCCTCGGCGAGGTCGTCATGCGCCCCGACCGCGACCTCCACGCACGGCGGGCGGCGGAGAGCGTCGCGCTGTCATCGTGGGGCGCGTCGGGGACACAGTTCCTCGCCGCCGTCGAACGGGGGATGCGTGGCTGAGTGTCTGGTGATCGGGGGTGACGGCTTTCTCGGTTCGCGGGTGGCCGCTGCTCTGGTGGGTGCCGGGCACCGGGTTGCCTCGTTCGACCGCTACAGCCGCGGTGTCCCCGACGCGGGGCCGATCGAGCCGATTGTCGGGGAGTTCCTCGACACCGATGCGGTGAGAGCTGCCGTGCGCGGGCGGCAGCAGGTGTACCACTTTCTTTCCAGCACGACGCCGGCCACGGCGGAGAACGATCCCCGGATCGATCTGGCCACGAACGTCCGCGGCGCCATCGAGCTGTTCGGGATCGCCGCCGACGAGGGGGTGGAGCGCGTCGCCTTCGCCTCCAGTGGCGGCGCGATCTATGGCGACCAGGCGGTGACTCCGATTTCGGAGGATGCCGTCCCGCATCCCCTGTCCCCGTATGCGATCGGCAAGCTCGCCATCGAGTCCTATCTGCGCTATTTCGAACGAACCCGTGGCTTGCGCTCCGTCTCTTTCCGCATCTCCAACCCATACGGACCCAAGCAACGCGCCGCGAGCAAGCAGGGGGTCATCCCGATCTTCCTGCGGGCGATCGCGGCCGGCCGGCCGGTGACCGTGTTCGGCGATGGCTCAATGGTCCGCGACTACCTGTATGTCGACGACGCGGCAGCCATGGTTGCTGCGACGGCCAACCTGGAACCTCAGCACGACGTGTACAACATCGCCAGCGGCTCTGGCACCTCGCTCACGGAACTTGTCGAGCTCGCTCGCGACGTCACTGGGCGCGAGGTGGCCGTCGAATATCTGCCGCAACCGGCAACCTTCGTCACCCGCTCGATCGTCGACCCCTCGCGCTTTCGCACTGAGTTCGGGATCGCTCCGCAGGTCGATCTCGTCACCGGCATGGGTTCGACCTGGGCCGCGATCGAGCAGGCAACACCATGACGCCTGTCGCACCCGACGGAGTGCCTCCCTCGGCGACCGTCTCGATCCTCACCTTCAACGGCGAGGCATATCTCGAGCGGATCATCACGGCTCTCGAGGGGCAGGATTATGCGGGCTCGACCGAGATCCTCGTCGTCGATTCGGGATCGACCGACGGCACCTTGGGGATTCTGGCGCGGCATCCGCAGGTTCGAGTTCACAGCATTCCGAACAGTGAGTTCGGCCACGGTCGCACCCGCAACCTGGTCGCGCAGCTGGCGACCGGGGAACTCGTCGCCTACCTCACCCACGATGCGGTGCCGGTCGGCTCCGGATGGCTGTCAGCTCTGCTCGCGCCGATGATCGACGACGAGCGGATCGCGGCGGTCGTCGGGCGGCAGATCGCGCGGCCGGGTGCGCTCCCGATGCAAAAGTACGACATCGCCCGCACCTTCGCCTCGCTCGGCCCGGAGTTCGGCATCACGGTCACCTACGATCACGGGCAGCTGACCACAGCGAACGCCCTGGCCACTGCCGGGTTCTATTCCGATGTGAACTCGGCCGCTCGACGCTCGGTGCTCACCGGCCCGGTTCCGTATCGGGAGGTCTCCTACGCGGAGGACCAGTTGTTCGGCCGGGATGTGATCCGGGCGGGGCTCCGCAAGGCGTACGCCCCGCAGGCCCTGGTCGAGCACTCGAACGACCTGACTGTTCGCGAACTGGGTGCGCGGATCCAGGAGGAGACCAGGGGGCTGCGGAACATCGGGACCGCGATCCCGCCGATGTCTCGCGGCCGGATGGTCAAGCAGATCGTGAGAGGGTGGATCGTCGACACGGTCGCGATCACCGCCGACCATGAGCTCGGCACCGGAGCTCGGTTTCGCGCCCTTGTCATCAATCCCGTCGTGCATGTGGTGAAGTGGTCGAACTACCGCACTGCAACGCTCCATCCGGCCCCGGCCCAGGACACGAATCCCTCATGAACGAAGCAATCGTCCCCTTCAACGATCTGTCGCGCACCCCGCCGGAACTCGCAGACGAGATCGCCGACGCCGTCGCCCGGGTGGTGGCCAGCGGCTGGTATGTGATGGGTCCGGAGCACGATGCGTTCGAGACGGAGCTTGCGGCGTTCGTCGGCAGCGAGCACGCTGTCGCTCTCGGCAACGGAACCGACGCACTCGAACTCGCCCTCGCGGCGGTCGGAGTCACCGCGGGAGACCGCGTGATGACGGTGGCGAACGCGGGGGGCTACACCTCGGTGGCGGCACGACTGCTCGGCGCTGAGCCGGTCTACGCCGACATCTCGGCCGACACCCTGCAGCTCAGTGTTGAGACCGTGACGGCCGCGCTCGACGCTCTCCCGACCGCACCGCGGGCTCTCGTGGTGACGCACCTCTACGGGGCGATGGCGCCGGTCGCCGCCGTGGCCGAGGTGGCGCGCGCCCGTGGCATCGTCGTGATCGAGGATGTCGCCCAGGCGCTCGGCGCCCGAGCCGGCGGACGCGCGGCGGGCACCTTCGCCGACATCGCCACCACGAGCTTCTACCCGACGAAGAATCTGGGCGCCCTCGGCGATGGGGGAGCCGTGTTCACCTCCGACGCGGAGCTCGCCGCCACGGTGCGCTCCCTTCGCCAGTACGGCTGGACCTCGAAGTACCGGATCGGGCTCGCGCGCGGCCGCAACAGCCGCCTCGATGAGTTGCAGGCCGCCATCCTGCGAGTGAAACTGCCGCACCTCGACGCCATGAACGAGCGCCGCCGGGAAGTGCACGCGCGTTACGAGGCGGCATCGTCTGACGTTCTGCGCGTCGTCAACCACGGTTCTGAATCGTTCATCGGTCACCTCGCGGTCGCGGTCGCGGCCGACCGTGATACTGTGCGTGCGGCCTTCGACGCCGCGGGGGTGCGCACCGACGTGCACTACCCGATCCCCGACCACCGGCAGGACTGGCCTGGTCCGGTCTCCATCGAACTGCCGGCAACGGATGCCGCGTCGACCTCCGTCCTCTCGCTGCCGATATTCCCGGAGCTGACCGACGCCGAGGTGGACCGCGTCGTCGCGGTCATGGACGCGATCGCAGGCCGCGCATGACGGACGATGCCGGTGGAGCCGGAGGGGCTCGGCTGATCGAGCTCCGCGAGATTGTCGCCGACAACGGAAGCCTCGTCGTCGGGGAGCTGCCGAGTACCCTTCCGTTCGTGGCGCGCCGATTCTTTGCGCTCTACGGGATTCCCGCCGGTGAGGCACGCGGAACACACGCCCACCGAGCATGCGAGCAGTTCCTGGTGTGCCTGCGTGGCTCGGTGACGGCCCTCATCGACGACGGGAGCACGAGCCGAGAGATCGTGCTCGATCGTCCGGACCTCGGGCTCTACATGCCGCCGCTGACGTGGGGCACCCAGCGTGACTACTCACCGGATGCCCTGCTTCTGGTTTTCGCCTCGCACGAGTACGAGGCCGCCGATTACATCGAGGACTACGAGGAGTTCCGGGCGCTCACTGCCGGCTGAGAGTCCTGCCCGGGCGCGAGGGCCGGGGCGCCGTCACCACCCGAGCTAAGCTAGGGGTCATGTTCGCCGCTGCCCGACTGGCGCTGGGGTACCTGACCACGCGACAGCGCGTCAGCTACTTCAGCCTCGTGATCGTCAGGGCACTCACGGGTTTCCTGGACGTTTTCGGCATATTCCTGGTCGGCTTCATTGCCAGTGTCGGTGCGTCTCAGTTGAGTTCGAGCGGCAAGTCGGGGTCGTCGACCAAGATTCTTGGGTTCACACTTCCCGTGTTGTCGCAAACCGACCTGATGCTTCTGATCGGGTTCGTTCTCGTCGTCTTCGTCGGCAAGGCGTTTCTCGCAATCATGCTGACCCGAGCCATGACGTCCTTCCTGGCGCGCATCGAGACCAAGAATGCGATCGACATCTCGGAGCTCGTGCTTCGGGGCTCGCTCGACGACATGAAGCAATACTCCAAGGCTCAGTTCCAGTACGCGGTGACCAGCTCGACGAGCGCCCTCTTCACGGGCATCCTGAACAACGTCGCCACCCTGTTCAGCGAGGGCTTCCTGCTCGTCGTCGTTGTCGCCGGCTTCTTCGTCGTGAACCCGATTGCTGCGCTGTTCGCGTTGGGCTACTTCACCGTGGTGATCGTGGCCATCCAGTTCTTCATCGGCGCGAGTGTGCGCCGGGCCGGCCGCGAGTCAGCCTCCGGCAGCGTCGATACGACGAACGCGATCAGCGACGCCATCGACTCGTTCCGCGAGATTTCGGTGCTCGCGAAGCAGGACCTGTTTCTCGAGCGACTCACCGAATCGCGCGGACGTCTCTCTCGCAGCGCCGCCACCTTCGCCTTCCTGGGCGGGATGCCGCGCTACGTGGTCGAGACCTCCCTGATTCTGGGAGTGGTGCTGTTCGTGGGTCAGCAGTTCCTCTTCGGCACCCTGTCGTCCGGCATCGTGACCGTCGGGGTCTTCCTGACGGGTGGAGTTCGCATCATGGCGTCGCTCCTCCCGCTTCAGGGCGCCGTCACCATGATCGGTCAGAACTATCAGCAGAGCGCGATCGCCGCCGAACTGCTCAATCGTCAGCGCGTGCTCGCGCTCGCGGCTCGCACGGCGGCCCCGTCTCCCGCAGCGGAGGTGCCGCGAGACCGACCGCTCGGGGTGGAAGTGCATGGCGTCTCGTTCAGCTATCCCGGCGACGATGCTGACACGCTGAGAGACATCACCCTGAGCGTGAAGGCGGGGAGCTATGTCGCCATCATCGGGCCGTCTGGTGCCGGCAAGACCACTCTCGTCGACCTGATTCTCGGCCTGATTGCGCCTGATTCGGGAACCGTGCGGATCGGCGGCATCGAGCCGGTGGCCCTGCGCGCCGTTGCTCCGGGACTGGTCTCCTATGTCTCCCAGAAGCCTGGCCTGGTTTCGGGGTCGATCGCGGAGAACGTCGCGCTCGGGGTGCACCCGGATCTGATCGACCACGAACTCGTCAACGCGTCGTTGAAATCGGCGTATTTGAGTGACTTCGTCGCGACCCTTCCTGAGGGCTCCGCCTCCTCGGTGGGCAAGCAGGCTGATTCGCTGAGCGGTGGCCAAATCCAACGGATCGGCCTGGCCCGTGCGCTATACGCGCAGCCGCGTTTCCTGATCCTCGACGAGGCGACCAGCGGGCTCGACGCAGGCTCGGAGGCGTACATCGCCGAGAGCCTCAAGCAACTCCACGGATCTGTGACTGTCGTGGTGATCGCGCACCGACTCTCCACGGTGCAGCACGCCGATCTCGTCCACGTGGTGCAAGAGGGCAGGGTCACGGCGTCGGGGAGCTTCGCATCTCTGCGCCAGACCGTTCCCATGGTGGCCGATTACGTGAAGCTGATGTCGTTCGACGACGTCTGAGACCGACGGAGCCCGAGTGGTAGGTTGGCCAGGTCGCAACTCAGTCGCGGGTCCAGGGAGCGCCCCCAGCCGGACCGCCTGAATCAGGAGGACTCATGCCGGATCTCGTCCCGGACTACGACCCACTCTTCTTCCGTCCGTGCATCTTCCCGATTCTTGGCGAGTTGTCGTATGGCACCTCGATCACGATCAACAACGGCTTGGTGGGGAGCAAGTACTCCACTGATTTCGACCTCTCCATCTCCTTCCTTTCCGGCGAGGGCAAGGTGGTGGGGTCAACCGAGAACCTGGGCGTCCTCGCGCCTGGTGCGATCCGCAAGATCGACACCCGTGACGTCCTCAAAGACCTCGGCATCACCCCCACGGGAAACATGATGGGGGTCGCGCACCTTGTCCCCACCCGCTATCGCGGCGAGAAGCTCGTCAGTGTCGACCGCGGCGACATCATGGCCAACGTCTCGTCCTCAGACGATTTCATCGAGTTCCGCCAGGAGCCGAAGGGCGTCATCACCGGGGTGGCGTACCAGATGGGCCCGCAGAACGACTTCCGGTTCAGCAAGACCCGAACGACGCTCCTGCAGGCTCCGAAGGCGATCGTCAGCCCCACGGTCGACACCCTTTTCACGCTCATCAACGCGAGCACCAGCTTCGACTACACCGACCTGGCGACCATGGAGTACTGGCTGATCGATGCCAAGGGCACGAAGATCGCCCGCGGTCGAATCGAGATCCCCGCCTGGACCTTCCGTTTCATCAGTGTTCGACAACTGCTCATCGACCATGGGCTGCTCGACGACTTCATCGCAACCGGTGGCCTCGGAATGATTCTGGGCCTGTCGCGTGATGCCGGTCTGGTTCCGATCTCGATGACACGCAACTTGGAGTCGGGTGCGATCGCGTGCGACCACACTCTTCCGCCGATGTATTACTTCACCACGTGGGGCGGCCAGAAGCGCCTCGACACCAATATGGCCTTGCACCAGGTCGTATTCGAAGACCTGGCTGACGCCGTCGAAGGAGTTCCGCTTGTCCGCGCTTAGCACTCTGGCCAAGAACGGCGTCGCCCAGCGCGCATACGGAGCGGTCCTGTCGTCGGGATTCGTTCCTCGACGTGCGTTCGCGCACTATTTCATGAACAGGGATGGCCTGCGCAGCCGCGTGCACCTCCAGAACTTCTATTCCACGTTCTTCCCGCTATCTCTGACCGAGGCGACCGCGCGGGTATGGCTCTGCGATGAGTCCGGCAAGGTCATCGCGAAGAAATCGTTCACGGTGCCGCCATTCGGCCAGTTATACCTGGGCATCGAGGACATCGTCGGTTTCGACCTGCAGGTGGAGGGAATGGTCTTCATCGACTTCCAGCCGCCCGCGGTCATCCGCAAGCAACTCAAGACCATTCCCAACCTTCAGCAGCTCACCGTGCAGACGCCGTTCTGGGTCTCCTACCGCGATGAGCACGACAATTACATGTACGTGCACTCGATCGAGTCGTATCGCGGCAAGGTCTGGGGAGCCGTGTGGCCGCTGACCAGGATCATGGCCCATGCGGCACCGGAGCGCGCAGCATGGCAGTCGTGGCGACTGCTCGACGTCGAGCTGTTGGACGAGCTGCAGGTCGTGGCGATGAACCACTCGCATGCGCCAGGAACCACGACCGTCAGCGTCATCGATGATGCGGGTGCGACCCTCTGGTCACAGCAGATCACCCTGGGGCCACGCGCCTCGGCGCGGCTGATCGTGCCCGAATCGGATATCACGACCTGGAAGGCCAAGAAGAATCCGGGGAGCGTTCGTGTCGCGCTCGACCCGTTGCTCACGGGCAACGGCAAGCCGTACGTGATCATGCGTTACGGCGGAGGTCCGCTCAGCCTTCACCACGGCTGAGGTCAGCGCGAGTCCACCTTCACCGCGTTGCCTGTCGCGATCGAAACGCGGTCCAGCGCGAACTTGCGGAATCGGCTGACGAGGCCGCGGATGCCGTTGCCGCGATGCTGGACCGCCGAGGGGGGGATCGCGGCGGCCACGACCGCGTCGGCCCGCGCGAGCCTGGCCGCGTATGGGCGATAAACCGCCTCGCGGAGGCCGTGTGACATTCGCGCCCCGTAGACCAGTTGGCTGCTGACATACCAGCGCTTGACGCGGCGCAGGCCATGAAAATGGAAGAACACCAGCGCGTCGCGCCGATCGCCATCTGACACGGTCACCGAGTCGGCCGACGTCATGACCGCGACCTTCGCGGTGTTCCAGGGGGCCAGGTTGAAGCCGAGCGATGGAAGGACGACGACACCCTCGAAGCGGTCGGGAAACGCGTTGAGGTAACCCTGGTCGGCGTAGCGGCCGGCATCCGGTTTGTCCGAGCACCAGGCCAATGTGCTGTCGCCCCACCACCTAGCGCAGGCCCAGCCGGGCTCATCGCAGCGGATGCCGACCCAGCCCACGTTGTAGCGCCCGTATTTGGCCAGCGTTTTCTGCGTCCGAGGGGGGTACTTGTGCTCGATGATCCCGACCGAGCCGGTGCCGAGCGCATCGAGCACACGAGAGGGGTCGTCGAAGAAATAGAGGTCGGCGTCGAGGTAGATGACCACCGTCTCCGGGTCGGACTGGCGTGCCATGACCCACTTCATCAGAAGGGGCGTGGCGGTGAAGTAGTACTCCATCCGTGAGCGCTGGGTTTTCAGTGGCAGCAGGGTGGGCTCGGCCGCCTCGATGTCCGCGATCGTGAGCGTCATCACGTGGGGAAGCGCTGCATCATCGAGGTACTGTTTGGCCGCGTCATCCAGGGTGAGGATCCAGATCGGCGCCTCGTCACCGTGGCGGCGCAGCGAATCGATCAGGGTCAGGCCGCGCGACAGGTAGCCGCTGTCAAAATACGTCGCGTAAGCACGCGGAGCGGGGGAGGGGGCTGTCACGGACTAGATGCGCTCGACGGAGTCGCCACGGAACTTGCCGGTCGCGTCGAGCACCGGGGTCCCCGATCCTGTGATCGCCTCGGGATTCTGGAGATAGGGCGCGTGCGCCTGCACGATCACGATCGCGTCCGCCGCCCCGCAGGCCGCTGCGAGGTCACTCACTTCCGAGACGTCGACGTCGCCGACCTTCCAGCCGTGTACCGACGGGTCGTGATACTGCAACTCGCAGCCCATGCTCAGCAGCCGGGTTGCGAGAGGGACAGCCGGCGACTCGCGCCGGTCGGAAATGTTCGCCTTGTAGGTCACCCCGAGCAGAAGCACCTTCGAGCCGCGGATCGCCTTGTAACGGTCGTTGAGCATGTCTTGCAGACGACGACTGACGAAGGTCGGCATGCTCTGGTTGATCTCTTCGGCCAGCTCGACGAAGCGGAAGGGGCGGTCCAACTCGGCACGCACCTTGTACGCCAGGTAGTTCGGGTCGATCGGGATGCAATGGCCGCCCACGCCTGCGCTGGGAGAGAAGGACTGGAAACCGAACGGCTTGGTCTTGGCGAGCCGCACGACCTCCCAGATATCGATCCCCAGCGAGAAGCTGAACTGCGCCATCTCGTTGACCAGAGCGATGTTGACGTGTCGGTAGGTGTTCTCGAGCAGCTTCGCCATCTCGGCTTCGCGTGGACCGCTCGCCCGCACGACCTCGGAGACGAACTGCTCGTAGAACTCGGCCGCCTTGGCGGTGCTCTCGGGGGTGACGCCACCGACGACCTTGGGGGTGTTGGTGATCGTGTAGATCTCGTTGCCCGGGTCGATGCGTTCCGGCGAGAACGCGAGAAAAAAGTCCGTGCCGCAGACCAGGCCGTTGGCCTCGAGCAGCGGCTGCAGGATCTCTTCCGTCGTGCCCGGATACGTGGTCGACTCCAGGACAACCGTGGTTCCCGTGACGAGGTGCTCGGCAATCGTCGTCGTCGCGCCGATCACCGCCGCGAGGTTGGGTCGCCCGTCCTCGTCGAGCGGCGTCGGCACGCAGATGACCACGATGTCAGCGTCGGCAATCACCACCGGATCGCTTGTGGCTCGGAAGCCGGTCGCGAGGAGTGCGGAGATCGCCGCGTCGTCGAGATCGTCGATGTGGCTGTGGCCGGCATTGAGCCCGTCGACCGTTCGGGTGTTCAGGTCAAGACCGACGACGTCGATGCCCGCGAGTGACGCCGCATTCGCGAGCGGGAGTCCGACATAGCCGAGGCCGACGATGACTGCATTCACGTGGGTCGTATCCTTAGCTGTCTCTGAGCGGCGACGACAGCTCGGCCGCGCCCGCGCCTGTCCAGAATACCTAGTCGAAGGAACCGAGTGCGTCCCACGCCCCTGCTGATTCTGGCTTACAACCGTCCTGACAAGGTGATCGGGCTCATCGCGAGCCTGCGCGCCACGAGGCCGCCCCTCCTGATGGTCGTGGTCGACGGGCCGAAGCCGGGCAATGCCGGCGACGCCGCCAAGGTGCAGGCGGTGCGGGAGGCCGTGACGGGCATCGATTGGGATGCCGAGGTGGTGACCCGTTTCCGGCCGGTCAATGTCGGACTTCGGGCCTCCGTCACCGACGCCGTGTCGTGGGCGGTCGCCGAGTACGGTCAAGTCGCGGTCATCGAGGAGGACGTCCAGCCGGGTCCGCTCTTCCTGCCGTACGTGGAGGCCATGCTCGACCGGTATCGAGACGATCCGCGGATCGCCCACATCTCGGGCTACAACGTGGTGCCGACACGGCAACTCGCCTCGCCGACCGGCAGTCGCTTGACGCCGTATCCCGAGTCGATCGCCTGGGCGACCTGGGACCGCGCCTGGGCGCTGTACGACGACGATCTGGGCTGGCTGCGGCGGTCGCCGCAGACCGAGCTGACGGCCATCACCGGTTCACGGTTCGCGGCCCTCCGCTGGTTGCAGAACTTCGGCGACGCCGACGCGGGCCGGATCTCGACGTGGGCGTACCGCTGGATCGCCAGCATGTGGTCGGCCGGCGCGGTCTGTCTGAGCCCGAACGTCAATCTGGTCCGCTACGTCGGCCAAGATGACGGCACTCACACCCTCACGGCGCCGCCCTGGACCGAGCTGCCGGTCTACGAGGGTCCGCTCGCGCCGCTTCTGGCGGGCGAGCCAGCGGCCGACCAGCATGCCGACGCGTGGGTGAACCGGGTGGTTTTCCGGGGAACGCCGTTCGGCGTCGCGCGCGGGGTTGCGATCACGGCTGTGCTGGCGCTTCGCCAGGCGCGACGGAAGCGACGGGCTGCACGCCAGCGGCAGTGAGCGCCCCTAGATCCCTGCGGCGCCCAGGTGTTTGCGGATGCGGCCGGCCAGCGAGTCGGGATCGGTGACCGATTTCCACTCCCTCGCGCTGAGCTCGGTCAGGAACTGATCGAGCAGACGTGTCTCGTCGGCCAGCGAGGTGCTCGAGACCGGCCACGCCGAGGATTCGGCGAGACTGCCGCGTCGGTTCTCCAGCACGTCGTAGAACACGTCACGACTCGAGGGTGCGACGCGGCGATTGCGAAGTGCGATGCGCTCGCGCACCAGCGGACCGTACTGCAGCACGACCCACACCATCTTGCGCCAGGCCCACAGCCGGAATCCGGGCTTCTTGGGGCGGATCGCGATCGGCCGTGAGTGCACCGAATCGGACAGGTCGACGGCCACGCGGGAGAACAGGAACGCGAACCAGCGGAAGGCGCGCCGGGTCTGCTCGATCGACCAGCCCGTTGCCAGCGCCTGCTCGATCAGCTCGCCGTATTCGGCTTCGGTGCGCCCGATCCGGTTGAGCTCGTCGGGGTAGGTGAAGAAGTCGCGGTTCGCGGGAACCACGACGGGAACTCCGAACGCGGCGAGTTCCGCGCCGGCAGATGAACGGAAGTTGAGCAGCACATCCACGATCTGCATCAGGTCGTAGAGGCTCACGTCGTCGGTCGGGAGGTTCAGCGACACGTTGGCCGGACGGGTGTCGAGAAGCTCCATGATCCGACCCACGATCGGCGACAGGACGTTCTCCCGCTTGTTCGGGAACATGCGCGGGTGCAGACGGATGATCAGGTGCAGCGAGGGATGCGCGGTCGCAAAGCGGAAGAGATAGGCGATCCACTCGAACTGGTCGGCGAACAACGAGGTCCTGGTCGACTGCGCGGGCAGCACGTCGGCAAGTCGCGCCGCATTGATCTCGTCTTCGCTCGACATGGGCACGAGCAGCACCGGGGCGCCATCCGGCACCGCGAAGCGTGTACGCAACTCGCTCGGCTGGCTGGCCTCGAAGGCGCTCGAGTATGCGAACGCGCTGCTCGCCTCGAGCAGCCCGGCGAAGTGCTCGCTCACCAGTTGCACCTCCGGCGCGCCGATCGGTGCCGCGCGGTATTCGGCCCATGCTGGCGTGCGGAAGACCTCATCCAGTGACTCGGTGTCGCGAAACAGCGTCATGGTCTCCGCCCGACGCACCACATGTCCGCCGCCCTGAAGCGTGTATGTCGGGATGCCGAGGGTCGTGGCCGCCGAGCAGAATGCATGGTTGACGGCGTAAAGCCGGTTGTAGACCAGCACGACATCGGGCTTCTGCTCCGCCAGAAGACGTTTGCCGGCCAGATAGGTCACGATCGATTGGTCGAGCTTGTCGAGGTACTGGGGCCACAGGGCGTCAGGGATGTCCGTGCCCACGACCTTGTTGTCGAGCAGGAACTCGTAGGCGGCGTAGCGCCCGATCGGAACCCCGTCGAGTTCGAACTGCATCCACGTGTCGACGTTCACCGCAGAGCGTGTCGCGAGCGCCGTTGCCCGGTCGGCGGGGTCGATGCGCTGGTCCAACACGACCGACTCGAATGGCATGGTCGAGTCCAACAGGTCACGACGCTTCATGCACGCCGTGCAGACCTGCTTGCGAGTGGCGAGCGCGGCTGCCGCCGTCACACCCGCCGCCGACATGGCGACGCAGTGCGCGATGAGCATGGTTCCGCACCGTACTGTCGTCACCGACGCGCCGCGCTCGGTGAGCCCCTCGGCCACGAGCGACTCAGGGAAGGAGTGCTCCCAGATGTTGGAGAACGGGGAGAACAGCACGACCTTCACGATTCACGAAAGTAGCATGGGGCAGGTGATCACCATGCGTCGTGCAACGACCGCCGACGCGCGAGACGTCTTCGAGTGGCGTAACGACCCGCAGACGCGGTGGGCTTCGATCTCCCAAGAGCCGATCGACTGGGAGTCCCATCTGTCCTGGT
This sequence comes from Acidobacteriota bacterium, assembly GCA_019351995.1. GTDB lineage: Bacteria > Actinomycetota > Actinomycetes > Actinomycetales > Microbacteriaceae > Lysinimonas. The sequence goes on from JABBOD010000026.1 coordinate 36,744, forward strand.
TCGCCAGAAGTGTCGGCGCGGATGACCGCCGGCTTTTCATCGCGGAGGACCTGGAGGCCGAGCAGCCCGCAGGCGCCGTCGGTATCGTGCGCTTCGACATGATCGACGGCGAGCGTGCTGCCGAAGTCAGCATTAACCTGAACCCGGGCTGGCGGGGGCGTGGGGTCGGTTCGGCGACCCTCCTTGCGGGCCTCGCGGCCCTGCGCGCCGAACGCGGGCGCGTACCCGAACTCCTGGCGACCATCCGTCCCGAGAACGTGGCGAGTCTCCAGCTCTTCACGCGGGCCGGCTTCGTCGAGGCGTCAGCCGACGACGACTTCGCGTACTACCGCCGCGACGCGGAGGACGTCTAGGTGGCCGAAACTCGGGTCGTGGGACGCGCGGGCGACCTCGATGGCCTCGCTCCACCGAGCCCCGCTACCACGGGATACCGCCCAGACATTGACGGTCTTCGCGCGCTGGCCGTCGGGCTCGTGCTGCTCTATCACGGGTTCCCCAGCTTCGTCCCTGGCGGCTTCATCGGCGTCGATGTGTTCTTCGTCATCTCCGGATACCTGATCACCGGCATTCTGCTCCGCGCGCGGGACCGCGTGCGAGCGCGCCGATACTTCTTGGATTTCTACGAGCGCCGCGTGCGCCGTATCTTCCCGGCCCTGCTCCTCGTGCTGATCGCGTGTGGGACCTACGGCTGGTTCCGGCTGTTCCCCGCCGACTACCAGAACTTGACGCAATACATTGCCGGCGGTGCCTCCTTCGTCGACAACCTGGTCGTCTGGTCCCAGACCAACTATTTTGACGCGTCGGCGGCGACCAAGCCGCTCATCCACCTCTGGTCCCTGGCGATCGAGGAGCAGTTCTACATCGTCTGGCCCCTGCTCATCCTCGTATTTGGTCGCCTGACCCGCGGCAGGTTCTATCCTGTGCTGTTCGCGGTTCTTGCCGTCTCCTCGCTCGCGTACAGCGTGGTACTCACATCCACTGATCCGACCGCCGCTTACTACTCGCCGTTCTCTCGCGGCTGGGAGCTGGCCGCGGGCGGATTGGTCGCCGCGATGCACACTCGAGGGTGGTCGGCGAAGCCGGGCCGTCGCGCCGATGTGATCACCATTGTCGCATTGCTCCTAATCGTCGCGGGAGCGCTGTTCGTCGTTGATTCGGCGCATTTCCCAGGATGGGAGGCGCTTCTCCCGGTGGTTGCTACTGCCGCAGTTATCTGGTTCGGGGCCGGGTCGATTGTCGATCGTCGCCTCCTGGGGACCCGCCTGATCGTGACCCTCGGTCTGATCAGCTACCCGCTTTATCTCTGGCACTGGGTGGTTTTGACTTTTCTCCGGATCGAGGACCCTGCTCCGCCGGGCTGGCTGACCCTGCTCGCTCTCGTCGTCAGTGTCGGCCTCGCTGCGGCCACCTATTTTCTGCTCGAGTTGCCCCTGCGTAGACCGAGGCTGCGGACCGTGAGCATCTCGCTGTTGGCGACGATGGGCGCTGTGCTGACGTTCGCTCTATTCGCTACCACCATGCAGTGGTCTGGGGTCGCGCTCACCTCGACCCAAAAGGCGCTCTCGAACACGTACAACCCGCAACCTGCTTACCGCTATCGCACGTGCTTCCTGGATTCGGCGACACAGACGGCGTCCGATTTCACCCCGAGCTGCGCGGCAGACGGCCCTGCCGGTGATCCCACTCTCCTCCTGTGGGGGGACAGCCTCACCGCGCAGCTCTATCCCGGCCTTGAGTCCCGGGGGAGAGCCCTCGGGTATCGCTTGGTCCAGCGCACGGCAAGCTCGTGTCCGCCCGAACTCGATAATCAGTACAGCGACCGCGGCAACTGCAATGAGATCAACGCGTCGACGCGTGCTTATATCCGCAAGACTCGACCCGCTGCGGTCGTCATCAATGGACGCTGGCCCGATGATGAAACGCAGCGCAATGCTCAGATCAGCGCGATTTCGGTTTTCCTGCGCCAGAACGGCGTGAAAACAGTGATCCTTGTCGGGCCGGCGCCGGACTGGGCGCCCGACCTGCGAGGCATCTTGATCCGCGAGACGTTCCCGCACGACACGTTGCCTCTGACGATGACACCTCCGGCGAGTACGTGGCCGGGGACCCAGGCTGAGGACGCGAGTCTGGCCGCTCTTTCCGCCCGAATCGGTGCGGAGTATCTCTCCCTGGTCGCTCGCCTTTGCACTGGAGATCAATGCCGAATCCGGGTCTCTGGCGACATTCCGGCCGGCTTGGTTGCGAGCGACCATGACCACCTCACGGCGCAGGCATCCCGCTTTGTCTTGAAAGACTTCTCGGTCAAACCGCCGCTCGGCTGATCTGTTTCGGCACTAGCCGGAGATCAGATCCCAGCTGACCGGAGTTCCCACCGCGGCGTCGCGACTGAAGGTGTTGCCGAGAACCCGAGACAGTTCGGCCGGCGGCAGCCCCCCGCCCGGCCGCACGGAGCGCACGTTCGCCTCC
>JABBOD010000073.1 GCA_019351995.1 Acidobacteriota bacterium
GCGAAACAACGACAAGATCGCCGTGTCCGAGGCGGACGTGATCAGGCGTTTCGGCCAGTGTTTTGGCCAGAACCGCCGCATCTAGAGATTTGGTGCCCTCAACAGAAGGTTGGGGGTTCGAATCCCTTCGGGCGCACACTGGTTGAGACAGTCGAAAGGCCCGGTCGGGCGTCAGTTCCGACCGGGCCTTTCTGTTTCTTCGCCGTGGTGGCTTCGGATGCTCACTGAACGCCGTCGTCCGCCGGGGGGTCCTCACTGAGTGCCATGAGCTGCCGCAGGCAGTGGTCGCGCAACGGCGCGGGGAAGTCCTCGGCGAGCCGGTTGTAGACCACCCGGCCCTCTTTCCTGGTGACCAGAAGGCCAGAGGCGCGGAGGAGGCGCAGGGCGTACGAGACGGAATCTTCGGAGACGTCCAGAGCCAGTGCGAGGTCGCCGACACAGAGTTCCTCGGTGACGTCGAGCGCGTAGATGAGGCGGAGCCTCACCGGGTCGGCCATCATCGAGAGCAATCCGGTCAGACGGGTTGTCGCGTCCGCGGGCGGCAGCCGTTCGCGGGCGTGCGCGACCCGGACCGGATCGATCGGGTGGGTGTGGTCGGTTGTCGTCACGTGTGGCGGCCGACGGACTGGTAGGCGGCGGGGTTGGCCAGGAACGCGGTGCGGCATCCTGGTGCGCAGAAGTAGCGTGTGCCGTCCGCGGTCGGCACGCTGTGCTGCGCGGTCGCGATGTCGACGCTCATGCCGCAGACCGGGTCGATCGCGGTGGGACTCGAGTGGGGCTCGTGCTGCGCATGATCATGAGGCTGCATGTCGTCATCCTTGGCGGTTGCGGCGAATCGAGAGGGACGGGCGTCGAACCGCTCCGCGCAACGGTCGGAGCAGAAGTACATCGTTCCGGAGGCGGTGCGCCGCGTCGCCGGAGCGCTGGCGGTTTCGACCTGCATTCCGCACACGGGGTCCGTGGCGTAGCGCGTGCTCGCGCCTTTCCCGGTGCGGTACAGCCAATAGAGGACCGCGAAACCAATCAACGCAGCGATGTTGAGGAAGGTCGTGGAGTCCCAGGCGAACCCGGTCGGCACAATCTGGGTGGGCCGAGGCGGGTTCGGGATGCGGATCAATTGGAAAAGGTATTCCACCGCCAGGCCCGCAACACTCATCGTGATCCAGAAGATGGCCAGGATCCGCAGGGTGATGGCGGTCCCGTAGTACTTCTTGTAGATCCACAACAGCGGCAGGGTCACCAGGTCGGCGAAGACGAAGGCGACCACCCCGCCGAAGCTGATGCCACCGTGCCAGAGCGCCGCCGCCAACGGCACGTTGCCCACCGAACAGACGAAGCTGATGATCGCAATGAGCGGAGCGATAGCAACGTTCTCGAGACTGGACAGGAAACCGTGGCCGCTGAGGAACACCGACTGCCAGACGGCATTCGGAACGAGCGTGGCCAGGAAGCCGGCCACCAGGAATCCGATGATCAGCTCTTTTCGCAACATGGTCAGGTCGCTGATCGCGTATCCCGCTGCGTCTGCCCAGCCGCGACGGCTCGTGACGCGCGCGCGGAACGTTTCGCTCGATGACCCGTCGGGCAACTCCCCTGTGCCGTCATCGTCACGCGTTGGCTGTTCCAGTCGCGCCCTGGCCTCATCCGTGACCCGCGCGGGCAGCGCCCGGGGCAGGATGATACCGAGCATGGTGATCATGATCGCGCCGCCCACGAACTCCGCCAGAGCGAACTGCCACCCGATCAGCAACCACAACACGATCCCCAGCTCGACGACCAGGTTCGTGCTGGCGATCATGAAGACCATGGACGAGGTGAAATCCGCGCCTCGCGCAAACAGGGACTTCGCCAATGCCGACGCAGCGTAGGAGCACGACGAACTGATCACCCCAAACAGCGACGCCTTCGCCAGGGTCCCGGGCCGGTGATTCCCCAGTGCCGCGCGCATCTGCTTTCGGGAGATGAAGGCTTGCACGGCGCCGGACAGTGCAAAGCCGAGAACGAGTGCCCACAGGGTTTGCCAGAACATGAAGAACCCCTCGGACAAGCCGCCCACGATCGCCGCCAGGACTGTCACCGCGCCATCACCTCCCGCTTGAAGTACTCATCGTCTTACCGCGCATACCCGACCGCATCCCCACGATCTTGACCATAAACCCGTGCGGTTGTGCGGATATTCCGCAGGCGGAGCGTCAGTCATCGAGCGTGACCACGGTCGAGCCGGAGGAGTGGCCGGCGCGGAGGTCGTCGAGTGCCTGACCGAGCTGCTGGAACGGCCGCACCGTCACGTGCGGGCGGACGTGAAGGTGGCGCGCCAGCGCGAGGAAGGCGTCCCCGTCCCCGCGCGTGTTCGCGGTGACCGACCTGAGGTCGCGTTCCGGGAAGAGCGTGGTGTCGTAGTCCATGGCCGGTACCTCGGACATGTGGATGCCGGCCGAGACGACGGTGCCGCCGCGGGCGGTCGCGCGCAACGCAACCGGGAGGAGGTCCCCTGCGGGTGCGAAAACGATCGCCGAGTCGAGATGAATCGGCGGGTCGTCGCGCTCCCCACCCACGAAGCTCAGGCCCATGCTCCGAGCGAGGATGCGGTTCTGCTCTCCTCGGGTCATCACGAAGACCTCGGCCCCGGCGGCGGCGGCGAGCTGCGCGGTGAGGTGGGCGCTGGAACCGAATCCGTAGATCCCGAGTCGTCCGCCGGGCGGCAGCATGGCGCGCTGGAGAGCTCGGTAGCCGATGATCCCCGCGCACAGCATCGGTGCAGTGTCGACAGGGTCGGCGTCGCGCGGCAGTGCATAGGCGTACGCCTCCGGCACCGTGATCAACTCGGCGTAGCCGCCGTCGACGTCCCAGCCGGTGAAGATGGCGTCAGGGCAGAGGTTCTCACGACCGGTACGGCACCATCGGCAGACACCGCAGGTGCGATGCAGCCACGCGACGCCGACGCGATCCCCGACGAGGGAGGCCTGAACGCCGTGTCCGACGCCGACCACGTCGCCGACGACCTGATGGCCGGGAATCACTCCGGGACGGTGGACCGGGAGGTCGTGGTCGATGACGTGCAGGTCGGTGCGGCAGACGCCGCAGGCGAGCACCCGCACAAGCAACTCGCCGGGACCGGGGATCGGCTCCACGCTGTCGCCGAGCGTGATGCCGTTGTCGTGTGCCGTCCAGCTCTTCATCGGCGCTCCCTCCGCGCGACGAGCAGACCACGGACGTCCTCTGATTTCCAGGGGCCAAGGTCCCCTCGCCTCGGTCCCCGGAGCGAGCGCTGCCCGCGGACGGCATCGCCGTGCACGCACGTGCCCGGCGAGACGACCAGCGGGCGGTGCAGGATGGTCGCATGCCACGTACCGTGATCGCCGCGAAGTTCGGCGACATTGAAGATCTCGAGGTCGTCGATCTGCCGGTGGCCGAGCCGCTGCACGGCCACGTACGTCTGCGGGTCATGGCCGCGGCGGTCAATCCCGCCGATCTCAAGCAACTCCGGGGGATGTTCGGCGGCTCGACCTTTCCGCTGCGGCTGGGCTCCGAGGTGAGCGGCGTCGTCGCAGCGGTGGGTCCGGATGCCGTGGGCCCGGCCGGCCCCCTCTCCGTCGGCGACGAGGTGATCGGGTACCCCGTGCGCGGCGGGTTCGCCGAGCAGCTGATCGTCAAGGCGAGCTCGGTGCTCCCGAAACCGGCGAGCCTGGGCTGGGGCGAGGCGGCCGGGCTCCTGCTGGGGGCGGTGACAGCGTTCCACCTCCTGGAGGCGGTGGCCGTGGCGCGAGGCGATCATGTCATCGTGCACGGCGCCAGTGGCAGCGTCGGCTTGGCGGCCGTGCAGCTCGCGCGGGCGCGGGGCGCGAAGGTGATCGGCACGGTCAGCGCCTCCCACGTAGACGACATGCGCGCGCTCGGCGCGGTCCCCGTGCTGTACGGGCCGGGGCTCGAGGAGCGGCTTCGTGCGCTGCTGCCGGGTGGCGCGGACGCCGCCCTCGACACGGTCGGTACCGACGAAGCACTCGATGCATCCGTGGCGCTGGTGGCCGACCGGCAGCGCATCGCGACGATCGCCGGATTCGCGCGGGCGGCCGAGCTCGGCATCCGTCTGCTCGGCAGCGGGCCGGGAGCCGACCCGGGGACCGAGCTCCGCAACGGAGCCAGACTCGACATGCTGCAACTCGCCGCAGACGGACGGCTCGTCGGGCCGCCGGTGATCGCGTTCCCGCTGGAGCATGTGCGGCAGGCGATGGCTCTCGTCGCCTCCGGTCACGCGGGCGGCAAAGTCGTCATCCTTCCCTGAGCGGGGCTGCGCGCGAGCGCGAGTGACAGACTGGGGCCATGAGTACAGACACCGGCGCCAACGCCAGCGGCAACCAGTCCGATTCGGCCGTCACCTGGGACTCGGTCGATTCCGGGCAGTCGGAAGACATCGAGAACAGCCTCACGGGGCAGGGAACCTCCGACCGCGAGACGACGCGAGAGGTCAGCCGCGACGAGCTGGTCGAAGAGGCCGAGCGGGCGCGTCTGAAGCGAGCAGGCGAGGTGTAACGGCCCCCGACGCTTTACGGAGCCCGTACACGGCGCTGATCAGCGGCATACCGGGTTGCCGCACTGTCGTAGATGCACAGTCCGTGCACCAGAAACGACAGGAGCTCCACCATGAAGCGTTTTGCCACCATTGCAACGGTCGGCGCGACCGTGTGCGCACTCTCGCTGGCCGCCGCCGTGCCAGCGATGGCCGACACCACGTCGACCACGCCTCCCCCGAAGCTGAACGGCACGTCCAGCCTCGCCGCGATTCAGGCGGCCGGGGCCACTCAGACGGCCAACCGCATCACCTCCCTCAACTCGGCGATCGCGAAGCTGACGGCCAAGACCACGCTCACCTCCTCGGACAAGGCGACCATCCTGTCGACGCTCAACGCCGACCTGCAGGGGATGGACGGCCTCCAGGCCAAGATCGCGGCGGACACCACGGCGGCGACCGCTCTGACCGATTACCGCAGCATGTACACCGTCTGGCGTGTCTACGCAGTCGGGATGCGGCAGTCGTACATCGCGGCGAGTGCCGATGGGCTCACCGGGACCGCGATTCCGAGGCTCCAGTCCGCGGCGACCAAGATCGCGGCCGTGCTCGCGGCGAAGCCCTCCAAGATCACGCCCGCCCTGCAGGAGCAGCTGGCTGACATGAACGCCAAGATTGCGGATGCGAGCGCCAAGACGAATGGGCTCGCCGCCGCGGCACTTGCCGTCACCCCCGCGGGCTTCAACGCCAACCACTCGGTGCTGGACACCCCGCACGCGAACGCCCAGGCCGCACGGGCCGACACCAAGGCGGCGGCCATCGACGGCCGTGCCATCCTGGCGGCGCTCCGATGACCGTTCGCCGTTCAGCGCGCGTCGTGCTGCTCGCTCCCGTCGCCGTGCTGGCTGCTTCGCTGATCCTGACGGGATGCAGCAGCCTCGGGACGACGTCGACGGCGGCGGTCACCACAACGAGTGGTGCATCGTCAACCGCGACCGCGGCGCCGGTCACGAGCAGCCCATCCGCTGCGGCCGATGCCAGCACCCTGAACGGCATCGCCGCCGACCTGAACGCGGCCGACGCCGCGAACAACGAGGCGGATGCCAGCGCCACGTCGGGCGACCAGGCGGCTGCCTCCAGCGACGGCCCGTGAACCCGGCTCCGCCGTGCGGCCGATGCCGCCCGTTGCGGAGCCGGGTTCCCCGGCATCCCTGCGATTGAATGGCCACATGACTGGTGAGCGCGGAATGGTCGTGATCGTCGAGGACGAACGCACGATCGCCGAGTTGGAGCGCCTGTATCTGACGCAGGCGGGATTCGGCGTGCACGTCGCGAGCGACGGGGCGACCGGGCTGGCCGACATCCGCCGCCTCTCGCCGGTCGCGGTCATCGTCGATGTCGGACTCCCCGGCCTCGACGGCACCGAACTGGTGCGTCGGCTTCGTGCCGAGGGCGACTGGGTCCCCGTCGTGTTCGTGACGGCTCACGACAGCGAGATCGATCGCGTCGTCGGGCTGGAGCTCGGCGCCGATGACTATCTGACCAAGCCGTTCTCGCCGCGCGAGCTGGTGGCGCGCGTGAAGGGACTCGTGAGACGGGCGGCGGTTCCCGCCGCCGCGACGATCCTCCGGGCCGGCCGGCTGGAGCTGGACGAGCGCGCCCGACGGGTGTTGTTGGATGGTGCGCCGGTCGAGTTGACGGCGACCGAGTTCGACCTGCTCGCGTACCTGCTCGCGCATCCCGGGCAGGTGTTCAGCCGAGAGCAGCTGCTCTCGGCCGTGTGGGGTGTCGCGGACTACAGCGGCAGCCGAACGGTCGACGTGCACATCGCGCAGTTGCGAGCGAAAGTGGGGGATCCGGATCCGATCCGTACCGTTCGCGGGGTCGGGTATGCGCTTCAGGACGGCTCGGTGTGACGGTTCCGGGACCGCGGGTGGCGCCGAAGCGCGGTGTCTCGCTCCGTACTCGCATTCTCGCGGCGACCGTGATGGTCGCCCTGATCACGGTGTTGGTCACCGCGCTGGCAGCTCTGCAACTCGTGCGATCCGTCGACACCTCCACGGCGCGAGGCGCGCTCGGCGCCCAAGCGGAGCGCCTGGCCAACGCCAAGCCGGCCGTGCGGGAGGCGATTGTGGCCGGACTGTCGCAACTCAACAATTCCGACACGGCGGTCTCCACGGTCAGCCCAGAGGGCGTCGTCTCGGGTTCGGCCGTGGTGCCACGTCGCGTGGTCGTGCAGCTCCGGCAGGGGCACATCGTCTCGACGACCGTTCGCGAGGGCGGCACCTCGTACCTGCTCGAAGCGAGACCGGCTTCCGGCGGCGGCGGCGTCGTGGTCGTCGAAGATGTCGGCGCGGTGCAGGCCATCACCCCGACCGTCCTCGGACGCCTCGCCCTCGCACTCCTCATCGGGCTTCTGGTGGCCGTCGTCGCCGCCTTCTTCATTGCCCGCGTTCTCGCCAGACCTCTCGTGAATCTGGCTGGCGTCGCGCGTCGCATGGCCGCTGGGCAGCGCAACGTGACGCTGGAGCCGAGCAGGATCGCGGAGGTGACCGACGTCGAGTCGGCCATCGGCGCCCTTGATCAGGCGTTGCTGCACTCCGAGGGCCGCCAGCGCGAGTTCCTGCTCTCGATCTCGCACGAACTGCGCACGCCGCTCACCGCGATCCGTGGCTACGCCGAGGCGCTCGGCGACGGACTGGTGCCCTCCGAGCAGGTCGCGCAGGTGGGCAGAACACTCGAGACCGAGGCGAACCGGCTGACCGCGTTCACCAACGACCTGCTCGCCTTGGCACGGCTCGAGGCTGACGACTTCCCGCTCCAGCCGAGCGTCGTGGAGGTCGGCGTCGTGCTGGCGGCAGCCGCCGAGGCGTGGCGGGCAGCGGCCACCAGCGGGGGCGTGCTCGTCGAGGTCGAGGCATCGCCCGATGCTACCGCCCTGGTCGTCAGCACGGATGCCGCCCGGCTCCGTCAGGTCGTGGACGGCCTGGTCGAGAATGCCCTGCGCGTCAGCCCCTCGGGCTCGCGCGTGACGCTGTCCGCCCGACGTCAGGGGGCGTCGGTCGTCGTGGAGGTCGCCGACGGCGGCCCCGGACTGACCGTCGAGGATGCCGCGCAGGCCTTCGACCGCGGTGTGCTGCGCGAGCGCTACCGCGACGCCCGCCCGGTCGGCACGGGTCTCGGGCTCTCGATTGCCGCCCGACTGGTGCAACGGTTGGGCGGCAGCATCTCCGCGCACAGCGCAGCGGAGGGTGGCGCGGTGTTCCGAATCACGATTCCGGCGGGCTGACCAGCCGACATCGTGCGGCCAGTGGTCCTGGACCGTCAGGTGAGCAGGGGAGGGCCTGGCGGCCTAGG
>JABBOD010000027.1 GCA_019351995.1 Acidobacteriota bacterium
CGCCGACCGCTGGGGCGCGATCGACCTGGTCGAGTTGGGGTCGCTGTCGGGTGTGCGGCTGAGCTCGACGGTTCCGGTCGTCGCGGCGCAGGCGAGCTGACCCCCTGGTTCGTCGGCCGGGTTAGTCTCGCTGCATGACGGATGCGGCGCCCGAGCTCTGGGACGTGGTCGTCGTCGGCGCGGGTCCTGCCGGGTCCAGCGCCGCCCGAGTCGCCGCCGAGGCGGGGGCTCGCGTGCTGCTCATCGATCGGGCCCGGTTTCCGCGCTACAAGACCTGCGGCGGCGGGATCACGGGCCGGTCGTCCGCCGCGCTTCCGGATGCGGTGCGAGCGAGCTTTGCTGCCACGGTTTCCGAGGCGCAGATCACCGATTTCGGGCTGAGCCGGAGCGGCAGCGATCGGGTGATGCTGCACGCCGACGCGCCGTTTCTCGGAATGGTGCAACGCGAGCGTTTGGATCAGGCGTTGGTGGAGGCCGCGGTCGCGTCGGGCGCGGAGTTCCGCGACGGCACGGCGCTGCGTGGTCTCAAGGAGGTGACTCACGGCATCCGGCTGCGTCTGGGCGATGAGGTGCTGCACGCTCGGGTGGTGGTCGGAGCGGACGGCTCGAGCGGACGGACCAGCGCGTTCGTCGGCGTCGAGTTCGCGGCATCCGATCTCGGACTCGAGGTGGAGCTGGAGGCGCCGGACCACGAGTGGACGTCGACCGCCCTGTTCGATTGGGGCGCGGATCGGGGGGCGTACGGCTGGCTCTTCCCGAAACACGACACCCTCACGATCGGCGTGATCCAACGCACCGGCCTTCCGGACGCCACGCGCGCGTATCTGGAGCTCTGGCTCCGGCAGCTCGGTCTCGCGGGTGCGACCCGCCTGCGCGAGTCCGGGCACCTGACGCGCTGGCGGTCCCGTCGGTCTCCGCTGCGACGCGGACCGGTGCTGGTGGCCGGCGAGGCTGCCGGACTGCTGGAGCCGTGGACGCGCGAGGGCATCTCGTTCGCGCTGCGCTCGGGGGCGATGGCGGGCGCGGCAGCAGCTTCCGCGGCGACGGCTGCTCGGGACGGGGATAAGCGCTCGCACGAGCGGGCCCTTGACGGCTACGTCAGGGCTGTGGAGCGCGAGCTGGCCCCCGACATCGTGGCGGGCGCCGCGATGCTGAAGGTGCTCGAGCTCTTTCCGGGGCCACTGCACCGCTTTCTTGCGCACACGGCGCGAGGGCGGCGGCTGTTTCTCGCGCTCTGCCGGGGCGGCCCGCGGGTGTCGGCGCTCGTGCACCACCCTCTGGCGCGGGTCGCCGCGCCGCTGCTGGCGAAACGTCGTCCCCGGCGCCGGGCGAACTCCGCGAGCGCCACCGCGTAGCCTGCCGGTCACGAATGGTGCTCCCGCGCTACGCGGCGCTCAGGCCGATCACGCGCGGAAGCGCCGCGAGGGTGTCGATCTCGGCGTCGGGGGTCGCGGCATCCGCCTGCCTGGACGCCCCGGACCGATTCACCCAGACTGTTCCCAGGCCCGTCGAGGATGCGCCGACGATGTCGGAGACGAGGTTGTCGCCGACATGGACCACCTCGGATGCAGGAAGGTCCAGCGCGGCGAGGGCGATCTCGAAGATTCGCTGGTCCGGTTTCGCGACGCCATGCTCGCCACTGACCACGACGACCGCGAAGCGTTCGGGACCGAGCGTCTCGACTTTGGCTCGCTGCGCGGTCGACGATCCGTTGGTGACCACTCCGAGAATCACGTCAACGGTCGCCAGTTCGTCAAGCACCGACTGGACCTCGTCGTATGGCCGAGTGGCAGCCGCGGCCGCCGAAACGTGGTCGCGTGCGGCCTCGGCTGCAAAAAGTTCCGGCTCGTCAACGCCGAGCTCGCGGAGCGCGCGAGTCCACACGATCGTGCTCAACCCCAGGTCATCGAGTTCCCCGCGGACCCATTGGCCTTCGTGATCCTTCCAGCTGCGCTCCCATGAGGCACCGTTCGCCCGCGCCAGGCGCATCGGGTCGAGTCGGAACTCGGGATGCCGAGCGGTAAAGACCTCGCACATTGCCACCGTCGCACTGATCACACCCGATCCATCGATCAGGGTGTCATCGAGGTCGAGCAAAATGGCACGGGGAGGGTTCGGCAAAGCCATCGGTCCAGGCTATCCGCCGTCGTCATCCCCGGCGCCGGGCGAACTCCGCGAGCGCCACCGCGTAGCCTGAACGGATGACCGGGTTCACTCAGCCTGACCCTTTCCGCACCCGTCCGGAGCTGCAGGGCACCTTCGGGATGGCCGCATCCACGCACTGGATCGCGAGCGCCACCGCGCAGGCGGTGCTGGAGCGCGACGGCAACGCCTTCGACGCGGCGGTGGCGGCGGCTTTCGTTCTGCATGTGGTCGAGCCGCATCTGAACGGTCCGGGCGGCGACCTCACGGCGATCTACGCGACCGCCGACGATCCGACACCGCGCGTGGTGGTGGGCCAGGGCACCGCTCCAGCCGGCGCGACCATCGAGCACTACCGCGCGCAGGGATTCGACGAGGTGCCCGGCAGTGGCGTGCTGGCGGCCGCCGTTCCGGGCGCGGTGGTGTCGTGGCTTCGGCTGCTCGAGACGCGCGGCAGCTGGGAGTTGGCGGACGTGCTCGCCTTTGCGATCGGCTACGCGCGGATCGGGCATCCGATGCTCGCGACGGCGGTGCAGACGATCGGGTCGGTGCGTGAACTGTTCGAGCACCACTGGCCGAGCTCTGCCGCGCACTGGATCCCCGATGGCCGGATGCCGCTTGCCGGCGAACTGGTCACCAACGAGCCGTACGCGCACACTCTCGAGTCGCTGGTGCGGGCCGGCAACGGTGCCGAGTCGCGCCGCGGCCGCATCCGGGCCGCCGTTGACGCCTGGAGCAGCGGGTTCGTCGCCGAAGCCATCCACGACTTCGCGGCGGACGCGCACTATCAGCCCAGCATCGACCACGAGGTGCCGGGGGTGTTGACCTCGGCCGATCTTGCGGGCTTCGAGGCGCGCGAGGAGGAGGCCGTCACGCTCGAGTTCCGCGGGATGACGGTGGCGAAGTCCGGACCGTGGGCGCAGGGGCCGGTGCTGCTGCAGACGCTGGCGATTCTCGACACCTTCTCCGACGAGCGGCTCGACCCGTCGACCGCGATCGGCATCCACACCATCGCCGAGGCCCTCAAGCTGGCGCTGGCCGATCGTGACGCCTGGTACGGCGACGCGGCGGACGGCGACGCGGCCGACGCGGTGCCGCTGGCCGAGTTGCTGGACCCCGAGTACGCCCGGGAACGCGCCGCGCTGATCCGCGAGAGCGCGTCACTCGACTTTCGGCCGGGGCGGCCGGGCGGACGTGAGCCGTGGATGCCGCCGCTGCATCCTGGCAGTGCCGGCGATGGGCTGGCGGGATCGGGCGAGCCGACGGTCTGGATGGCCAGCGCGGCCGCGGCGGCGGGGCACGGCGACACCTGCCACCTCGACGTCGTCGATCGGCACGGCAACATGATCTCGGCGACGCCCTCCGGCGGTTGGCTGCAGTCTTCGCCCCACATCCCGGCGCTCGGCTTCTGTCTGGGCAGCCGTCTGCAGATGACGTGGTTGGATGCCGCCTCCCCCTCCGCGCTCGTGCCGGGGCGGCGTCCGCGCTCAACCCTCTCCCCCACCCTGCTGCTGCGCGACGGCGTGCCGGTCGAGACGCTCGGCACTCCCGGCGGCGACCAGCAGGACCAGTGGCAGCTCGTGTACCTGCTGCGTCGGATCGTGGGCGGGTACACGCCGCAGCAGGCGATCGATGCCCCGATGTTCCAGACCGGTGCTCACGTGGCTTCTTTCGAGCCGCGGACATGGTCGCCCGGTGCGCTCGTCGTCGAACGCCGGGTGGGCCGCGATGTGCTCGCCGAGCTGGTGCTCCGCGGGCACCGGGTGACGCCGGCCGGCGGCTGGACGCTGGGTCGGCTGTCGATGGTCGGACGTGACCCGGCATCCGGGCTGCTGTTCGCGGCCGCGAATCCGCGCGGCGAACAGGGATACGCCATCGGCCGCTGAGACGGTCGGGACGCGCTGAGACAGTCGGGACCCGTGAGCCGACCGGGTCCCCGGGATGTCGGAGCGGAGATGTCGGGCGCCGCTGCGACACTGGCGGGATGGACCCCATCGTCTCCCTCCTGCTCGGCCTTCTGCTCGGTGTCGCACTCGGCGTGGTCATTGGCGTGCTCGTGAGCCGTTCACGCCGGACGAGCACCTCGGTGGATGCCGACCCCGCGATCCTGGCAGCCCGGCACGCTCAAATCGTGGCGGAACTCCGCGCCGAGGAAGGAGCCGCGCGCGCCGAGGTGGTCTCCCAGCTGGCCGCGGCCGATGCCAGCCTCTCGGGACTGCGGGACCAGCTCGCCGCCGCACAGCAGCAGTACCGCGACCTCATCGAGCGCGAGCGGGCCGACGCACTCAAGAGAAGCGAGGCGGAACGCGACGAGAGCAAGGTGCTGCAGGCGCTCGCACCCGTGAAAGAGACCCTGTCGAACATGCAGCAGAAGGTGACAGAACTCGAGACGCAGCGTTCGCAGCAGCACGGCGAAATCAGCCAACAGCTGAAGACCGCCACCGAGTCGGAGGAGCGGCTGCGCGCCACGGCCGAGTCTCTCGCCTCGGCGCTGCGCAACAACGCGACCAGAGGCGTCTGGGGTGAGACCCAGCTCCGCACGCTGGTGGAATCCGCCGGGCTGATCAATCGCGTCGACTTCGACGTGCAGTCCACGATCGAGGCTGAGAGCGGCACGCGACGCCCCGACATGGTGGTCAAGCTGCCGGGTGGCAAGTCCATTCCGGTCGACGCGAAGGTGCCGTACAACTCCTACATCGAGGCGGCAGCCATCCCGTCGAGTGCGACCGGCGAGCAGGAAGTACGCCGAACCCAGCTGTTGAGCCTGCACGCCAAGCAGGTCAAGAATCACGTGGATGCGCTGGCCGGCAAGTCCTACTGGACCGGCCTCGAGGCCAGCCCCGACTTCACCATCGCGTTCATCCCGAACGAGCCGCTGCTGGCCGCCGCGCTCGAGGCAGACCCGAACTTGATGGAGTACGCATTCTCGAAGCGCATCATCCTGGCCAATCCAGCCACCCTGTGGGCGCTGCTGAAGACCATCGCGTTCACCTGGCAACAGGACGTGCTCACCGAGGACGCCAAGAGGCTCTTCGACCTCGGCAAGGAGCTGTACTCGCGCCTCGCCACCCTCTCCGAGCACGCCGACAAGCTGCGACGCTCGATCGAGTCGACGGTGAACAGCTACAACCAGTTCGCGAGTTCGCTGGAGCAGCGCGTGCTGGTCACCGCCCGGAAGCTCGACGGGCTCGACGAGTCCAAGGTGATCGGCACGCCGACCCAGGTGGACGAGCGGCCGAAGCAGCTGAGTCAGCCCGAGCTGGTGCAGGCCGAGTTGACGGCACTGGACGAGACGGGTATTACCCGTCCCGAGCTGGATCTCGGGATCGTCGAGCCACCGGTCACGCTCGCGACCAAGCGCGCCTAACCCCGCGTCACCATCGGCTCCGCCAGTTCCTCGTCGGCAGGAGCCGCGAACTGCGCCTCATACAGCCGCGCGTATGCCCCCTTAGCCGCCAGCAGTTCGTCGTGAGTGCCCTGCTCGACGATCGCGCCGTTCTCCATCACCAAGATGAGGTCGGCATCGCGAATCGTGGAGAGCCGGTGGGCGATCACGAAGCTGGTGCGGTCCTTGCGGAGCGCACTCATCGCGCGCTGCACGAGCAGTTCGGTTCGGGTATCGACCGAGCTGGTCGCCTCGTCGAGGATCAGCACACTCGGTCGCGCGAGGAAGGCCCGCGCGATCGTGATCAGTTGCTTCTCGCCGGCGCTGATGTTGCCCGCTTCGTCATCCAGCACCGTGTCGTAGCCGTCCGGCAAGGAATGCACGAAGCGGTCGACATACGCCGCCTCGGCGGCCGCGTGGATCTCGTCCTCGGTGGCGTCGGTGCGCCCGTATGCGATGTTGTCGCGGATCGTGCCGCCGAAGAGCCAGGTGTCCTGCAGCACCATGCCCGTCCGCGAACGCAGATCGGCTCGTGTCATCTGGGCGATGTCGACGCCGTCGACCGTGATGCGTCCGCCATTCAGCTCGTAGAAGCGCATGATCAGGTTCACCAGGGTGGTCTTCCCGGCTCCGGTGGGCCCGACGACCGCAACCGTCTGACCCGGTTCGGCCAGGAGCGACAGCTCGGTGATCAGCGGCGTCTCGGGGTCGTACGAGAAAGACACCTTCTCGAACTCGAGGCGGCCGGTGTGGGTGCTCGGCGACTGCGCCGGGTCGGCATCCGCGGACTGCTCGGGGGCGTCGAGCAGTTCGAAGACGCGCTCGGAGCTGGCCACCCCCGACTGCAGCAGATTCGCCATCGATCCGAGCTGCGAAAGTGGCTGAGTGAACTGACGCGAGTACTGGATGAAGGCCTGCACGTCGCCGATGCGCAACGAACCACTGGCCACCAGCAGCCCACCCGCGACAGCGATGCCGACGTAGACCAGGTTGCCGACGAACATCGTCGACGGCATGATCAGCCCGCTGACGAACTGGGCGCCGAAGCTCGCCTTGTAGAGTTCCTCGTTCTTCTCCGCGAAGCGTTGCTCGACCTCCCGGTGGCGACCGAAGACCTTCACCAGGGAATGGCCGGTGTACCCCTCCTCGATCTGAGCGTTCAGCGCGCCAGTGTTCGCCCACTGGGCGACGAACAGCTTCTGCGAGCGCTTCCCGATCACCGTGACGATGCCCAAGGTGATTGGGATGGTGACCAGGGCGATCAGGGCGAGCAGCGGAGAGATGACGAACATCATCACCATCACACCGACCACCGTCAGCAGCGAGACGACCAGTTGGCTCATCGTCTGCTGCAGGCTCTGCGAGATGTTGTCGATGTCGTTGGTGACCCGACTCAGCAACTCACCGCGCGGCGTCTTGTCGAAGTAAGTCAACGGCAGGCGGTGGATCTTCGCCTCGACATCGCTGCGGAGCCGGTACACGGTGCGCTGGGTCACGCCGTTCAACAGGTAGGCCTGAAGCCAACTGAAGACGGACGAGAACACATAGAGCAGCAGCACGATGCCGAGCACGAGCTGCAGAGCCGCGAAATCGATTCCGACGCCCGGATGCAGGTTCATCCCGCCGAGCAGATCCGCCTGCTGGGTGTCTCCCTTCGCCTTCAGGCCCGCGATGACCTGGGCCTTGGTCGTGCCGGCGGGGAGGGACTTCGAGATGAAGCCCTCGAAGATCAGGTTGGTGGCCTGGCCGAGGATCTTGGGGCCGAGCACACTCAGCACCACGCTGACGACGCCCAGGAGCACCACCGCGACGATCATGGAGCGCTCGGGACGCAGGCGACCGAGCAGTCGCTTGGCCGATGGGCCGAAGTTGAGGGCCTTCTCGGCGGGCCCCTGCATGCCCCCGAAGGGGCCGCCGCCGGGACCGCGCCGCGGCGGGACCGGCACGCTGGGCCTCGGGTTCGATGCCGGGCGGTTGCCCGGGGTTGCGGTGCTCACGCTGCCTCCTCGATCGAGAGCTGGCTCTGCACGATCTCGGCGTACTCGGGCGAGCTCAGCAGTAGTTCGTCATGGGTTCCGTGCCCAACGATCCTGCCGTCGTCGAGCACGATGATCTGATCGGCGTCGAGGATGGTGCTGACCCGCTGCGCGACGACGATGCGGGTCGCGCCGCTCACCTCGCGGTCGAGCGCGGCCCGCAGACGCTGATCCGTCGAGGTGTCGAGCGCCGAGAAGGAGTCGTCGAAGACATAGATCTCCGGACGCTTCACCAGGGCCCTCGCAATCGCCAGCCGTTGCCGCTGGCCGCCGGAGACGTTCGTGCCCCCCTGAGAGATCGGAGCATCCAGTTGCTCGGCCATCGCTCTCACGAAGTCCGTGGCCTGGGCGATCTCGAGCGCCGCCCAGAGCTCCTCGTCCGTGGCGTCGGGCCTGCCGTACCGCAGGTTGCTGGCGATGGTGCCCGAGAACAGGTATGGACGCTGCGGGATCAGTCCGATGCGGCTCCAGAGCAACTCGGGATCCAGCTCGCGTACGTCGACGCCGTCGATGAGCACGGACCCGCCCGTCACGTCGAAGAGGCGGGGCAGCAGGTTGACCAGCGTGGTCTTGCCCGCACCGGTCGACCCGATGATGGCCGTGGTCGTGCCAGGGCGAGCGACGAAACTCACCTCGCGCAGCACGGGCTGGTCGGCGCCGGGGTACGAGAAGGTCGCGGCACGCAGCTCCACTTCGCCTTCCGCACGGAGAGTCGTCACGGGATGCTTCGGCGACACCACCGTCGACTCGGTCTCGAGCACCTCGCCGATCCGGTCGCCCGATACCGCGGCACGCGGCAGCAGCACGGCCATGAAGGTCGCCATCATGACGGCCATCAGGATCTGGATGAGGTAGCTGAGGAACGCGACGAGTGCCCCGACCTGCAAGCCACCAGTGTCGATCCGGTTCGCCCCGAACCAGAGCACGGCGACGCTGGAGACGTTCATGACGAGCATCACGAACGGAAACATCAGCGCGAAAAGCCGCCCCGCCCGCAGCGCGGTCTCGGTGACAGCCGCGTTGGCATCCTCGAACCGTGCGACCTCGATCGGCTCGCGCACGAACGCGCGCACCACCCGGATGCCGGTCAGCTGCTCGCGGAGCACGCGGTTGATGGTGTCGATGCGGGACTGCATCTTGCGGAACTGAGGCACCATCCGCGTGATGATCAGCCCGATCCCGATCAGCAGCACCGGAATGGCGACCACCAGGATCCCCGACAGTGGCACGTCCTGCTGCAGCGCGAAGATGACGCCGCCGATGGCGAGGATCGGCGCAGAGACCAGCAGGGTGCAGGTCATGAGAACGAGCATCTGCACCTGCTGCACGTCATTGGTGGTGCGGGTGATCAGCGACGGCGCGCCGAACTTCGACACCTCCCGCTCCGAGAACTGACCGACGCGGTGGAAGACCGCACCACGCACGTCCCGCCCGAACGACATCGCGGTGCGCGCACCGAAGTACACGGCGACAATCGAGAAGATGATCTGGCCGAAGGTGATGGCGAGCATCAGCGCACCCGTGCGGAGGATGTACGCGGTATCGCCCTTGGCGACGCCCTTGTCGATGATGTCCGCGTTGAGCGTCGGCAGGTACAGCGCCGCGATCGACTGTCCGAGCTGGAACACGACGACGGCGAGCAGCAGAAGCCAGTACGGGCGCAGGAAGCGCACGAGCAGACGACCGAGCATGTCAGTCCTTCTTTCGCGGGTGGGGAGTGATGTCTGATGTGGATGCCGCAGCCGGCAGCACCCCGTGAGTGACGAGATCCAGCAGCTCATCGATGGTGAAGACGTGCTCAGAGGTGATGGGTGGCATCGCCGCTCCGAACGCCAGCAGCCGCAGGTAGAAACCGAGGGTCTCGATGGGGATCGTGATTTCGTCGGGGCGGAAGAGTTGCGCGAGGATCCCGATCCACTCCCGATCTTCCGTTCCCCGCCGCGGGGGGCGGGCGACCCCGTGCAGTGCCGACATGAAGCCGATCACGCCGGCGAAGCGGTCGCTCAGCAGCTGAAGCACCTGCCGGATCTTGTCGGTCGTTGGTTCGTCGGGATCGATGCCGCGCAGTGCGCGACGGAAGGGTTCAGGATCGAAATACCGCTCCACCGCGGCGGAGAGGATCGCCTCCTTGTCGCCGAAGGCGCGGAACAGCGTTCCCTCGGCGATACCGGCCGCTTCGGCGAGCTGCTTGGTCGAGAAGTCTGTGCCGTTCTCGCGCAGCAGCGGGATCGCCGCATCCAGGATCGCGGAGCGGCGCTCCTCGGGCGACATCGGTCGCGCACGCGGCCGCGCGGCGACGTCCGGCGGAAGGATGGGCACCGGTGAATACTAAGTGAGTGAGCGCTCACTCCGCAAGCGCTCGCGCCTCCGCGTCCCCGTCGTGTCGCACCTCCGAGCATCTACTCGTCAAAATCCCCCAGTGCACCCCCTCGCGGACTGGCGGATTTTGACGAGTAGATGCTCGCGGGCGCGGCAGGCGGGCGGGCGCGGCGGGCGTCAGGAGCCGTATGACTCGCCGAGCCACTTCTCGACGTGGTGGTCGGCGATGATGCGGCGGATCGTGCCGGAGCGGGCTCGCAGCACGATGCTCTCGGTGCGGATGATCGGCCCCTTGCGCTGCACGCCGCGCACCAGCATCCCGTCGGTCACCCCCGTTGCCACGAAAAACGTGTTGTCGCCGGTGACGAGCTCATCGGCCTCGTACACGTGGTCGAACTTGAGGCCGGCGTCCAGCCCCTTCTGCGTCTCGTCGTCGTTCTTCGGCGCGAGGATCGTCTGGATCAGGCCGCCGAGCGCCTTGATCGCGCAGGCCGTGGCCACCCCCTCCGGACTCCCCCCCGTTCCGACGCACATGTCGAGTCGGCCCTCGTAGCTGGCGGCGTTGATCCCGCCGGCGACATCGCCATCCAGCAGCAGCCGGGTGCCGGCACCCGCGGCGCGGATATCGGCGATCAGCTGTTCGTGACGCGGCCGGTCGAGCACGCCGATGTACATCTCGCCGACATCCTTTCCCTTCGCCTTCGCCAGAGCACGGATGTTCTCGCCGATCGGCTTGCGGATGTCGACGACCCCGATCCCCTCGGGCCCGGTGACGATCTTCTGCATGTAGAAGACCATGTGAGCGTCGAGCATCGCTCCGCGGTCGGCGGCCGCGATCATGGAGATCGCGTTCTGCCGTCCCGCCGCGGTCAGGGAGGTGCCGTCGATCGGGTCGACCGCGATGTCGCAGGCCGGACCGCGTCCGTTGCCCACCACCTCGCCGTTGAAGAGCATCGGGGCTTTGTCTTTCTCGCCCTCGCCGATCACGATCGTGCCGGCGAAGTTGACCGTCCCGAGGAACTTGCGCATCGCATCCACGGCCGCCTGGTCCGCCGCGATCTTGTCGCCGCGGCCGATGAATGGCACAGCGCGGATGGCCGCCGCCTCGGTCGCGCGAACCAGCTCGAGGGCGAGGTTGCGGTCGGGATGGAGGAACAGAGTGCCGGTTTCGGTGCTCACCATGAGGGATGCATCCTGTCGATTGGGTTCGAAAAATGGATGCGCCGAGGTGGCGGTAGCGCACGGTCGATCTTAGTCGAGCGAGCCGTTCAGTAGACTCGACGACGATCACGCCCCCGCCTGCAAGGAGTTCGCCATGCCCGTCGCCACCCCGGATCAGTACGCGGAGATGCTCGACACCGCCAAGGCGAAGGGCTTTGCCTTCCCCGCGGTCAACGTCTCCAGTTCCTCGACGATCAATGCGGTCCTGCAGGGCCTCACCGAGGCCGGATCTGACGGCATCATCCAGGTCACCACCGGCGGCGCCGACTTCTTCGCCGGCCAGACCGTCAAGGCTCGCGCGACCGGCGCGCTGGCGTTTGCCGCCTTCGCGACCGAGGTCGCCAAGAACTACCCGATCACCGTCGCTCTGCACACCGACCACTGTCCGCAGGACGCCCTCGCCGGTTTCGTCGAGCCGCTCATCGCCGCCTCCGAGGAGCAGGTGAAGGCCGGGGGCAACCCGATCTTCCAGTCGCACATGTTCGACGGTTCGGCAATCCCGCTGGCCGACAACCTGGCCCAGGCGAAACTGTTGCTGCCCAGGATGCGGGCGATCCACGCGATCCTCGAGGTCGAGATCGGCGTCGTCGGCGGCGAGGAGGACGGCGTCAGCCACGAGATCAACGAGCACCTCTACACCACCCTCGCGGATGCCATTCAGACCGTCGAGGCACTCGGCCTCGGCGAGCAGGGCCGATACATGGCCGCGCTCACCTTCGGCAACGTGCACGGGGTCTACAAGCCGGGCAACGTGGTGCTGAAGCCCGAGTTGCTCGGGGCGATCCAGCGGGGCCTCGCCGAAAAGTTCGGCACCGGCTCCAAGCCGCTTGACCTCGTCTTCCACGGCGGATCCGGATCGTCGGATGCCGAGATCGCGGAAGCGGTCAGCAACGGTGTCGTGAAGATGAACATCGATACCGACACCCAGTACGCCTTCAGCCGTTCCGTCGCGGACACGGTGCTGAAGAACTACGACGGCTTCCTCAAGGTCGACGGCGAGGTCGGCAACAAGAAGGTGTACGACCCGCGTAGCTGGGGGAAGACAGCCGAGACGGCGATGGCGGCCCGCGTGATCGAAGCCACGCAGCAACTCGGCTCGACCGGCAACAGCATCACCTCCCGCTGAACCGGGTTCCGGGTCCACCACGTCGATGGCGGCCCGCCGACCGCGGATCTAGTCGCCCCTGACGGTGAAACTCAGCGTCTGCGCATCCCAGCGCAGGTCGTCCACCGTCTGGCGCAAAGCCAGGTAGTGCGGTGCCAGGTACATCACCCGACGGCCCTCCGGCAGGTCGATGTCGAGCGTCACCGCGACCGCGGTGGCGCCATCCGGGCGGCCACGGAGGTTGATCAGGATGGATGACGCGTCCGCACCCGGAGTGCTGAGCACGGCGTGCAGCAGCGCACGCAGAGCCGTCCGCTGCGACGGGCTCATGCGCACCGCCCGCCGCTCCGGATCGATCACCACGAGTCGCGATTCGGCGGCGATCCCGTCAAGCCAACTGAGGTTGGACTGGGTCACCAGATCGTCGCGCAGACGACGCGCCAGTTGACCGGCGAGCGCGCGATCGGCCAGCGTGATCCGGCTGGACGCCGCGACGCCCTCGAGAAACGGCAGTGCGCGCGCGGTGAGGCGGGCGAGGCGGAGGCGCTCAGCTTCTTCGATACGCGCGTCGGCGGCCTCCAGCGGCAAGACCGTCTGCGAGCGCTGTTCGATGATCGGCATCATCCGGCTCACCAGGACCGTGGAGAAGGTGACGGCGGCGATGAGTCCGCAGAGCGACGGTGACGCGATGATCAGCAACGAGGAGACGGGCCCCCAGACCCGGTAACTGGGTTCGAGGAAGGCGAAGGCGAGCGCTGACAGGACAACGGCGCCCACACCGCCGACCACGAGGGTCCGGCGGGCGCTGAGATAGGGCGCGAGGCTGGCGATGGCGAGTGCGAGTCCGAAGGGCGCCCACCAGAGCTCGAGGGAAACATGTGTCCCCGCGTACCCGATCGCCGAGATGACGAGGCCGGTCCCGGCGATCAGGACAATCAGGATGCCGGCTCCCCACCCCAGAGGTGGCCGCAGCGGCCGCGCGAGCACCCACACCAACACGCAGGCGGTCGCGCAGAGAATCACCGCAAGGGGTTGGAGCAACGGCATCGAGGTGCTGAACCAGGTGGGGATGCGAAAGGCGCCGATCAGCACCACCAGCCCCGCGAAGACCAGCGGAACGACCCGCCCGGTGAACCAGCTCAGCGGATCGAGTTCCTGAGGAGACACACGCAGACTCGCCCGACGCATCAGCCCAACTCCTGATGGCGTGCCGACTCGTGCTCTCGCAACACCGCCTGAACCGGAACGGTCATCACAATCGACGTTCCCGACCCCGGAGAGCTCCAGACCCTCACGGTGCCGTCCACCGCCACGATGCGGCTTTCAATCGAGGCCCGGATGCCGAGTCGGTCACCGGCAACGGCGTCAGGATCGAATCCCACACCCTTGTCGGTGACCATCACCGTCAGCCTCCCCGGGCCGTACACCAGTTCGACGTCGGCAGTCGAGGCACCCGAGTGCCGCGACACATTCTCCAGAGCGGCCCGAAGCGCGTCGAGCAGAGCCATCGCGGTGGCGGGTTTCAGTCGATAGATACCGTCACCGGCCCCGGTCACGTGCACGCTCAAACCGCGCCACTGAAATCCGCTGATCATGGTGCCAAGCTCGTTGCGCAGGAAGGTGTCCTGCGCATCGACGACCGTCAACTGGGACCGTTCGCTGAGCCACTCGGCGCCGCTGAGCGTCTCGAAATCTTCTCGAAGACGCTGCACCGCCCGCTCGTCGAGCTCCTCGGGCGCGTTCATGATGATCGAGAGGTCGTTCAGCAGCGTGTCGTGCACCACCGCCGTGGTGCGGCGTGCCAGATCTTCGCCGCGTGTGATGCGCGCGCTCTCCGCCTCGAGTTCGTCGACATTCGGGATCCGCCGCCGCTGAACGACCTGGATTCTCCACAGGGTCACATAGGCCGCCAGCGAGACCACCACGGCGAAGCCGGGTCCCCATCCCGGATGCAGCGCAATACCGGTGATCGCCCACACGGTCAGTGTCGAGCCGGTGGAGACGAGCAGCCCGAGGAGTGACCAGCCGATCCCGATCAGCGGACTCCGCGCTGCCAGTCCCACCAGAACGAGAGCGACCGCCGGGCGGTTGAGGAGGTAGATGTAGTCCGAGGTCCCCCGCGGAAGGAGCGGGATCAACAGCAACTCGTAGCTGACACTGGCCAGGTAACCGACAACGAGGTAGGCGGCAACGGCCCACGGCCGAGCGCGCCACACGACCAGACCGAGGCAGACCAAGATGATCACCAGGATCGCGAACGGCAGGGGCGCCGCGTTCACTCGGCCGACACGGGCCAACGTCTCGATGAGCATCGGCATCGCGAGCAGGAGCGTCGCCGCACCCACGGCCCAGCCGAGCGAGGCAACGGATCCGGTGATGATCCCGGCCGCAACATCCCGCGGAAGCACCCTGACTTTCACGAGATCCCCTCCGGCCGCCACTCGCCGCCTGTGTCAGGAGTGATTCTGCATCAAAGAGGTGATGCCGGGAGTGTTCGCCACGACGACGATCATCCCGATCATCACGCCGACGATCCAGACCCCGCCCGCGACGAGCGGCACCCAGAGCGAACGGCGGCGCGCACGGATCCGCTGGAACGAGAGCCCGACGGCGGCGATCAGCAGGACGCACGAGAAAACCAGGAGCGCGATGCCCACGACGTGGGCAACCGGCCCGAAGGAGACCGAGCCGTACCCTGCGGCGGCGAGACCCTGCGTCAGGGCGTTGCCGAGGTCGAGGAAGGTGGGGATCGCGGTCACCGTGTTCCAGATACCGAAAACCAGCAGCAGCACGGTGACGAGCGGGGCCGGGGGCGACGGGCGCGTCCCCACCGCTTGTCCCGCCGGAGTCTGCCGCCGCCGCGTCACGCTTCCGAGTGCGCCCGCCTTCTTCCCGGTCGGCGTGACGGGGATCGGCGTGGCGAGGCGGTCGACCTGCTCGCCGCCACGATCCAGCGGGATGCCACGGGCTGCGGCCACCTCCTGCGGTGTCGCGTACTCGCCGTATTGCGGCCGTGCCGGCCGAGACGGACCCGACGACGCGTGCGGCCCGGGGGCGGTTGGTGTCGGCTCGGCAGCCGGAGGGGTCGGCTCGGTCACGAGCGCCCGCGGCCGCCGAGCGCGCGCCCGTCCGCGTTGCCCGCTGCATCCGTGCGCAACTCTTTCGGGAGGGAGAACATCAGGTCCTCCTCGGCCGTGGTGATCTCGGTGATGCTGCCGTAGCCGGCATCCGCCAGATCGGCGAGCACCTCCTGAACGAGTACCTCCGGCACCGAGGCACCGCTCGTGACGCCGACCGAGGTCACCCCGTCGAGCCACCGCTGCTGGATCTCACTGGCGTAGTCGACGCGGACGGCGGCCTTGGCACCGTGCTCCAGTGCCACCTCGACGAGACGAACGCTGTTGGAGCTGTTGGCCGAGCCGACCACGATCACGAGGTCGGCATCCTGGGCCACCTTCTTGATGGCGACCTGCCGATTCTGGGTGGCGTAACAGATGTCATCGCTCGGCGGATCCTGCAGCTGCGGGAAACGCTCGCGCAGACGCCGGACGGTGTCCATCGTCTCGTCGACGCTCAGTGTGGTCTGCGAGATCCAGATCAGCTCATCGGCGCCAGACAGAACACTGTCAGGGACGACGATCGTGTCGACATCGTCGGGACTGGTGACGAGGGTGGTGACCTCGGGTGCGTGACCCAGCGTGCCCTCGACCTCCTCATGGCCGGCGTGGCCGATGAGCAGGATGTGCTTGTTCTGACCCGCGAACCGGGTGGCTTCGCGGTGCACCTTGGTGACCAGCGGGCAGGTGGCGTCGATCGCCTGCAGGTCACGGTCGGCCGCCGCCGCCACCACCGCAGGACTCACGCCGTGCGCGCTGAAGACCAGGTGAGATCCCTCGGGAACCTCGTCGACCTCGTCGACGAAGATCGCACCCCGCTTCTCCAGCTCGCTGACGACATGCACATTGTGGACGATCTGCTTGCGCACGTAGACGGGCGCGCCGAAGCGATCAAGGGCCTTCTCGACGGCGATGACGGCCCGATCGACCCCGGCGCAATAGCCGCGGGGGGCGGCGAGCAGCACCCTCTTCTCACCGGGCACCGGACGGTCGACGAGACGGCCGCGCACCGGTGCAGGTCGCGGCAGTTGCACACTCACTCCGAGTGCGCCGTTCGTGATTCCGGCCACGCGTGGATTCTACCGGCCGAGGCTGTGCACGGCGCTGGGTCGTGCGTCCGCGGCATCCCGTACCCTGACGTCGTGACCGAGACGAGCATGCTGAGCACGGCAGAGCCCGACGGGAGTGCGCCGTCGACACCGGATACCCCGTGGCCGGTCGCCGTGCTCAGCACCAAGATCAAGAGTTATATCGACCGCCTCGGAACGGTCTGGGCCGAGGGGGAGATCACCCAGTGGGGAGCCTCGGGCGGCAATGTCTACGGCAAGCTGAAAGACCTTCACCAGGACGTCACCCTCTCGTTCACCGTCTGGTCGTCGACCCGCGCCAAGTTCACCGACGACTTCACACAGGGTGACCGCGTGATTGCGCTGCTCAAGCCGAACTTCTGGCCAAAAGGCGGCTCACTCAGCATGCAGGTCTACGAACTCCGTCATGTCGGTCTCGGCGATCTGCTCGAAAGGCTGGAACGGCTTCGCCGTCAACTGGCGCTGGAGGGCCTGTTCGAGGCCGACCGAAAGGTGCCGCTGCCATTCCTTCCCGGCTGCATCGGGCTGATCACGGGCAAGGACTCCGACGCCGAGAAAGACGTCATCCGTAACGCCCAGCTGCGGTGGCCGGAGGTCCGCTTCCGGGTGCGGCACGCGGCGGTGCAGGGCGACCGCGCGGCGGCCGACGTGACACGGGCGATCCGAGAGCTGGATGCCGACCCCCAGGTCGACGTGATCATCGTCGCCCGCGGCGGCGGCGACTTCCAGAATCTGCTCACCTTCAGCGATGAGCAGCTGGTGCGCACCGCGGCGGCCTGCGTGACGCCGCTGGTCAGCGCTATCGGCCACGAGGCGGACCGTCCGCTGCTCGACGAGGTGGCCGACCTGAGAGCTTCGACGCCGACGGACGCCGCGAAGCGGGTGGTCCCCGACGTCGCCGACGAGTTGGCCCGCGTCCAGCAGGCCCGCGGCCGGATGGCGATGCGCGTCACCGCGCTGGTGACGGCCGAGATCGACCGGATCGGTCACATCCGCTCCCGGCCCGCCATGGTGGACCCGGGCTGGCTGGTCGACACTCGCTCCGAGGAACTCACGCGCTGGGTCGCTCGCGGGTCGGAGCTCATGGATTACCGTCTCGAACGCGCCGGGCAGCAGTTGGGGGAACTCACCGGGCAACTGCGCGCACTGTCACCGAAACGGACTCTCGAACGCGGCTACGCGATCGCGCAGCGTGCCGACCGGAGTGTGCTGCGGGCAGCCGGCGATGCAACCGCGGGTGAATCGCTCCTTCTCACCCTGGCCGACGGCACGGTTCTCACCACGGTCCAGAGCGCCCCGAAACCGTCCAGAACGCGCGGCTAGACTTTCACCGTGGCCGACTCTGCCGAATCCCCCCGGGCCAAATCCCCCGCCGCCGTCCCCTCCGCGCCGGATCTTTCCGGCCTCAGCTACGAGCAGGCACGCGACGAACTGGTCAGGGTGGTGAGCGAGCTGGAACAGGGCTCCGCGACGCTCGAGGAGTCATTGGCGCTCTGGGAGCGTGGCGAGGCTCTTGCTCGACGCTGCGAGGAGTGGCTGCTCGGAGCGAAAGAGCGCCTCGACGCCGCGCGCTCGGCCGCGATGGGTGGCGGGAGCGGCTCGTGAGTCCTCGGCAGAATCCTCCCGCTACCGACGAATCGGGCCGGCCGATCGTCGCCGAACTCGGCCGAGCCGAGACAGCGCAGGAGATCGCGGACCGCATGGCCGCGTCGCGACTGGCACATCGGAGCAATCAGACCACCCTCAATCTCGTCATCGCCCTCGGGGCATCGCTGCTGGTCGTGTTCCTCATCGTGATCGTCGTCGTCCGTCCCGACCAGGGTGGAGCGCCGAAGACCGTCAACTGGACGGCCGTCGCCAAGGACGCTCAGCAGTCCGTGTCCACCACCCTCGCCGTTCCCCGACTGCCATCGAGCTGGACGGCCAACCGGGCTCAGATCGAAGACGTCGTGTCAGCGAGCGACGGCATTGCCAACTGGCAGATCGGCTTCCTCACGCCGAGTACGCAGTACATCGGCTTGGTTCAGGGCATCGATGCCAACCCGAGCTGGGTCGCCACGGAGTTGTCCAATAAGAGGCCAACCGGCACCGCGAGCTACGGCGGCGACACCTGGCAGGTCTACGACCATCGGACGGCCGAGAACCCCGGAAACCTGGCATATGCGCTCGTGACGACCATCGGCAAGTCCACCATCGTGCTCGCGGGTACCGGCAGCAACGCGGAGTTTGCGACGCTGGCCACCGAGATCGCCGGACAGCTGCATGGCTGAGCTGAGTCCCGCTCAGGTCTGGGCCGACATGGAGCGGGGCAACGAACGGTTCGTCGCGGGCGAGCCGTTGCATCCTCGGCAAGATGTGGAGCGCCGCGAAGAGCTCGCCGCCGCCCAACACCCCACCGCTGCGCTGTTCGGCTGCAGCGACTCACGTCTCGCCGCCGAGATCATCTTCGACAAGGGCCTGGGCGACCTGTTCGTGATCCGCAATGCGGGGCAGGTCATTTCCGACTCCGTGGTCGGCTCGATCGAGTACGCGGTGGCCGTGTTGCAGGTTCCTCTCATCATCGTGCTGGGTCACGACGAGTGCGGCGCCGTTCGAGCCGCGATCGACTCGGAACAGCCGGATGCCGCCGCTCTGCCTCCGCACATCGCGCACCTGATCGCGCCGATCCGGCCAGCCGTCCGCCGAGTGGTCGCCGCGGCGAGCCTCGGCCCCTCGGACCTTCCCGATGCCTCCGAGGTCGGCCGCGAGCACCTGCGCGACACCGTCGGCGAGCTTCTGGAGAGCTCGGAACTGGTCAGTGCAGCGGTCGCCGCGGGTACGCTGGGAATCGTTGGCGCGAACTACCGCCTGGCCGAAGGGCGCGTGGTTCCCGACGTCATGATCGGCTCGCTCGCCACCAGCTGACCACCCATCACCACACACTGGAAAGGCACGTCGACGTGAGCAGCGCCCCGCAGGAATACCGGATCGAGCACGACACCATGGGCGAGGTGAGGGTGCCGATCGACGCTCTCTACGGCGCCCAGACCCAGCGTGCCGTCGAGAACTTCCCGATCTCGGGATCCGGTCTCGAGCCGGCGCAGATCGTCGCACTCGCCCGCATCAAGCGCGCCGCCGCCCTGGTCAACAAGGAGTTGGGCACCGTCAAGCCCGAGGTCGCCGACGCGATCGTGACCGCTGCCGATGAGATCATCGCCGGAGAGCACCACGATCAGTTCCCGATCGACACGTACCAGACCGGTTCGGGCACCAGCTCGAACATGAACATCAACGAGGTGCTGGCGACCATCGCCACCGACAAGCTCGGCGCCCCGGTGCACCCGAACGACCACGTCAACGCCTCGCAGTCGTCGAATGACGTGTTCCCGACCTCGGTGCACGTGGCGGTGACCGGTGCCCTCATCAACGAGCTCGTTCCCTCGCTCGATCACCTCGCGATCTCGCTGGAGAAGAAGGCGAAAGACTGGGCGGGAATGGTCAAGCCCGGCCGCACCCACCTGATGGATGCCACCCCGGTCACGCTCGGCCAGGAGTTCGGCGGCTATGCGCGCCAGATCCGGCTCGCCATCGAGCGCGTCGAGGCCGCGCTCCCCCGCGTCAGCGAGGTCCCCCTCGGCGGTACCGCGGTCGGAACCGGGATCAACACGCCGGCGGGCTTCCCGCAGAAGGTCATCGCGATCCTCGCGGAGTCGAGCGGACTGCCGATCACCGAAGCGCTCGACCACTTCGAGGCGCAGGGCGCCCGCGACGGCTTGGTGGAGGCCTCCGGAGCCCTTCGGGTGCTCGCCGTCTCGCTGATCAAGATCTGCAATGACCTGCGCTGGATGGGATCCGGTCCGAACACGGGGCTCAACGAGATCCACATTCCCGACCTGCAGCCGGGTAGCTCGATCATGCCCGGCAAGGTCAACCCGGTGATCCCGGAGGCCGTGATCATGGTCGCCGCGCGCGTCATGGGCAACGACTCGACGATCGCCTGGGCGGGCGCGAGCGGCAACTTCGAACTCAACGTCGCGATCCCGGTGATGGGGACGGCGCTGCTCGAGTCGATCCGACTGCTCGCGAACTCGACCCGCCTGCTCGCCGACACCACCGTTGACGGGCTGCACGCCAACGAGGAGCGCGCACGCGCCCTCGCCGAGTCGTCACCGTCGATCGTCACGCCGCTGAACAAGTTCATCGGCTACGAGAACGCCGCGAAGATCGCGAAGCACGCCGTCGCCGCCGGGATGACGATCCGCGAGTCGGTCATCGACCTGGGATTCGTGGAACGCGGCGAACTGAGCCTCGAGCAACTGGACACGGCGCTCGACGTGCTCAGCATGACGCATCCCGGCTGAACGGTCGAGGGCCGACGCCCACCGGTCGATCTCACGCCGCGCGGCTCACACCAGTCGCTGCACCGCGCTCAGCACCAGCGCGCCGAAGTAGCCGGTCAGCAGGAACGGCCCGAACGCGAGGTGCCGCGTCCGCGTGCCCCAGCCTTCGCGGATCATCACGATGAGGGATGCCACGCCGCCCATCAGGAATGCGAACAGCGGGGCGGCAACGGCCACCACGAGCGTCGGGGATGCCAGCCCGATCGCGGTCGCGAGCTTCACGTCCCCCATGCCCATCCCGCCGACGAGAGCGAGCAGAAACAGCAGGCCGCCCACCACGAGCCCGGCCAGGAGCGACACCGTCGGCGGCACCCCGGTCGCGAGCCAGGAGATGCCGGCACCGAGTACGCCGGCAAGCAGCGCGGGGACGGTGAGGCGGTTCGGAAGTCGGTGCTCCGCGACATCGGTGCGCCACAGTGGTGGGGCCACGGCGGCGACGGCAAAGCCCGCGAGCAGCGCGGGTACCGGGCCGAGCGCCACCGTGACGAGCGCCGCCAGCGCCAGTGAAACCATGACCATCCGGCGACCGTAGCGGCACCGGATCGGCGTGGGGCGACTCCTCCACAGCTCGATAAACTGGGAACGCGGTCCGAGCAGCCGATGGGCTTTCCCGTCTTCGACACCGCCAGGAACGGGACGGGCACGTGGAGCTCCCCACCGCAGACGACAGCACGCAGGCGGAGACGACACGGTCAGCGCGCGTACGCTCCGGTTTCGTAGGACCGTATGCCGCCATTCTCGGCAGGGACGGAGCGTGGCGGTTCTCGCTGGCAGGCTGGTTCGCGCGCCTGGTGCGGTCAACGGCAGGTATCAGCACGATTCTGCTGATCGCCGCGCACGGCCAGAGTTATGCGATCGGCGGGGCGGCATCCGGGGCTGTGGTGATCGGCGCGGCGATCGCCGGACCGTTCTGGTCACGCGCGGCCGATCGCCTGGGGCAAACCCGCGTGACTCCGGTCGCCCTGGTGGCTCTGACGGTCTCGGCGGTGCTCCTGCTGCTCTCGATCCAGTTCGACCTCGCCCCCTGGACCTGGGTGAGCGCCTCGTTCCTGATCGGCGCCTCGGCGATCGATGCCGGCGCCCTGGTGCGAGCGAGGTGGATTCACCTGCTCGCCGGCTCCGACCGTCGTCGCGGCGTCGAGCGGCACACCGCTCTCGCCTTCGAGGCGGTGCTGGACGAGTTCACCTTCGTGATCGGGCCCCCGCTGGTGACGATCGTGGCGGCGGCCGCGAATCCGGTCGCGGGCTTCCTGGTCGGGGTGGGCGCGACACTGCTCGGCGGGGTCGCTCTTGTCGTGCAACGGCGGACCGCACCCGTCCCGTCGCGCGTGCATGCCCCGGATGCGGCCAGGGGCTTTCGCGCGTGGCTCCCGGCTGGCGTGCTCGGCCTCTTGCCCAGCTACGTCGGCGTCGGCCTGATTTTCGGATCGGTGGATCTCACCGCGGTCGGCATCTCACGCGACGTCGGCACGACCGCGATCGCCGGCATCCTGTTGGCCGTCTTCGCGCTGGGGAGCGTGACGTCGGGATTTCTGTTCGGCGTGATCGGAGCTCGATGGTCGGTGCTTCGACGCCTCGGGGTGTCGGGAGCGATGTTCGCCGTGGTGATGCCGTGGTTCGCTGTCGTCGGCGCGCCACTGACGTTCGCCATCGTCAGCTTCTGCGCGGGTCTGGCAACAACACCGATCCTGATCGCCTCCAGCTCGATGATCGAGACACTCACCGCGCGCGAGAACATCACCGTCGCGATGTCGTGGCCGAGCGTGGCGATGTCGGTCGGAGTGACGATCGGGGCGGCAATGAGCGGCGCGGCGATCGACCACGGCTCCAGCTACGGCGGACTCTGGGTTCCGCTGATCGCGGCAGCGCTCGTCGCGCTCGCGACGGCGGTCAACGTGCTCGTGCGGGGACGGCGCCGCGCGGCAATCCCCGCCGACGGGCGGCCATGACCGCTGTCCCCCGTCCGGCCCGGGCCGGGCTGGACGGGCCGGGGACACGTCGCGCGGCGACGGGCCCCCGGCCCTCACAACGTGCGCGGTGTGCGCTACGCCAGCTCGTTGCCCTCGAGCAGTTCGGTGACGAGGGCCGCGATGGCCGAGCGCTCCGAGCGGGTGAGGGTGATGTGGGCGAACAGCGGGTGGCCCTTGAGGGTCTCGATCACGCTCGCGACACCGTCGTGGCGTCCGACCCGCAGGTTGTCGCGCTGGGCGACGTCGTGGGTGAGAACGACGCGGGAGTTGGTCCCGATCCGCGACAGCACGGTCAAGAGCACATTCCGCTCCAGCGACTGGGCCTCGTCGACGATCACGAAGGCGTCATGCAATGACCGGCCGCGGATGTGCGTCAGCGGCAGCACCTCCAGGATGCCGCGCTCGACGATCTCGTCGATCACGTTCTCGCTGACCAGAGCACCGAGCGTGTCGAAGACCGCCTGCCCCCACGGGCTCATCTTCTCGTCCTTGTCGCCGGGAAGGTAGCCGAGCTCCTGGCCACCCACCGCGTAGAGGGGACGGAAGACCATGATCTTGCGGTGCTGCTGCTTCTCGAGCACCGACTCGAGCCCGGCACACAGGGCAAGGGCGCTCTTGCCGGTTCCGGCGCGACCACCCAGTGAGACGATCCCGATCTCCGGATCGAGCAGCAGGTCGATGGCGAGACGCTGCTCCGCGCTGCGACCGTGCAGACCGAACACGTCACGGTCGCCGCGCACCACCTTCAGCTGTCCCTTCCCCGAGACACGACCGAGCGCCGATCCGCGGTCCGAGTGGATGACGAGGCTGGTGTTGATCGGAAGGTCCTGCACCGCGCGGGTCGACATGGTGTCGTTGTCGTACAGCTCGGCCATCTGCTCACCGGAGACGTCGATGTCGGCCATCCCGGTCCATCCGGAGTCCACGGCGAGTTCAGCGCGGTACTCCTCGGCAGCGAGGCCGATCGAGGCCGCCTTGACGCGAAGCGGGAGATCCTTGGACACGACCGTGACCGCCAAGCCGTCGTTCGACAGGTTGAGCGCGACCGCGAGAATCCGAGAGTCGTTGTCACCGAGTTGCAGCCCCGACGGCAGCACCGACATGTTGGAGTGGTTCAGCTCGACGCGCAGGCTGCCGCCCCCGTCGCCGACGGCAATCGGGAAGTCGAGGCGCTCGTGCAGCACACGCAGTTCATCGAGGTTCCGAAGCGCCTGGCGGGCGAAGTACCCGATCTCGGGGTCGTTCCGTTTGGCTTCGAGTTCGCTCACCACGATGACGGGGAGCACGACCGCGTGTTCGGCGAATCGGAAGATCGCCTTGGGGTCGCTCAGCAGCACGGAGGTGTCGAGCACGTAGGTGCGCTCCCCCTGCTTCTGCGTCTCGGTGCTGGTGGACTTCTGCAGGGGTTCGTTGAGCGCTGGCACTACCACTCCATCCCCGAGTGGCGCGGAGGCCATCCGGATCCAGTTGGCGAAGCGGCCGGTTGTTGCGGGGCGAACTTATGTGGCCGCTCCGATCGGACGCCGTGTCCGATGAGTTGAAGCTAACCCCCAGCTCGTGACGCTCGGGTTTCGACACACCCCCGGCGCGTTACGGGACGATGAATCTCCGGCACCGGAGATGAGCTACACGAACGTCGCGGTGGCAAACGAGACGAATGCGGCCCGGAGCACACTGAACGTCTCCTCGCCGGTGGACACGTGAGCGCTCAGCCGCACGTGATTCTGGCGGATCGTGGCCGACACCCCGTGGTTGTGCAGCGACGCGGCGAGCACGGTCAACTGGTCGGGCGCCGGCTTGAGCACGACGATGCCGGCGCGCTCCTGCTCCGCCCGCGGCGAGACCACCGGGACCGCGAACTCGTCGGCGATGTCGATGATCCGCGAAACGCTCTGAGCGATCCGGGCGTTGATCGTCGGCACGCCGACGACCGCGATCTCCTCGAGGGAGACGGCGAGCCGCGCCTGCGCCATCGGATCGGGGAAGCTCACCTGGAACGCCGCCGCTGTCGATGTCGGATCGGGAACGGTATCCATCGGTAGTCCCGGAGTGTCCGTCGCGCTGAAGCCCGACCACACCGGAGTGAGATTCTCCCGTGCGCGATCACTGACGGCGAGGAATCCGGTGCCCCAGCCCGCGCGTGGCCACTTCTGGCCGCCGGCGACCACGACATCCGCGGCACCCCATGGGGCATCGACGACTCCGAAGCACTGGGTGGCATCGACGATCAGCATCCGATCGCCGATCACCTGACGGATGCCCTCCAGGTCGGCGAGGTATCCGGTGCGGAAATCGACAAGACTGACGGCGACCGCGACGGTCGAACTGCTCAGCTGCTCACGAAGGTTGCCGGGAGTGACCCGCCCGTGGTCGGTCTCGAGCCAGTTCGGCACGAGGACGCCGAGCGACTGCGCGGCGCGCACGGCGGCGAACGTGACGCTGGGGAACTCGGCGGGAGACAGCGCAACTCCGCCCGTGATCCCGAACATCGCGTGCATCAGACCCTGGCTGGTGTTCGGTTGGAAAACGACCTGGTCGGCGCGGAATCCGGTCAGTGCCGAGACCGAGTCCTGCATTCGGCGGTTCTGGTCGATCACCGCATCGAGCGACCCGAAACGGGCACGGGCGAGGATCGAGAACTGCAGCGCCACCTCCTCCTGCACCGAGCGGCCGACGGGACCGACCCGCGCGAAGTCCAGGTAGCCCGGCTCGTCCTCGAAGCGGGCGGCGTATGCCTCAATGGTCAGCGGGGAGGTGGACATCCGACAATCCTGTCAGTCATTGGCCCCAGCGAGCTATTGCTCGTGCGCGTCACTGCCCGTAACGGCGGTCCCTCGTCGCGTAGTTGCGCAGTGCGCGCAGGAAGTCGACCTCGCGCAGGTCGGGGCCGAGGGCATCCACGAAATAGAACTCACTGTGCGCGCTCTGCCAGAGCATGAAGTCACTGAGCCGCTGCTCGCCCGAGGTGCGGATGATGAGGTCCGGATCCGGCTGGCCCTGGGTGTACAGGTGCTGGGCGATGAGCTCGGGCGTCAGGATGGCGGCCAGATCGTCGATGGTCCCGCCGCCGTCGCCGTGGCTGCGCACGATGCTGCGCATGGCGTCCGCGATCTCGCGACGCCCACCGTAGCCGACGGCCAGATTGATGTGCAGGCCGGTGCGCCCGCTCGTGGTGCGCTGCACCTCCTCGAGTCGGTCGATCAGCTCGACCGGCAGGCCGTCGCTGGTGCCCACGTGCTGGATGCGCCACTCGCTCTCGGCCGCCAGATCGCTGGCGAGGTCGCCGATGATCTCGAAGAGTTGGGTGAGTTCCTCCGTGGAGCGACCGGTCAGGTTGTCGGTGGAGAGCAGATAGATGGTCACGACGCGGATCCCGAGCTGATCGCACCAGCCGAGGAACTCGCGCATCTTCGCGGCCCCTGCCCGGTGCCCGTGCGCGGCGGTCTCGAGCGCTCGCTCGCGGGCCCAACGCCGGTTGCCGTCGACGATCATCGCGATGTGATGCGGAAGCGGAGCATCCGCGAGTTGGCGACGCAGCCGTGCCTGATAGAGGCCGTACAGCAGACCCGGTCGACTCACGCTCATCCTGTCTGCCACCCGGATAGGTTAGACCCCCGATCCTGGTGCCGACTGCCAGCGTGATCGCCATTCACGCCGCCTAAGATCGGGCCATGAGCGATGGTCGCGGCGAGCCCGACAGCGAGGTCGAGACGGCGGGACTCCCCAACATCCCGCTGCTCGAGGATGCCGTCGACCACGAGCCGTACGATGGCAAACCGACCTGGCGGGGCTGGATCCACGCCGGGACGTTCCCGCTGGCGATCGCCGCCGGCATCGTGCTGATCTCGCTCGCGAACGGCCCCGCGGCGAAGATCAGCTCGGCCGTCTTCATGGCGACCTCGCTCCTGCTGTTCGGGATCTCCGCGGTCTACCACCGCTTCAACTGGAACCCGACGACACTGGCCGTGTTCCGACGCCTCGACCACTCCAACATCTTCTTGCTGATCGCCGGCACGTACACCCCGCTCGCCATCAACGCGCTGCCGTTTCCGAAGAACGCGATCCTGCTGACGGTGATCTGGGCTGGAGCCGTCATCGGCATCGCCTTCCGGATCTTCTGGCTGTCGGCGCCGCGGGTCCTCTATGTGGCGCTCTACGTCATCCTGGGCTGGGGCGCGATCCTGTACGTCGGCGATCTCGTGGCGGCGAACGTCGTCACCATGATCCTCGTCGTGGTCGGAGGACTCTCGTACACGACGGGCGCGGTGTTCTACGCGCTCAAGCGGCCGAACCCGAAGCGCGGGGTGTTCGGCTTCCACGAGCTGTTCCACGCGTGCACGGTGCTGGCGTTCCTCTGCCACTGGACGGCCATCCTGCTGCTGGTGCTGCACCCCGTCGCGGGGCTGGCGGGCTGAGCCGGATCAGTCGACCGTCGCGGTCGGGTTGATGCCGGGAGCACCGGATGCGGCGGCCGCCTCCGCCTCGAGACGCTCACGGATCTCTGCCCGGTAGTTCAGCCGGCGCAGACGGCGCACCATGTCGAGGATCAGCAGAATCACCACGACCATGATGATCGCGATGGCCGCGAAGCCTTCGGGACCCGGCGTGACCAACACGTCGGACAGGGTCGATGTCGGCACCGGGGAGGGGGTCACATCGACCAACCGCCAGAACATAAGACGCCTCTCGGGATCGCGAGCCTGCGGTCAGGAACGACGGCATAGCCTGGTGTCAGGATAGCTCTCCCGCACTGAACGTCCACCCAGATCCGCTCCACCCAGATCCGCTCCACCCGGACACGCACACCGAGGACCGATGACCACCACCCTGGATGCCCGCTACGGTCGCACACGCGGCCGCCGCATCCGATCCCGCACGATCGCGATCGTCGCAGGCGCCGGCGTGCTCGTGGTCGCGCTCGCCTGGGTGCTCTGGGTCGGACTGTTCGGCGCGACCTCATCCATCGAGACCCAGGATGTCGGCTACACGGTCGTTGACGCACATGCGATCGACATCCGCTCGCAGGTGAGCGCCAACCCGGGCAGCACCGTGAGTTGCAGTATCGAGGCGTTGAACGCCGAGTTCGCCATCGTGGGGTGGAAAGTGATCGCGCTGCCCGCCGTCCCCGACCGAAACCGGGTCATCACGGAACGACTGCGAACCTCCGAGCCGGCTGTGACGGGGGCGATCGGATCGTGTTGGCTGCGTTAGCTTGATCGTGCGCTGTCGGCTGACCTAGGCTGGGCAGTCGCCCGCACACGGTTCCCTGCGAACCGGCTTCCGCGCCCTCCGAGGAGTAACTCCATGACCGACACGTCCGCCACCACCTGGCTGACCCAGGAATCCTACGACCGGCTCTCCGCCGAGCTCGAGGAACTGAGCGGTCCCGCGCGAATCGACATCGCCAAGAAACTCGAGGCCGCCCGCGAAGAGGGCGATCTGAAGGAAAACGGCGGCTACCACGCGGCCAAGGATGAGCAGGGCAAGATCGAGGCCCGCATTCGCCAGCTGACCCAGTTGCTGCGCACGGCGACGGTCGGCGAGCCGCCGGAGAGCCACGGCGTGGTCGAGGTCGGCACCGTTGTGACGGCGACCATCGCGGGCGACGAGAGCACGTTCCTCCTCGGGAGCCGCGAGATCGCGGATGACTCGAGCGACGTCGAGGTGTATCCGGCCTCCAGCCCGCTCGGACAGGCGATCCTCGGCCTCAAGGTCGGCGCCTCGACGAAGTACACCGCACCGAACGGCAAAGAGATCGCCGTCAAGGTGACCAAGGTCGAGACCTACACGGGCTGAGCGCTCGCCCCCACCCGCTGAAAGTACGCGGTTGAACCCGCTTTCGGCGCTGAGGGTACGCATAACTCCGTACTCTCAGCGGAGGGTCGTCGCGGATGCGGGCTCGGGCTACTCCTCGACGCGGGGCTGATAGCCCTCGTCGCGCAGGTGCTGCAGCACGAGCTCCGCGTGCTCCGTCCCCCGGGTCTCCATGCTGATCTCGATCTCGACCTCGCTGATCTGCAGACCGAATCCATGGCGCGTGTGCAGCACCTCGACGACGTTGGCGTTCGCCTCCGCGATGATCTCCGCGATCCGCGCGAGCTGCCCCGGTCGGTCCGGCAACGGGATGCTGACCACGAGATAGCGCGCCGAGGCCACCAGGCCGCGGCTGATGATGCGCTCCATGATCATCGGGTCGATGTTGCCGCCGCTCAGGATGACGACGGTCGGCCCGTCCAGCTCGATCTCGCCCGCGAGGAGGGCAGCAACGCCGATCGCTCCGGCCGGCTCGACAACCATCTTGGCGCGCTCGAGGAGCACGACGATCGCCTTGGCGGTCTCGTCGTCCTCGATGGTGACGACCTGGTCAACGGTGCGCCTGATGATCTCGAAGTTGAGCGAACCCGGTTTCGCCACGGCGATCCCGTCGGCGATCGTCGGCAGCGTGGCGATGGCCTGCGGATGTCCGGCCGCGAGCGAGGGCGGGTACGCGGCGGCGTTCGCCGCCTGCACGCCGATCACGCGCACGTGGCGGCCGAGCTCCGACTCGAGTTGAGCGAACACGGTGGCGATCCCCGAGATGAGCCCTCCCCCACCGATCGGGACGATGACGTTCTGGACGTCGGGGACCTGATCGAGGATCTCCAGAGCGAGAGTGCCCTGACCGGCCACGACGTCCGGGTGATCGAATGGCGGGATGAGCACCGCCCCGGTGCGTTCGGCGAACTCGGCCGCTGCCTGCAGAGTCTCGTCGACGATGTTGCCGTGCAGCACGACGTCGGCACCGTAGCCGCGGGTCGCCTGCAACTTCGGCAGGGCCACCCCCAGCGGCATGAAGATGGTGGCCCGGATTCCCAGTTCCCGCGCCGCCAACGCAACACCTTGCGCATGATTGCCCGCGGAGGCCGCGACGACCCCGCGTGCCATTTCCTCGTCGCTCAGCTGCGAGATCCGGTTGTACGCCCCTCGGATCTTGTACGAGCCGGTGCGCTGCAGGTTCTCCGCCTTGAGGTGCACGCGCTGGCCGAGCGTCTCGGAGAGGAACCGCGAATCTTCCATGGGTGTCGTCGCGACCACGGCGGCAACCCGTTCGCGAGCCAACCTGATCTCGGCAAGTGTCGGCCCCGGCAGAGCCGGAGCCTCAGGAACGGGTTGTGCGTTGGGCACGCCGGAGACCTTTCGTGGCGGGAAGGACATCGCTGACGCCCGTGACAGGGTTGGCGCGCCAGTCGCCGCGGCCGATGTAGCCGATCATGACGTTCAGCGTAGCCACCAGCGGCACCGCGAACAGCGCACCGGGAATGCCACCGACGAGAGCACCGGTGGCCACCGAGAGCACGATGGCCAGCGGGTGCACCTTCACGGCGGTCCCCATCACGAAGGGCTGAAGCACGTGTCCCTCGACCTGCTGCACCAGGATCACGATGCCCAGCATCACGATGGCCGGCACGGGGCCGAGGAACACCAGTGCGACGAAGACCGCAATGGCGCCGGTCGCGACGGCGCCGACGAGCGGGATGAAGGATCCGAGGAAGACGGCGATGGAGATCGGGATCACCAGGGGGAAGCCACCCGTGAACAGACCCAAGACGAAGGCGCCGACACCGATGCCGACGGCATCCACGAACGCGACGAAGATCTGCACCTTCACGAAGCTGGTGAGGGTGAGCCAGCCCGCCTCGCCCGCGCCGACGAGTGCGGACCGCGCCCGAACCGGGAACAGCCGCACAATCCAGTACCAGATACCCCGGCCATCGATCAGCAAGAACAGCGTGGAGAAGAGCACGATCAGCACGCCGGCAAGCACGTGCCCGGCGGTGGTGCCGACCGAGAGCGCGCCGCTCAGCAGTCCCGACGAATCCTGTTGGAAGCCCGCGACAAGCTGGGTGACCCAGGCGTTGATGTCCTTCTCGGTGAGCCCGAGTGGCGAGTTGACGAGGAAGGCGGTGAAGTCCGCGTAGCGCGTGACGGTCTGTTTCTGGAGGGCCGGATACCCGCGGACCACGAAGGACACGACCAGGTAGATCAGGCCGATCACGATCACCAGGATCCCGACCTCGCTCAGGGCGACGGCCGCCCACTTCGGCCAGTGCCAGCGCCGTTGCAGCCCCTGCGAGAAGGGGACGAGCAACGCCGCGAGCAGCACGGCGATGAGGAACGGGATCGCGATCTCGCGCAGTTGCACGAACAGGTATCCGAACACGACGAGAACGCCGACGACAGCCAGGATGCGCCACGACCACTCGGAGGCGATCCTGATGGCTGGGGTCAGCGCTGCCCGGTCGTCCGGCGTCGAGTCGTCACGGGAGCGGAGTGCCACGCCGCCAGTCTAGGTCGGCCGCTCTGACGACCGCGGACTCGCCAGAACGCGCTTGCCCTTGAGGCGCAGCTGCACGACGTCACCGGGCTGCAAAGCGTCGGTGACATCGTGCTGAACCGAGAGCACGAAGCCGTCGGCCATGCGCACCTGCGTGCGGCGCAGCGAGCCGAGGAAGCTGGAGGTGACGACCGTGGCCGTGAACCCCTTGTCGTCGAGCACGAGGTCCTCTGGCCGCACGAATGCGGTCACGGGCCCGTCGGGCAGCGGACCGTTGATCAGTTCGAGCCGTTTGCCGAGAACGCTCACCAGGCCGCCGTCGAGCTCCGCCGGGACCTGGTTGCTGAGCCCCACGAAGTTGGCGACGAAGGCGGAGACCGGTGAGGTGTACAGCTCCTCCGGAGTGCCGATCTGCTCGATGTTGCCGTCTTTCATGACCGCAACACGATCCGCGACGGCGAGCGCCTCCTCCTGATCGTGCGTGACGAACAGGGTGGTGATCCCCAGCTCGGTCTGGATGCGACGGATCTCATCACGCAGTTGGACGCGCACCTTGGCATCGAGGGCCGAGAGCGGTTCGTCCAGCAGAAGCACGCGGGGTCGCGTGACCAGGGCACGGGCCAGGGCGACGCGCTGCTGCTGACCGCCGGAGAGCTGGTGCGCGTAGCGACCCGCGAGCTGGGACAACCCGACGAGGTCGAGCGCTTCGGCGGCACGAGCTTTGCGCTTCGCGGAGTCGACCTTCCGCATCCGCAGCCCGAACTCCACGTTCTCGCGCACGGTCATGTGGGGGAACAGCGAGTAGGCCTGAAAGACCATGCCGATGTCGCGCTTGTTCGCGGGGACATCCACGACATCCTTGCCGTCGATCAGGATGTGGCCGCCGGTCACCTGCTCGAGGCCTGCAAGCGTGCGCAGTGCCGTGGTCTTGCCGCATCCGGACGGCCCGAGAAGGGCGACGAACTCACCCGGTTTGATCGACAGGTCGACACCGGTGAGCGCGCGGTGTCCCGCGTAATCCTTGACGACGTTCTGGAGCTCGACCGTTGCACCGGTGGCGCCGTCGGGCCCGAGCTGGATGGGCGACGTCTCAAGGAGGCTCATGCTGATGTCCTGTTCCGCGTGGCAGATCCGACGCGACCGATGATGAGAAGGAGGATGAAACCGAAGAGGAGGGCGAGAACGGCGAAGATCGCGCCCACATACGGGTCCGTGTGCTGCAGCTGGTACAGCGCCGTTTGGAAGACGTTGCGGCTGAGGAAGGTGGCGATCGTGTACTCGCCCAGGACGACGGCGATGGTGATGAAGCTGGCCGCGAAGATGCCGCGGCGCAGGTTCGGCAGGATCACCCGCCCCAGCACGCTTCCCCAGCTCGCGCCGAGCGACAGCGCGGCCTCGCTCAGCACGATCAGGTCCAGCGCGGCCATGTTGGAGGCGATCGGGCGATAGGCGTACGGGAGCACGATCACCCCGACGGCGAAGGCGAGGGTCCACGGCGCGCTGCCGAAGATCCCGACGACGGCCGAATAGACCGGAACGAACCCGACCACCAGCACGACGGTGGGGATCGTGATCGGGATGATGCAGATGAACTCCAGCACCCTGCGGAGTTTCGGGAACCGCAACTCGACCAGCAGCATCGTCGGGAGCAGGAGGACGAGAACGATGATCACGGTGATCACACAGATGATCAGGGAGTTCACGATGCCCTGGAACAGGTCCTGATACGTGCCGCTGCTCGCCGGATCGAAGATCGCGAGGTAGTGCAGAAAGCCGTGAGCCTGAACGCCGTTCACCGGCTGGCCGACGCGCAAGGAGAACTCGACAAGCGCCACGATCGGCGCGAGGAAGAGAATCGCGGCGATGATCAGGATGACGGATCGGGTCGCACGGCTGGGGACGGCACCGAAGCGCAACGGCCTGGCCCGACGCTTTCGCACCGGGCGGTCGATCAGCGCTTCGGGATTCGCGACGGCCGCGACCTCGCTCATCGCTGCCACCTCGACGCTCGCCGCTGCAACAGCCCATAGCCCGACATGAGCAGGACCATGACGATCACCATGCCCAGCGCGAGCACGCCCGCGACGTTGGCGATTCCCACGACCGTCTCACTGCTGGTGGCCTGCTTGATGGCCAACGGGATGATGCCGCCTTGGGAGATCAGCGCGGCTGCCGTGGCATAGGACGAGAAGGCGTTCGCGAACAACAAGATCATGCTGCCGAAGAAGGCGGGCGCGAGGATCGGCATCGCAATGCGGGTCCAGTAGGTGAACCGCGTGCCGCCGAGAGTGGCGTTGGCTTCCCCCCATGTCGTCTTCAGACCCTCCATCGCGGGCATGAACGTCAACACCATGAGCGGAACCTGGAAGTAGAGATAGGGGATCGTCAAGCCCGGCACCTGGTAGAGCAGGG
This sequence comes from Acidobacteriota bacterium, assembly GCA_019351995.1. Taxonomy (GTDB): domain Bacteria; phylum Actinomycetota; class Actinomycetes; order Actinomycetales; family Microbacteriaceae; genus Lysinimonas. The sequence continues at coordinate 33,488 of JABBOD010000027.1, forward strand.
TGCCGTTCGTGCCGAAGTGGTTGAGGGGGTTCTGGAGCCAGCCCGCCTGCTCGAGGAGCTTGGTGAGCAGACCCTCCGTCCCGATCAGCGCGATGAAGGCGAAGGCGAGCATCACCCCGCCGAACTGGGCGAGCACGCTGCTTGCCGAGTCGACGACGGATCGGAGCACGCCATCTGGTTTGGTACCCATCAGGGCGAAACAGATGATCGAACCGGCCACGGCGCCGACGACCGCGGTCACGGCGGAGACACCGAAGGAGGCGATGAACTGATTGAGGATCTGCGGCTGGGTCAGCGCCTTCAGGTTGGCGAAGGTGAACACACCGTTGCTGTCGAAGAAGCCGCTCGCGACCGCGATGATCGCAGGGACAGCGAGGAACAGCACGACGTAGACCAGGAAGGGCAGGAGGCCCAGCCACACCGCACGTGGGCGCCGGGTCCGTGAGGACCCGGCGCCGCGCGTGGTGGTGGCTGGCGCGGAAGGAGCAGCGACAGTCGTCATGAGTGCGATCAGCCGATGGCTGCTGCCCACTTCGAGTTCAGAAGTGCGCCCGCCGTGGTGGCCTGGGCGGCCGTCAGCTGGACGAAGTCCTTCGGCGGCTCACCGACCGTCGTGAGGGTCTGCTGGTCGACCGTCTTGGCAGCGATCATCGCCTGCAGGGTCGCCGGGTACGCGCCGGCGGCGAGGTACAGGTTCTGCACCTCGGGGCTGTAGAGGTACTCCTCCCAGAGGCGGGCGGCCGCGGGGTGCGGGGCGTCCACGTTGATGGCCTGGTTGTAGTACGAGCCGAGCGCGGTGCCGGGCAGCACGACCGTCTTGTAGTCCGGGTTGCCCGAGGCTCCGCCGGCCGCGCCCCACGCGAGGTTGTTGTACGACCACTGGATGACGACGGGCGTCTCACCCGAGGCGACCGTCGCCTGCGTCGGCGTCACGGCGAGGAAGTTGCCCGCCTTCTTCAGCTTGGAGAAGAAGTCGAGGCCGGGCTGGATGTTGTCGGCCGATCCGCCGCTCTGCAATGCAGCCAGGTAGACCGCACTCGCGGCCTCGTTCGCCTGGGTGGGGTTGCCCTTGATGGCGACCTTGCCCTGGTACGCCGAGCCGAGGAGGTCATTGATCGACTTCGGCGCGGTCTTGATGACCTTGCTGTCGTATCCGATCGACATCAGGCCGCTGTAGTCGTAGTACCAGGCGCCAGACGCGTCCTTGAACTGGGCGGGGATGTCGGCCCAGTTCTTCACCTTGTACGGCGCGACCAGGTTGAGGTTCTGCTGCAGGACGGCGGTGCCGATGTCGAAGACGTCGGGAGCGGTGTCCTGCCCCTTCTGCGCCTTGGCGGCCGAGACCTCATCGGCCGAAGACCCGTCGGGGTTGGCGGAGTTGATGGTGATCTTCGGGTACTTCTTCTTGAAGCCGTCGATGATCGCGCCGTAGTTCGCCCATGACGGCGGAAGGGTGATCACGTTCAGTTGCCCCTCGGCGTTGGCCGCCGCGACAAGACCGTCGATGCCGCCGAAATCCTGCGCACTGGTCGCCTTGGCCGCGACGGCCTTGGTGATCCCCGAGGTGGTCGTGCTGCTGCCGGCGGTGCCGGCGCACGCGGTGAGCGCGAACGCCGCAACCGCGAGCACCGCGGTTCCGACGAGAAAACGCTTCTTCATGGAATGTGTTCCCTTTCCCAGGCAACGCCCTCGGTCGGCCGCGCTGTGGGGCGGTCTGTGGGATCCCGGGGGCGGTCCGGAGGACAGACTCCGCTGCCCGGGTTACACGATGGACAAAGCCAGGTGAACGATCGGGGCGGTTCAGAAGTCCGTGTGGTGTCAGAACGTGCTGAAGGTCTTCTCGGCGAGCCCCAGGGAAATGGTCATGCCGACGCCGCTGGTGACGATCGCCACGGTGACGCCGGGCGTCGGCTCGGCGATGAGGAACGGCTGACGAGCGCTCGACGCGTAGACGCCCTGCCAGCGTTCCACGACCGTCAGCTCCACTCCGAGCACGCGCGTGACGGCGTCCAGGAGGGTGTCGGTGGTCGAGTCCGCGAGGAACGGTGGCTGGGTGAGGTCGTAGTGGTGGGAGTCGCCGACGATCACAGTGCCGTCCGGGCGCTGCGTGAACATGACATTGGCCACGATGTCGAGGAGCTCCGGATGCTCGGCCGCCATCTCGACGGCCAGAGCGGTCGCGGCATCCGTCTCGGAGAACGCCGGATACCGCAGCATCGAGGTGCCGGTCAGCACGGCCGGTGCGAGGCGGAACCCGGCCGGCGCCGTCACCCGCGCCATCTGCAGGGCGCAGCGTTCGACCCGGTGCTCGTCGGCGATCTCCGGGTACAGCAGATCGAGGTCGTGCCCGACGCAGACGATGGTGCGCGCGGCTCGGAACTCACCCCGGCTGGTGTGTACGACGCCGTCCGCGGCGCCGAGGAAGCTGGTGCGCCAGTGGAAGGTGACTCCGGGTTGCTCGGCCAGCCAGGCCGCCAGCGCTCCGACCGCCTCGCGTGGGTCGACCCGGAGGTCATCCCGCAGGAATGCTCCCCCTCGGATCGCCGGATCGGATGCGGCACCGAGGTGCGCCCGGACCTCACCCTCCGTGAGCAACCGCACCTGGCCGGCGTCGCGGGAGGCGGAGAGTTCCTCCAACACGGCGGACTCCGCGGCCGTGCGAGCAATCGCGAGCGCGCCAGACTCGACGCGGAAGAAGTCGGCTCGCGAGCCGTAGCGCAGCCACTTCTCGCGCGCCACCAGCGCCAGCTCGAGCAGTTCGCCGGTCTGCGCCGTGATGCAGGCATGCCCGAAGTTGCGGATCGAGGCGCCGACCGCGCGGGCATCCCGTTCGATGATCGTCACCGTGAGTCCACGTTCGAATGCGGCAATGGCGTGCGAGAGGCCCGCAATGCCGGCCCCCACGACGAGGACGTCGGAAACGGCGACGTCGGAAACGGCGACGTCGGAGCTGTGTGCAGTGTTCATCGTCGGCACTCTGGCCCGCGAAGCCCAGGCGCAGCAAGCCGATCGGCCGCTCGTCGCCGGATGTTCACCCTCCCGTTGCCGGAACCGGTCATGATCGCCTGATGATCGACCTCGTTGCCCTCGACATGGCAGGAACCACCATCGATGACCATGGCGCCGTCTACGTCGCCTTGCGGCGATGCGTGGAAGAGACCGGCGCGAACGTCGATCCCACGGACCTGCAGCACTGGATGGGCACCGACAAGGTGGAGGCGATCGGCGCGCTCATGCGGCTCGGCCACGTTCCGGCCCCTGACGCCGCCGTGCAGGCCGCTTTCGGCCGTTTCCACACCCTGCTCGTCGAGTTCTACCGCGACACCCCGCCCGTGGCGCTCCCGGGAGTCGAAGATGCCCTCGCCATCCTGCGGGATCGTGGCGTCAAGGTGGCGCTGACCACCGGCTTCGACGACACGGTCGCCGTCCCGCTGCTCGACTCACTCGGCTGGAAAGTCGGCGCGGGCGAACTGCTGGATGCGGTGGTCACCACCTCGCACGTGCGCAGCGGACGCCCAGCCCCCTACCTCATCCACCACGCCATGGAACTGACGGGTGTCGGCGACGTGCGTCGCGTCCTGGCCGCGGGTGACACCATCGTCGACCTGCAGGCCGCCTGCAACGCCGGGGCGATCGCGGTCGGGGTGACGACGGGGGCGCTCTCGCGCGACGAACTGGAGCGGCATCCGCACGACTACGTGCTCGACGGGGTCGTGCAGATCCCCGAGCTGGAGGAAGCGCGCGTCTGACGCCCCGCGAGTCCCGGAGCCCCGGCACGGCGTCGGCTGTGCTCGCTACAGTCGAGCAGTGGCCGACACGATCTCCCCGGCGAGCGCGCGCCGAATCGCGCTGGCGGCTCAGGGCTTCGGCACGCCCCGCCCACAGCTGGTCGGCACACGCCAGCTGAATCTCCTGTTCGAGCGGCTGGGCCTGCTGCAGATCGACTCGGTGAACGTGTTCGAGCGCAGCCACTACCTGCCGGTTTTCGCGCGCCTCGGCAGCTACGACAAGGCGTTGCTCGACGCGCTCACGTTCGCCGGTCGGGGACGATACACCGAGTATCTCGCGCACGAGGCGACCTTCATCCCGATCGCCGACTACCCGCTGTTCGATTTCCGTCGACAACGGCTGCGCGTCAAGTACGGCCGCGAAGCCTGGGTGCAGAGCAACCGGCCGATGATGGACTGGCTGCTGAACGAGCTCGCCGAGAAGGGCCCCCTTCCCGCGAGCCGCTTCGAGCACGTCGAGAACGTGCGCAAGGGGCCGTGGTGGGGCTGGAGCGACGTCAAGCTCGGCCTGGAGTACCTCTTCACCTGGGGCGAGGTGGTGTCAGCCGGCAGGCGCAACTTCGAGCGTGTCTACGCGCTGCCGGAACACGTGATGGCGCCGACACTGCGTGACCTCCAGATTCCCCCGGATATCGCGGTGCGCGAGTTGGTGCGGCGCGCTTCGCGGGCACTGGGGATCGGCACGCTGGCCCACATCGCCGACTACTACCGGCTGCTCGTCGCCGAGACGAAGCCCGCGATCCAGGACCTGGTGGATGCTGGCGAGCTGCGCCCCGTCACCGTGCCGGGCTGGCCAGCGCCGGCATTCCTGCACGCCCAGGCACGCATCCCCCGCCGCATCGAGACTGCGGCGCTGCTGTCGCCGTTCGACCCGATCGTGTGGGAACGCTCGCGCGCACTGACGATGTTCGGCTTTCACTATCGGATCGAGATCTACACGCCCGCGCCGAAGCGGATCTTC
>JABBOD010000028.1 GCA_019351995.1 Acidobacteriota bacterium
GGGTGTGGATCTCGTCGATGAAGGTGATGATGTCGCCGCGGGTGCGGATCTCCTTGGTGACCTTCTTCAGGCGCTCCTCGAAGTCACCGCGGTAGCGGGATCCGGCGATGAGCGAGCCGAGGTCGAGCGTGTAGAGCTGCTTGTCCTTCAGCGTCTCGGGCACGTCGCCGCGCACGATCGCCTGAGCAAGGCCCTCGACGACGGCCGTCTTGCCGACGCCGGGCTCCCCGATGAGGACGGGGTTGTTCTTCGAGCGGCGGGAGAGGATCTGCATGACCCGCTCCATCTCCTTCTCGCGTCCGATGACCGGGTCGAGCTTGCCGTCGCGCGCGGCCTGAGTCAGGTTGCGGCCGAACTGGTCGAGAATCTGGCTGCCCTTGTCGGGTGCCGCGTCGTTGCCGCCGACAGCGACCTGCTCCTTGCCCTGGTATCCACTCAGCAGCTGGATGACCTGCTGCCGCACGCGGTTGAGGTCGGCGCCGAGCTTCACGAGCACCTGGGCGGCAACGCCCTCGCCCTCGCGGATCAGGCCGAGCAGGATGTGCTCCGTCCCGATGTAGCTGTGGCCGAGCTGCAGCGCCTCGCGCAGGCTCAGCTCGAGCACCTTCTTGGCGCGCGGGGTGAAGGGGATGTGACCGGTCGGCTGCTGCTGACCCTGGCCGATGATGTCCTGGACCTGCTCGCGCACGGCATCCAGGGAGATTCCGAGGGACTCGAGCGCCTTCGCAGCAACACCCTCACCCTCGTGGATGAGACCGAGCAGGATGTGCTCGGTGCCGATGTAGTTGTGGTTCAGCATCTTCGCCTCTTCTTGGGCGAGGACGACGACCCGGCGGGCTCGATCCGTAAAGCGTTCGAACATGATGTCTGACTCCTCCGGAGCCGAGCAGGGGCGGCTCCGATATACCGACAATAACGACGGGGGCGGGCGGATTGGCTCGTGTTCGCTCTGGGCGGGATGGATGCTGCGACCCGCCATCGCGGGCTGGTTCGGCGCTTGCGGGGGTTATCGATTGTCGTTATGGGCTCGCCTTCGAGTACGACGAGCGCCTGCAGCGCGACATCGAAGGTCTGGTCTAGGTGGTGCCGACCGACGAGGAGGATGCGGGTCGCATCCGCTGCCGGCCTGACGCGACCCCGGCGTCAAAGATTCAGGAATAATCGTCCGGGCAACCCCGGATCGGCTTCGGTGCAACGACGTGTCCTGAATGTTTGACAGGAGGCACGGAGCGCGGCGGGCGTACGATCCGAAGCGACTATTCCGATCTTCCCAGGAGCCCCCAACGCCCCCGATTCCCGTCTTCCTCAGCACGTGGCAGTTCGCCCCCGTGCCGGCGATCGTCGTCGTGCTCGCGGCCGGGCTGTATCTGGCCGGCGTCGCGCGCGCGGCTCGACGCGGCATCCAGTGGCCCGTCCGCTTCACCGTGCTCTTCTTCGTGCTGGGACTCGGCTCGTTCGCGGTCGTCGAGTTCGGCTTTCTCGCCGCATACAGCCACGACCTCCGCTGGGCGTTCTCGACCAGGATCGCGCTGCTGCTGTTCGTCGTCCCCGGCTGCATCAGCACGAGTCGGCCGATCGGGCTGTTGCGGGCCTCGCTGGGCGAAGTCGGCGCGGCCCGCGTTGATCGAGTCCTGAAGACCCGCCTGCTCAAGCTCTTCGGCAACGCGATCTTCGCCACCCTCTTCTCGGGATTGGTCTTCAGCGTGTTCCTGACGCCAGCCGCCTGGGTGCTGCGCGGGACGCCGGCTCTGAGCGCGGCGATGGGGATCGTCATCCCGATCCTCGGCCTGATGATGGTGCTCCCCCTCATCGAGGATGCCGCGGGCCGCACCAGCCTGTTCATCACGATCGAGTTCCTGCTGGCCTTCGTCGAACTGGTGATCGACGCGATCCCCGGCATCGTGCTGCGGCTGAACGATGCGATCCTCGACCAGGGCCCCCGCATTGGTCCGGCCGTTGCGAGCGCGGCGAGTTGGTGGCCGAGCCAGTTGCACGACCAGCATCTCTCTGGCGATTTCCTCTGGTTCATCGCCGAAATCTCCGACGTGCCGATCCTGGTCGTGCTGTTTCTCCGTTGGACCCGTTCCGAGAAGCGCGAGGAGAAGAAGTACGACGACCTCACCGACGAGCAGCTCGACGAGTTGACACGCCAGCACTTGGCCAACCCCCGCGGCTAGGGTGTCGAGCATGGCGAATGCCGAACGGGTCGAGCTGCTCGAACCGCGCGAAGTTCCCCTCGGCGGCCCCCGGGCGATGACGGTGCGCCGCACCCTGCCGCAGAAGAAGCGCAGCCTCGTCGGAGCCTGGTGCTTCGTCGACAGTTACGGTCCCGACCCGGTCAGCGGGCGCGGCGCGATGGACGTGCCGCCGCATCCGCACACCGGACTCCAGACCGTCAGTTGGCTCTACGCGGGCGAGATCGAGCACCGCGACAGCGTCGGCAGCGTGGCGCTCGTCCAGCCGGGCGCCGTCAATCTCATGACGGCGGGGGCCGGCATCCAGCATTCCGAGGTCTCGACGGAGGCCACCACCAGCCTGCACGGCGTGCAGCTCTGGATCGCGCTGCCTGATCATTCGCGCCACACGGCGCCGCTCTTCGAGCACTTCGCCCCGACACCGTTCGCGCACGGCGACGCCACTGTGCGGGTGTTCGTGGGCGAACTGCTCGGGCACGGCTCCCCGGTCAGCACATTCACGCGGCTGCTGGGCGCCCAACTCGACCTGCCTGCCGGCGGCTCGGTCACCATCCCCGTCGACACTGCCTTCGAACATGGCCTGATCGTGGATGCCGGCGCCCCCACCCTGCAGGGAGTCCCCGTGCCCGCATCGAACCTCGGTTTCGTGCCGGCCGGCGCCGCCGAACTCACGGTGGACGCGGGCACCTCGCCGCTGCGCGCCCTGCTCATCGGAGGCGAACCCCTCGGCGAACAGATCGTGATGTGGTGGAACTTCGTCGGGCGCAGCCACGAGGAGGTGGTGGCGTTCCGCGAGCGGTGGATGCGCGAAGTGATCGCCAACGAGGATGCGGACGGGCCGTTCGGCCACATCGAGGGGGATCCGATTGACGGGCACCGGGGTCACGCGCTCCCCGCGCCGGAACTGCCGCATGTGCGGCTGCGTCCGCGCGACTGACCCGGGCTCAGGCGAGAGGCGGAGCTGCCTTCGGGGACGCAGACGAGCCACCCGGCTCGACCGGTGAGTTCGCGACAAACCGCGCGCGCTCCTCGGCCTCGATCTTGGAGTACGCCTTGCGCTCGTTGCGGTCCGACCGCAGCAGCGACCTCATGATGAACCAGAAGAGCAGACCGATCACGATGGTGGGCGCGACGGACCAGACGATCCCACCCCACAGGTCTGTCGGCATGAGACTAGGCTACGCCGTCATCAGTGGGTGTTGACTGCGAACGCGATCGCGATCACCAGCAACATCACGACCAGACCGCCGATCGCGACGAACCGCGAGGTACGCCGATCCATCTCAGCCCTTCGCCAGGATGCCGACGATCCCCGAGATCACGAGGTACAGACCGATCCCGCCCACGACGATCCAGACCAGGATGCGCGCTGGCGTGATCTTCGGCGAACTCATTTCACCAACGGGAACAGGATCGTCTCGCGGATGCCGAGGCCGGTGAGCGCCATCAGCAGTCGATCGATGCCCATGCCCATGCCGCCGCTGGGTGGCATCCCGTGCTCGAGGGCCCGCAGGAACTCCTCGTCCAGCCGCATCGCCTCGTCGTCGCCGCGAGCGCCCTGCGCGGCCTGCTCGACGAAACGCTCGCGCTGGATGACCGGGTCGACGAGCTCCGAATACCCGGTCGCCAGCTCGAACCCGCGAACGTAGAGGTCCCACTTCTCGACGGCACCCGGGATGGAACGGTGGTCGCGCACCAGCGGACTGGTGTCGACCGGGAAGTCCATGACGAAGGTCGGGCGCACCAGGGCGCCCTTGACGAAGTGCTCCCAGAGCTCTTCGACGTACTTGCCGTGGGTGGCCAGCGCCACCTCGATCCCGTTCGCGTCGGCGAGCGCCTTCAGCTCGGCGACGGTCGTCGCGGTGGTGACGGTGACCCCGGCTGCCGCACTCAGCGACTCGTACATGCTGAGGCGATCCCACTGGCCGCCCAGGTCGTACTCGGTGCCGTCCGCCCAGGTGACGACGTGCGATCCGGCCACCGCCATGGCGGCATCCTGAATCAGCTGCTGGGTCAGGTCTGCCATCTGCTCGTAGTCGCCGTACGCCTGGTACGCCTCGAGCATGGCGAACTCGGGACTGTGCGTGGAATCCGCCCCCTCGTTGCGGAAGTTGCGGTTGATCTCGTAGACCCGCTCGATACCACCGACGACGGCGCGCTTCAGGAACAGCTCGGGCGCGATCCGCAGGAACAGCTCGGTGTCGAAGGCATTCGAGTGCGTGGAGAACGGGCGAGCGCTCGCACCACCGTGGATGGTCTGGAGCATCGGCGTCTCCACCTCGAGGTAGCCGTGGCCCGAGAAGGTCGCCCGCAGGGAGGCAACCGCCGCCGCCCGTGCCCGAACCGTGACACGCGCCTGCTCGCGGGTGATGAGGTCGAGGTAGCGCTGGCGCACCCGGGTCTCGTCGCTCAACTCGGAGTAGAGGTTCGGCAGCGGGAGGATCGCCTTGGCCGCGATCGCCCAGTCCTTCACCAGGATGCTGAGCTCGCCCCGCCGAGACGAGATCACCTCGCCGCTCACGAAGACGTGGTCGCCCAGGTCGACGAGTTCCTTCCAGCGCTGGATCGACTCCTCGCCCACCTCGGCGAGCGACACCATCGCCTGGATACGCTCGCCTCCGCCCGCTTGCAGTGATGCGAAGCACAGCTTGCCGGTGTTGCGGCTGAAGACGACGCGGCCGGCGACGCCGACCGTCACACCGGTGACGTCATCCGCGACCAGGTGTTCGTACTCGGCGCGCACCCGCGGGATCGTCGTGGTGATCGGAAGCGACACCGGGTAGGCCTCACCGCCGTCCGCGATGAGGCGCTCGCGCTTGGCGAGGCGGACGGCCTTCTGCTCGGCGATGTCCTCGACGGTCGGTTCTTCGGGGGCGGCCGGATCGGGCGTCTCGCTCATGCGCTGCTCAGTTCAGGTAGATGGCGTCGTTGTCGATGAGCCGAGCCGAGCCCACCTGCGCCGCGATCAACACGCGCGCTTGGCCCCGGTAGCCGTCATCGACGGGCAGGAAGGTCTTCGGATTCACGACTTTCAAGTAGTCCAGCTTAACAAGGCGCTCATCCATGAACACGGACTGCGCCGCCGCCAACACGGCGTCGATCCCGCGATCGGCGGCGGATGCCGACGCCTCGAGCGCCCGGCTGAGTGCCACGGCCGCGCGACGCTCGGCACCGTTCAGGTAGCGGTTGCGGCTGCTGAGGGCGAGGCCGTCATCGGCCCGCACGGTGTCGACGATTTCGACCTTCGTCGGGACGTTCAGGTCATCAACGAGTTGGCGCACCAGGAAGACCTGCTGCGCATCCTTCTGCCCGAACACGACGGCATCGGGGCGAGCGATGTTGAGCAACTTCGAGACCACCGTGAGCACGCCATCGAAGTGACCGGGTCGCGTGCGGCCTTCGAAGAGCCCCGCGATCTCGCCCCCGGTCACTTTCACCTGCGCGGCACCGTGCGGGTACATCTCGGCTGCGCTCGGAGCGAAGACGAACGCCACGCCGAACGGTTCGAGCGCCGTCACGTCGGCCTCGAGATCGCGCGGGTACGTGTCGAGATCCTCGTCGGGACCGAACTGCAGCGGATTCACGAAGATCGACACCACGACGGTGTCGGCGATCTCGCTCGCGCGTTCCACGAGCGCGAGATGGCCGTCGTGCAGGGCACCCATCGTCGGGACGAGCGCGACACTCCCACCGGCTGCGGTCCGTGCCGCCAGCTCGGCGCGCAGGGCGGCAATCGTCTCGACTACGACGGGCCTGCTCACGGTGCCTCCTTGCGGGCGCGACTTCGCCGCGCCTCGAACGATGCTACCGAGCGCGGACGCCTCCCCTCGCCATCGCGCCCTCCGCCGAAGGGTCGCGTGACGGGGTTATTGCGGCTCCGGAACCCCCAGCACCGACCCTTCGGCGAGCGAGCGAGCGAGGGCGGGCAGGGCTACGCGAGCGGGAGGAGGGGCGGCGGGACGTCGGAGTCGGCGCCGGCCAGCGCGTTCTCCACGCTCGAGCGCACCAGAGGGCCGAGCAGTCGACCGGGGCTCTCGACGCCGATGTCGCGCAGCATCCCGGCGGCCTGACCGACGATCGCGGCCGAGAAGCCACGCGCCGTGGCGATCGCCTCCGCGTATGCCGCCCGATCCGCCTCGGCAACCACGATCGGTTCGGATCCCATTTCGACCACCAATGCCTGGGCGATCGGCAGCACCGGCGTCGGCGCGGTCACGACGCACCAGCTCTCGCGCAGGCGCACCAGGTCGACGCTCGTACCCGTGAAGTCCATGGCCGGATGAATCGCAAGCGGAATCGCGCCCGCCGCCAGCGCCGGCGCCAGCACCCCGATTCCGAGCCCGGGTGCGGTGTGGGCGACGAGTTGCCCGGCCTGCCATGCACCGGTCGCGGCCAACCCGGACACGAGCGACGCGAGCTCCGACTCCGGTACCGCCAGGATGACGAGCTCGCTGCGTTCGATGACGTCGGGGATGGGCAGCACCGGGACGCCGGGGAGGAGGGCATCTGCACGGTCTCGGCCGGACTCCGAGAGCGTCGCGATGCCCACGATGGCGTGACCCGCTCCGCCGAGCGCGGCACCCAGCACCGGGCCGACGCGGCCGGCGCCGATGATCCCGATCCCGAGGCGCCCGTCGCGGCGGCGGCTCCCGGCGACGTCGCTCACGCGGAACCGCCCGGCAGCGCTGGTGCCGCCGTCGTCGCCGCCGAAGGCTCGGCGGACGCGGGCTCGGCCGACGCGGGCCCGGCTGCCGCGGGTTCGGCCGCCGGGACGGTGCTCGAGGCTCTGCCGGGTGCCGGCTGCGTCGCCCACCGGTGGGTCCGGTCGGCCGCCGCAGCGGCGACCCCGCTCGCCTCGACGGCACGGAAGAATAGGGCGCCATCGGCGGCGTCGAGCGCCCCGAGCGTTGCACGGATCGGCCCCGAGACCGTGTGCACCTGCACGTCGGTGAGCTGCAGCATCCGCAGCAACGGTCCCTGGTGGACCGACACGCTCTGCATGCGCGCCGTCGGCACGAGCACCAGGTCGCGCCAGATCGCCCCGCGCCGCAGCAGGACCGCCTCCGGCTCGAGCGCATAGCCGTTGCGGCGCCAGGAGAACCAGCGCAGCACGATGGCCCGCCGCGGCGAGGTCGTGAAGCCATCGCCGGGGGTCGCCCGGGCGAGTCCCGCAACCAGATGCGCCAGCACCGCCTCGTCGACGATCTCGGGGAACACCAGCGCCAGCACCGCGAACACCTCCGCCCGCGAGCCGACGGGCAAGATCGTGGTGGTGCGCCGACCACCCTCCTGTCGATCGGAGTGCGAGGCCAGATTGATCCGGACCTCCCACCAGTCGAAAGGTCGCCAGAGCAACGGCTGCTGGATCTCGATCGCATGAATGCGACCGGGCGGCAGGGTTTCGTTGGTCATCGAGAGCAGTCCGTAGCCGACTCGCACGCCGTCGGGCGTCGCCGCGATCGAGTAGCGCAGGGAGCGCGAGAACCGTCGAATGATCTGCGATCCGACCCCGAAGAGGAGGGGCACGATGGCAAAGACCACGAGGAACGCGTGCGCCAGGCTGGCCAGCACGATCGCCGCGACCACCAGTAACACGAAGATGACCGTGCGGTCGTGCAGGATCGTGGAGCCGAGCAGCCGGCCAGGATGCATCGTCACCACGGCGCTCGGGGGCGCGAGGCCCGGATCCCGCTCGGGAGCGATGAACTCGCGAGCGCGTTGACTGACGATCCCGGCGAGAGTGCCGTCGTGTTCCCGGGCGACGCCCGCCACGTCCTGGCCGCCCGCACGGGCTGCCCGGCTGCCAGACGCGAGCTGGAGGATTACCTGGCGCAGCGCATCCGCATTGCGCCCTGACAGGTACGCGAGCGGCACGTTGGCGTCGTGACCGGCCACGTTGATATCGAGCCGGGCCGCGCCGAACAGGCGGGCAAAAAGCGGTCGTCCGACATTGATGCCTTGGATGCGGTCGAGCCGCCCCCGACGATTCGTGCGGAACAGGATGCCGCTGCGCACCTCGACCAGCTCATCGGTGATGCGGAAACTGTGGACCCGCCAAGACAGCCAGAAGATCAGCACGATCACGCACAGCACCGCGAGCACGACCAGAAGCGCGATGGGGATCAGCCCCTGCTGAATGATCATCGCGATCGGATCGCCGCTGGCCGCACCGGGGCCATCACCCCCGAAGAACAGTCCGAGGATGCGCTCCCGCAGGTTCGCGATGACGAAGCCGGCGATCGCGACGAACGCGAAGCCACCGCGCAGCAGCGGGGTCGCCGGGTGGAGGCGATGCCACTCGCCATCGGCGAGGTTCTCCGCCGCCGCACCGTCGGGGCGAGCCATCGCCCGGGTGGTCACAGTCCCGCCCGGCGGCTCTCGGCCAACTCGACGAGTCGATCACGGAGTTCTTCGGCATCCGCAAGCGGCAGGCCCGGCACCGCGACGTTGCTGGCGGATGCCGCCGTCACCAGTTTCAGCTCGGCGAGTCCCATCGCGCGATCGAGCGGCCCCCTGTTGATGTCGACGAGTTGCATCCGGCCGTACGGGACCGCCGCGAAGCGTTGGAACATGATCCCGCGGCGCACCACGAAGTCGTCCTCGCGCAACTGGTACCCGATTGCCCGCACCCGGCGGGGAGTGAACGCGGCGACCACCACGCCGACCACGAAAACGACCCCGGGGATCGCCAGCAGCACGAACACCCCGCTCAACCAGAACGGGATCGAGGCGACGGCGGTGAGCACCACCGTGCTGATCAGGGTGCCGATCAGGTCGACGACGAGGTAGCGGGACGAGACGCGCCGCCACGGTCCTGGCACCAGCTCGGTCGGCACCAGCGCTGCGGGCGCGGGCGCTGCGGGCACGGGCGGGACGGACGGGGAATCGCTCACAGAATCCACGCTACCGATCGCTAGAGATGCACACGCTCGGGACCACCGTCGGGATGATCGTCGTCATCGTCCCGCGGGGGAACACGACAGAGGAACTCCGCCACCAGCCCAGCGGCAAGCAGCAGGATCGCGGCACCCAGCGTCGCCAGGTCACGAGCAACCAGATCGCCGGTGGTCGTCGACGAACGGATCAGCAGATCGAGCGAGAGCCCGAGCCCCAGCCCGAGGATCAGCGATCCGGCCAGGCTCGATGCCTTCGCGAGGGCGAGCACCCGGGTGGCGTAGAACGAGTCGATCGGCTGACGGAGCGCGCCGTGGGTCGCCCGGTAGACCGGAACCGCGATCGCGACGATCACCAACGCGATCAGTGCGATCGTGACGGCGAAGGTGTACTCGACGCGCAGCTTCGGCAGGCTCGCGGCGGCGAGCCCGGTCTGCAGCAGGAAGCCGACGACCGTGCCGAGCACCACCAGCGCGACTAATGGCCCGGGGCGGGTTCGGCTCATGCGGGATCTCCTGAAGGTGTCTGGTGCAACCCGGCGAGCAGTGCCGCGACCGGTCCGTGACCCGGCAACTCGGCCTGCGGGTCGAGTTCGAGCCAGGGTGTCAGCACAAAGTCGCGCTCGAACGCCCGCGGATGCGGCAAGGTCAGTCGCTCGCTGGTGCTGGAGAGGCCGGCGAAGTCCACGATATCGAGGTCGAGGGTGCGGTCACCCCAGCGTTCGGAACGGATGCGGCCGTGCGCGTGCTCGATGTCGTTCAGAACTGCCAGCAGTTCGACGGGGGTCAAGGTCGTGGTGATCAGCACCACCGCGTTCAAGTATGCGGGGGCATCCGGATCGACCCCGTCAGGGCGGAGCGCCGCCGTCTCGATCACGGTCGAGATGGCCGTCAGCTGCACTCCCGGGGTGTCAGCCAGCTCGCGCACCGCGGCGAGCATCGTCGCTTGTCGGTCACCGAGGTTGGCGCCGAGCGCGATCACCGCCGGCGCCGAGATCAGCCGCTTCACAACGCTCACGCGACGGACCCCGACGTCCTGCTGCGCAGAATCGTCACGCTGACGTCGTCGAACGGAACCGTGATCGGCGCGCTCGGCTTGTGCACGGTCACCTCGACGAGTTCAGCTCGCGGCTGGTCGAGCACGACGGCGGCGATGCGCTCCGCAACGGTCTCGATCAGGTCGACAGGATCACGCTCGACGGCTCCGACGATCGCGTCGGCCAGTTCGCCGTAGTGGATCGTCTGAGCCAGCTCGTCGGACCGCCCGGCCTCGGCGAGCGCCACGTGCACGACGACGTCGATCACAAAGAGCTGACCGTTGACCCGCTCGTGCTCGAAGACACCGTGGAAGCCGTTCGCTCGCAGTCCGGTGAGGGTGATCCGATCACGCGTGCTCACGAGATCGCCCCGAGTTGCCAGTGGTCCCAGACATCCAAGGCGCGGCGGGTGGCGGCGACGTCGTGCACGCGCACGCCCCACGCCCCGGATCGCGCGGCGAGCGCGCTGATCACCGCGGTCGGGGCATCACGGTCTTCCATCGCCGCGTCGGCGGGCAGGAGCGCCCCCAGAAACCGCTTGCGCGACGCCCCGATCAGGACGCCGTGACCCAGCGAGGCGAACTGTGCGAGGTGTCCGAGAAGCTGCCAGTTCTGTTCGGCCGTCTTGCCGAAGCCGATGCCGGGATCGACGATGAGCTGCTCGGGCTTCACGCCTTCGACAATCAGGTGCGCGAGGCGGTGCGTGAGCTCGCGGCGCACCTCGGTCACCACACTGGTGTAGTCCGGTGCGGCATCGGCACCGCCGTCGCGCCAGTGCATGACGGCGTAGAGCACGCCGGTCTCGGCGACGACGCGCGGCATCTCCGGGTCGGACAGGCCTCCCGAGACGTCGTTGATCAACTCCGCCCCCGCCTCCACCGCGGCGACCGCGACGCGTGCGGTGCGGGTATCGACGCTGACCGGAATCCCGCGAGCGACCAGTTCGCGCACCACCGGGACCACGCGCTTGCGCTCGGTCTTCGCCCCCACCGGCGACGCACCGGGTCTCGTGGATTCCCCGCCAACGTCGACGATGCTCGCGCCCTGTTCGACCATGACCTCCGCGTGGGCGACCGCCGCATCCACATCGAGGTATGCGCCGCCGTCACTGAAAGAATCGGGCGTGACGTTCAAGATGCCCATGATCCTGGTCGGCGCTGGGATGGTGGTCATCCGACCACCCTGGCACCCGTCGCGATCAGAGCCATGACTTCGGCGCGCCCGGCCGATTCTCGCAGCGCGCCACGACTGGCCATGCTGACCGTTGAACTGTCCACCTGCCGGGTGCCCCGGGTGGTCACGCAGCCGTGACGGGCGTCGAGGACGACGAGCACGCCCCGCGGCTCGAGACCCTCTTCGAGCGCGGACGCGATCTCCTCGCCGAGCCGCTCCTGCAGCTGCGGGCGGGCGGCCAGGATGTCGACAACCTCCGCCAGGCGACCGAGCCCCACGATGCGTTCGTCGGGCAGATAGGCCAGATGCGCGACGCCGGTGAACGGCAAGAGGTGGTGCTCGCAGATGGACCGGAAGCGGATGTCGCGCAGCAGCACGAGCTCGCCGAGTTCCCCGGGAACAGCGAGGAACTCCGATGCTCCGCGAAGGGGCTCGAGCGGATCCCGCCCGAGCCCCGCGAAGAACTCGCCGTACGCGTCGGCGACACGGCTCGGCGTCGCCACCAAGCCGGGCCGCGATGCATCCTCTCCGATCGCGGCGAGGAGTTCGGCGACGGCCGCCTCGATGCGTCCGGAGTCGATCACGGTCCCCCTAGGCGGTCGCGATGCCGGGTGTCTTGCGCGGGCGCGAGGTGCGCTTGGGTCGCGTGGGTGTCGAGTCGACGCCGCCATCGACGACGCCCTCATCGACTGCTGCCTTCGCCGCGATCTTGATCGGCGGCAGGTCGCTGATCGGCCGATTCGTGCTCGAGAGCCACTGCGGACGCTCCGGCAGACGCTTCACCTTCGTGAAGAGGGCAGCGAGCTGGTCATGGTCGAGGGTCTCCTTCTCCATCAGCTCCTTCGCGAGGTTGTCGAGGATGTCGCGGTTGGTGTTGAGCACCTGCCATGCCTCGTCGTGCGCCTGCTCGATGAGCAAGCGCACCTCGTTGTCGACCTTCTCGGCGATTTCCTCCGAGTAGTCGCGCTGGTGCCCCATGTCGCGACCGAGGAAGACCTCACCCTGCGACTGACCCAACTTCACCGAACCGATCGCGGCGCTCATGCCGTATTCGGTGACCATCTTCCTGGCGATGCTCGTCGCCTTCTCGATGTCATTGGATGCGCCCGTTGTCGGGTCGTGGAACACGATCTCCTCGGCGACCCGGCCGCCCATGGCGTAGGCGAGCTGGTCGAGGAGTTCGTTGCGGGTCACCGAGTACTTGTCTTCGAGGGGAAGCACCATCGTGTATCCGAGGGCTCGGCCGCGCGGCAGGATCGTCACCTTGGTGACCGGGTCGGTGTGGCGCATCGACGCCGCCGCCAGCGCGTGTCCACCCTCGTGGTAGGCCGTGATGAGCTTCTCTTTGTTGTTCATCAGACGCGTCCGGCGCTGCGGGCCCGCCATGACGCGGTCGACCGCCTCGTCCAAGGCGCGGTTATCGATGAGTTGCGCGTTGCTGCGCGCCGTGAGCAGCGCGGCTTCGTTGAGCACGTTGGCCAGGTCGGCACCCGTGAAGCCCGGCGTCTTGCGCGCCAGCACCTCGAGGTTGACGCCCTTGGCCATCGGCTTGCCCTTCGAGTGCACCTCGAGGATCTTCTGGCGCCCCTTCAGGTCCGGCGCGTCGACGCCGATCTGGCGATCGAAGCGGCCGGGGCGCAGCAGGGCCGGGTCCAGAATGTCGGGACGGTTGGTCGCCGCGATCAGGATGACGTTGGTCTTGACGTCGAACCCGTCCATCTCGACCAGCAACTGGTTGAGGGTCTGCTCGCGCTCGTCGTGGCCTCCGCCGAGTCCGGCACCGCGGTGACGACCAACCGCATCGATCTCGTCGACGAAGATGATGGCCGGCGAGTTCTGCTTCGCCTGCTCGAAGAGGTCACGCACGCGGCTCGCACCGACACCGACGAACATCTCGACGAAGTCAGAGCCGGAGATCGAGTAGAAGGGAACACCCGCCTCCCCGGCGACGGCGCGGGCGAGCAGGGTCTTGCCGGTTCCGGGAGGGCCGTAGAGCAACACGCCCTTGGGAATGCGGGCGCCGACGGCCTGGAAGCGCGACGGGTCCTTCAGGAAGTCCTTGATCTCTTCCAGCTCCTCCACGGCTTCATCGCTTCCGGCGACATCCGCGAAGGTGACCTTCGGGCTCTCCTTCGAGACCAGCTTGGCCTTCGACTTGCCGAACTGCATGACGCGGTTGCCGCCACCCTGCATGCTCGAGAGCAGGAACCACGCGAACAGTCCGACCAACAGGATCGGGCCCAGGATGCTGAGCAGGCTCAGCAACCAGTTGGTGGAGGGCGGAACGTCGTCGTACTTCGCGGTTGAGGCGTCGACGGCAGCGACCACATCGGCGCCACGGGCGGCAACGTAGTTGAACTGCACCGCGGTGCCGAGGTTCTGGCCGCTCGGGTCCGTGTATGACGAGTTCAAAGTCAGGTCGACCCGCTGCTCGCTGTCATAGATCTTGACCGTCTTGACCGCGTTGGCGCTGAGGAGGTGCAGGCCCTCCTCCGTGGTGATCTGACGAGAGCCGGAACCGGTGAGCAGGCTGAACCCGATGAAGAGTGCGAGCACACCGAGGACGATGTACACCAACGGGCCGCGAAGAATGCGCTTGAAGTCCATAATCGCTCGGGCTCCGAGCCCGATCCTCCCTGAGAAAACGTGAGTGTCAGGTTATCGCGCGATCCCTTAGCGCCGTCTGGATGTTCGCCCCGGGAGTAACCGCACCATCAGGCATAGATGTGCGGCGCCAGCACCGCGACCGCCCGCAGGTTGCGATAACGCTCGGCATAGTCGAGGCCGTACCCGACGACGAAGGCGTTCGGGATGTCGAAGCCGACGTACTTGGCGTCGATGTGGACCTTCTCAGCTTCCGGCTTGCGCAGCAGCGCGCAGATCTCGAGGGATGCCGGATTGCGGCTCTCGAGGTTGGCTTTCAGCCAGGACAGGGTGAGTCCGGAATCCACGATGTCCTCGACGATCAGCACGTTTCGACCCGCGAGGTCGGTGTCGAGGTCCTTGACGATCCGGACGACGCCGCTCGATTCGGTGCTGTTGCCGTAACTCGAGACGGCCATCCAGTCCATCTCGATGTCGCGCTTCAGCTCGCGCGCCAGGTCCGCCATGACCATGACCGCACCCCGCAGCACGCCCACCAACAGCAGGTCTTTGCCCGCGTAGTCGATCTCGATCTGCCGACAGATCTGGGCGATCCTGTCGCGGATCTGCTGCTCGCTGTAGAGGATCTCGCTGAGATCTCTCTCCACATCATGCGGTTCCATCGCTGCCTTTCGCTTCACTGTGCTGACCGGAGAAACGGAGTCGACCGTCTCGCCGGACCACCCTAATGCCGGGCAGATCAACACCCTCCTGGCCGTGCCAGTCCGTCACGAGCCGGGCGACCTCGAGGGTCTGGGCGCGACTGAGTGCGACACCGAACTCGCTGGCGACGGCGAGCCGGATCAGCCGCTGGCGCAGAGCGGGCGGGTTGGCGGCGAGGGCCGGCGCGTCGAGCGAGATGCCGGCCTCGGCATGATCCGCGAGATCTTCAATGAGCTCCTCGGCGAATGTGTCGAGCGCGTCGGTGTCTTCCCGCAGCTGTGCGGCGGTGCGAGCGAGCGCCTCGATGACCCCGGGACCGAGTTCGGCTTCGAGCAGCGGCAGCACGGTCCGCCGTACCCGTACGCGAGTGAAGGCGGGGTCGGTGTTCTGGGGGTCCTCCCACGGCTCGAGCCCGGCATCCGCGCAGGCCTGCACCGTCGTGGCACGTCGGATGCCGAGCAGCGGACGCGAGAAGAAACCCGTGCCCGACACCATGGCCCGACGCGCCGGCATCCCCTGCAGGCTCGCGGGGCCGCTGCCCCGCACAAGACCCAGCAACACGGTCTCCGCCTGATCGTCGAGGGTGTGGGCCAGCAGCACGGCGTGCGCGCCGAGTTCGGTCGCCACGCGCTCGAGAGCCCCGTAGCGGGCGGTGCGAGCCGCGGCCTCCGGCCCACCGGCTGTTCCGAGATGCACCCGTTCGACGCGGACAGGGTCGAGCGCAAGCGTGCGCGCCTGCTGCGCGGCGCGGGCGGCGACCTCCACCGACCCGCTTTGGATGCCGTGGTCGATGATCACGGCTCCCCCGCGAATCCCGGCTCGGGGCGCCTCGAAAGCCAGTGCGGCGGCGAGCGCGAGCGAATCGGGGCCGCCGCTGAGGGCGACGAGCACGAGCTCTCCCTGGCCGAAGTCGTCGAGTGCGCCACGAACGGCTCGTCGCACGTCGGCGATCGGAGGAGTCAGTCGAGGGCGTTCAGGCATCGGCTAACGTTATTGCGTCATCACACCCCCACGAGGAAGAGCATCCGTCATGGCCGACTACGCCGCCGTCATCGAGATCCCCAAGGGCAGCCGCAACAAATACGAGGTCGACCACGAGACCGGTCGCGTCTTCCTCGATCGCGTGCTGTTCACCGGCTTCGTCTACCCGACCGACTACGGATTCTTCGAGAACACTCTCGGCCTCGATGGCGACCCGGTCGACGTGCTGGTGCTGCTGGACTACCCGCTGTTTCCGGGTGTCGGGGTGACGGTGCGACCGGTCGGTGTCTTCAAGATGACGGACGACGGCGGCAGTGACGCGAAGGTCATCGCCGTGCAGGCCAAGGACCCGCGCTGGCAGTGGATCCAGGACGTCAACGACATCCCGGAGTACACCCGCAAGGAGATCGAGCACTTCTTCGAGCACTACAAGGACCTCGAGCCGGGCAAGTGGGTCAAGACCGAGGGCTGGGGCGATGCGGCCGAGGCCGAGCAGATCATTCAGGCCGGGCTCGCCGCCTACGTGCCGCCAACCGGTCACTGAGCTCTCTCGACGACGCCGCTCATGAGGGTCGTCGTCGCGCCCGACTCCTTCAAGGGCTCACTGGATGCCGCGGCCGCCGCTGCGGCAATCGGCACCGGGTGGCGCGCTGTACGCCCACTCGACGAGGTACTGCTGGTGCCGCAGGCCGATGGCGGCGAGGGCACCCTGGACGCGATCGCCGCCGCCATTCCGGGGGCAGCGATCGTCGCGGTCGGCCCCGTGACGGGTCCGGACGGCCGAACGGTCCCGTCCCGCTGGCTTCACCTCCCGGACGGGACGGCCGTCGTCGAACTGGCACTCTCCTCGGGGCTTCCCCTGATGAGCGCACTCGATCCCCTCGGTGCCACCACGCGTGGGGTCGGCGAGGTCATCGCCGCCGCGCTCAGCGCCGGTGCTCGCGCGCTCGTGATCGGCCTCGGCGGCTCCGCCTCCACGGACGGCGGAGCCGGCGCTCTGCGAGCGCTCGGCCTCGAGTTGTTCGACGCCGATGACAGGACGCTGCCGGACGGCGGCGGCGCTCTCGCCCGCCTCGCACGCGTCGACGCCTCTCGGGTGCAGCCCGCACCGCTCGGCGGCGTACGCCTGCTCAGCGACGTGACCGCACCGCTTCTGGGACCGAGCGGCGCCGCAGCCGTCTTCGGGCCGCAGAAGGGCGCGACACCCGAGCAGGTGCTCGAACTCGACTGCGCCCTCGCCCGATGGGCGTCCCACCTCGAAGACGTTCCCGTTGTCAAGGACAGTCCTTGGAATCCGGAACGCGCCGCGACGACACCCGGGTCGGGCGCGGCCGGCGGCACCGGCTACGGCTTTCTCGCGATGTGGGGCGCCGGGATCGAGTCGGGGTCCGCTGCCATCGCCGAACTCACCGGGCTGGTCGCGGCAGCGGCATCCGCGGATGTCCTGATCACCGGGGAGGGTCGCTTCGACACCACCTCGCTGACCGGCAAGGTCACGGGCAACGCCCTGTCGCTTCCCACCCAGCCGGGCGCGCGCCGCGCCCTCATCGCTGGAAGCCTCGCCATGGCCGCCCCCGCGGGTGTTTGGGCCGCCAGTCTCGTCGAGCTCGCCGGGTCGCGAGACAACGCGCTCAACGAGCCAGAGCGTTGGCTGTTCGCCGCCGGGATCGCCGCCGCACGCTCGCTGGGAGCCCGGGCCACCAGAGAGTGAACTACGCGGTCGGACGCCCCACGTATGGCATGAGGTCCCCGTAGCGAATCCCGACGATGCGCACCTGCGAGCCGGGGTGAGCCGCCTCGATCATCAGCCCATTGCCGACGGCCATCGTGACGTGATACATCTCGCCACCGCCGCTCGAGTAGAACAACAGGTCACCCGGAAGAACCTGCGAGAGGTTGACCAGACGGCCAGACGCCCTGAGGGTGTTGTACTGATCCGTGGCCGAGTGCGTGCCGATATAGACGCCAACAGCTTGGTACGAGCGCATCGTCAGCCCTGAGCAGTCCCAGTAGTTCGGGCCGGCTCCGGCAAAGACGTACCACTTTCCGAGCTGCGCCTCGGCGAAGGAGATGGCGCCCGCAACCGCAGCGGCGACCGGGAGCGGAGGAACCGAGTGGAGGATCGGCGCGCTCGGCGCCGTCTTGACAGCGTTCTGACGGGCGATTTCGGCGATACCGGCCAGGTACTGCGCCTCCACCGAAGCCGTCGTGTTCTTGAGGCTGGCGAGCTGGGCATACATCGTGGTCGACGCGGCCTGCTGCTGGGCGAGCTGCGCCTGGATGTCGGCCGTGGCCTTCTGCGCTGCTTCGTTCGCGGTCTTCGCTTCGGCGGCCAGCTCGGTCCGCTTGGTCTCGGCAACGGACGCTGCCGCGGTCAGCGCGGAGGCCGCGTTCTTGTCGAACTCCGCCTGCTTGAGGATCCCCTCCGTCGACTGGCCGAGTCGGCTCGCGGTTCCCAGGGTGGAGAGCAGTTGATCGGCCTGCTTGGCGCTGCCGAAGAGCACGCCGAGCGAGACGTCGCCCCCACCGGTGCGCGCGAGCTGGGCGATGAGCGCGGCCGCGCGCTTCGTCGACTCCTGCGCCCTCGCGGTCGCGGCATCCGCCTCGCTTTGCAGTTTGGCCGTCTTCGTGGTCGCCGCGGCGAGTGCCACGTTGGCCTGGTTGAAGAGTTCGGCCTTCTGCTCAGCAACCTTGCCCAGGGCATCGGACTGCTGCTGCAAGCTGGTCAGGAGGCCTTGCAACTTGGTGACTTCGGCCTGCGTCGCAGCCTGGTTGGCTTTCGCCGCCTGCACGTCGCCCCAGGTCGGGTAGTCGAGCGGCGCGGAGATGGCCATCGTCGATGAGGAGACGGCGAGGGCGAGCCCCGCTGCCATGGCGATTCCGGCGGACGCCAAGACGGCCATTGCCCCCTGGGGGCGTCTGTTCGCGGGCATCAGACGTTGAACCTTCCCGGCCGATGGCGCAGCGAACTGCGGTGAGTGAAGCTAGCTTCCAAGAGTGACCCCCCGATCACGCATAAATGCCAACGGATCGGTGAGCGCACCGTTGATCCGCACTAGGTAGTGAAGGTGGCATCCGGTCGACGCCCCCGTCGTCCCGACCCTCGCTATCTGCTGACCGGGCCCGACCTGCTGCCCCATCGACACCAGAATACCGCCGTCGACGATATGGCCATAGCCGGTCGTGATCTGAGCGCCGTTGTCGAGCTGGACGTAGTTGCCGAGGGTGCCGTTCCGACCGGCATAGGTGACCGTGCCGGCGTGCGCCGCATAGATCGGGGTGGTGCATGGGGCCCCGATGTCCTGCCCCGAGTGCATTCTCCAGCCGGGGTTGATCGGGTCCCAGCGCATGCCGTAGCCGTCGTTCAGGTGACCGTTGGCGGGGTTCGCCCACCCCGATGCCGAGACGATGCCAGCGGCACCCGGGCCCCACTTCGCGGCGAGCGACGCGTTGTAGTCAGCGAGAGTCGCGTTACGGTGCTCGGTCAGTACCGAGAGCTTCGCCTCGAGCTGCGCTTGGGCGGCTTGCTGCGCGGCGAGCGCGGTTTGGGCGGCCTGAGCAGCGACCTGAGCGAGCTGGAATGCCGCCGCCGCGGTGTCCTTGTATGTGGCGAGGATCGCCTTGGCCGCGTTCGCCTGGTCGGTGATGGCCTGCACGGCATTCTGGGCAGCGAGCGCCTGGGCGATGATCTCCTTGGCGCGGCTGGTGACCTGCCCGTATGTGCTCAGCTGGGAGAGCAAGACGCCCGGGTCGGAGCTGCTCAACAGCGTCGTCGTGACGTCGAAGCCGCCGCCGGTCTTGCCGATCGCGGCGAGCAGCTGGTTGGAGGTCTTCTTGGCGACGGCAGCCTTGGACTGGGCGAGATCCACCTGGGCTTGGAGGCGACCCACCTTGTACTGCTGCCCGTCCAGGGCGTCCTGCGCTCGTGCGTAGGCATCGCCCTTGGCGGTGATGTCCGCCTGTGTGCTGTCGACCGCAGCCTGGAGGCCCGCGAGCTGGGACTTGATGGACGTGACGAGTTTGGCGGTGGCGTTGACGTCGGCCTGGGCCTGGGCGACCTGGTCCCACGTGACGTCGATGGTGCGGAGCGTCGTGGACGAGGCCGACGAGTCCACGGAGTCGGCCGCATCGGCGGGTGCGACGGCGAGCGCCAGCACCGGGGCGAGCCCGAGCGCGACGACTGCCGCGATCACTCGTGTGCGCGCAACTGCGCGTCCCCACCCAACGGTCATGGTCTCCCCGAATCCTGCAACATCATGGTCGAGCCACGTGAGTCACACAGATAACATTGGCAACAGTAGCAACTTCCCGGGATTCGTTCCAGGCGTGAATCATTCCCAGAACGCCCCCGTTGTGGGCGACAACCTTCGACATCTGGTTGAACCTAACGCGCGGACCGCCGCCAGCTCCGTTGATTCGGCCGTTTTGGCCGTTCCGGCGGGATTCGCATTTCGGACCCGCCGCCCGTATGCTTGACCCTCGGTTGCTCTGCGGTATTTCTGCATGGCCCCATCGTTTAGTGGCCTAGGACACCGCCCTTTCACGGCGGCAGCACGGGTTCGAATCCCGTTGGGGTCACCAGACTGCATCACCACATAATTCAAAAGCATGGCCCTGTAGCGCAGTTGGTTAGCGTGCCGCCCTGTCACGGCGGAGGTCGCGGGTTCAAGTCCCGTCAGGGTCGCGGATGTGAGAGCCCTTCCGCGAGGAAGGGCTCTTTCACCATCGGGGGTCCGGATGCTTCGGCGCCGGCCCTCGAGGCTCTGTAGCTCAGTTGGTAGAGCGCACGACTGAAAATCGTGAGGTCACGGGATCGACGCCCGTCGGAGCCACCACCAATACCCCCGTGAATCCCGGGTTTTTCTTCGTGAAAGGCCCCCTTCGACAAGTGGTGGGTGACCTTTTGCCCACATTTTGCCCACATCGCGTCCAACAAGTGTTCTCGGGCGATCGGCACCGGGTGGGCTTCGAGCCCCACTCTCGCTTTGCAACAGGGGAGTCTCGCAGCGTGAGGGCGCGGCAAGGACCTATGAGCCAGGGGCGCTAGATTCCCTCCGCCACAGGGTTAAACCCGCGACACCACGATCAGTGCAGAAGAGTTGCCAGCAGCTAATAGGGATGACAGATCGCGACAAACGCTGCGATCGCCAACACCAGACGTTGACAGAGATCTCACTCGCTGACAATCAATGTGCGGAGCGAATGCGGAGTTCGCTGCCCTACTGCCCCTAGCACCGACCCTTCAACGGGGCCAACGGATACAAACTGCTCGATTGTTCATTATTCAAGCGGATCAGGCCTCGAAGTTCGTCGCTGAGGTCGCCTCCGTAGTCGTCACCTCATGGTGGCGCTCGTTGGAACGGTCGTATCTCATGATCACGGTTCGCAGGGACAGCCCCTACCATCCGTCCAGTCGACGCAACAGGGCAAGCTAGGTCAGATGTCACCCCACTTTGAGGTGCACCCGACTGAGGTCACGAACGCAACGCAAATAGATCGTGCCGGCGCGCGAGTGTCAGGAGCTGCTCGCGGCTCTCAGCGGGTAC
This sequence comes from Acidobacteriota bacterium, assembly GCA_019351995.1. GTDB lineage: Bacteria > Actinomycetota > Actinomycetes > Actinomycetales > Microbacteriaceae > Lysinimonas. The sequence continues at coordinate 21,132 of JABBOD010000028.1, forward strand.
GCGCGAGAGTGGGCTGCGAACGGTGTCGCTGTGGATAAGGCCCGCCTCCTTCAGAATGATCTTTGTCGCGCCGAGCCCGCACTGTCGATTCTCGAAGTGGATGAGCGGAAGCAGAGTCTCCCAGGCTACCTCGGCTTCTTCGGTCCGGCCGGCGTGATAGTCGCTGACAATCTTCGACAGCTCGAATGGGAGTACCCCACTGCACATGGTGCCCTGAGCTCCAGCGTTGAGGTCCGGAATCAGGGTAACTGCTTCCTCGCCGTCGTAGAGCCCCGGGAGCATTCCCTCCGGTAGTTGGCCGAGAGCTCTAATCTTGTCGGCCGCGCGGGGAGTTTCAACCTTGATGTAGCGCACCTGGGGAACGGCCGTTGCGATTCGCTCGATAGCATCGCGGGAGAGTGGCGTGGTGCTCAGCGGGGCGTCTTGAATCATGATGTCGAGATCGATGCCATCGGCAACCCGCTCGAAGTACTCCACTGTGCTTTCTGTATCCAGGGACATTGTTGCCCCAAAGAATGGCGGCATCATCATCACCATCGCTGCCCCGACAGACTTCGCGTAGATATTTCTCTCTCGGGCAATGCGCACACTGTAGTGACTGGTAGTCACGACCACGGGTACGCGACCCCCGATCTGCTCCATGCTGAGATCGGTAAGTTCACGCCGCTCGGAGTCACTCAGCGAAAACTGTTCCGAGTAGTTGGCCAGGATGCAAATAGCCGCGGCACCCGAGTCGACCAGGTAATCCATCACTCGCCTCTGCCCATCCCTGTCGAGCTGCTCGTCCTCTCTGAAAATCACAGGGGCAACCGGGATCACACCTCGGAGAAGACCGTCATACATTGGATATCCCTTCGAAAGCTTTATAAGTAGTACTTATCGTACAGATTTCTGACCCAATTGGAGAGCTCCGATGTCAGTGCGCCTCTGGAAGATGAGGTATGTCAGGCCTTCCTCGGTTGTGACCTAATATGACGCACCATTCGATGGCAATGCCTATTTGTCGGACTTTAATCGTATAGTTGTCTCGTGGACACGGATATTCATGTCAGTCGCCTTCTTGAGCACCGCAACTCGCGGGGCCCGTCACCGGCGCGGGCCCGGTCGATCATTCCTGCGAGTTGAGGCTCGTTGATGGCTTCCGTTGACCGAGCCGATGCGCTCATGCTCACGGGGATGACCTGGTCCAGTCCTCGCGGATGGGCGCCCCTTGAAGAGCTCGCCCGGCTCGCCCGGATCAGTGGCCCCTACGAGGTCCGAGGATCCGAGTTGCAATGGCGCCGGCACTCTCTCGATGGTTTTGAGTCCACACCCATATCCACACTGGCACTCGAGAACGATCTCCTGGTGATCGATCATCCCGGTATCGGCGCCGCCGTCGAGTCAGCCGCTCTTCTCGCCTTGGACGAGCTTGTTCCGTCCGGAGACATCAGCTCGTGGCGCCAACAGTTTGTCGGTGATTCCGCTGCTTCCTACTCATATGGCGGCAAGCAGTGGGCGGTTCCTATTGACGCTGCTGCCCAAGTAAGCGCGTCGGCAGGAACGACCACGTTTACTGCACCCAGAACATGGGGTGAAGCCCTTGCGCGGATGGAGGGGCCAAACGTTGGTGCCATACCAACGAAATCCCCTCACACATTGCTCACATTTCTTGGCATCGCTGCGGCGCTGGAGAGCAACCTTCACCCAAGTGCTCACTACCTGGTCTGCGAGGCCACTGGAATCGAAGCATTCGGACTACTCAAACGCCTCGTTGATGCAACGCCCAACGAACACCTTGGCTTAGACCCCATCGAAATCCTCAACCGGATGCAGCTGGGAGCGATCGAGTATTGCCCGCTGGTATTCGGCTACGTCAACTACAGCCGCGGCCCGCGTCCGGCGGTCCGCTTCAGCAACGCTCCGCGATGGTCGAACAACCGCTCACCCGGCTCCGTGCTCGGCGGGACCGGTCTCGCGATCTCAGCCAAGACCGCCAACCGCTACGCAGCGGTAGAGCACCTGCTTATGGTGAGCAATGTCCTCGCTCAGACCTCTGTCGTGCCGAGCGTCGGTGGCCAACCCGCGGCGCTCGCATCGTGGGCCAACCGCGACATCGACGACGCCTGGGGGCACTTTTATTCTCAGACCATCGCCTCGCAGATCCATGCATGGAGGCGTCCACGGCACGCCGGTTGGATCGACTTTCAGACGCAAGGGTCGATCGCGCTGTTGGAAGCACTGCAGTCTGGCGTTTCGCCTAGCGCTGCCATCGATCGCCTCAACACGCTCTATCGAGCGAGTCTCCCGGCCCACCTGCGCAAGTGACTTGACCGCGATGAAGAGAGCCAGTCACCACATGGAAAGGACAACTCGTGCCCGACAATCCGGAAACTCGGACTATCGAAGACGCGCACGCCGCCTTCGAAAAAGCGCGCAACACCCCACCGGCAGAGCGATCCCGCTGGCTGCACTCCATCGCCGATCGCATGGACATCCATTCGACAGACCTGGTCAGCCTGGCCGAGTCCGAGACGAACCTTTCCACTGCCAGACTCACCGGCGAGCTAGTGCGCACGACATTCCAACTGAGGCTTCTCGGAGAAGAGATTCAACGGGGAGCGCATTTTCAAGCCACGATCGATCACGCAGACAGCGCATGGCCGATGGGAGCTCGACCTGATATCCGGCGGATGAACGTACCCCGCGGCGTCATCGGTGTGTTTGGAGCGTCAAATTTCCCCTTTGCGTTCAGCGTGATGGGTGGCGACAGTGCATCCGCCCTCGCCGCTGGAGGCAGCGTCGTCCACAAGATCCACAGCGCGCACCCCCTGCTGGGGCGGGCAACCTCCTCCATCGTTGTCGACGCACTGAGGGCTGCTGGCGCACCCGACGGCCTGTTCGCCACGATTGAAGGCCGCGCCGCGGGCGAGCTTCTCGTCGACCACCCTCTCACCCAAGCCATCGGCTTCACAGGCTCGACCGCCGGAGGTCGCACGCTCTTCAACCGCGCCGCCGGGAGGCCAAATCCCATTCCGTTCTATGGGGAACTGGGGAGCATCAACCCCGTCTTCGTGACCCCACTGGCATGGGACAAGCGTAGGGATGAGATTCTCACCCAGTACGTCGCATCCTTCACCAACGGGATGGGTCAGTTCTGCACGAAACCCGGAGTACTCCTCATCCCGCGGGCCGAGGAGTCCTACCTCGCGCATCTCGTCGGCGAGCTCCTCGGAACTGTGCAACTCTCCGAGTTGCTGAGCCCCCCACTTCGCCAGTCGTTCATGGACGAGCTCGACCTCGAGCTGCATGAGCCGGGAGTTCGCATCGTCCAATCGGAGCAGCGCGGGACCTTCCCATCTGTGACCGTTTTGGCCGCCGACGCGGACACCGTCATCGCGAACCCGGCGATCATTCGTCGCGAGATGTTCGGTCCGGCATCGATAATCATCTTTTACGACAATGCAACCCAGTTCATTGAGTTGGCTGGAGCCTTCGACGGGCAATTGACCGCGACCATAATCGCCTCAGACGACGACCCGTCGACGCCCGAACTGGTTGAAGTCCTCGCACCACGAGTGGGCCGACTCCTATGGAACGGGTGGCCGACCGGAGTGACCGTCAGCTACGCGCAAAACCACGGCGGGCCATACCCGGCAAGCACCTCGTCGGAGACTTCAGTGGGAACGGCCGCAATCGGCCGGTTCATGCGACCTCTCGCATTCCAGTCATTCCCCGCCACGGCGCTTCCGCCGGCGCTCCAAGACGACAATCCTTGGCAAATCGTAAGACGTGTCAATGGTGAATTCATCGCCGCTCCCGCATAGGTCAATCGGAAACCCGCGGACAGGGAGGTCACCTCCTCTCAACTGGAGCCCGATTGTTCGTACTGCCGATAGCTCTCGACGGACTAGCCAAAGAAGCACGTCCGCGACGAACTGCGCATTGAGCGCCGACCTATTTGACGGCGCCGCTCGTGACGCCGGAGATGATCCGCCGCTGCGCAATGATAAAGACCAGCAGCATGGGGAGGGTCATGATCAGCACGTAGGCAAAAATCAAGTTCCAGTTCTGCAGGTAAAGTCCGGAGCTCGCGACCTGGTACAAGTTCAACGGCAAAGTATCAAGCTGGCCGCCGACAACGAACAGCGCATAAAAAACATCGTTCCAGATGAACAACGCCACCAGAATGGTCGCTGTCGCAAGCACTGGACCCAGGAGCGGCACGATAATCCGGAAGAAGACGGTAATCGGCCGAGCCCCATCGACACGGGCGGCCTCCTCCAGTTCCACCGGGATGGTCCGGATGAACCCGGTGACGAAGAAAATCACAGTGGACAGATACATGCCCATGTAAACACCGATCATTCCGATCGCTGTGCCTTGCAGCCCAATCTCGCGTAGGAGCAAGACGATCGTCACAACTGCAGGCGGAACAATCACCCCGCTGATTCCGATCGTGTACGCGATCGAGACCCCACGGCTCTTGCGTCTGGCCAGGATCCACGACGCCATCGCTCCGAGAAGAAGAACACCGAACACCGATGGCACAAGCAGCAGCAGGCTCCCCAGGAGCGCAATCCCCATATTTCCCTGCGTAAAGGCCGTGGCGAGGTTTTGCGCCAATTCCCAATGACCCGGGAGGCTCAGGTTGGGATCGCGAGCGTCGGCGGTCGATTTGCCCGCAGTGACGACGATGATCCAAAACGGGATGCCCAACAGAAGGAGCATGGCCAGCACGACCGCCATAGGCTGGATGATTCGCGACGGACGACTAACCTTGCGCAACAGGCGGAAGTTGCGATTGCGGATTCCGACGGTGGTGATGGTGTTTGCGGTCACAGGATCCGCTCTCTCCTTCTCAGAGACCAGATAAGCGGGAAGGCCAACGCCATGACGAGCACAAGCAGAATCAGACTCATCGCGGTCGCTTCGCCGAAGAGGCCCTCCCCGAAATTGCGGAAGATGTAAATGTTGAGCAGTTCGGTCGAACCTCCCGGACCACCCTGTGTCGTGGCCTGCACGATATCGAAACTGTTCATCGAACCGAGCAGCGACGTCGCGACGTTAAACGTGATAGCGGGAGCCAGGAGCGGAAATCGAATGCTCTGCAGGGTCTGCAGCCAGGACGCGCCGTCTATTCGAGCCGCTTCGAGCACATCGCCGTTGATGGTCTTGAGCCCCGCCAAGTAGATCAGCATCGCGAGCCCCATCCACTTCCAACCGTGAATGAGAGTTACCACCACGATGGTCCAGGTGGTGCTCCCCAGCCACGGGATGTTCACTGATTGGCCGGTGATGAAGCCCAAGATCGAGTTCAGGGCGCCGGTGGGCTCGAGAATGGCCTGGAAGACGTAGCCAACGGCAAGCGCGGACATGATGACCGGGACGAAAAACGCCGCCCGGGCAATTCGGTTCAGACGTGTGTCCCGTTCTAGCAACAGCGCCAGAGCGAAACCGAACACATTTTGGAACACCGCGACCAGGATTGCGTAGATGATTGTGGTGCGCAGGTCAGCAACAAGATTGCCGCTCGAGAACAGCTGCGTGAAGTTGTCGACACCGGTGAAGTCGATGCTGGTCTTGAAGCTCGACCAGTTTGTAAACGAGTAGACGAAGTTCAGCAACGTTGGCACGAGGAAGAACACAGTGAGCACGAAAAACGCAGGAACCACAAACCAAATCGGGTGGGTCGACCGCGCGGTGGCTGGTCGACTCTGACCGCGCGGAGGCTCGTTCCGTTGGATGTGTGGCATTTTTGCTGCGGCGCTTGAACTCATATCCCGGTCACTTCGCAATCGTTGCGCATTTATTGATGCCAAGGAGCTATGGGTCCCGGCACGTTTCGCCGGGACCCATGGCCCACTTTTTAGAAGCCCTTCGCTCCCTGGGCTTTCGCGAGCTGATCGAACTGAGTCTGCATCGCCTGCGCGACCTGGTTGACCGTCATCGTGCCCTGAATCATGTTGCTCAGATAGATGTAGTTGTCCGGCGAGGCGATGACTTGCGGCTGCATACCGGGAACAGAGTTCTTGTAACCTGCGGCAATTTCCTTGAACAGAGCCGGAACGCTGGACGGGGTCGCCACAGCGGGCTCGATCGACACCGAGCTTTGGCTCGTCACGAACGTCTTGTAGCCCGAGCCCATCCAGTACTCGAGGAACTGCTTCGACGCTGCTTCACGCTTCGCGTTGCCGGTCTTGAATGCCACTAGCCCGTTCGTCTGGTCAGGGATTGACAGCGACAAATTGCCCGTCGGGGAGATCCCGAAGTAGCCAATCTTCGAGTCGAGATTCGAGGCGCTTCCCGCGTCGCTGAGCAGTTCGGTAGAGAAGGCAGTGATCTGGTCCGTCATCGCCGCGCTACCATCCAGGAGGGCCTTACCTTGGCCGACGAAGGTGCCGGTCTTGATATCGGCATTGAAGTAGCCGTCGTTAATAAGAGACTGGTACTCGGACACTGCATTCGTGAAGGTTGGGTCCGTCCACTTCGCCTTCTGGGTGTTAAGGTCCGTGTAGTAGCCGGCCTTCGACGCGTCGGCGAGCTCACTCTGTACAAACCACTGGGTGGGCCACTGGTCTTTGGCTGCGTCGTAGAACGGGGTAATGCCGGCAGCCTTCAGGATCTTCGCGTCGGCGATCATGTCGGGAATACTCTTCGGAAGCGACGTGATGCCTGCTTTGGCGAAGTCGTCCTTGTTGTAGTACATGCCGACGAGCGCCGGGGTTGAAATCAGCGCCGCGTACCGCGTCGTTCCGAGGAATCCGGCGGCGTTCTTGAGCGCCGGGTCAATCTTGGAAATCCACGGGGCTGCCGTCAGAGGCAGCAGGTTCGTCGATGCATTGATCGAGGTAAGCTCACCGGTGCTCGGCTGCCAGAAAGCAAGGTCTGGCTTGTCGCCCGTGGCGATTTTGGTGAGGACGTCCTGCTCGTAGGGGTCTGGGATGGTTACCAAGTTGACCTTTGCGCCGGTCGTTTTCTCAAATCCCGCGACCACGGCCTTAGGGATCGTCGCCGACGCGGCCGCGTTCCACATCGTCAGCGTGACGCCCTTCAGGCTTGCGTTCTCGGCCGGCCACGCCGACGAGCCGCTGGCCGATCCTGACGCGGGCGCGCTGCAACCGGCTAGCGCCAGCACACTCACCGCGGCAAGCGCCGCTATTACAAAAGTTTTCCTCATTGAAATACTCCTAGATCTGTGATTGCGAACGGCGGGACAAGCCGTTCGGTGCAGTCCAACACGAGGGAATCACCCAAAAGTGGCGGGGAACTACCGTGTATTGCAGCAGGGGTTGCTTGTCTGCGCAATAACCCAAACAGAATCACCTCCGGATGTCAATATGTACGAGTAATCGACTCGGCCCAGTTGCGCCAGAACCCGGCAAGTCGTGCGAGAAGATGCCGGCTTTTGGGGAAATCCTCCTCACTGAGCTGAAGAATGGTGCCGCTAAGAAATCTCATTTCATTCGTTGTCGATCACGGAACAAATGCTAAAGTCGGATAAAATGCGGAAAGCAGCAGAAGACTGCCCGCCCCCAGCTGAGCACACAGAGGACAGCGCATGAGCGACACCACCGATGCCACTACAGGCACGCGGCGAAAGAACCACACATCTGTTGTCGCGCACATCGGCAGGGACATTGTTCGCGGAAACTATGCGGTTGGCGAGATACTTCCGCGAGAAGAAGAGTTCGTTGAACAACTCGAAGTCGGGCGCGGTGTTGTTCGAGAGGCTCTTCGCGTTCTCGCGTCTAAGGGTCTCGTGGAGGCTCGGCCAAAGCGGGGAACTCAGGTGCTTCCCACCTCGAACTGGCAGCAATTGGATCCCGACATTCTGTCCTGGCGCCTCGGGGAGGAAGTCGGTGCAAAGTTTCTGCGCGACCTGACAGACCTTCGGTCCATGATCGAACCGGCCGCATGTGTGCTCGCTGCGGAACGCGCAACGGACACGGAACTACAGCTCATTCGATCACTTGCACGCGAACTTCGGCACGCTGAAGACGACGAGCCCGCGTTCATCGAAGCTGACATGCAGTTCCATCGAGCTCTTTTCCAGGCCGCGCACAATGATCTGCTCCTGCAGGTCAGCGCTGGAATCGAGGTTGGCCTTCGCCTGAGTCGCGAGGTGACCGTGTCCATGGGGCATGGACACCGGATTGACGCACATTTGGCCGTTGCTGACGCGGTCTCCGCGCGGTCCGCGTCGCGCGCCAGGCGCGCAATGAGCGAACTGATCGACTTGAGCATCACTGACATCGCCGCCGTCCTTGGAGGCGCATGGTCCGATATGACTGACTGAACCTACCGAGCGCGTCGCCTTTTCGAAACTGCATTGCCTCGCCGCTGTGTGGTTGTAATGGCGTGCCGAAAATCCTCATCCTCGATTTGAATTGGAACAGACAATGGAATTCACTCTCGCGGCTCGATTCGGCCAAGGCGAGGAGTTGTTGTTCGACGGGACGAAGTCTCGGCTTCTCCATATTGGAACCAACGGCACAACCACCGTCGATACGAGAACCACGCATGACGAACTTCAGACGACCCTGAGCAACGACAGCCAGTGGACCAAAGACCTGAAACTGACCGCGACGGTTCAGCTAGGTTCTGCCGTTGACGCGGCCCTCTACCCCCTGTACCAGGGGATCCTCGAAGAGGACGCGAACCCCTCAGGGAGGGTCTTCGAATTCAGGGGGCCCGGGTGGAACGCCGAACCTCGCGATGGGCAGCGGCTCGGAATACCTGCCGTCATTGTTCAAGATGGCAATGAATTTGTCCTGGTTGGCACCGATCCGGGTTACAGCGCACACTTCGCAGTCGACGCACCGGCGTCAACGGTCACGGTCACGTGGACCTATCGCCGTGAAGCCGGCCAACATGCGGGCATCACACGCAGAATCGTGACCCAACGAGTTTCAACGGTCGACGAAGCCTTGGATGCATGGTTCGTTCGGGCAACCCCGGACATACCGCCCGGCCCGGACTGGCTCCACGAGATTGCGTGGCAGCACTACGACTACATGTCGAAGAACGGCGATGGCTGGTTCGACGACATCGATGCAGTGTGCGACATAGTTGCGCCGACCGATCGCCATCGCGTGGCTTTTACCCTGCACGCCTGGTACGACTCCTGCGACCAATACTGCTACAACCCTGAAACCGGGCAAATGGAGCAGGAGTGGACGATCTTCTCGCACATCGCCGATCCACGGCTGCTCGCACGCGAAGGAGTATTGGAGACCGGAAGCCAACCACTGGCGTACACGTTCCGCAATCTTGCCAACTATCGGCCGCTTCCCATGGACTGGGACGAGGTGAGACGTCGAATCACGTATGCAAAGGACCGTGGATTCCGAGTTCCGTTCTACCTGATTACTGGCATGCTCGCGATGGGATCCGAAGTCGAACATGCTGCCATCGGTGACGGCTTGGTTAGCGATGGGGTGCCACTTTGGATCGGCCCCGATGCCGTCAGCGAGACCTACATCGCTAACCCGCTGCATCCCGATGTCCGTAGTCGGTACTTGGGTCTCACACGCGGGATCCTTTCGGAGGTTGGTGACCTCATCGATGCTCTCGTGATCGATGAGGCTTATTACGTGGGATATGGGCAGATGGCTCCGGAAGCCTTTCCCGGCTACGCGGATCTGGGTCAGGCAACGCTGACGCAAGAAATTGCGGCGCTCGCGCATGCTCATCGTGCGGACATCGCAGTCCTCACGGCAGACCACATGGGAACTGCCCACTTGATTGAGCAGGCTTTCCCCTATTGTCTGTTTGCGGATGGGATCTATCACGATGCGTGGAATAACGCCCAAGCGCATGAGGCAGCGCGTTACCCGACCTGGCGCAACACGGTCTGGAGCTGCACGTGGGCGCCGGCTACGGCGATCGCGAACACGCGGTGGGCGGTTCTCGCTTACGACGCCCCGATCAGTACAAGCAACGGGTGTTTCGGCGACGATCAGGGCATCCGCGACATGAGTGACGCGCAACGAGAAACTCTTCGAACGCTGTGGCAGATCAAGCGTGAGCGCTCGTTTAAGCAGCATCCGCTCTTGGCGACCGTTAGCTAAGGCGCAGAAGGGGGGCGATCGCGATATCGCGATCGCCCCCCTTCGTTTTCAGACTGTTATCCCGCGACCCAAGCCTGAACGCCATCCGACCGGATCAGCGACTGCACAAGGTGATATTGCTCGAGAACCTCGAGGTGCCCAAGGACGGCGTAGACGAGATAGTCACAGGCGGGGCTCGGCCAAGGGCCGAGCCGATCGTGGCTCTTATCGATCAATTCCAATAACGAAATCGGGCGCGACGACCGTGTCACCGTTTCCAAGGCCACCAGCTCAACCAGGTCGGTGTAGGCAAGTGACAGATCCAAAAAGTCCAAAGCACTTTCGGCGAACATCGCCGGATAGTGAGCCGGGAGAATTGCAACCGGTCGACGGCCTTTCAGGAGACGGATCGTCGCGCGGTAGGCCTCCACATATCGATACGTAGGGGGAAACGCGGGCCGACCGTCGGCGAGCGGCACTGTGTCACCTAGCACCGCGTCACCAACAACAATGAAGCCTGTCGTCTTGTCGACGACCGAAAGGTGGCCCCAGGAGTGCCCCGGGGTGTGCAAAATCTCGATGGTGCGATCGCCGAGGTCGAGGCTCTCTCCGCCGGTGAAACCGATATCGATTGTGGTGGAATGGGCGACCGCCCGGATGAAGTGCTTACCCTCTTCTGTCTCGTCGAAGTTGTGCGTGTGAGCGAACTCACCGTAACGGTCCGAAATCATCAGTTCGAGGTCTTCGAGCATCGCGCGATCCCGCTCGCCCGCGCACACCAGCGAATTGGGGAAAACATCCCTCATCGCTGTAGCTCCGCCGGAGTGGTCGTAGTCCGCATGCGTGACGATTACGTAGCGAACGGCTGCCGGGTCGATCCCATTCTCACGAAAGTAGGGCACTACCGCCCCTCGGACTGATTCGTCGTAACCGGTATCGATAACCGCCGTATGTCGAGTGCCGACGATCACATGGACAGCGATGTATCGATCCCCAATGGGACACTCGATTCGATGAATGCCGGGCGCCAGCTCCATTGGTCTACTTCCCTTCAAACTGGGGCGCTCGCTTTTCGGCGAACGCCCGTCGCCCCTCTGCCGCATCCGACGTAGTAAATAGATATGTGAAAGTGTCGTTCTCGTAGGCCATACCTACCTCTAACGAACTCGACATTGCGACACGCACCAAGTGCTTCGACAGTTGCACCGCAAGTGGGGCGCTCCGGCTGATCCGTTCAGCGAGGTCCTGGACGGCGGCGTCGAGGTCCTCGTCGGGGAGCACTCGATCAACCAGCCCGATCGTCGCCGCCTCATCGGCGGGCACCATGTCGCCTGTGAACAGCATCTCAGCGGCCCGCCCGGGGGAGATGACCCTCGGAAGCAACTGGGTGTTGCCGGCTCCCCCGTGCCAGCCGAGCTTAACTTCCCCCGCACCAAATCGGGCGGATGGCGCTGCGTACCGGATGTCACTCATGAGTGCCATCTCCAACCCACCCCCGATGCAGTAGCCGCGGATCTTTGCGATGACCGGTTTTCGGATCGCCCAAATTCCGCGGGCATAGTCGATTCGGTTACGCAGCTGCCAGTTCGTCCCATAGTCATCGAGCACTTTGACGTCACTCCCAGCCGAGAAAGCTTTGGGGCCGACGCCCGAGAAAATCACCACCCGAACCTCGTCATCGTCGTTGATCTCGTCCACGATGCTGAGCAGCGCCTTGCCCATCGCCGGCGTCATGGTGTTCAGCTTTGCCGGCCGGTTAAGCTCCAGGATCGCGACGTGACCGTCGACTCGGAATCTAAGCTCCGCATCGGGGTCGGTCGTCTTTTGTTCCGAAATCATTTTTGACTCCTATGGTTGGTTGTGTGTCGACGAGCGGTAGCGCGTGGTCACACCACGCCGCGAGCGCGTAACTCTTCGATTTCGACGCTCGATATACCGGCCCCCTCGAGGAGGCGGGTCGTATGTTCGCCGAGAAGTGGTGGTGGGAGGCGGATATCGGCGACGCTCCGCGAGAATCGGATCGGCACTGATGGCATTCTTAGTTCGCCCGCTGTTGGATGGGCGATGGTGCTGATCATGCCTCTGGCGACCACGTGTGGATCGGAAGCGACGTCCGCATACGTGTAGATCGGACCAGCCCACAACTTTCGTTCGAGAAGGACCTCCAGCCACTCGTCTGTTGTCCTTGCCGGGAGAATCTCATCCAATATCCGGTGGATTTCGTCTCGTCGTAACTCGGCGTCCTCCCACGAGGTGATGGCTCGCAACCGATCATCATCGACGGCGTCGCCCAGCACGTCGATGGGCATTTGCGAAAGGAGGATGTAGCTGTCTTTCGTCTTGTAAGAGCTGTAGGGCGGGTTGCACCAAGCGTGAGCGAACGACTCCTCCGACCGCTGCGGTTGGATGCCGGCGTTTAGGTAGGTCGTGAACTCCTGCGCCTGGCAGTCCATGGCCACCGACCACATATCGACGGAGACTTTCTGGCCTTCGCCGGAGGTGTCACGTTCGCGCAGTGCGGAAAGGATGCCGATTGCGGCTTGGTATCCGGTCATTGCGTCGACAGCCCAGAGGGCGCCGGGGAGCGGTGTGTCGTGCTTGGACCCGACCGACCACATCGACCCCGAGACTCCTTGGAGAAGAAGGTCCTGGCCTGGGCGGTCACGGTATGGTCCGTCCTCGCCGTACCCGCTGATCTGGCAATAGACGAGTCGCTGGTTAAGCTCCGCAAGCTTCGCGTAACCGATGCCGAGGCGTTCAGCAGTGCCCACGCGAAAGTTCTGAATGAAAACATCGCAGTCCGCGATCAGTTCGTAGAGCAGTTCGAGACCGCGCTGTTCCTTCAAGTTCAGAGTGAGGCTCTGCTTGTTTCGGTTGAGTCCGAGAAGCGCAGTCGATTCTCCCCCAACCGACGCGTTTGCGAATGGGTGCGTGCGCGTCCACTCCCCGATGTCCGGCGACTCCAGCTTGATCACCTCAGCTCCGAGATCTCCGAGTCTCATGCCACAGATCGGTCCGGCGAGCATTTGTGATGCGTCGATGACGCGCAATCCTTCCAGCGGGCGACTGCCGGCTGCGGCGTGGGTGGTGTCGGGCATGAAGCGCTCCTTGTAGGCGGGTTGGTCGAAGTCGGGGTTGTCCGCTAGTGCCGAGCGCCCAGCGTGAGGTTGATGTCGACTGGTTTTAGTTCGGCAGCGGATGCTGAGACCTGCAGAGCCTCGAGCAGTTCCACTCCGCGAGCCCCGGTATCACCCGTGCTGTTGTTGGAGTGATCCGGGTTCATTGCGATTTCGACGAGCGCGTTGACAGGACCTTCGCAGGAGTAGGCGCCCTCGTTCGGGGCAATGTCGACGAGATGAGTATTCCCGTCGTGCCGTCGGAGTTCTGCTCGCTCTCGCTCCACGTCCACGATGAGGACGCCGTCACTTCCAAATATCTCAAGACCTAGTTGAAACTTGTCGTCGTCCGGCAGGGTGGCCGCCCCGCTTAGAATCCCGTGCGCTCCCGAGGCGAAGTCGATGAGCGCCGCGTCGTACATATCGACACCGGAGTGAGGTGCACTGCTCCTAGCTGTGACTCTGGACGCCCGGAGTTCGGTGAGCCAGAACAAGAGACCTGCTGCGTGGCTGAGCTGGCCGTGTGCATAGCCGCCTCCACGCGCTGGATCTTGCCAGGTCTTTGGGTCGGGGCCAGTTAACGTTGCGCTGAAGTCGGACGGAACGGTGGGTGCTGGCGCAGAGAAGAACGCTTTCGTTGGACTTGCCATCCGAACCGAAACGTATTCGATGTCGCCGACGCCTGGATCGGACATCAGCGCCTTCGCTCGAATCAGGAATGGCTTGTAGTTCCATCCGAGAGAGATAACGAGACCCGCGCTGTTTGCCTCGGCGCGCTCAACGAGATCCCAGGCTTCGATTGCATGCAGCGTCATTGGCTTCTCGCACAGCACAGTCAGCCCCCTGTCAAGGCCGGCGGCGGTCTGTGAATAGTGCAGGTGATGGGGGCTGGCGACGACCAGTGCGTCCAGGTTCCACCCGAGGAGTTCCTCGAAGTCCTCGGTCGCGTGCCTGAAGCCGAACTGCTCCTGCACTGCCGCAAGATGATCGACACCGAGGCTGCTAACGCCGACAAGGTCCACACGGTCGTCGGCCGCCAAGAGCGGAAAATGATTGGTCGTTGCCCACCAGCCCGCGCCGACTGCGCCGACTCTTACCTTGTCACTCGTGCTCAAAACATCTCTCCATCGAGTACACCGTAGGTCAATATGTAGGACTTAACACTACACAATCGAACATCGACGCGCGACTGTACCGAACCATCGCCCATCTTGCCTGATCAAAGACCAGGCGAGCCGCTATGCAAGCAGCGAAGCGATTAAATCGGACTTGTTATGCCAAATTCATTGTATTGTCGACGCACAGACGGTCATTGCGGATCATTAGATCGGAGTAAGCGTGCGGATCCGGTGACTGAACCTAGAACTAACCACTCGTTTGGACAAAGGAGTTCGATCATGATCCATGCCACAAAGAGACGCAGATTCCTCGCAGCAATCGGAATTGTCACCATCCCGGCGGCGCTCGTTCTGGTCTCCGCCACACCCTCATTTGCAACCACCCCCACCTTCAGCGTGGACTTCTCCTCGTCCACCGGGTCCGCGTTAACTGGCGACGGCCGCGGCCTGCTTCACGGTATCAACGTCGACCTCCCTGACGCCGCGAACGTGGCACCGCTCAACCCGACCGAGTGGCGACTGGGTGACCCTGGCTACAACGGCGCGACGACAACGCCTCCGTACGACTACTTCGACGTCTACGGGACAACCGCGGAATACAGCCCGTCACAGACCGAGGTGATCATGTCGGACTTCATCGCTGATCCGACTTATAACCCGCAGTACAACAATCCTGCAGCAACTAACTGGAACACCCTGTGCTACAACGTAGCCTCCGCGGTTGTCGCAACTGGCCAGTCCCCAACCTTCGATCTCATCAACGAACCAAACGGCGGTGTCGATGGAGCGACCACCAGCTGGCTCTCATCAAGCACCACCAGCTGGGACCAGTGCTACGCCGGCGTTCGGTCGGCCGACTCGTCCGCGCAGATTGCAGGGCCCAGCATCAGCTACAGCTCCGTTGCCGATCTCGAGACCTTTCTGACCAACCAGAAGACAAAAGGCGACCTTCCTAACGTCCTGACCTGGCATTTCGATTCGCCACAGAACCTCGCCAGCGACGCGACTGCCCTCCGCAGCTACATGACCAGCAACAGCATCAGCCAGATCCCCCTAGTCGTCCAGGAAGCCGTCGGCCCGGGGTCGGTCGGACACCCAGGTCTCGATGTCAATTATTTCGCAGCGGCAGAAGCATCAGGAGTAACAGTCGGCCACGCCTGCTGGAATGAAACAGGATTGCCCAACGGGAACACCTGCGAGGAACCCATGCTCGACGGTTTGCTAAGCAGCAACGAAGTCCGCCGACCTGAGTGGTACGCATACGCTGACTACGCCGCAATGCAAGGCGACGCCGTCGCCACCACGAGCACCGATGCCACGGATGTGAACGGACTTGCGACCACGGATCCATCGACAAGCAAGGCGGCAGTTCTGATTGGCGCAAACGATTCCTTCGCCGGTGGAACTGTTGACGTAAGCCTCACGAACCTTGGCAGCCTGAGCTTCCTCAGCGGCGCGACAAGCGTTCGCGTGGCGGTCCAAGCGTTGGGATCGGGCCAAGGCACAGGTTCGCAGCCGGTCACCGGCGACTCTACGTATTCCATCTCTGGCGGAACGGCGACGATTCCGGTGACACTTCCTCAGTATTCAGCAGTTCGACTCACTATAACTGCCGTGACCGCGGATGTCACCGACTCCAGCTGGACTAACGTCGGGGGAGTCCTCACGGACAGCCCCGCGATTGCCTCAACGGGGTCGAGCAACTTGTTTGCGGTCGTGCGTGGCAGCGATGGTTCGCTGTATGTATCTCGGTTCAACGGAACGAGCTGGCCGGCCTGGACCGGGGCAGCCTGGAATAACACCACCGGTGCCGGCGACCTCGGATCTCCTACAGGTGGGTCTTTGGGCGCGCCGACCGCAGTCGGGTGGAACGGGAATGTCACCGTGGCCGTGCGCGGAAGCGACAATGCCCTCTGGGTCGACACCCTTTCTACCGGCGGAACATGGGGAGGATGGACGAGTCTCGGCGGAGCGCTCACCAGCGGCCCATCCCTCGCCTCGCAGAACAGCTCCGACCTTGAAGCGTTCGCGCGAAACAGCACAGGCGGAATCTCATACACCCAATACAACGGCACATCCTGGTCGGCGTGGACGAGTATCGGTGGAGCAGCCCTCGGCGAGCCGACATCCGTCTCACGCAGCAACGGGGAAGTTACGGTATACGTTCGTTCAACGGACAATGCGGCCTGGGAGAAGTATTGGACTGCAGCCGGAGGATGGTCCGGCTGGACTCGCATTGGGGGCAACCTCAGCAGCAGTCCGAACGTCTCAGCAGAGAGCAGCACCGAGGAGAGCCTCTTCGCACGAAGCTCGACCGGCTACCTCACTCGCGACACGTGGACCTCAACCGGCGGCTGGTCGGGTTGGGCAAAGGTCGGATCCGGTGGTCCGACCTTTGGGATCATGACTGGCACACCGGCAACCGTATCGCGCAGTACAGGGAACACGGACGTGCTCGTCTGGAGCGCCGACGGGCCGCTCGAGTATTTGCCGACCTCGTAACCATGGGCGGCCGGGACGGTTGAGAGCTCGTCCCGGCTGTCCCATTTCTGACTACCGCTGATTAGAACTCGTCACCAAAGATCAATCTGATGAGACCTCAATCTGAACCGTCCCGGTGCTTTGTCGCCCTCATGCAGATGCCATCCCCGGTTGGGATGGGGTTGTAAGGTCAGCGAGCCACAACAGCTAGCTGAACGCGAACGGGGAGCGCGAGGGGGTCGCCCCTCGCGCTCCCCGCAGAACACAGTCTCGACCCCGGCCGTCCGAAACGACCGGTCGAGGCACCGCTGTCAGCGCAGCACCCG
>JABBOD010000029.1 GCA_019351995.1 Acidobacteriota bacterium
GGCCGTGACCTCGAAGACCAGCCTGGTCGGTTCATCCGCGGCGACGACCCGATAGTTGGCACGCATCGTCCGTCCGCCGGGTCCCTCGAGCAGTTGCTCATATTCCGCGCCGACCCCGCGCCCACGAATGTGGCGGATCCCGCTCACGCCACGTCGCCACTTCGGGTTATTGGTGCCGTCCGCCAAGAAGGCGAAAACCTCCTCGGCCGAACGGTCGACCACCACGCTGGACTCCGACCGCACCATCGAGTTCCTCTCAGCGCTAGTTGCCCGTCACCCCCAGTATGGGCACCAGGACCGCGGCCGGCACACCCAGGCTGTGCCGAGACGGAACGAGGTGGCGGGCCCCGTCGCGGCGAGAGGCAGTTCACGCGCCCCCGAGCACGAGCCCGAGCCCGGCTCCCGCAATGCACACCACGGCCATCCCGACGCTGTTCGCGATCGCCGCGAAGAACCGTCGCTCCCGGGCGAGACGGACCGTCTCGACGCTCGCGGTACTGAAGGTGGTGTATCCGCCCAGAAGCCCACTTCCGAGGATGAGCGCGACCTCAGGCGGCAGGCCGGCGTGAGCGGCGGCACCGGTGATGATGCCGAGCCCCACTGAACCGGTGACGTTGATGATCGTTGTGCCGACCGGGTAGACGACGCGAGTGCGCTCCCGAATCAACCCATCGAACAGGAACCGGAGTGACGCCCCGACCCCGCCCGCCACACAGAGCAGCAGGAAGACGACAGCCCCGTTCACGCGGGGTCCTGCGCCCGTGTGCGCCGGTGAAGCAGGATGCCCGCCGAGATCCCGGCGGTCGACGCAGCGATCCCGAGGATGAGTGTCGCGGCAACGTCAGTGAAGGCCAACCCGATGGAAGATCCGGCGAGGCCCGCGACGTCGCTCGCGAAGGTGCTGTAGGTGGTGAAACCCCCGAGCACACCCGTGCCGATGAGGAGACGCACCGCACGGCGCCTCCCTCCGTCGGAACCGCTGCGCGCCAGCAATTCGAGGAGGAGTCCGAGGGCGAACGCCCCGATGACGTTGATCACCAAGATCGTCAACGGAAACCCTCCGGCGGGTGTCGGCCACGTCAGAGCGCACGCTTCACGAGTGGCGGTGCCGACCGCGCCTCCGATCGCGACAAGCCCGATGTTCGACCAGCGGAGATGGACAGCTCGGACGGCACCGGTCGGCGGGCTGTCCGTTGTCACGCTCGTTCACCCACGGGCCGCGGACCGTCCCACGGCAACACGCCGTCTCCGGAAACCGGATCCACCGGTACGACGAGCACGGGGCGGTGCTGACGATGGGCGAGGTTCACCGCCACCGAGCCCGAGAAGAACTCCCGCACCGTGCCGCCGAAGGTCGCACTGCGTGTCCCGACGACGATCATGAGAGCGTCGTGCTCTTTCGCGACCCTGGTCAGGACACGACCCGGGTCCCCCGCCGAGGCAATGAACTCGCATTCCACCTCGGCGGTCGCGGCGAACTGACGAATGCGGGTGGCGAGCCCCGGATCAAACTCCTCGACGATCACCCCACCGGCATCCGAGTCAATCGGAGCCGCAATGATCGAACCGTCGGCCCGCGTGTCCGTCACATACCGAGACAGGTCGACGCTCACACAAACGACCACGCAGTGAAGCTTCGCCGCGAACTTCAGGGCCTCGTGAACGACGGAGTCCGGTTGCCACGGCGTCACACCGACGACGATCGAGGGATGGGTCATGGGGTCTCCTATCTCGGACGGCACAGCTGTGCCATGAGATAGGGACTGTTGTCGGCGACTGCCGAGGTTGGTTCCGGTGAGCCCCACCGCCGAGCCTCTCGAAAGAGACCACCCCAGTCAAGCACCCGGCAGCTGGCGTGTGAAGCTCGCCGAGGTCGGCGTTCCGGCTCAAAGAACGGCAGGGTCGAGATCGAGGGTAAGCCGATCGCGCCGGGCGATGATGTCGAGCAGTGACGAAACGGTCGGCAGCTCGTGATCGAAGAAGTAGGCGGCTGCGGCGCGCTTTCCGTCGTAGAAGTCTCCGGCCTTGTTCTCAGCCACGACCTCCTGCTCGAGCCAAATCCAGGCAACGACGAGGTGCCCGATCGCTTCGAGGCCGGCCGATGCGTTCGCGAGGATCGGAGCGATGTCCTCGTCCGCGGTGACGGCGATGGCCCGTTCGAGTGACCGCCACTGCTCAGCGAGTCGCTCCGCATGACGAGCCGGTTCACCGCCGAGAGTCGTGGCGTCCTCGATCGCCCCGTGAACGCGCGCTGCCAGGAGTCGCAACCCGCTACCGCCGCGGAGGATCTTGCGTCCGAGCAGGTCGAGAGCCTGAACACCGTGGGTTCCTTCGTGGATCATGTTGAGCCGGTTATCGCGGTAGAACTGCTCCGCCGGGAAGTCGCGGGCGTAGCCGTATCCGCCATGAATCTGGATCGCGAGATCGTTGGCCTTCAGGCACCACTGCGACGGCCACGATTTCGCAATCGGGGTGAGAAGCCCGAGCAAGGATTCGGCATCTTCCCGCTCGGTCACCGATCGGGCACAGCGCACCTCGTCAACGAGTCGCGCGCAGAACAGGACCAGCGCGAGGCCGCCTTCGACATACGACTTTTGCGCGAGCAGCATCCGTCGCACGTCCGGATGGTCGATGATCGGCACTTGCGGACTCGACGGGTCCTTTGCCGTCGCCGGCCGCCCTTGGGTGCGGGTCCTGGCGTATTCGAGCGAGTGAAGGTAGCCGGTAGAGCCGAGGGCGACAGCTCCCAGCCCGACTCCGATCCTCGCCTCGTTCATCATGCTGAACATGATCTCCAGCCCGCGCCCGACTTCTCCCACCAGGAAGCCGACAGCTCCCGGGCGGCCGAGGGGAGTTCGATACCCGCCGCCGAAGGCCAGCACCGCGTTGGTCGTACCCCGATATCCCATTTTGTGATTGAGGCCCGCGAGCTCGACATCGTTGCGCTCGCCGGGATCGCCGCTCTCGTCGGGAAGGAATCGGGGAACGATGAACAGGGAAATCCCTTTGACACCCACCGGGGCGCCGGGAGTGCGAGCGAGTACGAGATGCACGATGTTGTCCGAGAGCTCATGGTCGCCGCCGGAGATCCACATTTTCGACCCGGTCAGCCGATAGGAGAAGTCGTCCTGCACGACCGCGACGGTGGTGATGTCGCCCAAAGACGACCCGGCTTGAACCTCCGAGAGGCACATGGTTCCGAACCATCGACCGTCGATGATCGGAACCGCGTATGTGGCGATCTGCTCGGGCGTCCCGTGCGCCACGATGAGGTTCGCGTTGGCCTCCGAGAGGAAGGGGTATGCGTACGCGGCCACCGATCCGGCGGCGAGGTAGGCGCCGCACATCGCGCGGACCAGGTATGGCAGCTGTCCGCCGCCGAGCTCATCGTCGAAGGTGCTGGCGATCAGCCCCGACTCGCCGAATCGTCGCAGCGCCTCGGCCAGTTCCACCGGCACGATCACCGCGCCATCCGCACCCATCCGCGGCTCCTGCTCGTCGAGTAGCCGATTGATCGGAGCGAACACCTCGGTGCCGATCTGCTCCGCGATGTCGATCAACGATTCGAAGGTCTCCCGATCGTGGTCGGCGTAGCGGCTCCGCCGAGTCAGTTCGGTGACATCGAGCCACTCATCCAGCAGGAAGTTGACGTCGCGGCGGGAAAAAAGACGGTCAGTGGGCATAGCTCGAGTGTCCTCCTGTGGCACGCGGAACGGCACGAGCATGGCGCCATCGGTCGGGAAATGAGTGGCAAACGGAGCGCGAGCGCTATCCGGTGAGCTCGACGACGAAGGAGGCCCCCGTGCAGCGGCGCACGTCGTCCACGAGCACCTCGGGAGCGAGGCGGCGCAGCACAAGGCCTCCGTCGGTCACGTCGAAAACGGCGAGGTCGCTGATGATGCGCTGGACGACTCCCACTCCCGTGAGCGGGAGATCACAGCTGTCGACGATCTTGGGCGAGCCGTCCTTCGCGACGTGTTCGGTGACAACGACGACCCGTTGCGCTCCCACAACCAGATCCATCGCGCCGCCCATGCCTTTGACGAGCTTTCCCGGAATCGTCCAGTTGGCGAGATCACCGTTCGCCGATACCTGCAGCGCGCCGAGAATCGCCGACTGCACGTGTCCGCCCCTGATCATTCCGAAGGAGGTGGCCGAATCGAAGATGCTCGCGCCCGGCACCAGGGTGACGGTCTGCTTTCCGGCGTTGATGAGGTCGGCATCCTCGTCTCCCTCGAACGGGAATGGACCCATTCCGAGGATGCCGTTCTCGCTCTGGAACGTGACCTTCACCCCCACGGGCAGGTGATTGGCGACCAGAGTCGGGATGCCGATTCCCAGGTTCACGTACTGGCCGTCCTCGAGCTCTTCAGCCGCGATCGCGGCCATCTCGTCTCGTGTCCACGCCATCCGATTACTCCCTCGTCTCGCCCCGCGCGCGAAGCGTTCGCTGCTCGATCTCCTTGATTCGGGGCGTCGACCGAACGAGCCGTTGCACGAAGATTCCCGGAGTGATGATCCCGTCCGGGTCCAGGTAGCCGTCCTCACGGATCTCCTCGGCGTCCACCACCGTCACTCGTCCGGCGGTGGCGACGAGTGGATTGAAGTTCCGCGAGGTGAATCGGTAGCTGAGGTTGCCCTCGAGGTCTGCCCGGTAGGCATGCACAAGCGCCAGATCGGCGACGATGCCCCGCTCGAGCAGGTAGGCGTGACCGTCGAAGTCCGCATGGGGCTTTCCCTCCGCGACGGGCGTTCCGACGCCGGTGCGCGTGTAGAAGCCGGCGATGCCTGCTCCTCCGGCCCGCAACCGTTCGGCCAGGGTGCCCTGCGGGACGAACTCGACGTTCAACTCCCCGTTGAGGAACTGCTGTGCAAACAACCTGTTCTCGCCCACGTAGGAGGCGATGACCTTCGACACCTGGCGGCTCTCCAAGAGGATGCCGAGCCCTTTGCCGTCGACGCCCATGTTGTTGGAGACGATCGTGAGATCACGCACGCCGGAGTCCCTCACGACCTCGATCAAGTCGTTGGGATTGCCGCTCAGCCCGAAGCCACCGACCGCGATCGTGAGCCCATCGCGGAGGATGTCGCCCAGCGCGTCAGCGGCATTGGAGCGGAGCTTGTTCATGATCAGTCGACGACAGGGGCGAGGAAGGTGGTGGTCAACTCGCCCAAACCTTCGATCGTGCTCACGAGCACATCGTCGGAGCCGATGAAGCGCTTGGGGCTTCGAGCGTTGCCAACACCGGCCGGCGTTCCCGTGAAGATGAGGTCGCCGGGGAACAAGGTGCAGATCGCGGAGAGGCGCTCGATGAGCTCCGGGATGTCGTAGATCAGTGACGACGTGCGGGAGCTCTGCATCACCTCTCCGGAAAGCGAGCACTGGATGGCAAGGTCGTCGCGACTCGACAGTTCATCGGTCGTCGTCACCCACGGACCCGTCGGGCTGTAGCCCCGGAACGACTTGGCAAGCGAGTATTGCGGCTTCGCTCCGACCGCCTGGACCGTGCGGTCTGAGAGATCCTGGCCGACCATGGCTCCCGCGACGTGCGTCCATGCCGCGTCGCGCTTCACGAAATCGCACTGGGCCCCGATGACGACCACCAACTCCACCTCCCAATCGACGGTGGCCGAGGAGAGCTGGACGTGCGCAACGGGTCCCGTCAATGACGACGGGAACTTGGTGAAGGTCACCGGCAACGAATCCGGCGGGTACCCAGCTTCCGCGGCGTGTTCAGCGTAGTTTATCCCGATCGCAAAGACCTGACGAGGGCGCGGGACCGGCGCATCGAGCTCGGTGAGATCGAATGCCTCTCCCGCCCCGTGGTCTGCGCCGCTCGCCCACGCCATAAATCCATCCCAGTCGTCCCAGACGCGCTGCGGATCGGAGGAGTACCTGCCGCCGCTCGATCGCTCGACATCCACGATTCGCCCGTCGATCACGAGCGAGAGTCGGCCGTTCCTGCTGGCCACTCTCACCAGTCGACCCGCTCGGGCGCAGGGACGCCGTACGCCTCTTCCCAGCTGATCACGTGGTTGCGGAGCGTGCCGATTCCGGTGATCTCGGCCTCGATCTGGTCGCCGGGATTCAAGTAGAAATCGAACGGGTTCGGTTGCACCGCGGCCACGCCCGAAATCGTGCCGGTCGTGATGATGTCGCCAGCCGTGTAGCCCTGCGGCGAGTGATACGCGACCAGGTGCGGGAACTTGATCCGGGTCTGGTTGGTGTTGCCGCGCTGGCGCACCTCGCCATTGACGCGCAGCTGCATCGGCAACTCGTGCATGTCCGGCACCTCGTCGGCGGTGACGATCCACGGTCCGATCGGGCAGAAGGTGTCGATGCCTTTGCTGAACGAGAAGACGCCGGACTCCATCTCCTTGCGCTGGATGTCGCGCGCGGTGATGTCATTGAACACGGTGAAACCGGCGATGTAATCCACGGCCTCGTCGGGGCCGAAGAACTTGCCGCTCTTGCCGATGATGATCGCGAGCTCGAGTTCGTAGTCGAGCTCTTTGGTCAGGCCTTCCGGGTAGACGATGGCGTCATCCGGGCCGATGATCGCGTCGACGTTCTGGAAGAACACGATCCCCTTGTGCACGGGGTGCGACCAGTCGACCGCTGCCAGCTCGTTGTGGTGGTCGGCGAAGTTGCCCGCCGTGTGGAAGAACTTCTTGGGCCGGATGGGCGCTTCGAGTTTCACGTCGGCATACGCCAGACGCTCACCGGTTTCGCCGACCTGACCACCCCGGGCGAAGTACTCGCGCGTCGAGGGCACATCGAGCTCGATGACGACGCCCTCCTCGAGTTCGAGGCGACCGACCCGGCCTTCGTCGAATGTAATGAGCTTCATGGGGCACCTCTCCAGCAGTGACGCAGGGTGAGGCGTGCGTCCTTGCACTTTTGTCAGATGAAAACTACTCTTACAGAGAGAAAACTAGCACGAACGTCTGAGCCGGGCAACGCGGGATAGGTTGTCAGGCAAATACTGCCTGTGAGATTCGAGAGTGAGAATGGCAAAAGACGGATCCGACCGCTACACCATCGATGCCTTGGCAAAAGGCCTTCGCGTGCTGTCCTATTTCTCCGAACAGCATCCCGCGTTACGGATGTCCGAACTGGTCGAGCTGAGCGGCATCCCCATGGCGACGCTGTTCCGGATCGTCAAGACCTTGGAAAACGAGGGGTATCTCGAGCGCTTCCCCGACGGGGCCTTTCGCCCCGACGCCAAGGTGCTGACGCTCGGATTCGCGGCCGTGCAGTCCCTCGACCTGGTTCAGACGTCCAGCGGGCCGCTTCGACAACTGGCTGACGCCACCAAGGAGACGGTGAACCTCGGCGTGCTCAACGAGGATCGCGTCCTCTACCTCGTGCGGCTTCGCAACTCGGATATCGTGACCGCCAATATTCAGGTCGGTTCGACCCTGCCCGCCGTCTTCACCTCGATGGGCAAAGTGCTGCTCGCGGCGCTCAGCCCCGCCGACCTCGAATCGCGCGTCGTGCCCGCCTCGTTCGACGGAGGCGGGCCGAACGCTGTCCGGTCCGTTGCCGCGCTCAACGCCCAGTTGGAACTCGTGCGCGAACGTGGATACGCCATCCAAGATCAGGAGGTGGCCGGCGGCCTGAGATCCATCGCGGCGCCCGTTCGGGATGCGTCTGGCCACGTCGTTGCGGCCGTCAATGTCGCGGTGCACTCCTCGGATTACGATGTCGACGGCCTCCTGAACCGGCTCAAGGGCCCCCTGCTGGAGGCGGCAGCAGCGGTCTCGTTGCGCCTGGGGTTCCGCGACGCACACCAGACGGTCACGCGGTGACGGGACAACGGCTGCCGCCGCTCCGTCCCGAGTCCCTCGACGATGCGCAGCGCGCACTGTACGACGAGATTTCTGGCGGCCCGCGCAGCGCGGGAGGCCACTTCGCACTTCGCGACCACGTCGGCGCACTGACCGGGCCGTTCAACGCCATGCTCCTGGCACCCTCGATCGGGACGCCGCTCCAACAGCTCGGTTCGGCGATCCGCTACGGCGGGACACTCCCCGACCGCGCTCGCGAACTGGCCATCCTGTTGGTGGCGCGGGCGGACGGAAGTGCATTCGAGCGCTATGCGCACGAGAGAGTTGGCGCCGCGATCGGCATGACCGAGGCCGAGCTTGCCGCGATCCAGTCCGGAGACGTGCACATCTTCACGGACCCCGAGGAACAGCTGATCATCCAGCTGGTCTCCGAGATTCTCGATTCGGGAAATGTCACCGAGGCTCGCTATCGCGAGGCGGTCGACGCCCACTCCGCCGCCTGGCTCTTCGAACTGACGACGCTCGTCGGGTATTACCGCCTCCTCGCACTGCAGTTGAAAATCTTCGGAGTCGACTAGACACGACGGGAATCTGTCAGCGACCGGCAGCGCCGTTGACATCGTCGACCCGGGAGGGTTATGTTCATAAGACAAAACCGACTTTCACACAGTGAACAATCCAGTTGGGTGCAATGGTGCAGACAATCGACGACACATCCTCACTCCCCCGTCCGACGAATGCGGAATGGTTGGGATTGGATGGTGCCCGCGTGCTCGTCGCGGGATCCGGAGGCATCGGCGAGGCCTGCGTCCATGGGTTCCTGCAGGCCGGCGCATCCGTCATGTTGGTCGATCGCGACCAGTCCCGCCTCGACACGGTCGCCGCCGACGCGGGCGAGGGCGCGGCGCTGCGCACGATGCAGGCGGATCTGACGGATGCTGGTGCCGGCTCGAGTGTCGTCGATGCCACCCTCACGCAACTCGGGGGGCTCGACGTGCTGCTGCACTGCGTCGGAATGAACGATCGTCGGCCCGTCCTGGACTTCAGCGAGGACGAGTGGGATCGCATCATCCGCACCAACCTGTCGAGCGCGTTCGGAGTCGCCCAGGCGGCCGGCCGACACATGGTGGCGCAGCAACGCGGTCGCATCATCATGCTGTCGTCCGTGTCAGGGCTCTTGGCGCACAAGAACCACGCCCCGTACGCGGCATCCAAAGGCGGAATGAACCAGATGATGCGGGTCATGGCCGCCGAATGGGCGAGCTCAGGTGTGACGGTCAACGCCATCGCCCCCGGCTACATCGAAACGCCCCTCACCGCGGACTATCTCGCGAAGCCGGGCATCCGAGACGGGCTCGTCGCCCTCGTGCCGGCGGGACGGTTGGGTGTCCCCGACGAGGTGGTCGGACCGATCCTCTTCCTCGCCTCCCCGCACGCCCAGTTCCTGACCGGACACGTCATGTACATCGATGGCGGCCGGACACTCGTCTGACCACCCCGCACAGAAGAGAGAAGCAGCATGAGCGACTCAGCCCCCCAGATCTACCCCCGGTTCGCCGGCAAGACCGTTCTCGTGACCGGTGCCGGGACAGGATTCGGTGCCGAGATCGCGTTTCGTGCCGCGCAAGAAGGCGCGCGCGTCGGGGTTCACTACAACAGTTCGAAGGCGGGAGCCGAGAAGACCGCCGAGCGCATTCGAGCGATCGGCGGGGAGGCGTCGATCTTCCAGGCGAACATCGGCACCTGGGCGGCCATCAAGCACCTCGCCGACGAGGTGTGGGCAGAGTTCGGCGCCCTCGACGTCCTGGTCAACAACGTTGGTGACGTCTCGTCCGAGCAGATGTCCTGGCGCGACCTCAAGCAGGAGGACCTCGACGCGGTGATCGACATCGACGTCAAGGGGACCCTGCTGATGTGTCACGAGTTCGGGCAGCGAATGCTGGACATCCAGGCCCACGGCAACATCATCAACATCGGCTCCACCGTGATCGTCAGGGGCTCGCCCCGCGCGCCCCAGTACGCCGCCGCGAAGTACGGCATCGTGGGCATCACGAAGTCGTATGCCAAGGTGCTTGCCCCCGCCGTCCGGGTCAACACATTCGCCCCTGGCTTCATGGAGACCGAGCGTCTGCTCAACCGTGAAGATTGGAAGAACGGTCGCCGCGAGGTCCTGCTCGCGCAGACCCCGATGGGCACGATCCCGCTGCCGGCCGTCGTGGCGGGGACCGCCCTGTGGCTGGCGACCGAGGAGGCGTCGCACATCACCGGCGGGTACTTGCTGGCCGACGGCGGGTTCAACATGGTGGGCGCCTGATGTCAGCCGCAGCAGCACCGGCAGCGGGCTCTCCGCCGCTGAGAGATGCCGTCGAACCCGTGATCTCGGTCACGGACGTCTCCCTCTCCTACGGACCCGTCCTCGCCGCTCACGATCTCACCTTCGACGTGCGGCCCGGCGAGTTCGTCTCCCTCATCGGCCCCTCGGGATGCGGCAAGAGCACGGCCCTTCGCGCGATCGGCGGGCTCCTCGCTCCCCAGTCCGGCGCCGTCATCGTCAACGGCTCCCCCGTGACAGGGCCCCGGCCGAGCGAGATCTCCTTCGTTTTCCAGGATCTCGCGCTGTATCCCTGGCGCAGTGCCCGCCGCAACGTGGAGATCGCCCTGCAGTTTGCCGGCGTGTCTTCGCGGGAACGCCGAACTCGAGCGATGGATGCCCTGGCCGCGGTCGGGCTCGGCGACGTCGGCGACCGCTTCCCCAGCCAGTTGTCGGGGGGCATGCAGCAGCGCGTCGCGATCGCCAGGGCGCTGGTGTCGGACGCGAAGATCCTGCTGCTCGACGAGCCGTTTGCTGCGCTCGATGAGCAGACGCGGCTGAAGCTCGGCGGCCAGCTGCTGACGCTCCTGGAGGAGCACGGTAAGACGGTCGTGTTCGTGACGCACAGTCTGTCCGAGGCGGCGTACCTCTCCGACCGCATCGTGGTGATGGGCCCGAGGCCGGCGACGATCAAAGACACCATCACGGTGCCGCTCGCCCGGCCGCGGCACCCCTCCTCGATGCGGGAGGCCGAGTTCCACTCGCTGACCGACCAGTTGACCGGCCTCCTCTACGACGACGCGAACGAATGATCTCCTGGCGCAGACCGGCAACGTACACCGCGGTGGTCGCGGTGATCCTCGTGGTGTGGGTGCTGCTCACCGCCACAGGCGCGGTGAAGCCGATCCTCCTGGCGTCACTCCCCTCGGTGTGGACCAGCCTCACCTTCTTGGCGTCCGATCCCCAGAGCGTGCTGCTCCCGCTCGGGGTGACCCTCGGCGAGACCGGAATCGCGTTTGGCGGCGCCTCGATCCTCGCGATCGTGATCGGCGTCGTGATCGGCTCATCCACTCTGCTGCGGCGGGCATATGAGCCTCTGCTCACGACTGCCAACGCTCTTCCGCTGGTCATCCTCTACCCGGTGCTGGCCGCCGCGTTGGGCGTTGGCAGCAACTCGAAAATCGCTCTTGGCGCCCTCTATGCCTTTTTCCCCGTCGCCATCGCGACGGCGAAAGCGGCTTCCCTCGTCGATCGTCGGCTGATCGTTGCCGCGGAGGTCATGGGCGCCACGCGCAGTCAGGTCACCCGCAGCGTGGTGCTGCCTGCCATCGTCCAACCGGTCATCGCCGGCCTCCGGGTGTCCCTCGCCCTGTCCCTCGTGACGATCATCGCCGCGGAGTTCATCTCCGGGGCGGGCGGCGTCGGTTACCAGCTCGCGGCGTCCAGTCAGTCACTCGACACCCCCACGCTGTTCGCCTGGGTCGTCATCGCCTGCGCGCTGACGGTCGTGGTCAACGTGGTGTTCACCATCGCAACCAATGCACTAACGAAAGGGATAAAACGATGAAGATTTACCCGAAGATCCTCGGAGGGATCGCGGCGGTCGCGCTCGTCGCGCTCACGGCTGCCTGCAGTTCTCCCGCGGCAACCCCGGCAGCCAGTGGTTCCTCGGCCGCCAACACCCCCGTCAGCCTGAACCTCGGCCTGGTGCAGGGTCAGGACTTCGTTCACGCGATGCCCGCACAAATCGCGGCAGAGCAGGGCTTCTTCACCAAGGAGGGCCTGAACGTCACGATCATCGGCTTCACCAGCGGCTCGGACCTCACCAAGGCGATGGCGGGCGGCTCGGTCGACGTCGGTGCGGCAACGGGCCTTGACGTCGTCTCCGCCACGGCGCACGGTGTCCCGCTCGTCGCGTTCTACGGCGTCGAAGGGCCAAGCCCGATGACGCTGATCGTCGGTGCGAAGTCGTCGATCACCAGCTTCAAAGACCTCAAGGGGAAGAAGGTCGGGATCTCGGCGTTCGGTTCCCTGACGGACTACGTCTTGCGCGCGGCGGTCAAGAAGGAGGGCATCGCGATCACGGATGTCACCGAAGTGCCGCTCGGAGCCCCGTCGACCACGATCGCCGCTCTGGTGCGCGGCGACATCGACGCGCTCATCCTGCCGGTCAACTTCGGGTACACACTGGAGGCGGCCGGAACCGGCAAAATCGCCCAGCCGGCTTCTGACGTGCTCGGGTCGAGCGACCAGTTCGCCCAGCTCATGGCGGCCAACACCTATGTGTCCTCCCACAAGAGCGTGCTGACCCGTCTTGCTGCCGCGTACACCGACGCCCTGAACTACATGAAGGCCAACAAGGCAGACACCGTGGCGCTCGCGGTCAGCAAGCTTGGAATGTCGAACCCGATCGCGATCACCACGTACGACGCACTGATCGGCAACTTCACCCCGGGCGGCAAGCTGAATGCAGCGGGGCTCGCGAACTACGCCAATGCCCTGCCGGAGCTCAAGATCGCGACCACCGTGCCGAAGGCAGCCGACTACATGACGACGTCCATCGTCGGCAAATAGGCCGAAGTCAGCAATCAGAGAGGGGTGACCACCATGACCGAAACCATGACCAGCGCCATGGCGGCTCTCACTCCCCGACCCCGCCGCAGCGCGTTGACTCGGAAGGTCAACGCGCTGCGCTGGGGGACCGTCCTCGTCCTGATCGCCCTCTGGGAGGCGATCTGCGACGGCCCCCTTCGCAACAATGATTTTCTGGCGCCGCCCAGCCGGGTGCTCACGATCGGTGTGGCGGCCATCGCTCAACCTGCCAACCTGCTCGCTCTCTGGCAGATGACCTCGCGGTTCCTCGAAGCCTTCGCGATCGTCGCGATCGTCGGATCCGTTCTCGGGCTGGTGCTCGGGCGCGTGCACCGTCAGATCTTCCACGGTGCCCGCGACGTCGTCACGGTCCTGTATGCACTCCCGATGGTCCCGTTCTACCCGCTCTTCGTGCTGTGGCTGGGACTCGGAATGCGGTCAGAGGTGGCGTTTGGGGTGATCCATGGCATCATCCCGCTCGTCCTCATCACCATGACCGCGAGCGCCGGCGTCGAGACCAACCTCATCGCCTCGGGTCGCGCCATGGGGGCAGGGCGAGGCCAACGGGTCGGCCTGATCGTCCTGCCAGCCGTCCTGCCGGAAATGATCGGTGGACTCAAGATCGCGGCGTCGCTCTCGTTGCTCGGAGTGCTTCTCGGCGAGCTCATGATCTCGGTAGACGGCGTTGGCACGTTCATCCTCGCTCAGATCAATAACCACCAGGCCGCTCCGCTCGACGCCATGATTCTGATCGTCTGTCTCGGCGTCGTGGTGATCAATGCGCTTCTGTCGCTGATCGAGCGCCGCGCCTCCCGCTGGCGCTAGAGCGTCGCAGCGAAGGGGTCGAAGTCGATCGGCATGGCCTCGATCGGCTCGACCGAGCTGCGCACCGCCACGAACTCCCGGCGTGCGGCGGACTCCTCCGCGGCGAGCATGGTGTCGAGCACGTGGTAACCCAGTTCACCCGTCGCGCGATGTTGGCGGCCGCTCCGGATGGCGCGGGCCATCTCGAGTGCGCCCAGCCCGCGTCCGACCACGGTGCCCTCCTCGAGCACCTCGGTCCACGATTGCTCGGAGTCGCGGCTGGCCAGGGGACGGATGATTGCCGAGTGGCCGGTGAACATGTTCGGGTCCGGCAGCGTGATGGTTCCTTCGGTGCCCGAGATCTGCACGACACCCTGGAGGAGAAGAGGCGAGTCGGTGCTCAGGAGCGACTGGGACTGGCCACCTCCCTCGAACTCGGCAAGAACGTTGATGGTCGAGGGGACTTCCACCGGGAACGTCTGCCCCGCCAGGGGACCGACGAGCACCGAGCGCGCCTCCTGCGCTTTCAGCCCGAGCGCGGCGACGGTGGCAACGGGCCCGAAGATGTGCACAAGCGTCGAGAAGTAGTACGGACCCATGTCGAACAGGGGGCCAGCACCCGTCGCGAACAGGAAGGCGGGGTTCGGGTGGAAGATCTCGGGCCCCTGCCACTGCATGGTCGTCTGCGCGAAAAGCGGTCGGCCGATGTCGCCGCGCTCGATCGCGCGCTTGGCCGATTGGATGCCGGGACCGAGGACCGTGTCGGGGGCGACGCCGACGCGCAGGCCCGCGGCATCCGCCTGCGCCAGCAGCGCAGCGGCGCTGTCACGGTCGATCCCGATCGGTTTCTCGCTCCACACGTGCTTCCCCGCGGCGATGGCAGCCGAGGAGACAGCCGCGTGAACGGCGGGGATGGTGAGGTTGATGACGAGTTCGACCCCAGGGTGGGTGAGCACGTCCTCGGCGCTCCCCGAGGCGGGGACGGTGTGCTTGACGGCCTGTTCGGCCGCTCGGGTCTCGTCGAGGTCGCCCACAATGAGCACCTCGACATCGGGGAAGCTGTTGAGGTTCTCGAGGTAGGTGTCGCTGATGTTGCCGGCGCCGATCACGCCGACGCCGACGGGGCCGGAACCGAGGGGCTGCAGCTCGCTCATCGAACCGCTCCCCGCGATTCGAGGAACTGGAAGCCGGCGGTAACGCCCTCCCAGATATCGCCGTCGTATGCGTCGAACTCGACGATCGCGTAGCGCGCGAATGCTGCCGCATCCAGCGCTCCGACCAGGTCGACGACACCGTGTCCGGCGGGCACCTGATCGGTCGGAACGGCTCCAACACTGGGTGTCGGATCGAGCGTGCCGTCCTTCACGTGCACCGCGACGACGCGCTCGCCGAGACGCTCGACGAGCGCCGCGACATCCGCGCCCCCGGCCGCCGCCCAGTAGAGATCGACCTCGAGAACCACCTCGGGCGCGAGCAACTCGGCGAACACCTCCAGGGCGAAACGGCCGTCGATGAGGTTGACGAACTCCTGGTTGTGATTGTGATATCCGACGGTGATCCCGTGCTCCGCGGCCGTCACCGCGGCGGCGTTGAGAAGGGTCGCCGTCCTGGTGATCTCCTCCACGGTTTCCCAGCGATCCGGCGCGACGAAGGGTTCGAACACCGTCGTCATGCCCAGCTTCGTCGCGGCGGCGAAGACCTGGTCGTTGCCTGGCGCGTCGAGAACGGCAAACGGGTTCTCCACATCGGACGCCAGCGAGGCATGTCCGGTGGGCGCGGACAGACCGTGGCGCTGAAACGCCGCAGCGAGCGCGTCGGCCCGGTCGACGAATCCGAATGCCTCGACCTGGGTGAAGCCGATCTCGCTCAACCGGGCGAGCGTGCCGTCAAGATCCTCCTCGAGTTGCTTCCGAACAGTCCACAGCTGAATCGAGATGGACGGCGTCATTGTGGGGCCCTACTTCCTCGGGGGGATCGACCGAGCGCCAATCTAGCAGAAAACCACCAAGTGGAGGTTTTTCTGTTGCTACCATTCCGACATGACGGTGGCGGGCGCGGATTCGAAATCGACTCCCGCGAACGGCCGCGCTCCGCGCTCGCCGAAAGGAGTCGCTCGCCGCCAGCAGATTCTCGACCGCGCGATCGACGTGTTCGCCGCGAAAGGTGCTGACGGCACATCGCTGCGCGCGATCGCGGAGGCGATCGGGGTGTCGCACGGTGCGCTGCTCCACTACTTCCGCTCACGGGAGGCCCTGCTGCTCGAAGTGCTCGCGGAGAACGAGCAACGCCGCAGCGGGGCGACACCAGAAGACGAGATCGTCGGGCTGATGGTCAGAGCCGCCGAGCGGAACGTGACGATCCCCGGGCTGGTTGCGCTCTACACGAGCATGCTGGCCGGGTCGATCGACGCCGGGAATGTCGCCTCCCGCGATTACTTCACCGCGCGGTTCGATCGAGTGCGTCGGCAACTCGCCGAACACATCCGCGAGGGCCAGCAGGACGGGACGCTTCGTCGCGGCGTCGACCCGGAGGCGATGGCGGCGCTGGTGATCGCGGCATCCGACGGCCTTCAGACGCAGTGGCTGCTCGAGCCCACGGTCGACATCGCCGACAGTCTGCGCCTGCTGAACCTGATCCTGCGGCCCTAGTCCGCCTGACCGGGACGAACCAGTGAGCCACCCGCCGCCGCCGGCAAGCGCCACGCCGGGATTGCGGAGAGCAGCAGCACGCCCGCCAGCGTCCCGAAGGCAACGTCGTACGCCATCGGGCTCGCCGCCTCGCCGCCCGGGGCGGCGAGCAACCCGACCGTGATCGACACGGCACCCAGGGCCACGCCGAATCCGACCGCGAGCTGCTGCACGGTGGCATCCAGCACGTTCGCGCCCGTCATGTGCGCCGGCTCGATGTCCGCGTAGGTGATCGTGTTGTAGGCGGTGAAGCCGGTGGATCTCGCGGCCCCGGAAAGCACGAGCACCACGAGGATCACCGCGACCGGGGTGCTCGCCCGGAAAAACATCATCGCCAGCAGGCACGCCGCCCCCACCAGATGCGACGCGATCATGACGCGTTGGAAGCCCACTGTGGTGAGCATCCAGGTCGTTGTCGGCTTGATGCCCAGGTTGCCGGCGAAGAGGAAGAGCACCGCCGCGCCGGCTTCGACGGGACTCCACCCGAAGGCGCGTTGGAAGAGGAGGGGCAGCACGAACGGGATCGCGCTGATCGCGAGCCGGTAGACGGAGCCACCGCCCACGGCAACGCCGTATGTGTGGATCCGCAGCAGCCGGAGGTCGACGAACGGGCGGGGGGTCCGCAGCAGGTGCCGGATCGCGAGGGCGAGGAGGGCAACCCCGAGGGTGCCGAAGAACACCGTGGGGACGAGGTCGACCCGCGTCGCCGTGACGAGCGTGGTGGCCCAGACGACGGAGGCGATCCCGAACGATGTCAGGGTCAACCCGATCCAGTCCGGGACGGAAGAGGTGGACAGCACCGCCGGATCTCTCCGCGGAAGAACGCGCAACCCGGCACTGAATGCGACGACGCCGAGCGGCAGGTTGACGAGGAAGATCCAATGCCACGACAGGTATGTCGTGAGGAGCCCACCGACCAACGGCGCGATGATCGGCGCCGCGAGTGCCGGCCAGGTGAGCACGGCGATCGCCTTGACCAGGTCCTTCTTCTGGGTCGCCCGAAGCACGGTCATCCGCCCAACAGGCACCATCAACGCGCCCCCGACACCCTGGAGGATGCGGGCGAGCACCAACAGGAACAGATCGGGGCTGAGCGCGCACGCGGCGGAGGCGACCGTGAAGAGAGCGACGGCAACCAAGAGCAGACGCCGTGCGCCGAACCGGTCGGAGAGCCACCCGCTGAGGGGGATCAACACGGCGACCGTCATCACGTACGCCGTGATGGTCACGCCGACGCTGGCCGCGCTGACTCCCAGATCCCGCGCAATGCTGGGCACCGCCGTCGTGACGATCGTGGCGTCCAGGTTCTCCATGAAGAAGCATCCGGCGACCAGAAGCGCCAGGGCCTGCGCTCGGATGCGGCCGCTCATGGCAGGCGTCGGAGTCATCGGGTCCAGTATCGCGCGCCGGGTCGGCGACGCACTTCAATGGTGGTCGTCAGCTTGTTCCGGTGACGTCGAAGACGAGCACGCCGCCGGGCGACAGAAACGGGCCGACGAAACGCTTGAAGTCCGCGTGGACCGGATCGACGAAGCGTGTGTCGGAAATCACAGGATCACCGACGTAGTAGTTGCGATCGCCCGCCGACGCGAACGTCACGATGAATCCGTATTCGAATCCGGCCTCTGCCGACTCGCCTCCCATCGGCGGGCCGCCCACGATCGATTCAATGTACGGCTCCCCCGCGCGTTCGGTCTCCGCCAGGGCAAGGAAACGACTGAGAATCTCGTCCTTCTCAGCCTGGGAGACGTCGGGCCGATAGCGGAACAAGACGACATGGATGATCGGACCGACTCTGTAGTCGCGGGCGGTGAAGCGCTCGACGCCCACCTCGGTCAGCTCACGTCGCACACCGTTCTGAGGGGGCTGCACCATCGGGCAAGGCTATTGCCCCCGATCGGATCAGACCGGCGCCGCGATCTGGTAGATGTCCAGATCCCACCACTTGGACATCGGGAGGCGGTGAACCACGTCGACGACACCGGCGGAATCCGGGGCGGAAACCTCCAGAAAAACCTTGTCGCGAGGAACCGACACGCGCACCATGCTGAGCAGCCCCTCGTCGCGGAGTGCCTTCGCCTGGGCCATCTCCTCGGATGCCATCGCGGTCACCTCATCCATCACCGTGGTTCGAGCGCTCCGCACCGCGCTGTGGAAGATCCGCGACGGCCTCGAGTCAACGGACCTCGACACGGCGGCTACCGACCCTGGGGAAGAATCTCCTCGAGGAAGCTCCGCATCGCCACCCACGAGCGGGACTCAGCGAGAGCGTTGAACTGTGCGCCAAAGCTGGGAGCGTCAACACCCGGGATGGTGAAGGCGTGCATGGCGCCGCTGTAGCTGTGGAGCTGCCAATCCGGCGCGGCCGCGTCGCGCAACTCGTTTTCGAATCGAACGACACTCTCATCAGGAACCACCGGATCCGATGCACCGGTCAACACGAGCACCTTCGCTGTGATCGCATCCCGCTGCGCCGGGGCAGCGGTGTCCAGTCCGGCATGGAAGGCCACGACTCCCGCAATCGCCGCACCAGCTCGCGCAAGTTCCAGGGCCGCGCTGCCCCCGAAGCAATAACCCATCACCGCGAGCCGCGCGGGGTCGACTCCGGGGTTCTCCGTCAGAAAGGTCAGGTTCGCGGCGGCACGGCTTCGAAAGAGTTCGACATCTCCGTAAAACCGACCCGCCTCGGCCGCGGGGTCTTCGGGATTCTTGCCGTCACCATAGATGTCGCCGGCAACCGCGACATAGCCCAGCCGGGCGAGCATTTGTGCGCGGACTTTTGCATATTCGCCGACCCCGGTCCAGTCGCTGAAGATCAGCACACCAGGACGGATCTCGTCGTCATCGGGACGCGCGACAAACCCGACGTAGCTCTGCCCATCGATGTCGAAGGACACGTCGGCGGTGGTGATCGGATGCGTCGCCGGGACGCGCTCCAGAAGCATCTCAAGTGTGGGGTTGGCGTTCACTCTTCGACACTACATCGGCCATGATCAGAGAGCACCGGCTCCCCGACCGCGGCCCGGAGTCCACCTCGGGACTCCGGGCTCCACGGCTGCATCACCGCCCCGGAGGTGACCGCACCCTCGATCTCGGGCTCGTCGATCGTCGCCGGCAACTGGCCAGCACTCGCCGCGAGGGGCCGGGACTGGAGGCGACACGATCACGCGTGGGCAGCGGCATGGTCCCGACGATGAGTCGATCACCCCACCCGGAGGTGCGCATGATCGCCGCGAACTCAGCCGCGACCCAGTTCCGGTCCCGCAGCAGCAGTTCGAGGTCGTCCTGACGGATGTCCGGGTCGACCTCCATGGCGATCGCATTCTGCGGCGTCATCATGATCACCTCCTGACGGGTTGTCGCGCTATGCCCTGATGCTCTTCTCCTCTTTCTCGCTCAAGGCTTTGTCGCGGCCGGCGATGCTGATCTTGCGGGGCTTCGCCTGCTCCGCGATCGGGATGCGCAAGCGCAGCACGCCATCCGTGTAGTCGGCGTCGACCTTCTCGGTGTCCAGGGCGTTGCCGAGCACCAACTGGCGGCTGAACATGCCCCACGAGCGTTCGTTTGCGACCGCGTTTGCGGCATCAGGCATGCGGCTCAGCCTTTCGGCGCGGATGGTGAGCACGTTGCGTTCCACGTCGATGTCCAGCTTGTCCCGGTCGATCCCCGGCAGGTCGAGTTCGACCACGAAGTCGTCGCCCTCCCGCCA
Organism: Acidobacteriota bacterium; assembly: GCA_019351995.1. Lineage (GTDB taxonomy): Bacteria > Actinomycetota > Actinomycetes > Actinomycetales > Microbacteriaceae > Lysinimonas. The sequence continues at coordinate 19,895 of JABBOD010000029.1, forward strand.
CGCGTCCAGAGGCATGCTCGTCGGTCGGGCGACAGTTCCGAACACCTGTTGCGTGAGCCGGTCGAGGTCACGGAACGGGTCATGTTGCAACAGCATCTTTGATCTCCTCCATTTCACTTGTTCACAGAACCATCGACACATCTATGTCAACGGGTATAGATTTTATAACTCGCGGCCCGCAGATAAAGCAAGTGGCTTCCAGACATTTTTGAGGAGAAACGGTGACCGACGATTCGCCCAGTGCCCGCGGCGTCTACGGCATCGCCGTCGCGGCCGAAATGGTCGGTGTGGGAGAGCAGACCCTCCGCCTGTACGAACGCAAAGGGCTGCTCACCCCGAACCGCACCGCGGGCGGCACCCGCCGTTACAGCGACGACGACGTCACCGTCTTACTCCGCGTCGGCGAGCTCCTCAGTGCGGGGCTGAACCTCGCCGGAGTGCGTCACGTCCTTGCTCTTGAGACAAGCAACGACGAGCTCCGGGCACAGCTCGCGCACGTTCTCGGCGTCATCGAGCAACGCGAGTAACACCCTCGAGGCCCATGGGGCGAGCCGCGTCGCCGTGACCTCACAGACGGATCAGGGCAGACCGAGCTCGATCGCCAGCGCTTCCAGCGCGTCGAGCGGACTCTCCGTCTTCGGCAGGATCTGAACACAGACATGGTCGGCGCCGGCCGCGAGATGCCCCCGCACCGCCGCCGCCAGATCGGCGGGCGAGCCGTGCGGCACGAGCGCGTCGACCGCGTCGTCCGTTCCTCCGCCGTCGAGCTCGGCCGCGGTGAAACCGTGCGCCTCGAGAGTCCGGCGATAGTTCGAGAGCGAGAGATAGGAGGAGAGGAAGTCGCGCGCCGCCTCGCGAGCTGCCGCAACATCCGTGCTCGAGATGAGGCGCTGCTCCGGCGCAAGCACAGGACCAGGGCCGAGCACGTCGCGCGCGAAGCGAGTGTGTTCGGGCGTGCTCAGGTACGGGTGCGTCCCTGCGGCTCGTTCCGCCGAGAGTCGGAGAGTTCTGGGCCCGAGCGCGGCGATCACGCGACGATCGGCCGGGACACCCCCGGCATCGAGGGCGTCGAGGTAGGCGACCAGTGCCGCGTACGGCTGCTGGTACTGGTCACCGAGCGCCTCACGGTGGCCGATGCCGATCCCGAGGACGAACCGTCCGGGATGGCTTCGCTCGAGGCGGTGAAATGAGGCCGCGACCTCCACGGCGGGCGACTTCCAGATGTTCACGATTCCGGTGGCAACCGTCACCCTCTCGGTCGCGTCGAGAAGCCGTTCCGCCACGACCAGGTCGGCATCGGGAGACCCGCCGATCCACACCGTGCCGTAGCCGAGTCGCTCCGCGGTCACGGCCAGCTCGGGAGTGAGAAGTGGGCCGCCACGCCAGAACCCCACGCGGCCGAATGTCGGCGTCGAGCCGGAAGCAGACGCCGTCATCGTGACTCCACGTCGATCAGGACCTTCCCGACGACACCCTCCTGGACCGCCCGATGCGCTCCCGCCGTCTGATCCAGGGGGAACCGCAGCAGTGGCAGGCCGTGCTGCTCTCCGACGGGCAGCACGCCAGCGATGAGCGCCGCCGTGACATCCTCGATCGCCGCGCTCAGCGCTTCGGGGCCGATCGTGTACAGGAGGACGAACTGGTAGCGGGTGTTTTTCACCATGTTGGGCCGGACCGCGACAGCGGCGGTGTCGCCGCCGTCGTCGGCGTACATCGAGACGACCGCTCTCGAGCCGACAATCTCCGCATCCAGAGCAGCGTTGCGCACGATCGACACCTCGACCACGATGTCGACACCGTCCGGAGCGATCGCGGCGATGGCGGCAGCAGCATCCGCGCTGCGGTAGTTCACAATGTGGTGCGCGCCGGCGGCTCGCGCGAGTGCCGCCTTCTCCTCGGTGGAGATCGTGGTGATGACGGTCGCACCGGCCCACCGCGCCAGCTGGATGGCCGCGTGCCCGACCGCACCGGCACCGCCCGCGACGAGCACGATCTTGCCCTCGAGCGCGCCCGGGTGGAGCCGGGACGGACCTCCCTCGAGCACGGTCAGAGCGCGATGGGCCGTCAACGCGGGGACACCCATCGTCGCGCCGATGTCGAAGCTCGTGCCGGCGGGAAGCCTCACCACCCGGTCAACCGGCAACACCGTGTACTCCTGCGCCGTGCCGGTGGGTCGATTGCGGGCCGAGAAGTACATCCACACCCGGTCGCCCACCGCGAACTCGCTGACCCCCTCCCCCACGGCGTCGACGGTGCCGGCGCCGTCCTGATTCGGGGTGACCTCCGCGAACTCCATCGGGCCGTTCGCGCGCGACTTCCAGTCGGTCGGGTTCACCCCCGACACGGCGACGCGCACCCGCACCTCCCCCGGGCCGGGCTCGGGGACGTCACGCTCCACCAGGCGCAGAACATCGGGAGAACCGGACTGGGAGTAGACGATGGATCGCATACCTCTAGATAACCCCACGAACCGGCCCTGGATGCGACATCACCCGAGACGGGCCTCGGGGATGGTCCGTGTCGCCGCCAATTGCGCATACCAGTGGGCGCTGTCCTTCGGGATGCGCTCCAGCGTGTCGAAGTCGACGCGCACGATCCCGAACCGCATCGAATAGCCGAAGCTCCACTCGAAGTTGTCGAGGAGAGACCACACGAAGTAGCCGCGAAGGTCGACACCTGCTGCGAGCGCGCGGTGTGCGGCGGTGAGGTGTCGCCGCAGATAGTCGATGCGGTCATCGTCGTGCACCACCCTCCCCCGCTCGCCCTCGGTCACCACGTCCTCGAAAGCGACACCGTTCTCGGTCACCATCAATGGCATCTCGGGGAACTCGGCGCGCACCGCGAGCAGCAGCTCTTCCAAGCCGCTCGGCTCGATGTTCCAACCCATCGAGGTGAACGGCCCCGGCTGCGGCAGGAACTCGACGTCGTCAGCGCTCGGCCACGGCGAAGCATCGAACTCCCCATGACCGTCTGCGCCACCAGCATCTCCCGCGCCGTTTCTCATCCGCACCAGCGATGTCGAGTAGTAGTTCACGCCGAGCACGTCGAGCTTCTGGTGGATGATCTCGGTGTCACCCTCGAGCACGAACGACCAGTCGGTGATCGACGCGGTGTCCTCCAGCAGGTCGGCGGGATACGTCCCGTGGAGCATCGGGCCGGTGAAGACGCGGTTGCCGATCGCGTCGATCCGACGCACCGCCTCTGCGCCCGTCGGGCCATCACCGCGCAGCGCGTGCAGGTTGAGTGTCACCGAGAACTGCGGATCGTTGGTGACAACGGCGCGCAACGCCTGGACGGCGAGGCCGTGTGCAAGGTTCAGGTGATGCGCTGCCTGAAATGAGGCACGCGGTTCGGTTCTGCCGGGGGCGTGCTCGCCCAGGGCGTATCCCAGATATGCGGCGCACCACGGCTCGTTGAGGGTGGTCCAGACGGCCACCCTGTCCCCCAAGGCATGACCGACGAGGCGTGCATACTCACCGAACGCGAGCGCGGTCTCGCGATTGGTCCAGCCCCCCTCATCTTCGAGCGCCTGAGGCAGGTCCCAGTGGTAGAGGGTCGCGACCGGCGTGATCCCCCGCTCGAGGAGCCCATCGACCAGCCTCGAATAGAAATCGAGGCCGGCCTGGTTCGCCGGCCCACGACCGGTCGGCTGGATGCGCGGCCACGCGATCGAGAACCGGTAGGCACCGAGATTCAGTCTCTTCATCAGGTCGAGGTCCTCCTCGACACGGTGATAGTGATCGTCCGCCACGTCCCCCGTGTCGCCATTCAGAACCCGACCAGGGGTGTGGCTGAAGGTGTCCCAAATGCTCTGACCCCGCCCATCCTCGCGAACGGCGCCCTCCACCTGATACGAGGCGGTGGCCGAACCGAAAACGAACGACTCCGGAAAAACCAGTCCGCTGTCGCGATAGTCCGTGCTGCCCGATGTCATCGTTGCGCTCTCCTTCGTGTCAGTTGTCTCGGCGGGGCATCAACACCATCACCAGCTGTTGGGGGTGGCACCGAATGGCACCGGTTCCGGTCGTGCCACCGTGCTGGCGAGGTCGATCACCCGGTGCTCGCGCCCGGCCCGGAGCACGGCATCCATCATTTCGAGCACGTGAAAGGCAAGTTCTCCAGACGCTCGGTGCGGGCGATCCGTCTGGATCGCGTGGGCGAGATCCGCCAGCCCGTATCCGCGGCCTGCATCTGCGTACCCCGCAGAGTCGGGCACGCCGGTCCATTCCGGATTCTCCGCGGTCCAGACCTCGACTGGATCCGAGAACCGGTTGGGATCGGGAACCGCGATCGTGCCCGACGTTCCATAAAGCTCGAAGAGCGGAGCACGTGATGCCCAGACCTCGAAGCTCACGGTCACCGTCGATGTCACCCCGCTCGCGTGTTCCAGGATCGCGCTGACGTGGGTGTCGACATCGACCGGAATGCCGCTTCCTGCCTGGGCCCCCGTCGCCACGGTGCGCTCCCTGTTGGAACGCGTCGCGACGCCGGACACCCGAATCACCGGTCCCAGCAGCGTGACCAGACTCGTGAGGTAGTAGGGAGCCATGTCGAACAACGGCCCACCGCCCGGCTGGTAATAGAACTGCGGCGCGGGATGCCAGAGTTCGTGCCCGGGCGAGCTCCAGTGCACGGCGGCGGCAACGGGGTCGCCGATCGCTCCGGAATCCAGGAGGGCGCGGGCTGTCTGGATGCCGGTGCCGAGAACCGTGTCAGGAGCGCTTCCCACCCGCAGGCCGAGCTGGCGGGCGAGTTCGAGCATCGGCGCCGCTTCATCAGGATCCAGCGCAAGAGGCTTCTCGCCGTACACGTGCTTCCCCGCCAGGAGCGCGCGGGTCGCGATATCGACGTGCGCCGCGGGAATGGTGAGGTTCAGCACCGCGTCGATGCGCGGGTCGGCGAGCAGAGCATCGACGCTCAGCGCCTCGACCCCTCGCTCAGCCGCCACCTCGGCCGCGCGGGCCTCGTTGACGTCCGCGACCGCCACGACGTGCAGTCCGGGCAGTTTGGGGAACTCCTCGAAATACTGCGCGCTGATGGTCCCGACTCCGATGATTCCGATATTCAACGCGCCGCCCACAGCAAACCTCTCTCCACGATCGTGCGCACATTCGGGTTGTCGAGCACCTCGAGCCGGTGCCCGGGTGCCGACACGAAGATTCGACCCTTGCCCCACTGCCTCGTCCAGATCGCGGGGGCGGTGACCGGTCGATTCCAGGCGTCCCAGGGACGAACGGTTTGGGTCGTCGTGGCCAGCACGTCGTTGTACTCGTCGCTCAGCACCCAGTACTGCTCGGTCACCAAGTCGAAGTCGTCGATCCCGCTCGTGATCGGATGCGAGCGGCCCATTTCCGTGATGTGCACCGTGTAGGGAATGTAGTTGTCCGACTGTTCGCCGGTGCGCTCGGCCGGGTCCTTGCCCGCGTGGTGGGCGAACTGACCCCCGATCATGTGCAGGTAGTCGGCATTATCGCGATACGAGTCCGCGATTCCCCCGTGCCAGCCGCCCATTCCGGTGCCGTTCAACACCGCGGTCTGCAGGCCGGCGAACTCCTCCTTGGTGATGGATGCCATGGTGTTGATCTGCAGGATCAGATCGACGGTCGCGAGAAAGGCGGCATCCGTGTAGACGGCGGGCGACTCCTCGACACGCACCGTGAACCCGTTCCTTTCCAGGAAGGGAATCATCGAGTTGGTGGTCTCGACGGGCTGATGCCCGTCCCACCCCCCACGCACGATCAGTGCGGTGCGACCGGTCGGTGCTTCCGAAGTCATCCAGATCTCCTTGTTTCGACGGCCAGCGCCGCTCATCCTTGCTGCACGTCAGCGCTGCTGGCGTCGGCACCGACGGCCACCCAGGCACTCCCCGCCGCAGAGCTGGTCTCGACGGCCTGGAGGACCTGCTGCACCTGGAGCCCCTCGTCGAACGAGGGGCTCGGCTGGGCGCCCGCGGCGATGTCGACCAGCAGGTCTCGCACCTGGTGCGAGAACGGGTGCTCGTAGCCGATGCCGTGTCCGGTCGGCCACCAAGCATCCATATAGGGGTGCTCCGGTTCCGTGACGAGGATGCGGCGGAAGCCGCGCAGCCCCGCGGGGTCTGCGCCGTCGTAGAACTCGAGTTCGTTCATCCGCTCGAAGTCGAAGGCGATGGCACCCGTCGAGCCGCTGAACTCGAGGCGGAACGCGTTCTTGCGCCCTGTGGCGTATCTCGTGGCCTCGAACGAGCCGAGCACACCGTTGTCGAGCCGGGCCGTGAACAGCGCCACGTCGTCAACCGTCACGTGCCCCCTCTCGCCCGACGCAGTGCCGCTGAGGCCGATCGATTCCTCGAGCATGGGCCGTTCGGTCACGAGGGTGTCCAGGATGCCGCTGACGCTCGTGACCCGATGTCCGGTGATGAACTGGACCGCATCGATCGCGTGCGCGCCGATGTCGCCCAGCGAGCCAGAGCCTGCCTGGTCCTTGTCGAGCCGCCAGGTCATGGGACCCTCCGCGTCCACCAGCCAATCCTGCAGATAGAGCGCGCGGACTTGGCGCAGCTCCCCGATTCTGCCCGCCGTGAACAGATCTCGGGCAAGTGTGATCGCGGGGACCCGTCGGTAGCTGAACCCCACCATGGCGTAGACACCGTGGTCAGCCGCACGACGGGCCGCATCGGTCATCCGCCGCGCTTCGTCAACCGTGTTGGCGAGCGGTTTCTCGCAGAGCACATGTTTGCCCGCCTCGAGCGCCGCGATCGCGATCTCGACGTGAGTGGAACCTGGGCTGCAGATGTCGACGAGGTCGATGTCGTCTCGTTGGATCACCCGCCGCCAGTCGGTCTCGGCCTCGGCCCAGCCGAAACGCTCCCCCGCCGCCTCAACCCGTGCTCGATCGCGTCCGACAATCACCGACATCCGCGGCTCGACAGGGAGTTCGAAGAACCGCGGCGCGACGCGCCATGCCTGGGAATGAGCCGCTCCCATGAACCCGTATCCAATAAGCGCCACACCGAATGGCGGTCGACTCATCTACGCAGACTCCTTCATCTGTTCGACCGGAACCACATGGCCAGCCGGTGTGCGTGTGCTGTCACGCTATCCCGGTCGTCGGGATCTGCGCAAGCTTTCTTCAATGCCCCGGAAACATGTCGCGCGAGATCGGACCCCTCACGATCGCGGAGGCGCCGTGCTCGCGCGCACCACAAGGCTCGTCGCCAGATCGACGCGGACGAGTTTCCGGTGAGGATCGTCGCGCAAGGCGAGCACCAGGCGAGTCGCCTGCTCGGCCATCTCGATCAGCGGCTGGCGGACGGTCGTCAGCTTGGGCGCCATCCAACTGGCGCTGGGAACATCGTCGTAGCCGACCACCGAAATGTCGTCAGGAACGACGAGCCCCAGCAGACGCGCGGCTTCATAGACCCCGAACGCCTGCAGGTCGTTGCCCGCGAAGATGGCCGTCGGCCGATCCGGCATGGTCAGCAGCCTCGTGCCGGCAGCGACACCATCCTCGTAGTGGAACTGCCCGACCTCGATGAGCGCCGGGTCGAACGGAATGCCCGCCTCGTCGAGCGCCGCGCGATACCCAGACAACCGGGCCCGCGAGCACAGCATCTCGAGCGGACCATTGACCATGGCGATCCGGCGATGACCCAGCTCGATCAGGTGGCGTGTTGCCGCCAGGCCGCCCGACCAGTTGCCGGACCCCACCGAGGAGACATCAGGGTCGGGGTCCCCTGCCGGGTCGAGCACGACGAACGGGATGTTGCGCGTGGCCAGCTGCCGCTTGTTGTCGATCGACAGGTTCGAGAACAGCAGGACGACACCAACAGGCTGGCGTCGCAAGATTCCGTCGATCCAGTCGGGTGCGATCGACAGGTGGCGGCCGCTCTCGGTCAGGATGACGCTCAGTCCGTTCTCCCGCGCGACACGCTCGACACCGCGGATGATCTGCAGCGACCACTCGCTGTCGATGTTGTCGAACACGAGCTCAATGAGCTTTCCCTGGTCGTGGGCGGTGCCGCGCCGGCTGTATCCGGCGGTGTGCAACAGTCCTTCGATTCGTTCCCGTACGGCATCTGACACACCGGCCCGGCCATTGAGCACTTTCGACACCGTCGACATCGACACGGAAGCGTCTCGGGCGATCTCGGCGAGCGTCGCGCGCCCTGGCGAAACCTTTTGCTGGGTCATGCGCTCATGGTACCGGGCGACCGGAGCCGAATCGGGGCTCACGAGGAGGGCCACTCTCCCCGTTTTCTCGGTTGACAACCCCCGGTGCGCATTGAATACTGAAGCCGTCGCAGCACGAAACCTTTTCACCTTTAGAGCGACACATGCATCCAAAGACGAATCATGGCCGCTGCCACTGGCGACGGCGGCTGGAAAGGAAACTGTCATGGCTTCACAATCCACAGGATCTTCCTTCTCGAGGCGGCGTTTCTTAGGAATCGCGGGAGCCGTGGCAGCAACCGCCACACTCGCGGCGTGCTCGGCGGGAGGGGCATCCGGCGGTTCCGGCAAGGCCATCAAGTTCTGGAACATGCCATGGGGCGGCACGGCGTTCAATCCGCTCGACAAGAAGATCACCCTGGCGTACAAGCCGGCGAGCGGCCTGGACGCGGCCACCTACCAAGAGATCCAGTGGGCGAACTTCACCCAGACCTTCTCCTCGGCTGTTGCATCCAACACCGGGCCAGCCGTGAGTTCGGGTGGCGGAACACAAGCTTTCCAGTTCGCCAACCAGGGATCGATCGCCTACGCCGACAACCTGCTCGACAGCTGGAAGAAGAACGGCATCTACGACGACTTCTTCCCCGGTCTTGTGGACACGATGAAGACCGACAAGGGCTACGCCGCCGTTCCATACAACCTCGACGTGCGAGTCTCGTGGTACAACAAGACCCTGCTCCAGGACGCGGGCGTCCAGCCGCCGACAGACTGGAACTCCTACGAGAACGTGTGCGCGGCCCTCAAGAAGAATGGCGTGTACGGCTTCGGTCTCGGCTCGGGTGCCGGCAACTTCACCGGCAGCCACATCCTCACCGCGTTCATGATCAACAACGGCGGCGGCCTCTTCAACGCGGACAAGAAGCCGGACTGCGTCACTCCTGAGAACATCGAGGCAATGCAATTCGTCCTCGGCCTGGTGAAGGCCGGCTACAGCGACCCGGCAGCGGCCACGTACACGAGCGCGAACGTTCAGTCGCAGTGGAAAGCCAAGAAGTTCGGCTTCGGCTGGGATGGTGCAGGGCTCCCGGCGGGCGCCGTCGGCGACGTGTCGAGCGACCTGGTGGTCGGCAGCCCGCTCGCCAGCCCGAGCGGGAAGAAGGGCGGGCTCTACTTCCCGAACAACATCATGATGTACAAGAACACACCGAGCCAGCCGAGTTCCGAAGCTTTCCTGACGTACTACTACCAGAACATGAAGCCCCTGTGGACGCAGAACACGGGGATCGGTTTGCCGCCGCTGAAGTCGATCGCGGAGACCGCCGAATTCAAGTCGAACGCGAACAACGTGAAGATCATCAACGAATGGCAGCCGATCTTCAAGACCTGGGCCGCGCCCGGAGGCACCGGGCTGTTCTACAACATCGCCAACACCGTCGATGGAACTGCTCCGATGCTCACCTTCACGCAGGCGATCCTCGGTGGCACCACCGATGCGAAGACCGCCTTGACCACGCTCCAGACGTCGATCGAAGGACTCATGAAGTAATTCGGATGAGGGTGGGCCCGGCACGAGCTGGGCCCACCCTTTTCGCGACGAACACCACCTTCAAAGGAGAAGTGCATGATGACGGAGTCCGTGATCGGATCGCTGAAGAAGGCGCGAAACGGGGTGGGCAACGCCGGCTCAGGCAGACCGCCCGGTGACCGCGGGCGCAAGCGTCGGCTCAGCCAGTCGCGGACCTTCACCCTGTTCGTGCTGCCGTCGCTCATTCTGCTGGTGTTGTTGAATCTGTACCCGGTGATCTACGCGGGCCAGCAGTCACTCCGCAATGGCGACCTGCTCAGCGCAGGCAACTTCGTCGGCCTGAACAACTACGTCTCGACTTTGCAGTCCCCGGCCTTCTGGCATGCGGCTGCCTTCACCCTCACGTTCACTCTCGTCGGCGTCTTCGGCAGCTGGGCCCTCGGCCTCGGACTCGCCCTTCTGCTGCGCACCCGCATCCCCGCGGGCGGAATCTTCAAAGTGCTGCTCCTGCTGCCCTGGGTGGTTCCTGTGGTGGTCTCGGCGACCTCATGGAACTGGCTCGTCGCCACGCCGCAATCCCCCTTGCCGATCCTCGCTCAGGCGCTTGGCCTCGGGAACGTCTTGTTCCTGGCGAACCCGTTTCTCGCCCAAGTGACCGTGTGCGTGTTCAAGGTGTGGATCAGCTTCCCCTTCATGATGATGATGATGTCGTCCGCACTCGCATCCGTCGATGTCAACGTGTACGAGGCCTCGAAAGTCGACGGCGCCACCGCATTCCAGACGTTCGGACGGATCACCTTGCCGATGATCTCGCGCTCGACCTACATCAGTTGGATCCTGATGACGATCTTCTGCGTCAACGACTTCCCGAGCATCTTCCTGCTGACGGGCGGCGGCCCGGTCAACTCCACCCAGACCCTGGTGGTCCTGGCGTATTCGACGGTCTTCCAGAACTTCCAGACCGGACCGGGCGTCGCGATCGCCTTCATGATGACCATCGTGCTCGTGATCATCGCCACGCTGCTGTACCGCCAGATCCGAAAGGTGAACATCGAATGAGCGTCGAAACCTCACGTACCGCGATGACCGGCCAGTTCACGTCAGCCGCGCGGCCGCGCAAGCGACGCACGCTCAGCCAGGCGCGGGACAGCGGCAAGTGGTTGCGCTTCGTGGTGATCTTCGTGATTGCCGCCATCGTTCTCGTTCCCATCGTGGCCGTTGTGCTCCTCTCGCTGCAGCCGTCCCTCGGGAGCACGGCCAACGGCATCACGCTGGAGAACTTCGGCAAGATCTTCACGGAGACCTCGGTCGGTACCTGGCTCATGAACAGCCTCGGCGTCGCCGTCGTCACGGTCCTCGTCGCGGTGATCGTCGCGGCGCCCGCCGGGTATGTGCTCTCCCGGGGGCGCAGCAAGTTGGTCTCCGGCTACTCGCTCGTCTTGTTCGTCGTGCAGTCGCTGCCGGTCGTGACCTCGGTGATCCCCTTGTTCATCCTGTTCGCCAAGGTCGGGCTCGTCGACAACCTGGCCGGCGTCACGATCATCTACGTGGGATCGACCATGTCCGTGGCGATCTGGATGATGGCCGCATACTTCGACTCGATTCCGATCACGCTCGAAGAAGCCGCGTGGATGGACGGCTGTTCGGTCTTCGGGAGCTTCGCTCGCATCGTGCTCCGCAACTCCTTGCCGGGGGTTCTGTCCACCGCGATCTTCGCCTTCCTCCTCGCGTGGAACGACTACCTGGTCGCGGTCGTGTTCCTGCGGTCTGATCAGAACTACACCCTTCAGATCGGTCTGCAGACGTTCTTCCAGCAGAACCAGACCAACTGGGGACTCGTGATGGCCGTCGCCGTGGTGATGATGCTGCCGCCCGTGATCCTGTTCGCCGCGCTCAACAAGTACTTCAGCGTCGGAGGCATCGGTGGATCGCTCGCCGGGCGTTAGCCCTGCAGAGCTGTTCACCCCGAATATCCGCGCGGCGATCGACCGGATCATCCCGGCCGATCGCTGGCCGGCTGGTTGGGCCGGTGGCGTTTCGGACTATGTCTCCGTGGCGGGCCAGGAACTGGAATGGGTTCACCCCGCTCTCAGCTGGCTGGACTCCGCTCTCGACGCAGCTGCGTGTGCCGATGAGGGCACCTCGTTCGCGACGTTGAGCTGGCAGCAACAGGATGCGATCCTCCGCTCGTTCGAAACGGCGAAGGACCCCGCCGCCGCGCACTTTGCGGCGCTGCGTCGAATCTGCTGGGAAGGCTTCTACGCCTCCTCCGCACATCGCGGTGCTGCCGCGCAGCACACCCCGATCGGGCTCGAGATGGTCGGATTCCGCGCCGTGCCCGACGGCGTCACACCGGTTGAGCCCGAACCGGTCGCGGGCATTCGACCCGATCACGTTCGTCGGGGATACGACGTGATCGTGATCGGCAGCGGTCCCGGTGGCGGGGCCGCTGCCGAGACCCTCGCCCGGGCGGGGAAGTCGGTGCTTCTCGTCGAACGCGGTCTCCGACTGCCGAACTCGGCGCTCCGCGGTGACCATCTGCATGGAAAGCGGAACGCCGTCTACGCTCCATCCGCGGGGCCAGGGGCCGGGCATCCGCGCCTCGCTCAGCTTCGGGACGGTGAAGACCGTGTCATCGATGGCACCGGCGATGCCTCCCTCTACGGCCTGAACGCCATGGTCTTCGGGGGTGGAACGCGCCTGTGGCAGGGCATGTCGTGGCGCTTCCTGCCGGATGACTTCGCGATGGCGAGTGCCTTCGGTAACCCCGACGGCGCCAGCCTCGCGGACTGGCCGCTCGACTACGACGAACTGGAGCCCTACTACACGCGAGCGGAGTGGGAACTCGGCGTCTCGGGCACGGAAGGCAGCCTGACCTCACGCACGCCCCGGTCGGCCGGCTACCCGATGCCTCCGATGCCCACCGAACCCGCGCGCGAACTGCTCGGAGAAGCGGCGGATGCACTCGGCTGGGGATGGGGTCCCATTCCCCTGGCCATCAACAGCGTTCCGCACGACGGTCGACCTGGATGTGTTCGGTGCCCGCAATGCGTCGGCCATGCGTGTCCGGTCAACGCCAAGAACGGGTCGAACAACACCTTCATCCCCCGCGCAGTCGCTACCGGAAACTGCGAGGTGCTGTTCGACGCCGAGGTCATCGACGTCCGCGACGGCGCGCGATCCGCGGGAGTGACGATCATGGCGGCCACGTCGACGAATCCCGTCGAGCTCAGCCTGATGGCGGAGGTCGTCGTGGTGTCCGCCGGTGCCGTCGAAACACCGCGACTGTTGCTGGCCAGCGGCATCGGCAACGATCAACTCGGCCGCCACCTGCACGATCATCGCTACGTCACGATGCTCGGGACGACCGACGTGGCCGTCAAGAGCTTCGTCGGACCCGGCCACTCCGTCGCTACCCTTGACCATGTTCATGGGGACAGCATCCCCTGGGGCGGCGGGGTCATCGTCGATCTGATGAGCCTCCTCCCCCTCAGCTCCGCGTCGAGTCCGGCGATGCTCGGAGTGCCGCTGTGGGGAGCAGACCACAAGGAGTGGATGCGCAACGGCCGCCAGCGGGCGTTCGGCGTCTTCGGGATGGGTCAAGAGATTCCGATGGCCTCCTCGCGCGTCACCTTGGCGAATGACCTCCGCGACCGCTGGGGAAGACCGGCCGCCGCGCTGCGCAAGGATGTGCACTGGGCATCGCTCGAGGTCGAGGCGGGCATGGCGCGGGTCGGCGCGCAGTGGCTGGAGGCGGCCGGGGCGCGGGATGTCCGCCGCCAACATGGCGAGGCAACGGCATCCGCCGCGGGCGAACACTCGTGCGGAACCGCGCGAATGGGGTCAAACCCGGCAACATCGGCCACCGACCGGTGGGGACGTGTGCACGGAGCGAAGCGGGTGATCGTCTGCGACTCGTCGCTTCACCCGAGCAACGGCAGCGTCAATCCGGCATTGACGATCGTGGCCAACGCGCTGCGGGTCTCGGAGCATCTCGCCCAGAACTGGCCGACAGGCTCCTAGTGCCGAGCGCCCGCACGGTATAGCTCAGCAACTGCGTGCCGTCGGGGTCGCCGTCGTCGCTGAGACGAGCACCGCGGTCGCTGCCCTCGCTGACGGAACCGCGATTCAGTCGTCATCGCGGAACTGGCTTCTGAGCTCGTGCTTCGGCCCGAGTTCTTCGCCGAGGCGCACGGCCAGCGCATCGCCGGCGGCCATCCAGACACGCTGGTTTTGCTCGCTGTCCCAAACCGGTCGCGCGGGCGCGGGCGGATCAGGTTGCAGGTGCACATCCCAAAAGTCCCACCACGCTCGCAGATCAGCGGTGAGGGGTTCCGACAACGCCAGATCCGCGGGTGTCAGGCACAGCTCGTCCTCACGAAGCGAGCCCCACAAGGGCCAGCGATGACCCCAGTCAGGAAAGAATCGAATCTCACGGCTCACTGCCACCCGGCGATCGTACAACCGCCTCAGACGCCTTCCCGGGGGATGCCTCGGATGTCGCGACGGCTCAGGCGGAGGGGGTAGACCGTGACTGGTTGGCGAACGCTGCCAGGAGCTCGCCGACGCGGTGGTCACGGTCCAGTGGGTGTCGGAGCGGCATCGCGGTGTTGAGGCGGTAGCTGTTGCGGCGACCTTCGCGCTCGCGCTCGAGGTAACCCGCCTCTTCCAGCTCGGTGACGATGCGCTGGGCCGCCCGCTCGGTGATTCCCACCTGCTCCGCGACATCCCGCAGGCGCGCGTTCGGATTCTCGGCAACACACAGCAACACGTGCGCGTGATTCGTCAAGAAGGTCCACTGGGCCATTTGCTGAGCCTATCGTGGCGACGATTTTCCAAGGAAGAATTGCAATTCCCGGTTTTGAATACGTGTTATGGTTTTCGTGTTTTAGAACTCGGGAACGGAGATGCGTTGAGCAACATGGTCACGGATGGTGTGCTCTGGGGCGTTGGGGCGCTCGGCGTCGATCCACTAGCCGTGATCCTGTCGGCGCTGATCATCGGGTTGTCTGCCGTCATCCAGTTCTTCGCGCTGCGATACCTACGGGGCGACCCTCGCCGGCTGTGGTGGGTCGTGTGGGCCAACCTGCTCACCGGCGTCAGCACGGTGATGGTGAACGCGCAGACGGCGATCGTGTTCGCCGCCGCCTGGATCACCGCGGGCGTGTGCCTGGTCGCGCTGCTGAACATCTATCGGGGAACTCCCGGCGCTCGCGAGGGGACGCGGCGCGCGGCACTCCGCTTCGCGATCGGTGACCTCGGACTGATCGTCGCGGTCGTCATGCTGGTCGCGCACGCAGGCCGCGACATCCCGCTCGCAAATCTCGGCGGCATCGTCTCGGGATTGCCGCCTCTCGCGCAGCTGGCAACCGCCGTGCTGCTGGCGGCGGCGGCACTGTCACGGTCCGCGCAGATCCCCTTCCACCGGTGGTTGCCATCGACGCTGACCACGCCAACACCCGTCTCGGCGCTCCTGCACGCCGGAGTCGTCAACGCCGGAGCGATTCTGGTCATCCGCTTCGCTCCGGCGATCACGAGTCAGCCGCTCGCGATGGCGGCGCTGTTCGTCGCCGGAGCGGCGACGCTCGTGTACGCCTCCGCCGTGCGCCTGGTGAAACCCGACGTCAAGGGCCGTCTTGTCTTCTCGACGATGGCGCAGATGGGCTACATGATCATGGCGTGCGGGCTCGGGGCATTCCCCGCGGTCCTGCTGCACCTGGTGGCCCACTCGCTTTTCAAGTCCTCGCTGTTCCTGGGGGCCGGCGGCGGCATCCGCTCGCGTGCCACCGAGAGGGACTGGCCAGCGGCCATCCCGCGAACTCGGCGGGTCGTGACGGCGGCATGGATGCTGGCCGCCGCCGCCTCGGTCGGCGCGTTCTTCGCCGCGGTCGAGACACTCGGCACCCGACCGGGCGACCCGGTCACGCCGCTGATCGTGTTCGTGATCGTGACCGCCGGTGTCGCCGGGGCGCGGTGGCTGGTCACCGCCTGGTCAGCCCTCGCGGTGCTGGCGGCGATCTGCGGCATCGGAGCGCTCGCGTTCGGCTATACCGCCCTGCTGGATGTGATCGCCGTCGCTGTCCCGCTGCCCACCGCAATCGCGCCGGCGTCGGCCTGGTTGGTCACGATCCCGATGCTCGCCCTCGGTGCCCTGCACGTGGTAACCCGGCGCGGCACCCGCCCGACGCGGATGCGCTCGCGACTGTACGCGCGTCTTCTCTCCAGCTCGGTGCCCTCGGTGTCACCTCGAAAGGAACTCGCCGCATGAACCTCTCTCTGCGCACCGCCGTCGCCGTGGCCGCACGGTCGGTCACCCGGTCGTGGCCGCTCGACTCCTTCATCGCGATCAACCCGGTCGCCGACCTCGAGAGCATGCCATTCGACGACGCGCCGCCCGCCCTGCGAACCACCCGCAAGGCCGACGCCTATCGAGCGGACTACCACTCGGGTCGGATCGACTTCGCGGATCTCGAGGCGGCGGTCCGGGAGCGGATCCCCGAGTTCGACTCTCCCCGCCGAGCGGCGATCGGAGGCGTGTCCGTGCTTCCCGCGACCGTGGTCGCCTGTGATATCGCCCTGCCGCCGAACTCGACGGACTCGACGGCGGTGCCACCTGACGGCACGTCCGGCAGGCACGAGCGCCTCGATCACCTCACCGCCAAGTGGGTTGCGGCGTACCTCGACCCTGACCCGCTGTGGCGCATGCCGGGGGCCGACGACGGACTGTTCGCTGCGTTCCGGCGACTCGCCCGCTACGACCCCGACCTCACGCGACGAGAGCGTCAGCGCCTCGAAGCACTCCCGCCGACCGCCGACGACGCCCTCGCCGCGGCGTTGGTCGAGCTGAGGGTGACGGCTGAGCGGCAGGCCGACGTTCTTCAGAACGAGCTCGCGCAGTTGCCCGGGTGGGTGGCTCATCTGAAATGGCGGGCAGACCAGCTCGGCGACATCGATCTGACCTCCTATCTGGCTCTTCGGCTCAGCCTGCGCGCGGCAATCTCGGAGCCCGTCGCCGCAGCACCCGAGCCCGGCCCCGCTGAGGGCGCGCCGCTTCACGACGCGACGCTCCGGGCCACGCGAGTGCTCGGCTCTTTGCTCCCGGATGCCGCGGTCGACCCCGGCGATGTCGCCGTCATTCGTGGAATTCTCGCCGCGCATCCCCCTTCCGACCATGTCCTCACCTGGCAGCGGGCGTACGAAATCCACTACCGTGACGCGCTCCTGGACTCGATTCGGGCACAGGCGGAGCTCGAGACTCCCCGGCCCGGCAGCGGGCCGACCACCCAGGTGCTCTTCTGCATCGACCCGCGCTCGGAGGGCATTCGGCGCCACCTGGAGGCGGACCCCCGCGTCGAGACCTTCGGCGTCGCCGGATTCTTCGGGGTGCCGATCCGATTCGCGCGATACGGTGCCCGCGGACGGATCGATGCGCTGCCGGCGCTTCTCTCCCCCCGGCACGCCGCCACCGAGCACCCGGTGGACCCTCGCCGCGCGGCACGGCACACGGCCGGGCTCCGGCTGCGGAGCGCTTTCGCCGCGACCGTGCACAGCAGTGAGAACTCGGTTCTGACACCGTTCGCCTTCGCCGAGGCGAGCGGTGTGCTCTATGGCGTCGCCACTCTGATGCGCACGCTGGCGCCCGGCATGACCGCGCACCTCCGCCGTCGAGTCGCCGAGATACTGGCGCCTCGTCTCGCGAGCACCATCACGATCGCGGAGGCGTTCACGATCGACGAGCGGGTCTCCCTCGCGGAGACGGTCCTTCGGATGACCGGGCTCCGAAGCTTCGCCCCGCTCGTGATTCTGACCGGGCACGGCTCGACCACCACCAACAACCTGTACGAATCGGCCCTGCAGTGCGGCGCGTGCGGCGGCAACCCAGGAGATGCGAACGCACGGTCGGCGGCGGCCATCTTCAACGACCCCGACGTGCGGTCACGCCTTGCCGACCGCGGCATCGTCATCCCCGACGACACCGTGTTCGTCGCGGCCGAGCACGACACAACACTCGACACGGTCGAGATCCTCGACCGCCACCGCCTGCCCGAGCACTGCCGTGGGCTCATCGCCGAGTTCGACCGCCTCCAAGGCGCGGCCGGCGAGGCGTTGATCCGGGAGCGTGCAGCAGACCTGCCGGGGGCATCCGCACGTCATCGTCCAGGGCGCGTGCGTCGGCGAGCCCACGACTGGGCGGAGGTCTACCCGGAGTGGGGGCTCACCGGCAACGCCGCCATGATCGTCGGTCCCCGCGCGACCACGCGGGGCGTCGACCTGCAACGGCGCGTCTTTCTGCACTCATACGATGCCGCGGCCGACCCCGACGGCACGGGACTCGAATCCATCCTCACCGCGCCGGTGGTCGTCGCCCAGTGGATCAACCACCAGTACTACTTCTCGGCGATCGATCCCGAGCGGTGGGGCGCCGGGACCAAGACGATCCACAACGCCATCGGCACGCTGGGGGTTCTCG
>JABBOD010000030.1 GCA_019351995.1 Acidobacteriota bacterium
CTATCGGGTCGTCGCCGCGGATGAACCGACCAGGCTGGTCTTCGAGGTCACGGCCGGACCGGCGCGTCCTCGCGGCTCTTTCACGATCACCCCTCTCGCCCCCACCTCGTGCCGCGTCACTTTTGCGATCACGCTCGAGGTGCAGGGCCCGATGAGGTTCGTGCAGGGAATGATTGAATCGCAACTCGCCGCGGAAGCAGACGCGATCCGGAACCTCCCGAGGGCGATGCGCGGGGCGTAGGGTATCTGGCTGGCCCCAGCACCCACTCGCTTGTTTCGCAGAGGAAAACCATGTCCGATTCGCCCACGCGCGCACAGTCCCTCGCCGAACTTGCGGTTGTGCGCCGTTCAGGTTTCGTCGAGAGCCGGCATTACGGGTCTCTGCTCGCGTTGCATCGCGATGGGAGTGTCGCGGTGAGTCTGGGTGATCCGGATGCCGTGATCTTGCCGCGCTCGACCGTCAAGCCCATTCAGGCGGTGTCGTGTCTGATCGCGGGCGCTCAGCTCGCCGGCGAGGAGCTCGCCGTCGCGGCGGGAAGTCACACGGGGGAAGACGCGCATGTGCGTGTGGTTCGCGCCGTTCTGGCGCGGGCCGGTGTGGAGGAGAGCGCCTTGGGGTGCCCGGTGGACTGGCCGGAGAACTCCGAGACGCGTGATCGGATGGTCCGCGCGGGCGAGGGCGCCAGTCGGGTTCGGATGAACTGCTCGGGCAAGCACGCCGCGATGATCCTCACCTGTGCGGTGAATGGCTGGGATGTGTCGTCGTACCTGGACCCGCAGCATCCTCTTCAGCGGCTCATTCGCGAGCAGATGAGCGCCATGACCGGGATTCCGGTTGAGCATGACGCGGTCGATGGATGCGGTGCGCCGCTGTTCAGCACGACCGTTCGTGGACTCGCGGTCGCGTTCCAGCGACTGGTCAGTGCGGAGGACGGCACACCGGCGTTTCAGCTGGCACAGGCGATGCGCGTCCACCCCTTCTACGTGGGCGGAACGGCCACTGCCAACACGCTCACCATGACGCTGCTGCCGGGTGTTCTCGCGAAGGGGGGCGCGGAAGGTGTGATCGGTGTCGCCGCGTCCACGGGGGAAGCGGTCGCGATGAAGATCGTCGACGGCAATCCGCGCGCGACGACGATGGTGGCACTGAGTGTGCTGGGCGCTCTGGGTGTCGATGTCTCCGCGGCGGCAGAGTTGATGACGCTTCCCGTGCTGGGCGGCGGCGTGCGGGTCGGCGAGATCGTCGCGGGGGCTGATCTCGAACTCGGGCTCCGGGCGGTCGTCGCCGCGTAACCCCTCCATGGCCGTGACGCCACCCCTCGCGGGTGCGAGGGGTGGCGACGAGGGCTCTGGCCAGCCGGCTCTCGCTGCGCCGAGGCTGAGGCCGCCAGCACGCCCGGCACCTGCGTGTCGATGAATGAGGCGGAACCAGTGGCACGATCCTCGCCGAGGGAACCCCCTGGCCCGTCCGCCCAACGGCGTCATTCGCTTGGCACCCGCTCTCACCACGTGTAGCATCAACTCCAATCATAGGTAAGACCTCTTGCCAAAAGGAGTGTTGATGAACAGTACATTGGGGAAGCCGGATTTTCTCGCTCACCAGGAAGGTGATGTTGTCGCGGTGGCGGTGCGTGATCTGGAGCCCGGCTCGATTGAGGGCGGATATCTTCGGGGCTCCGATTCGCTCGCACTGGAACTGCGCGATCAGGTTCCGCTCGGCCACAAGCTTGCGTTGGTGGACCTCGACGCAGGACAGGACGTCATTGAATACGGGTTGCGAGTTGGTGTGACCACTGAAAAAATCACGCGCGGCTCGCACGTTCACACACACAACATGAGGAGTGCACGGTGGCAGAACAGCGTGGCCTGACCGGATACCGGCGGGAAAATGGCAGGGTCGGGATTAGGAACTACACCGTCATCTTGCCCGTGGACGACCTGTCGAATGCGGCAGCCGAATCGGTGGCACATGTGATTCCCGGCACCTTGGCGCTACCGCACGCATACGGTCGCTTGCAGTTCGGCCCCGATCTGGAACTGACCTTCCAGACCCTGATCGGCACGGGCTCAAACCCGAACGTTGCGTCCGTTGTGGTGATCGGAATCGAACCCAATTGGACCAATCGGATTGTCGAGGGAATTGCCAAGACGGGCAAAAAGGTCGAGGGCTTCTCGATTGAGCGCAACGGAGACCTCAAAACCATCGAGAAAGCCGCCCGGGCAGCCGCGCGGTTCCTGCAGGACGACTCCGAAAAGCAACGCGAACCGGTCGAGGCCAGCGAGATCATGATGTCGATCAAGTGTGGTGAGTCCGATACGTCGAGTGGTTTGGGGTCATGTCCGACCACCGCGGAAGTCGTGGACAACTGGGTGGACGCCGGTGGAACAGTGCTGTTCGGCGAAACCAGCGAACTGACCGGCGGCGAGCATCTCATTGCAGCTCGGTGTATCAACGATGACGTCCGTGCACGCTTTCAGTCCCTTTATGACGACTACATCGACGTCTTAGACCGCACTGGAGCGAACTTGCTGGGCTCGCAACCAACTCAAGGCAACATCCGTGGTGGACTTTCAACCATCGAGGAGAAAGCCATGGGCAACATCGCCAAGACGGGGACCAAGCCCGTGGTCGGAGCGCTCGAGTCTGCAGAGGCACCGAGTTCCGGCCCGGGTCTCTACTTCATGGACACCTCGTCAGCTGCTGCTGAGGCGATCACCCTGATGGCCGCGGGTGGAGCGGTGGTGCACCTGTTCCCGACAGGGCAGGGCAACGTCATCGGTAACCCGATCGAACCGGTGATCAAGTTGACGGCGAATCCAATCACCGCCGAAACCATGAGCGAGCATATGGACCAAGACTGCTCGGGCCTGCTCCGCCGCGACTACAGCCTCGAGGAGGCCGGAGCGCAACTCATGGAGATTACCGAACGAACAATTAACGGCAGGCTCACCTGCGCCGAGACGCTGGGCCACCGTGAGTTCGTGTTGACCCGGTTGTACCAAAGCGCGTGACAACTTCCGGGGAGGCCCGGAAGCGCCTCCCCGGAAGTAGCAATGCTGGCTCGTAGGAACGTTGGAGGCAGACCGAGTTGTTGAACAAGCCGAGCATTTTGATTGGCGGCGACTGGCAGGATGTCGCCGAGCACAGGGACGTCCTGAACCCGGTCGACGGGTCTGTGGTTGGCCGGATCGGCTATGCGGGAGGTGAATATGCGGTGGCCGCCGCCGACGCCGCGGCCGCGGCTTTGCCGGAGTGGGCCGATACCCCCGCGCGAGAGCGCGCAGACCTGCTTCTCGCGGCCGCTCATCTGATCAGCAGTCGCGCCGAGCAGATCGGAACCCTGTTGGCGCAAGAGGCGGGCAAGCGCAAACCCGAGGCGATCGGCGAAGTGATGTTTTCCGCCGAGTACTTCCGCTGGTTTGCGGAGGAGGCGCGGCGGCCAAGTGGGTCAGTGCACCCCCACGAGGCATCCGACCGTCGGCATATGTCCATTCGGCGGCCAGCTGGGGTGGTCGCCACTCTGACGCCGTGGAACTTTCCCTGTTCCATTCAGGCCCGCAAACTCGCTCCTGCCCTCGCCGCGGGGTGCACCGTCGTGGCACGAGTATCCGAGCAGGCTCCGCTCGCGGTGACCGAACTGGTGCGATGCCTGAGCGATGCCGGGTTGCCACACGGGACGATTAATCTCGTGCACGGCCCCGCAGCAACCATCACCGATGCCTACCTCGACCATCCATCTGTTCGCGTGGTCTCATTCACCGGATCCACCGCCGTGGGACGACGCATCATGGCTCACGCGAGTAGACGTGTTGTGAGGCCACTCTTGGAGCTGGGTGGAGACGCTCCTTTCATTGTGTTCGGGGATGCCGACATCGATGCCGCGGTCGGGGGGGCTATGCTCGCGAAGTTCCGGAACACCGGTCAGTCCTGTATCGGTGCCAACCGCTTCTACGTGCACGCGTCGATCTTCGAGGAGTTCGTTTCACGATTTGCGAGCGCTGTCGACATGATGACGATCGGCGACGGCCTGGCTTCACCCGTTCCGGACCTCGCGGCCTGCATCGATGATCAGCGGGTGAAGGCCGTGAATGCCCTGGTGGACGAGGCCATCGGCGCGGGAGCGAGGAAAGTGACGCGCGACTTCGACCTTCCCGGCGGCGCATTCTGCGCGCCGACACTGCTGACTGACGTCCCGGAAGACGTCGGCCTTGCTACGACGGAAGTCTTCGGGCCAGCAGCAGCCATTTTCCGATTTGAGGACGACGAAGAAGTTCTCGTGAAGGCGAACGCAACGGAGATGGGTTTGGCTGGGTACTTCTACACACGTGATCAGTCACGCGCATGGCGAGTTGCAGAACACCTTGACGTTGGCATCGCCGGCATCAACAACGCCTTGCCCAGTGTGGCCTTCGCTCCGATGGGTGGCACGAAGCAATCGGGTCTAGGCCGGGAAGGGGGTGCTTATGGGCTTGAGGAGTTCGAAGAAACGCGCTACCTGTCGATCGGCCTTTAGGCCGCAGCAGGCTCCACTCGGGCCGGATCGCGGCGGGACGTCCGCGTGATCGGCCGAGCCAAGCTGCGACGGTGCAGACGGGTAGATCTGGATCTCTCCGTGTCTGATCCTCACGCGGACAACTACACCGATCACTCACCTAGGGAATCCGATGAGCACCATTGTTATCACTGAAGATGTTTCCGGCCCCGCCTACGCGGAATTGGGAACTAGCTGGAGCATTGAACGTGACCCCGAAGCGTGGAAATCACGGGTTCTCATGCAAAGCCTCCTCGCCGACGCGCACGCGGTGATCGTTCGAAATCGCACTCAGGTGGACCAAGAGTTCTTCGACGGTGCACCGCATCTGAAAATCGTGGCCCGGGCCGGTGTCGGCCTCGACAACATCGACCTCGCCGCCGCCGACCGAGCTGGCGTTGTGGTTGTCGCGCCGCTCGGCGCCAACGCGACCAGCGTGGCAGAGCACGCGCTGGCCATGGCTCTCTCCTTGTCGAAGAGGCTCATCGCTTCTGATCGCTCCACCAGAGAAGGGCGCTGGGAAAGGATGCCCACCCAAGAGCTGGGCGGGAAAACCTGGGGCCTGCTGTCGGCAGGGGCCACGGCCAGAGCGACGGCACGTTTGGCGCGTGGGTTGGGAATGCGAGTCATCGCTTATGACCCATACGTGGATCCGGACTCCGCCGAGATCGCGGAAATAGGGATTGAGCTTGCGCCATTCGAGTCGGTCCTCGCCGCCTCAGACGTGCTCAGCGTGCATCTGCCGCATAACGAATCAACTCACAACCTGTTGAACGCAGACACCTTGGAACTGCTGCCGGCTGGCGCCTTGCTGATCAACGTCGGTCGCGGTGAGGTCATTGACGAGTTGGCGCTCTTGAATGCACTCAATACCGGA
The DNA here is from genome assembly GCA_019351995.1 of Acidobacteriota bacterium. GTDB lineage: Bacteria > Actinomycetota > Actinomycetes > Actinomycetales > Microbacteriaceae > Lysinimonas. Next base: position 5,410 of record JABBOD010000030.1, read on the forward strand.
CGGATAGGTGGAGCGGGACTTGATGTACGCGCCGTTGAGCCGCCGGAAATCGGACCGCTTGAGAAGCATCCTCATGTCATTCTGACTCCGCATACCGCCGGCGTCACTGTTCAATCCCAGGACCGGATCGGTCGCATCCTTTGCGAACAAATCGCACTGGTGCTCGCCGGGATGCCCGCCACCTATGCGGTCGGCAGGCATTCAGTGCCGGTGACGGAAGTGGCCTCATGAAGATCCGATACGAGGACGGAGTCGAGCTCGCCGCGCAGCTCCTTCAAAAATCTGGACTCGACGAGAGCAAAGCCGCTTCTGTCGCCAGGGCACTGGGTCTCGCCGAGGCCTGGGGACTCCCATCGCACGGATTCTTGAGGTTGCCGATCTATCTGGACCGGCTTGACGCGGGCGGATACGCAGCCGATGCACGCCTGACGACGACCACCGACCTCGGGGCGCTTCTGGTCATGGATGGCGGAACGGGACTGGGCCACTGGCAACTCAGCGAAGCCGTCGACCTCGCCGTTCCCCGAGCCGAGCAGTTCGGTCTCACTGCGATCGCGATCGGTAACTCCGGGCATTGTGGCGCGTTGGGCGTCTACGCTGCGGATGCCGCGGAACGGGGGATGGTCTCGCTGGTCTTTTCGTGTGGCCCGGCCGCACTGCCTCCGTGGGGTGGAACCGGCAAGCTCTTGTCAACGTCTCCCATCGCGGCTGGCTTTCCGGCTGCTCCGAAACCGATCATCATTGACTTGGCTCTCAGCACGGTGTCCCGCGGAAAGATTGCCGAATACGCTGCACGTCATGAGCCTCTCCCCGAGGGGTGGGCGACGGATTCTGCCGGCACTCCGACCACGGACGCGCAGGCGGCTTTGGAGGGCCTGCTTGCCCCGTTAGGCGGGGCGAAAGGGTTTGCGCTGGCCTTTCTCGTCGAAGCACTCACGGCGGGCCTGGTGGGTCCGCAGCTGTCCAAGAACATGCCGGACATCTTTGACCGAGATAGCCTGTCGGAGCCACAGCGCATCTCGCATCTGCTGGTCATGATTGATCCCAGCCGGACCGACGTCAGCGGTGATGTCGATGCGCCGGGACAACGTTTGTCGGAGCTTGTCGCGGCAACCGCTGTGGGAGGCGGCAGGGCCCCGGGGTCGCGCAGATTCACCCCGAGCGAAGTCCATCCGGGAACCCTGCTCGAGATTGACAGCGGTTTGCTGAAGCGACTCGAGGAGAGGGCTTAGCCCGCTGATGTGTCAGTCCGATTGGCCCGGATTCTCCCGTCGGGTGGTCGGCGTGGCGAGTTAGGCTGAGAAGAGTCGCCTGATCGGGGAGAATAGACCCTGATCGGGGAGAATAGACCTCGCCCAAGTCGCTATTCAGCCGAAAACAAAAAGACTTCTCGCGACTGCTGGGTTCACCCGATGCCGGACACGCCCTCCGTTTGTGTGCTGAGGGCAGCGGTGAGTCCTTTCAGATCGTGAAGGCGCATTGATGATCAACCTGGATGGGATCAGCAGTCGGCAGAGAGAAATCCTCCAGCAGTTGACCGAACGAGGGTTCGTCTCGACGACGGAGATGGCGAACATGCTCTCCGTCTCCGATATGACGATCCGAAGAGATACGAAGGACTTGGCACGACGGGGCATCGTGCGCCTGGTCCACGGGGGCGGGATCCTGCCGCATGGCGCGATCCACACCGCCGGATTCGCGCAACGAGCCAACGAGGACGCCGACGCCAAGGAACGCATCGCCCTCGCGTGCCAGAGACTGATTGCAGAAGACGACACGCTGCTGATCGACGCGGGGACGACGAGCTTTGAGGTGGCCCATCGCTTGCCATCGGCCTACCGGGGAACGATCATCACGCATTCCGCGCCCGTTATTCAGCACTCGCTGCGGTTGCGGCTCCCCGGAACCATATGCCTGGGCGGGGAACTGATTATCGATAGTCAGGCACTCATCGGAAACTTGACGGTTTCTGCGCTCAAAGGTTTGCGAGCTCAGACCGCTTTCATCGGGGCCTCCGGCGTCAGCGCTCAGGGACTGTACATCGATCGCGATCTTGAACTGCCGACCAAGCGAGCGATCGTCGCGGCGGCTGAGCGCGTCGTCCTCGTGGCGACGAGCAGCAAGATGAACCGATCCGCGCTCGTCTACCTCGGGAATTTCTCCGCGCTCGATGTGTTGGTGACCGATGCGCCGCTGCCGGTGGATATTGCCGAAGCAGTCAGGCAAGCCAACGTCACGGTCGTCATCGCGACCTGACCCTGGCCGGTCGTGCCCGGTGGCGAAGGGGATGACGACGAGCCGGGTGAGGCGGCAGGGATGCGGGCATGAGATCCCGCTGGGCGCCACGGACAATCGTCGGCGGACACGGCCCGATGTTCCTCCAGATCGGCCCCCGCAATTCGGGCGGGCGTGAAGAAATCCGACCGCGCCATTTTGGCAGACCAGATGTGTTGAGTTTCAGACATAGAATGTTTAGAATTCAACAAATATCTTGATCGACGTCGATAGGATTAACGTGAACTGGTTGAACGCCCCGTCTCATGCTCGTTGGCTGGAAGCTGAGACCGACCGTACGTTCGATTTTGGGCGGGCTGCCGCCATCCCGACCGGATTCGGCTGGCTTGATAACACGGGGCACGTCAGAGAAGAAGTCCCCACGCAACTGTGGATCACCAGCCGAATGACTCATGTCTATGCCTTGGCTTCGCTGATGGGGCGTCCTGGTTCGGACACGCTGGTTGACCATGGTCTCGCCGCCCTGGCGGGTGGCTTTCGAGACAAGGTCAACGGGGGCTGGTATGCCGCGATTGACGGCGGCGGGGTCGTCGATGCGACGAAGGCCGGCTACGCACATTTCTTCGTCGTCCTCGGGGCAGCAAGCGCGACCGCGGCGGGTCGACCCGGGGCCCGCGAACTGCTGACGGAAGCGCTGCGCATCTCCGAAAAATACTTCTGGAGTGAATCGGAGCAGATGTGTCGAGAGTCGTGGGACGAAGCGTTCACGGAGACAGAGGCCTACCGGGGTGGCAACGTCAATATGCACGCGGTGGAGGCCTACTTAGCGGCGGCAGACGTGACCGGCGACCGCATCTGGCTCGACCGCGCCGTCCGCATCGCAGAGGTGATCATTCACACTTTCGCTCGCAATAACTCGTATCGCGTCAACGAACATTTCGACGAGAACTGGAAGCCGCTTCCCGATTACAACCGCGATAACCCTGCGCATCGTTTTCGCGCGTTCGGTGGGACCCCCGGCCACTGGACGGAATGGGCGCGTCTTCTGCTTCATCTTCGGGCGGCACTCGAGGCGCGCGGGGAAACCGCTCCACTCTGGATGCTGGACGATGCGAAGGGTCTGTTCGCCGCCGCAGTTCGGGATGCGTGGTCTCCTGATGGCTCTGAGGGATTCGTATACTCCGTGGACTGGGACGGAATTCCGGTCGTGAGTGAGCGCATCCGGTGGGTCGTTGTTGAGGCGATGGGCGGCGCATCCGCCCTCTACGCCGCAACGGGTGACACGTCCTATGAGGACTGGTACCGGAAATTTTGGGACTACGCGCGCAACTATCTCATGGACTTCGATGGTGGGTCCTGGTGGCAGGAACTCGATAAGAACAACGTTGTGTCGCAGGAGGTATGGGACGGGAAGCCGGACATCTACCACCTCATGCACTGCCTCATCGTTCCGCGCCTGCCGCTTGCCCCGGCGATGGCGCCGGCTTTGGCGGCCGGACTGCTCGACCAGCCGACACATCGCCAGACCGCTTCTCGGTCCGGCGATGGCGGATCTCCGCACGCATGAAACGGGACAGGACCCGCGTGGTCTTCGTGGGAGTGGCAACGGAAGACGCCATAGCCGTCGTCGACCGCTACCCCGCGGCGGACGAGCGAGTCGTTGCCGATGACGTGCTGTTTGCCGGAGGTGGTCCCGCCGCCACAGCTGCCGTTGCGGCGGCGCGACTCGGAATAGAGGTCGCGCTTGTCGCCGCGATTGGTGACGACGACGCGGGAGAACGGGTGATCGCGGATCTCGAACGCGAAGGCGTCGACGTGTCAGGAGTTGTCGTGGTCCCCGGAGAACGCACGGCACGCAGCGTCGTCGTGATCAGCGGCCAGCACCAAGAGAGAGCCATATCGAATCGGCCAGGGCCGGCCCTCCAGCTTGGCGACCATGGCGTGGCCCGTGCATTGATCGAATCCGCTCGCTGGGTGCACGTCGATCAACACGGGTGGGCACCCGTTCGCGAATACATCGACACCATGGTGTCTCCGCCCCGACTCTCCGTCGATGCCGGGAATGACATCCCCGGATATCGGCAGGTCGGTACGGCGGTCTATGCGCCGACGATGTCTGCGCTGGTCGCTCACTACGGAGCGCCTGACCAAGACAATGACGTCGAGGCACTGCTGCGACGTGCTGTCGTGGACGGGGCGGAAGTGGCCGTGGCCACGAGCGGCGCCGAGGGCTCTTTTGCTCTCACAAACGATGGTGCGCTGATTCGCGCGACGATTCCGCCGGGGCCGATCGTGAGCACTCTCGGCGCGGGCGACGTTTTCCACGGCGCGCTCATCGCTGGTCTCGTGCGACTGGAAGACGGCACGATCACCGGGGGGCTCCATGGCGCACTTGAGTACGCCACTGTCGTCGCCTCGCTTTCCTGCGCGGGGGTCGACGGCCGATCACGCATCCCCGACCACCTGCAGACGGTGGAGTTCCTCCAGGGCATGACTCAACAGCGTGGGAAATCGGCGTGAACGAGCGTGCCACGACCCACCGCGAAAGGAAATGGACGAAATCGTGAATGGAACTCCTGAAACACCGCACGGCACTGCACCCGCGACGCTCGCAGACCTCAAGCGGCCGTCAGGTGGATTCGCGATGCTGGCGGTTGATCAAAGAGAGGCTCTGCGTAACATGCTCGCAGACCATCAGGACGCGCCGGTCAGCGATGACCAGGTCCGCCAGTTCAAACTGACGGCAGCGCGAGTGCTCTCGCCCTTCGCTTCGGCGATCTTGATCGATCGGCAGTTTGCGCTCGATCAAGCGATCGAGCAGCACGTGGTGGCACCAGGATGCGGCCTGATCGCATCCGCGGACCATTTTGACTCGGCTCATGGCGAACTCGTCGGCGAGGTGACGATCGACCGGAAGATCGATCCAGTGCGGCTGAGGGCTCAGGGTGTTGTTGCGCTCAAGCTGCTTGTCCTCTACCGCCCAGACGGGGGTGCAGATGAACGTGTCGAGATGGTGCATGAGTTCATCGACATCTGTGCGAACGCGGGACTGGTCAGCATCATCGAGCCGGTCTCGCGCCAGCCGCTCGACGGCAGCGTGTGGGACTGGAACGACGGAATCCTCGCGGCCGCGCAAGAACTCGGCTCACTGGGCGCCGACCTGTATAAAGCGGAGGTACCGTTCCACGGACAAGCCGACGAGTCCGTCATCAGGAGTGCTTGTCGGGAACTGACGCGCACGATCGAGGGCGAATGGGTTGTGCTCTCCTCCGGGGTAGCCGAAGACGACTTCCCCTCAGCCGTTGAATGGGCGTGCGCGGAGGGGGCCTCCGGCTTTCTGGCGGGCCGAGCGGTATGGGCGTCCTCAATCGGAGCGGATGATCTCGAAGGGACGCTTCGGACCAAGGCGCTGGAACGCCTGCGCCGACTTGATGCCGTCGTGGGCCACTCGTTCGCCTCACAAGCGGGCGCGTGACGCTTGTCGCTCCGCACGGTGGACACCTGCCAATCAGGCCCGCGATCGGCGCCTTTTCTCGCCGCCTGTTCCGCGGAGCGGGGTGAAGCCGTGTGGGGTCATGGCGATCCCACCCCCTCCGTGCATTTCCGCGACCAACATCTCGGACCAGCCGGCAGCAGCCGGTGGACCTGACTCACATTCATCCCGAATTGGTAGGAAAGGAAGATCATGTCAACACCGACACTGAGGACCGCCGTTGTCGGCCTACTTCAGGGCCTTGAAAACGTCTACACCACGCTGAACCATCCACGGTATGAACTGGTTGCCGTCTGCGATATCAACCGTCGGCCGTGGGAATGGCTCACCGGTGAGCGCAACATCGAGGACGAAGGGCCGGAAGCGGCCATCCATTCGCATCACGTCCAGTGGACAAGAGATTCTCGGGAACACCCCGACTTCGCTGCCGTCGAATACATCCAGGACTTTCAGGCCGTTCTGGATCGCGACGACATCGACGCCGTCATCCTGATCCTGCCGGACGTCTTGCACCGCGACTATGCGGTTGCCGCGCTGAATGCGGGCAAGTTCGTTCTCTCGACCAAGCCGATGGCGGTGACGCTCGAAGAAGGCTTCGAGATCGCTGAAGCCGCCCGAGCTCACCCGAACCACTTCTTGCTCGGTTACCAGCTCACGTACAGTCCGTTCACGCTCAACTTGCTGGAAATCATCGCGAGCGGTGAGATCGGTACGCCGCGGATTCTCCGCTTCGACTTCCATCGCGCACCCTGGCGCCCGGTTCACCAAAAGAAGTATGACGATGTCGACGGCGCGATGGTGAAAGAGGGCGGCCACTGGCTCGACTTCTTCTACCGCCTGAGCGGCGAGTTGCCGTGGCGCTCAATATCGGCCTTCGCCGGCCTGGATAAGCCCGAGAACAAGTTCGAGTTCGAGGACAACGGCGTCGTCATCATCGACTACGACGGCTTCAGGGCCGCTCATACCTTCAGCTACTTCCGTAGCCCTCGGACCAGCGCAGAAGATTTCCTCTTGGTGGGTGAGAGAGGGAGCATCCGTGGAACATTCTCGGAGTTCACCGTTGAGTCAGAGTCCGGCATGAGGGAGGTCGTCGTCGGCCCCGACATCCTGCCCGATCAGTACCATGAGGGTTACTACGAGATGCACGACGCGTTCGCAGCAATGGCTCTTGACGATACGCCGCCATACACCGGGTGGCAGACGAGCCTCGAAAACATGCTGACGAGCTACGCGTCGCAGATTGCGGTAGCCGAGGGTCGCACTGTGTCGCGCAGCGAGTTCGCGGATGTCGACTGGCGGATCCGTTATGCCCCGCAGGCAGACAAAGGGTGATTGGCGGGTGGTGGAATTCCCGAAAGAGAGTGGTAAGACCTCTTCCCAAAAACTCGACATCGCGATAGCATGAATTTGGGCTTGCCCGTCATGGCCCTTCCGGCAGACAACAAGTCGGATCGACTCAATGGAGAGGATGTACCGATGAATTCCCCTAAATTTTCGGACCCGATTTCCCGGCGAAACGTGATGGCGCTCTTCGGCGCTGGCGCAGTCACGACGCTTCTGGCCGGGTGCGCCGGGCCCGGGAGCACATCGGTCAGCACACCAGCGGCCGGCTCCGCATTTACCGGACCCGCGACCGGCACGGTTTCCTTCTATCACTGGCGTGGTGAAGATAAGGCAACGTTTGCGACACTGATCGATCGTTTTCAGAAGCAGAATCCGAAGATCACCGTCAATATGACGATCACGACGTCAAATGATTACCTGGCGAATGCTCTGCCCAAGGTGCGCGGGGGAGGACTTGGCGACGTGCTTCCCGCCTTCAGGGGAGCGCAATTCGTGCAATTCAGTCAGGCCGGCGTCTTCACTGACCTCGCGGGACAGCCCGTGGTCAAGGACTACACGCCAGGCCTGATTTCCGCAGGGCTGTCCGGGAGTAAACAGGACGGCTTGCCCTATCAGTTGCTCCTGATCGAACCAATCATCAACGAGGACGTCTTCAATAAGGCGGGCGCAGATCCGAACCCGGCAAGTTGGGATCAGACGCTCAACTCGTGCGACAAGTTGAAATCCGCGGGATACGTTCCGATCGCCTTTCCGGGTGCTGACAGCGGGAATTCCTCCCAGTTGTTGAACTCCATGGTTCTCGCTGACCAGCCGAGCGAGGACGCGTTCACGCAGATTGAGGCCGGCAAGCTCAAAGTGACGGACGACTGGTTCTTGGCCGTGCTGAAAAAATATCAGCAACTCGGCCCCTACTTTCAGCCGAACTTCCTGGGGTCGTCTCAGGCGTCGGCACGGCAGATTTTTGTCGACCAGAAAGCTGGAGCACTTTCGACTGGTTCGTACGACATCGCGACAGTGCGGCAGCTGGGTGGCCAGTTCCCGATCGGGATGTTCTTTCCGAATACGTTGGCAAGCCCGAAGAGCGGCTGGTACAAGGGCGTGTACAACGCGACCTTCATTTTGGGAGTGAACTCCAAGAGCAAAGTGAAGCCGGCCGCGTTGAAGTGGATCGAGTTTCTCTCTCAGAAGGATCAGGCGGAGTATTACGCCAATCAAACCGTGCAGTGGTTGACCCTGGAGGGTCTGAACTACACCAACCCGGACCTCAAGAAGCTCGCACCCATTTTGAACGAGAAGCTCTCACTCGACGAGAAGTTCCTCTTCTTGAACCAGGACATTGCAAACGCTGTCTACGCCGCGTGCAACAGTGCGGCATCGGGGGTCTCCGTCAACCAGGCAGCCGAGACGGCCCAGAAGATTATCGACCAGGCGAGGAGCCAGTAGTGTGACCAGCGCAGGGGAGCCGGACGTCGGCGTCCGGGTGATGGCGTCCGTGCAGCGCCGGAGACGCGGGCGAGGTGCAACTCGAACCCACTGGGCACTCTACCTTTTCCCGGTACCCGCGCTCGCGTTGGTCGTCGCCTTCCTGCTGCTTCCGTTAGTGCAGTCCTTTCAGTACGCGGCCACTGACTGGAACGGGTACTCCGCCACGTACAAGAGCATGGGCCTGGACAACTTCATCCACGCGATTTTCAACGATTCGCTGTTTCAAAACTCCGTCGTCAACACTCTGAAGTTCACGCTGGTGGTCGTGATCGTCCAGACGATGCTGTCGCTCCTACTCGCGGTGTTACTGGTGAAGAACTCGCGGTTGAACATTGTTTTGCGTTCGTTGTTCTTCTTTCCGACGATTCTTTCATCGGTTGCCGTTGGCTTCATTTGGGCGTTCATCTACGACCCCACATTCGGGCTGATGAGGGGCCTGTTCCAGATGGTCGGCCTCGGCGCGCTCTCGGGCAGCTATCTCGGCGATCAGCAGGCGGCCATCTATTGGGTGGCGATGGTGCAGATCTGGTTCCATGCAGGACAGTTGATGGTAGTTTTCATCGCCGGTTTGCAACTGGTACCTCAGGAGCTTTACGAGGCAGCCGACATCGATGGCGCCGGAAAGTGGGCGCGATTCCGAAGCATTACCTGGCCGATGATCGCCCCGGCGACCACGATCGTTGTGGCGTATACGACGATTCAGTGCTTTAAGGCGTTTGATCTCATCCTCGGGATCGCGGGAAACCCACCGGGCACAGCCCTGGACATCCTCTCGACACGCATTTACACCTCGTTCGCAAACTCGCAGTACGGCTACGCGTCCGCGGAATCGATCATCTTCATGGCCGTGATCGGCATCGTTGTCCTGCTGCAAAGGTGGGCGCTCCGGTTGACACAGGCGCGGGAATAGGAGCACGTTATGGCCGAAAAGTGGGGTCGTCGCGCGATACTGCTCGTCTACGCGATCATGATTGTGATCCCGTTGCTCGTCGTCTTATTCGGCGGCTTCAAGAACATCGGCCAGCTTTATAGCTCCCCGCTGGGCCCCCCGGTGCCGCCAACGGGGAGGAACTTCACTTCTCTGGTGACAACCGCGAACATCGGCGTGCCGATTCTCAACAGCACGGCCCTCACCGCGGGAACGCTGGTGATCACACTCTTTTTCGGGAGCCTCGCCGCATACGGCCTTGCGCGTATCAAAGGGTGGATCGGCTGGGTGATCTGGGCGGCTCTTGTGCTCGGCATGACGGTTCCGGCGCAGACCAGCCTCGTTCCGCTCTATGTCACCTTTCGTTCCCTCGGGCTGACGGACAATCTGTTCGGGTTGATCTTGGTCGAGACGGTGCACGCGATTCCCGTCGCGGTGTTCATCCTGGGCGGGTTTATGCGCGCGTTGCCGCGAGAGCTCTACGAAGCTTCGTCCATCGACGGTGCGGGTCCGTGGCGAACTTACCGGTCGGTGATCATGCCGCTTTCAGCGCCGTCGCTCGCCGCGACCGCGATCTTCTTGTTCGTGATCGTCTGGAACGACCTGCTTTATCCCTTGTTCTTCACCACCAGCCCGTCCGTGCAGACGCTCCCGCTGGCTCTACTCGCCTTCCAGGGAGAGTTTCTGACGAACTACCCGGCGATTTTCGCGGGTGTCACCGTCGCATCACTGCCGGTCGTCGTTGCCTACATATTCCTTCAGCGTTACTTTGTCGCCGGTATGACGGCAGGTGCCACCAAGGGCTGACATCGACAGCTGACACCTTGCCGTGAGACACGAGGCGCCGCACCAACATGCTTGTTGCGCGTATCGGTAATGTGGTCTTACCAACGGGACACCTGGAGGGTGAGCAGCCAGATGGAAGGTACCGACCCATGGGCACCGGTTCGACAGGGCAGCGTTTCCAGCCTCATCGCGCAGCGGATTCTCGAGGCGATCGTTCTCGAAAAACTGGGCCCCGGCGATCGGTTGCCGTCGGAACGCGACCTGGCTGCCAAGCTCGGAGTGGGTCGTCCGTCACTGCGTGAGGCGCTCGGTGTGCTGCAGGCACAGGGCCGTCTCGATATCCGTCACGGGTCCGGGGTGTATGTGGCTGACCCCGAAACGACTCGAAGCTTGCGCACCGCGCTGTACGCGGAGGAAATCGATATCGAGGAGTTGTTCGACATGCGGGAAGTTCTTGAGCTTCCCGCGGCCGCCTGGGCGGCGCGCAATCAGAACCCAGAGAAGTTAAAGGCCGTGATTGTGGCTTTTGAGACGCTCACCGCCGCCAGTATGCAGGTCGAAGTCGATTGGGGCCACCTCCAGGAACTTGACGCGACGTTTCATCTCCGGATCGTGGAAGCCGCCGGTAACCGGTTCCTTGCGAGAACCCAAGGGGTCCTTCAGGAGATTCTTTCTCGAGGGATGGAGACCACCCTTCGCATACCTGGCCGACTGGAGAAGTCTCGAGTCGATCATCGGCTGATCCTCGATGCGGTCCTTGCCGGTGACCCGGTCATGGCACGCAGCGCGGCTCGGGCGCACGTCCGCGCCGCTCGCAAGGCCGCCATCGCCAGGCTGCAAGAAGCGCGAGACTCTCCCGGGTCGAATGAGTGATCGGGGCCACCTCCGCGCCGTGACGCTCGCCTCAACGTGACCCGTCGTTGATCCTCACAGTTCCTCTCGGCGGAATCGGACGGTGGCGAGCCACACGAAGATCACGGCGAGTGCGAGCGAGGTGAGCACGGGCCAGAGTGCGGAGGTCGTGACACTGCTCGCTGCGAGCGAGGTGGCATGCGCCGACATGCCTGCCGGAGAGTAATCGGCGAGCGGCTTCCAGATTCCGCCGATCGAGAGGAGCACGAATGCGGCGATCCCTGCGCCCGCCGCGCCCGCCGCGGAGGGGATCGCCGCGGAGAACAGGGTCATGAGCGCGACGTAGAAGATGCCGAGCGCGAGCCAGATGCCCGCCGCCGACCAGATCGGCCCGGGGGGCGCCGCTCCGAAGATCGCCGCCGTCAGTGCCCAGGTGACCAGGGTGCTCCCGACCAGCAGGACGCCGAGGAATGCCGAGTGGACGACCGCCTTCACGACGACGAATGCGGTGCGGGAGAGCGGCTTGGTGAGCACCAGGATGCCTGCTGCACGCTCAGAGGAGATGATGCCGCCGTCGATCACGACGAGGGCGAACAGCGTGATCTGCGTGAGGCTCTTCAGCCATTGCGAGTAGGAATCGAGGAAGGTCGGCGGGGGGAGGGTGAGGCCGCCGAGCTGATTGCCGGCGACCGCGGTGATGATCTCAGGGGTGTAGCGGGCCAGGAACGGGCCGCTGACGGCAAAGAAGAGCATGATTCCTGGCAGCACCCAGATCCGCCACGTTCTCAGGATCTCGCGGAGCTCTTTGTTCGCGAAGACCAGTGCGCTCTTCACGGCTGCACCCCGCCGACGAGTTCGACGAAGACGTCCTCGAGATCGACTTCTCCCGCCTCGAATCGGACCAATCCGGCGTGCTGGGCCACGATCAGAGCAGGCAGTTCCTGCCGCGCGCGGCTCATGTCGGTCACCGTCACCTCGATGGCACCGTCTGCTTTCCGGATCACGGCCGAGACCCACTCGCGTTCCGCGATCAGCGCCGCGATCTCTTCGGCGCCGTCGGTGACCTCGAGAAGGATCGTGCGTCGGCCGTATCGGGTTCGGAGTTCGGACATCGGTGCCTGGGTGAGGACGCGCCCGTGGTCGAGGATCGCGACGGAATCGCAGACCCGCTCGACATCTCCGAGGATGTGCGTGGAGAAGAACACCGTGGTGCGTCCGCGGAGCGACTCGATCATGTCGAGGACGTCTTTGCGGCCGATGGGGTCGAGGGCGCTCGTTGGTTCGTCGAGCAGGAGCAGCTTCGGTGCGTTGATGAGTGCCTGCGCCACGCCGAGGCGTTGCTTCATGCCGCGGGAGTAGCCGCCGATCTTCGTCGTCACGCCGCTGAGCCCGGCGAGCTCGAGGAGCATCCCCGAGCGCTGGGTCACGACCCGGCGTTCGAGCCCGAACAGGTCACCGGCGAAGGTCAGGTACTCGGCGGCGGTCATCCAGGCATAGAACTCCGGAACGTCGGGCAGGAACCCGATGTTCGCTCTGATGGCGTTGCCTGCCCCGGCGACGTCGTGCCCGAGCACCTCGATTCGTCCGCCGCTCGGACGGGTCAGCCCCGTCATCAGGCGCAGCATCGTCGTCTTCCCGGCGCCGTTCGGGCCGAGGAAGCCGAAGATCGATCCCTCCTCGACGGTGAGATCGACCGCGTCGAGCACGCGCACGCCGCGGTAGCTCTTGGTCAGGGCGACGGCCAGGACCGCGGGGTTCATGTGGGCTCCGAGTCACCGCGTTCGCCGTAGAGGGCGTCGGCGATGCTCGTCGCGTTCGGGGCGCCAGCGGCGGCCGGCCCTGAATCCTCGGGCGGCGGGGCGGGTTGGCGACCCACCACGAGATACAGGATCGCGCCGAGCAGATTGACGAGCAGGATGATCGCCACCCACACCCACTTGTTGCCGAGCGCGACCGTGTTTTTCGGTCGCCGAGCCAAGTCCACCAACGCGAACACATCCAGCCCGAGTTCCAGGAGCGCGAGCACGCCCACCGCGATGAGGACTCCCGTCGGTACCGAGGACAGGCTCACTGCTGCCGGCGCGATCACCGTTCCACCTCCGTGTCGTCGGGGAGGATGTACAGCCCGGCGATGCTCGTGTCGTCTCGAAAGGAAACGCGGGCGATGAAGTCGCCGGCCTCGAACGTCAGCGGGGTGTTGGTGATGGTGATGTCAGCCGCGCGCGTCGCCTGAGGGTCTCCGTGGCGTTCGTACGAACCCGCCATCCCGATGATCTGCGCCCAGGCCGCAGAGAGACCGCTGCTGGTCAGAGCCGCACGCATCTGCTCGTCAAAGCGCGTGACGACATCGTCCCACCTCGCACTGGCGAGGGCGTCGATGACCGTCGCCGCCAAGGTGGTGGCCTCCGGCAGTGGCGCAGTGCTCATCGCATCTCCTGTTCGCGGGTCGATCGGCTTGCCAAAACGCTGGAAGGCCGCTTGGCGTGAGATGCCGAGCACATCGCCGATATCCCGCCACGTGGATCCGGCGGCTCTAGCCTGCGCGACGGCCGCATCGACCAGCGACGCCGCTTGGCTCTGCACGTCGATTGCGGCGTGCAACACCTCGAGGGGGTCGCGTGCGGCGTCCAGCACGGGCGCCGCGAGGATCGCACCGAGATCGTGATGCAAGCGGCTGGCAACCGCGGAGAGCGGGTCATTCACGCGTAAACCCTATGTTGCGAAGTGAGCCTTCGTCAATGAGAAATTTACATACGGTGGAACGCCTCAGCGCTCGAGGCGCGCGCTCAGAGCCCGACGCTGCCCTGCATGATCCCGCCATCGACGAACACCGTGCTGGCGGTCATGTATCCGGACTTCCCCGAGGCGAGGAAGACGACCGTGTCGGCGATCTCGGCCGGTTGCGCCATGCGGCCCAGCGGGATGGCGGCATCCAGCCTGTGCAGTTGGGCTGGGTCGTTCATGGTCGCCGTGTTGATGGGGGTGGAGACGGCTCCCGGTGCGACGTTGACGACGCGGATGCCGTGCTGACCGAGTTCGACACCGGCGGTGCGGGCGAGCATCCGGGTGCCGCCCTTGGAGACGCAGTATGCGGTGTTGCCCGGCATCGGCCAGTCCTCGTGCACCGAGGAGATGTTGATGATCACGCCGGGGGTGCCCTGCTTGATGAACTGCTTGGCCGCGAACTGGGTGCCGAAGAACGCGCTCTTCAGGTTGATGTCCATCACGTGCTCGTACTGCTCCTCGGTGGTGTCGAGCACCGAGGTTCGTGTCTCGACGCCGGCGTTGTTGACGATCACATCGAGGGATCCGAAGGTGCTGACGGCAAGGTCGATCATCGTCTGCAGATCGTCGAGTTTGCTGACGTCGGCGTCCACCCCGATCGCGTGGCCGCCCTCCGCGGTGATCTTGGCGAGCAGGTCGGACGTGGCGTCGGGGTGCGCGACGTAGTCCACGACGACGTTGGCGCCCGCGGCGGCGGCGGCGATCACGATCGCTTCGCCGATCCCGCTGTTCCCGCCGGTGACGATGATGGTCTTTCCCTCGAGCAACATGTCCCCGACGATGCCACCGGCATCCTGAACGACGACTGTGCATTTCTTGCGTCGGTGCACGTATCGGCGCAAAGTGAGACGAGTGACCACGAGTGCGCCTGCCCCGTCCGAACACTATGACGCGATCGTGATCGGGAGCGGCCCGGGGGGCGGCACCACCGCGGCGAAGCTCGCCGAGACCGGCAAGCGCATCCTGCTGATCGAGCGGGGCGATTTCCTGAAGCGCGAGCGGGCGAACTGGAACTCCGAGGAGGTGTTCGCCAAGAACCGGTACGTCGCCGAGGAGACCTTCTATGACGCCGACGACAAGCCGTTCCGTCCGGAGCTGCACTACTACGTCGGCGGGAACTCGAAGGTCTACGGGGCAGCGCTGTTCCGACTGGCGCCGAACGATTTCACGGGGGTTCGGCATCCCGGCGGCGTCACCCCGGAGTGGCCGATCAGCTATGACGATCTCGAGCCGCACTATGTGAAGGCCGAGCACATGTACTGGGTGCACGGCAAGCATGGCGAGGATCCCTTCGCGGGACCGTCCAGTGCGGACTACGCCTTCCCTCCCGTCAAGCACGAGCCGCGCATCCAGGAGTTGTCTGACGGCTTGACGGGGATGGGGTTGCATCCGTTCCACCTGCCGGTCGGGGTCAACCTCATCCAGAACGAGGACGGCAGCGCGGCGCACGGCTCGGCCTGCATCCGCTGCGACCGGGTGGATGGTTTCCCCTGCCTGGTCGAGGCGAAAGCCGACGCCGAGTCGGTGGCGGTGCGCCCGGCGCTGCGCGCGCATCCGAACCTGCGGTTACTGACGAACACCACCGTGACGAAGCTGGTGACGGATGCCGCGGGCCGCAGCGTCAAGGGCGTCGTCACGTCATCCACCACCGCGTCGGGGCAGAGCGAGCAGACCACCTTCTCGGCTGACATCGTGGTGCTCTCGGCCGGATCGATCCTCTCCTCGGCGTTGCTGCTGGCCTCGGCGAACGACGCACATCCGCGCGGGCTCGCCAACGGTTCCGACGTGGTGGGCCGTCACTACATGCGCCACAACAACCTGGCGCTGATCGCCTTCTCGAAGGACCGCAACGACACGGTCTTCCAGAAGACGCTGTCGCTGAACGACTTTTACGGGCCCAGCGAGCAGTGGGAGTACCCGATGGGCAACATCCAGATGCTCGGAAAGTCCGACGACTGGCAGGTCAAAGGCCAGGCGCCGACCGGCATGGGCTGGGCACCCCCGGCCGTGTACGGCATCGTGGGAAAGCACTCGCTCGACTTCTGGTTGGCGAGCGAAGACCTCCCGCTGCCCGACAGCCGGGTGACGCTGACCTCCGACGGCTCGGTGAAGTTGACCGTGCAGCCCGAGAACAACGCCGAAGGCCTTAAACGCCTGCGGCACACCTTCGAGGGCATGCTCACCGAACTCGGACTGCACTCGAAGACCTTCGAACGGAACCTCTATCTGAGCAAGGCCATGGATGTCTCGGCCACCGCCCACCAGGCCGGCACCGTGCGTTTCGGCACCGACCCGACCACCTCGGCCCTGGATGTGATGTGCAAAGCGCACGAACTCGACAACCTGTATGTGGTTGACGGCTCCTTCATGCCCTCCATCGGTGCCGTGAATCCGACGCTGACCATCATCGCCAACGCACTGCGGGTCAGCGAGCACCTTGCCGAACGCCTCGGCTGACCGACTCTCGAACACCGTCGTTTCCGCGACGGGGCTGGTGCAGGGGATCGCGCTGGTCAGCTTCCCGGCGGCCAGTTCGATCCTGACCGGGAAGGGCGGGTTCGGGCTCACCTCGAGCGAGTACGGCACCATGTTCGTTCCGCAGGTGCTCGCCGCGATCGCGGCCGCGTTGCTCGGCGGGCGGCTTGCCGGGCGGTTCGGACTGAAGCGGGTGTACCTGGCCGGAGTCGCCGCCGACCTGCTGTCGATGCTGGTGCTGACCGGCAGCAGCCTGATCGCGCAGGATCGCACGGTGGCCTATGTCGCGCTGCTGCTGGCGACGGCGCTGCTCGGCGTTGGCTTCGGGCTGACGGTCCCGGCGCTGACCACCTTCGTTGCGGCGTTCCACCCGAAGGCGGTCGACCGTGCGACATTGGTCCTCAACGCGCTGCTGGGGCTCGGTACCGCGCTCGCGCCCGTCTTCGTGGCCGTGTTCGTCGGGCTTGGTTTCTGGTGGGGGCTGCCCCTGCTGGTTTCGGCCCTCCTGCTCGGGCTGGGGGCGATCGCGCTGCGGTTGCCGCTTCGGGTCGACGCGCCCGATCCCGGCACGGCTGCGGCGAGCGCCGCGGGCATCCCATCGCGGTTCTGGTTGTTCGCCGCCGCGGCCCTGCTTTACGGAACCGTCGAGACGATGAGCGGCAACTGGGGGCAGCTGCAGATCACGGACGGGCTGCACGGCTCCGCGGTGCAGGCGTCTCTGGCGCTGACCGCGTTCTGGTCGATGGTGACGGTGGGGCGGATCGTGTTCGCGGTGATGCAGCGTTGGATCGCCGCCCGGTGGATCTATCGGGTGTTGCCGCTCGTGATCGCGGGTGCCTACCTCGGGGTGGTCCTTGGCATCGGCGGCTCGGCGGTCGCCGGGATCGTGTCCTTCGGACTCGCGGGACTGGGCTGTTCGGCGATGCTGCCCTTCACGCTGAGCTTCGCCGAGCGGCAACTGGGTTCCGGCAGTGGGCTGACCGGTGGGCTGATCGCGAGCTACCAAGTCGGCTACGGGGTGGCGGCGTTCGGAGTGGGGCCGCTCCTGGCGGGCGGCGTGGCGCTCGCTGGGGTGTTCGGGGCGGCTGCCGCCGTTGCGGTGCTCTTGGGCGCTGGGGCGTTCATGCTCACCGCCCGGCCGAGTCGAGGAGCTACGTGAGCAAAGTCGCCCAATCCTGGTTCTTACCCTGGGAGTACGCTCGGACGACCATGAACGACGAGCCCCCGTCGCCGTCCCGACCGCCCTGGGCTCGCTGGCCGAGCGACTCGATGGCACCCTCAGCCTCCCGTCCGATTCCCGCTGGGACGAGGCGCGAGCCGCCTGGCAGCTCGGCATCGACCAGCGGCCGGTCGCGGTCGTCGAGGCGGCCGGTGTGGCCGACGTCGTGGCGACCGTTGTCGCGGCTCGCGAGCTCGGGCTCCGCGTGGCCGCGCAGGGCACCGGCCACAATGCCGCGCCCCTGGGGGAGCTGAGCGGCACGATTCTGCTCTCGACCCGCCGGATGCGCGCGCCGATGCCCGACCTCCCGCCGTTCTTGAGCGGCCGCTCCTTTGATGAGCACCAGGAGCGCCGACCCTCTGGTGGACGCCAGGCCCGGGCAGGGGACCTAAGTCTCTTGAGACCGCCGCGAATCCGCGCGAGCCTGAATGAGTGCGCACACTGCGCCGGTACTCAACGACAACAGTCTCGGAATGACGATGGCCTCCTCTCGAAACGCAGATATCTCGAACGTCGTCCACGTGGGCGGATCTCTGACCCGTCTCCTCGTGGACTTTCCCACCGATGACGCCGACGAGCCCGTGCCGGGACCTCGGCTTCGGGCGGTCACCCGCACGCTGGAAGGTGCCGGTTCTCCGGACACCGACATCGCGACGATGGCCGCGATCTTCGAGGAACACAGCGCCGACCGAGACCGGACTCCGCGATTCGTCGTGATCCACGACGGCGAGGTTCTTCTCGACGAGATGCTTCCCGGCGTGGAGTTGACCGCGAATGAAGCATCCTTCGACCCGCTGCCGGCGCTGGTCCCGCTGCTCATGCAGAGGCAGTTGCACGTTCCCTACCTCGTTCTGGAGGCGGGCGCGGAAGGCGGTCGGATTCGCACATACTTCACCGGGAGCCTGGACGCCGACTCCGAGCGGAGCATCGAGGGCGAGACCGAATACATTCACAACGCGGCCAGCGGTGGTCTCGACCACATCGGCCATGCGCACCACACCGAAGAGATCTGGAAGCGCAACGAGACAGAACTCGCAGACGTCGTCAATCGGCTCGTCGAGCGAGGCGACGTGGGGCTGCTGGTCGTCACCGGGGACCCGCACGTCGTCGAGCTGGTGACGACCGCGCTGTCGTCTCGCGCGCGGGCGATCCTCGCGTCGCTCGCGTCCGACACGATCGCCGCGGGAGCATCAGCCGATGGACTGAACGCGTTCCTGGCCGAGCAGCTGCACCGGGTCGCTCAGGACCACCAGGCGGAGGCGATCGCCCGTGCCGCCGCGAAGTCCGGCTCAGCGGCAGCAGACACCGTCGGGCGGATCCAGGCGATCGTGGATGCCCTGCAACAGGCCGCGGTGGACACCCTGCTCCTCGATCTGGATGCGCTCGAGTCGCAGTCTCTCGTGTCGCTCGCCGGTGAACCCTGGGTGGCGGTTCCCGGCGCCGGTACCTTCGGCGCCGAGATCCTCGGGATCGGGTCGGCCGCGGAAGCGCTGTCGCGCGCCGCGGTCGCAACCGGAGCTGAGGTGGTCTTCGTCGATCACGGGACGCTTCCCGGAGGATCGAGTGCGGCGATCGTTCACCGCTGACTTCGGCTGCTCTGCCGCAAACGCCTCAGCTCGCCAGCGCCGGGATGATCGCGCCGGAGAACACCTGCCAGGCCAGCGCCGTCTTGGCGACCAGGCTGAGTGTGATGTAGACGCGTTCGCCGAAGAGGTAGTCGCGCCACGGTCCGATCTGACGGTACTGCAGAGCCTGGTTGATGGCGAAGGTGTTGAAGAACACGAACAGCGAGATGATGATGCCGTACACGAAAGCCGGCGGCTGAACAGTGCCCGTGGAGCCCGGTGAGAGGAAGTAGATCAGGATCACGATCCACGGCACCGCACCCACCATTGAGCCCATGATGAACGGGAGGAAGCCGCCGCTGCCGGGCGTCTCATACTTCTCCTGGAGCGCTCCGAACCCGATCATCGCGGCGTTGGCGGCAAAGATCGCGAACAGTGCAGCGACGTCTGTGATGCCGGTGGTCTGGGCGATCAACCAGATCATGATCGACGAGCTCAGGGAGTACTCCACCCAGCGGAAGTAGTTGTGATTCTGTCGCAGGCCCGAGGAATAACGGCCGAAGAAGACGGGCAGTGCGATGAGGAAGTGGAACAGCGCCGAGAGGGCGAGGAACGCCACGACCCCGGCACCCACATTGACCGCGAACAGCTGAACCCGCTCGGGCGGGATCGGGACGCCGGGGGCGCCAGCCAGGTAGTCGGCGGTCACGCCGAAGGTCACCTGGGTGTTGAGCCTGAGGAGGATGACCGCGAAGATGGCGGCCTGGGCGAGATGCAGGGAACACGCGACGAGGTTGTATGGGCGAAGGCGCAGGATGCGCTCCTCCGCGGTGCGAGTGCGAGCCATGTCGTGCCTTTCCATCCGGTGGCGTGGTGGTCGTTCAAGACTGCGGAAGGTCGTCTGTGGCTCTTCATCATCGACTCTAGAGAGTCTTCAGGGGATTCTCTCGGGAAGCCTCTAGGGATTCTCGAAACTCCCGGGACCATCGAGTTCGAGCACCCGGAGCGCCAACGCGGTCACCTCGGCGTGAAGGGAGTCGGGCTCGGAGTCGATGGCCTGAAGGACGGCGATGTTGATGGCACCCAGGGCCGCCCAGCCGGTCAGAGCCGAACCGCGGTCGGCGTCGGGGCTCAGTCGCCAGACGGCCGCCTGCCGGCCCTGGATGATCCGTTGTCCGAAGAGGGGATGCCGCACGAACGCGGGGTCGAGAAAGATCAACCCGAAGGTGTCGCGGTGATCGATGACGAATCGAACGTAGTGATCCACAACGGCTGCTCGACCCAGCGGCATCGGCAGGAGGCGCGGCAAACCCCCGTCTCGGGGGCTCGAGGAGCTCCGACAGCAGCCGGTCTTTCGGGAGGAAGTGGGGAGGCCACGGCGGTTTCGCGAGCAGGTTCCGGGGCTGCTCATCCTCGTGACGCTCATCGCGGGAGCCGCCGTCGGGTACCTCGTCTCGGCATTCGTGCCGGCACTCGTTCCCGTCGTTCTGCTCGGGCCGGTCGCGGCGGTGGTCTGCGTGGCGCTGGTGATCCAGTGGGAGGACGAGCGGATCATGGTCGAGCCGGCGAGGAGCTGAGGCGCGGGCACTAGCATTCAGGCGTGCCAGGTCGCATCCAGTCGGTTGAGCGAGCAGCGGCGATCCTCAACCTCCTCGCCTCGGGGAACCGACGTTTCGGGGTCGTCGAGCTGTCGAGATTCCTCGACCTGCCGAAGGGTACAGTGCACGGGATCCTCGCGACTCTGCAGCACATCGGTTTCGTCGAGCAGGATCGAGTCACGGGTAAGTACCAGCTTGGCGCGTCGCTACTCCATTTGGGGAACAGCTACCTGGATGTGAATGAGCTCAGGACGCGGGCGATCAACTGGGCGGATTCGCTGGCCTCTCGCAGTCGGGAAGCGGTGCAGATCGGCACGCAACACGACGGAAAGGTGCTGATCGTGCACCACGTTTTTCGGCCAGACGACAGTGCGCAGTCACTTCAGGTCGGGGTCCTGCTCCCGTCTCATGCGACGGCACTCGGCAAGGTGCTGCTCGCCAACGATCCCAGCAGGGACCCCGCTGAGGAGGACTGGGCGCTCGTGACCGGGCTCACGATCACCGATCCGAGTCGGTTGGAAATCGAGCTCGCGCAGGTGCTCGTCGCCGGCTGGGCGCAGGAGATCGGCGAGGCCGTAGATGGCGAGGCGGCGATCGCGGCGCCCATTCGCGACGACCGCAATCTGGTGGTCGGAGCGATCGGCATCCGGGGCGCCATTGAGCGGTTCTCCTACGATCGGCAGCATGTCAGACCCGAGCTCGTCGCGCTTGTTCAGGATGCCGCCCGTGCGGTCTCCCGGGATCTCGGTGCGCATCGCGGGTGACACGCGGGGTGTTTGACACTCACCTCTCAGACGGGTAGACATAATCCCGAAGTTCGACAATGTCGAACAGCACGGCGCGAACTGACCGCCCTGCGCGGTATCTCAAGGAAGAGGATGACGTGACCACCATGAGCTACATCGCGGCGATCGACCAGGGGACCACCTCGACTCGGTGCATCGTGTTCGATGTCAACGGCAGCATCGTGAGCGTCGCCCAGAAAGAGCACGAACAGTTTTTCCCCCACCCGGGCCTGGTCGAGCACGATGCGTTAGAGATCTGGGCCAACGTGCAGGAGGTCGTGCAGGGGGCTCTCGATGAGGCCGCTCTGACGACCGCCGACATCGCGGCCATCGGTATTACGAACCAACGCGAGACCACCGTGGTTTGGGACAAGGCGACCGGTCGACCCGTTTACAACGCCATCGTGTGGCAGGACACCCGCACCGACTCACTTGTCAAACAGCTCGGCGAGATGGTCGGACCGGAGCGGTTCCGTGAACGAACGGGGCTCCCGCTCGCCACCTACTTCGCCGGCCCCAAACTCCTGTGGCTTCTTGACAACGTCGACGGGCTGCGGGAGCGAGCTGAGAGTGGAGAGGTGCTCTTCGGCACGATCGACACCTGGTTGATCTGGAATCTTACCGGGGGGGTGCAAGGCGGAAGGCACGTGACCGATGTCACCAATGCGAGCCGAACGATGTTGATGAACCTCGAGTCGCTCGACTGGGACGAGACGATCCTGACCCGGATGAACATCCCAGCTGCGGTCCTGCCGGTGATCGTTTCGTCGTCAGAGGTCTATGGATTGTGCGCGGGGTTCCTCGAGGGTGTGCCGGTCGCGGGTGCGCTCGGCGACCAGCATGCTGCCCTGTTCGGACAGACCGCGTTCAACACCGGCGACATCAAGAGCACCTATGGAACCGGCAGTTTCCTCCTGCTGAATACCGGGAGCAAGCCAGTCCAGTCACGGCACGGGTTGATCACCACCGTCGCATACAAGATCGGGGATGCGCCGGCGGTCTACGCGCTTGAGGGCTCGATCGCCGTCACCGGAGCGCTCGTTCAGTGGTTCAGGGATCGCATGGGCATCATCTCGAAGGCGAGCGAGATCGAGACGCTTGCGGCGTCCGTCGACGACAACGGGGGCTGTTATTTCGTCCCGGCCTTCTCGGGACTCTTCGCCCCGTACTGGCGCAGTGACGCGCGGGGCGTGATCGCCGGCCTCACCGGGTACATCACCAAGGCGCACATCGCCCGAGCCGTGCTGGAGGCCTCGGCCTGGCAAACCCGTGAGGTGGTCGACGCCATGCTCGCGGACACCGGGGTCGAGTTGAGCGAACTCAAAGTGGACGGCGGGATGACGGCGAACAACCTGCTCATGCAGTTGCTCGCCGACGCTCTCGATGTGACCGTCGTTCGACCGATGGTCGCCGAGACCACCAGCCTTGGCGCAGCGTATGCGGCGGGACTCGCGGTCGGCTTCTGGCCGGACCTGGACAGCCTGCGTGCCAACTGGCACCGCGCGGCGCAGTGGTCGCCGGCGATCGATGAGGAGCGGCGAGCCCACGAGTACCACTACTGGAAGAAAGCAGTCCAGCGCACGCTCGGCTGGGTCGAGAACGAGGAATCGACCCGCTGACATCACGACGTCCCGCTCGGTCAGCCGAGCGGACGTGTCCGGCGCCGACGCCGGAGCCCGGGACAACTCTCCCAATCCATGAAGAATCCAATGAAGGGTCAATCAGAGATGACGACAATCAAGTCATCCGTCCGGCTATGGGCGGTGCTGGCCATCGCCTTCGGGCTCGTGCTGCTCGGCGGCGGTCTCGCTGCGTGGACGCAGACAGCGGGCGGGACGGTTCAAGTGCGCGACACGAGTTTCGTCGGCACCGACGGTCACATCATCGCGGCCAAGCTCTATGTGCCGAACGGAGCCAGCAGCAAGAACAAGGTGCCAGCGATCCTTGCGGTCCACGGCTACATCAACACCAACGAGACCCAGGATGCCTTCGCGATTGAGCTCTCTCGCCGTGGCTACGCGGTATTGGCGATCGATCAGTATGGTCACGGCAATTCGGACCCTGCGGCGTTCTACGCCGGCTACGGCGGACCTGCCGCGTTGGCGTACCTGCGCACCTTCGATTTCGTCGACCTGAACAACATCGGCCTCGAAGGCCACTCGATGGGTGGGTGGACCGTGGTCAGCGCGGCCGCTGCCTTCCCCGATGGCTACAAGTCGATGGTGCTCGAGGGCTCCTCGGTGGGTGGCGGCGTCGCGCCAGACGGCACCACGACCTTCCCGAAGAACGTGAAGGTCGTCTACGGCACGTGGGAACAGTTCTCACAGCTCATGTGGAACGTCCCCGCCCCCTCGCAGATGCAGTCCGGCAGCAAGCTGGAGAAGTTCTTCGGTACGGACACGCCGGTGAAGGCTGGCACTGTCTACGGAAGCATCGCGGACGGAACCGCCCGTGAGGTCGTCCGGCCCGTGACGGATCACCCGGGCTTGACCTTCAACCCGGATGCGGTCAACCAGGCGGTCACATGGTTCGCCAAGACGCTCCAGGGCGGTCACTCCGCGCCCGGACAGGTGTGGTGGCTGAAGGAGCTCGGAACGCTGCTCGCCTTCATCGGCGGCATCCTCTCGATCTTCGCCGTCGGTGGTCTGCTCCTCCGCGCCCCGTTCTTCGCAACGCTGCGCGTGTCCGCACCGATCGCGGCCGCGACGGGGTCGCGACGCGGATGGTGGATCGGCGCATTGCTGACGGCCGGCATCCCGGCTCTGACGTTTTACTGGTTCAACGACTTCGGCGCGCAGTACGTGCCGGCGAGCGCGCTGTTCCCGCAGAACCTCTCCTCGGGGATCATGATCTGGGCACTGTTCAACGGACTGATTGGCCTGGCCATCCTGATCGTCACCCACTTCGTGACGCGTCGCTCGACCAAGAAGCAGGCGCGCGACTACGGGTTCACCAACGCGGCGGGCTTCAGCTGGCCCGTGGTCGGCAAGTCCGCGCTCGTCGCATTCGGCAGCGTGGGCTTCGCCTACCTGCTGCTGGTGATCTCCGACTGGCTGTTCAAGACCGACTTCCGGATCTACATCCTGCAGTTGCACATCCTCAACGGCATGCACTTCGTGATGTTCCTGGTGTACCTGATCCCGTTTACGATCTTCTTCCTCATGCTCGGGGCTGGACTGCACAACACCGGGCGATGGATCGGTCGCAAGGGCGGAGTGCGCAGCGAGATGATCGCGGCCGCGATCGTGCTGCCCATCGGGATCCTGGTGATGATCCTCGTCGACATGGCACCGTTGGTGGCGGGCGGATCACTCCTCTCTGGCCAGTCCCTCTTGGTGATCGTCGCTTACCCGTTCGTCCCGGTTTTGGCGATCATCGGGTTGCTGATGACGTACTTCTTCCACAAGACCGGGTTGGTGTACGTCGGGGCATTCGTGTCGGCACTCGTCGTCACCTGGAACGTGGTGGGTGGACAGGCCGAACAGTTCGACTTCACGGAGTGGGGAGGAATCCCGCAGTTCGTGCGGGTGATCTTGCCGGTGATCGTCGGGCTGGCTTTCATCGTCGGTGCGCTCGTGTGGCGTTCTCGCGCCCGCAAGGCCGGCAACTATTACGAGGTGGATGACGCGGCCGTCGGGGCGTCGACCGAGTCAAAGTCCTGATCTGAGGCCGCGGGACGCTCGGCTGGCTCGCCTGCCGAGCGTCCCGCGTACTCTCCGTTTGGCGTGAAAACCCCACATCTCGTCTCGTCCATGCCTGTCTTTTTTGACTGATTCCAGAAAACGCGAGAGACTTCGAGAGTGGCCAGCCAGGCGGACGTTCAGAAAGCACTGCGGGACGTGGGCTTGCGTGTCACCCGTCCCCGGATGGCAGTGATGGACGCCGTTCGCGCCCATCCGCATACCGACACAGACTCGATCATCGGTGAGGCTCGCCGCTCACTCCCCGAGTTGTCTCATCAAGCCGTGTACGACTCGCTGCGCACCCTGACGGCGGCGGGTCTCTTGCGGCGCATTCAGCCTGCTGGCTCACGGGCGCGCTACGAATCACGCGTCGATGACAATCATCATCACCTGGTCTGTCGCTCCTGTGGCCTCATGGTCGACGTCGATTGCGCGGTCGGCGAGGCGCCCTGCCTTGCTCCGTCCGATGACAGCGGGTTCGCGATCGACACAGCCGAAATCGTCTACTGGGGCCTGTGCCCCGAGTGCTTCAGTTCACCTCGTTCCTGATCACACCGATCAGTTGCCCCGGAAGGAATCCATGTCAGAACACCACGGCGTTGTCCCCACCGACGACGACACGCACCAGCCCATCGGAGACGAATGCCCGGTCCCGCACGGGACGGGCACGCCTCGTCCGCCCCGCGGCGCGGCGAACAGCGGGTGGTGGCCGAGTCGCCTCAATTTGAAGGTCCTCGCCAAGAATCCGGTGGTAGCGAATCCGTTCGGTGCTGACTTCAACTACGGCGAGGCGTTCGAATCCCTCGACCTGGCCGCGGTGAAGCGTGACATTGCGGAGGTGCTCACCACTTCTCAACCCTGGTGGCCAGCCGACTTCGGCACCTACGGTCCCCTGATGGTCCGCATGGCATGGCACAGCGCGGGCACCTATCGCACCCATGATGGCCGCGGAGGTGCTGGCACCGGACAGCAACGGTTCGCACCCTTGAACAGCTGGCCAGACAATGTCAGCCTCGACAAGGCCAGACGCCTCTTATGGCCGGTCAAGAAGAAGTACGGTCGCAACCTCTCCTGGGCCGACCTGATCATCCTCGCCGGCAACGTCGCCCTCGAATCGATGGGCTTCGTCACCTTCGGCTTCGCGGGCGGCCGAGTGGACGCATGGGAGCCGGACGACGATGTGTACTGGGGACCGGAGACCACCTGGCTCGGCGACGAGCGCTATCACGGCGACCGCGAACTGGAGAAGCCGCTGGCCGCGGTGCAGATGGGCCTCATCTACGTCAACCCGGAAGGTCCGAACGGCACCCCGGACCCGCTCGCCTCGGCCCGTGACATTCGTGAGACGTTCGCGCGCATGGCGATGAACGACGAGGAGACCGTCGCGCTGATCGCCGGCGGTCACACCTTCGGCAAAACGCACGGGGCAGCGCCGGCGAGCCACCTCGGCCCGGACCCCGAGGATGCGGGTCTTGAGGAGCAGGGCCTGGGCTGGAGGAACAGCTTCGGCACAGGCACGGGCGATGACACGATCACCTCCGGACTTGAAGTGACCTGGACGTACCACCCGACGCGCTGGGATAACGAGTTCTTTCACATCCTGTTCGCGTACGAGTGGGAGTTGACGAAGTCCCCGGCGGGCGCCCACCAATGGCGGCCGAAGGACGGCGCAGGCGCCAACATGGTGCCATTGGCCCACGACGCGTCGACGCGACGCGAGCCGCGGATGCTCACCTCGGACCTCGCACTGAGAGTCGACCCGATCTACGGACCGATTTCGCGCCGTTTCAAGGATGACCAGAGTGCATTCTCCGACGCGTTTGCGCGCGCCTGGTACAAGCTGACCCACCGCGACATGGGACCGAAGGCACGGCTCCGTGGGCCGGAGGTGCCCCGCGAGACGCTCATCTGGCAAGACCCGCTGCCCGAGCCGACAGGTACTCCCGTCAGTGCCGAGCAGATCGCCCAGCTCAAGCAGCACGTCCTTGCGTCGGGCCTGACCGTCCCGCAACTGGTCTCCACCGCGTGGGCCGCAGCGTCAAGCTTCCGAGGCAGTGACAAGAGGGGCGGTGCCAATGGTGCCCGCATCCGCTTCGAACCGCAGAGGAGCTGGGAGGTCAACAACCCGGCCCAGCTGGCGACAGTGCTTGGTGGCCTCGAGAGCATCCGGTCCTCCTTCAACGCCTCGTCGGTCAACCCCGTTTCGCTGGCCGACCTGATCGTGCTCGCGGGTTGTGCAGCTGTGGAGAAAGCCGCGCGAGACGCCGGCGTCGACGTCGACGTGCCATTCACCCCTGGTCGCGTCGACGCCCTCGAAGACGAGACCGATGCCGAGTCATTTGGCTGGCTGGAGCCGTCGGCCGATGGCTTCCGCAACTATTACGGTCCACTCGCGTCGCTCCCCGCCGAGTACCACCTCATCGATCGGGCGAACCTTCTCACCTTGAGTGCGCCCGAAATGACGGTTCTCGTCGGGGGCCTCCGCGTGCTCGACACGAACTACGACGGATCCAAGCACGGGGTGTTCACGGAGAACCCCGGAGTGTTGAGCAACGACTTCTTTGTCAATCTGCTCGACATGGGAACGAAGTGGACGGCGCTGGATCCCGGCAAGAACGCCTTTCAGGGAAGCGACTACGCGACGGGTACGCCGAGCAAAATAGGCACACGCGTCGATCTGCTGTTCGGTTCGAACTCCGAGCTTCGGGCGGTTGCCGAGGTGTACGCGAGCGCCGACGCGAGGGAGAAGTTCGTCGAGGACTTCGTGGCGGCATGGGTTAAGGTCATGGAACTGGATCGGTTCGATCTGAAGCCATAAACCGTCGCGGCTCTCGCATGGCCAAGACGTCCAGATCATTTGTCAACTCACCAGCGGTGCCGGCCATTGGAGTTCGTGATGCACTCTCTTCCGTCCTATCTGTCCGATCGCGCGGCGGGACACGGGTCGCTGGATCCGCGGTCAGCGATCGCGTCGGACGCCCCCCGCATCGATCTGGCGGGAGCATGGGCGTTTCGTCTGCGCCCGACGGCCGCTATCCCGCTGGACGACGACCTGCCGCGCCCGGGGCTCGATGATTCCGGTTGGGAGCGGATCACTGTCCCGTCGAGTTGGGTGCTGGACGAGCAGGGTCGCTGGGGAAGGCCGATTTACACCAATGTGCAGTTTCCTTTCCCACTCGATTCGCCCTTCACCCCCGACGAGAATCCGACGGGCGAATACCGCCGAACGGTCGACGTTCCCGAGGACTTCCTCGTCGACGGACGCGCCATCTTGCGGCTTGACGGCGTCGAGTCGGCATACCAGGTGTGGTGGAACGGGACGTCTCTCGGTGTCGGCAAGGGAAGCAGGCTCGCTCACGAGTTCGACGTCACCGATGTCATCCACCCGGGTCCCAACACGGTGGCGATCCGCGTGCATCAATGGTCGGATGCGAGCTATCTCGAAGACCAGGACCAGTGGTGGTTGCCGGGGATATTTCGTGACGTGACCCTGCTCGCCCGCCCGTCCGGCGGGATCGATGACGTGTGGCTGCGGACCTCCTGGCGTGACGGAGTCGCCGAGATCGATCCGGAGATTCGTGCGCATGGCTCGGCCTTCCCGGTTCGCCTGCAGATCGCCGAGCTCGACATCGACGTGACCTGGCAGACGCCGGATGATGTCGCGCCTTTCGAGGTGCTCGGGGCTCAGCCATGGTCGGCAGAGTCCCCGACTCTCTACGCCGCTTCCGTCTCCTCGACCTCGGAGACGGTCAGCATCCGGCTCGGGTTTCGCACCATCGAGATCGTGGGCGACCAGTTCCTCGCCAACGGACGACGTCTGGTTTTTCATGGCATGAACCGTCACGAAACCCACCCAGATCGAGGTCGCGTGTTCGACGAGCAGCACGCTCGTGAGGACCTTGCGCGAATGAAGCGGTTCAACGTCAACGCGATCCGAACCAGCCACTACCCGCCGCATCCGCGCCTTCTCGATCTGGCGGATGAGCTCGGCCTGTGGGTCGTCCTCGAGTGCGACTTGGAGACGCACGGTTTCGAGATGGTCGCATCGGTCCAGTCCGAGGAACGCTCCCGCCGACTCATCGCTCGCGACGGTCACCACAGTTCGCCGGGCGCGGCACCGTGGACGGACAACCCGAGCGACGACCCGGCGTGGCGGGATGCGTATCTCGATCGCATCCGCCGGACGGTGGAGCGGGACAAGAACCATCCGAGCGTGGTCATGTGGTCGCTCGGTAACGAGTCGGGGACCGGATCGAACCTCGCCGCCATGGCTGCCTGGGTTCATGAGCGCGATCCGGAGCGTCCCGTGCACTACGAGGGGGACTACACCGGTGCGTACACCGATGTCTACTCACGCATGTATGCGACCGTGCCGGAAACGGAGTCGATCGGCTCCAACGAACTGAGCCTCCTGCTCGGGTGCTCGGCGGCCGAATCGGCACGGCAGCGGTCGAAGCCGTTCCTGCAGTGCGAATACGTGCACGCGATGGGCAACGGTCCGGGAGCGATCGCTCAGTACGAGGACGTTGTCGACCGGCTCCCGCGACTCCATGGCGGTTTCGTGTGGGAGTGGCGCGATCACGGAATTCGCACGACGACCCCGGCCGGCGTTCCCTTCTTCGCGTATGGAGGAGACTTCGGAGAGGTCCTCCATGACGGCAATTTCGTGATGGATGGCATGATCCTGTCGGATGACACCCCCACCCCTGGTCTTCACGAATACGCCGCGGTGGCGGCTCCGTTCCGTATGACAGCAGCGGCGAACGGGATCAGGATCCACAACCGCCGACATGTGCGCGGGACCGATGACGTGGAGTTCGTGTGGCAGGCGTACGTCGATGGCCACCAGATCGCCGAAGGTCGCTTCGATGCGGATGAGATCCCGGCAGGCCATGACCTGATCGTTGAGATGCCGACGCTGCCGAGCTCCGGGACCCATCCCGGCGAGGAACGATGGATGACGACCATGGTTCGCACGGTCGCCGATACCGGATGGGCACCGGCGGGGCATGTCGTGGCGTTCGGGCAGATCCCGCTCGGAACAGCCGTTCCGTCTGCTCGGGCCGCGCGAGTTGCGGCACGCGGGATGTCCCGCCGCCAGGGCTCGATCGATCCCTCCGGCTCGCTCGACCTCGGCCCCGCACGCTTCGAGGGGGGCCGGTTGGTGTCGTTGGCGGGGATGCCCACCGATGCACCTGTTCTCGAGCTCTTTCGTGCCCCCACCGATAACGACTCCCTGGCGTCCTCCGGCAGTTACGACCTCGCCGATCCGCGGGACCACCCTCGTGGCCTCCCCGCGGCCCCCGTCGCGGACAGTTGGCGACGCGCCGGCCTGGATCGTCTGACGTCGCGAACCCTCGAGTCGGCGGCGGGGCCGGCCGGCGTGAGCGAATTGCGGCGCTGGGCGGCGGCTGCCACCCGCGAATCGGTGCTCACCGACACCCGGTGGACCGCCGTCGACGGTGGTGTTCTCCTCACCATGGGCATCATGCCGTCGGCGGGCTGGGACATGGTGTGGCCGCGCATCGGCCTCCGCCTCGGGCTTCCGCTGGAGCTCGATGATGCCGAATGGTTCGGCCTCGGTCCGAACGAGTCATACCCCGACAGCATGGGTGCGGCGCGACTCGGCCGGTGGACCTCGACCATCGATGACCTCGTCGTCAACTACGCCATGCCGCAAGAAAGCGGTCATCGGGCCGGCGTGCGAGAGCTCGTCGTCTCCGGTCCCGCAGGGCGGCTTCGCGTGATCGCCGTCCCCGATGCCCAGGGTCGCCGGCCAGGGTTCACGCTTCGCCGACACACCCCTCAGCAGGTGGCGGTGGCGATGCATCCTCACGAGCTCCCCGCGCCGACGACGACCTGGTTGACCATCGACGCCGCGCAGCACGGGCTCGGCTCGCGCGCATGCGGCCCTGACGTGTGGCCGGATGCGACATTGCGACCGGAGGCACGAACCATCACCCTGCTCTTCACCGACTAG
>JABBOD010000074.1 GCA_019351995.1 Acidobacteriota bacterium
GGGTTCGAATCCCTCACCCGCCACACTAGAAAACCCCGGGATGTCAATGATCTCCGGGGCTTTTTGCTCTCACGAATCCCCACAATTGACCGGGAACAAGCCCTATCCAGGTGCTCGGAGACCGCGTCGAGGTCGTGCTCGAACAGGTCGGCGTCGACGTCGAGAGTCATCGCTGCCGAGGCGACCAAGTCCTGAATCGTTGCCTCAGCTGCTGCGGACGGCCCCGCAGCTTCCGCACCGCCAGTATGGGTGCTTTGGGGTGCCATCGAGGATCATCAGGACGCCGCAGCGAGCACACCTCGGTGCTGTCAGCTGACCGGCAGACGTCGCTTGCTCTCCCATTTTGCCCCCCGTTGAGATCCAGATAGGGGCCTCGTCACTTCAGGTTACGCCGCATTTTTGATATCGATACCCCGACCCGTATACCCCAATCGGGGGCGTTCTCACTCACATTCCCGCCCGGAAGCCATACCGAATGAACTCGAGCAACACCCTTCACACCAGCACCAGTTCACGAGTTCTCGTGATTGTCACCACCCAATACTGGGGAAGGGTGTCCCCCTTAAGGCGGACATAGAATGATGGTGATCGCTTACCCGCGACGTCGCCCCCCAACTGACGTCGTAAGCCATCACCCTGCGGATTCCCCCCAGTCCGCAGGGACCCGTTGGCGTGGCGGCACCCTAGGCAGAAGCCTGTTGTGGTGCCGCCACACCCCAAGGCCCGGGGCAAAGCTGGACCAGTCCGTTCGCAGCCTCGGTCTGCCCTGGATCGCATGAACGCCATGTGCGGCTCGTGAGCGGCCCGGCGTCGCGTCCGGAGGTCCCCGACGAGGCGGCGGTCCTGGGGCTGCTCCGCCCGTGTGTCGTCAGAGATCGTTGGGCGCGGCGGTGACGATCTTGCGGTCGGTCTGCTGTTGCATCTCGACGAAGGTGTCGTAGGCGGTCGAGTGCATGGCCTGGTCGTAGGCAGCCATCGCCGCGCCGATCGCAGGACCCGCCGAACCGCGCCGTCGAACCGACACCGCGACGAGCGCGAGCAGCACCATGACGACAGCGAAGCCCGCGACCACCAGCACGCCGATCCACACGTCCACCTCACCAGGGTAACCACGCGCCGCCGTCGGCGCTCCTGCGTGATCCACAATCTTCTTGAGTCGCGACTCTGTGCTTGAACCGCCGCATCCATCTCGGGGACTCGAATATGCGCCCCGCCGGTAGCCTCGATTCCATGACCACCGAGCTCCTCGACCTGGCCCGCACCATCGCTCTCGAGGCGGGCGAACTGGCGGCCCGTCGGCGTCGCGAGGGTGTCGAGGTGGCGGCAACGAAATCTACGCTCTCGGATGTCGTCACCGACGCCGACCGTGAAGTCGAGCTGCTCATCCGTGGCCGTCTGCACGACGCGCGCCCCGAGGACGCGTTCCTCGGCGAGGAAGGCGGCGCGGTGGGTGGGCCCAGCGGACTCACCTGGGTCGTCGACCCGATCGACGGGACGGCCAACTACCTGTACGGCATCCCGCACTACGCGATCAGCATCGCACTCGTCGAGGGCGACCCCGACCCGCTGACCTGGCGCGGCCTCGCTGGATGCGTGTTCAACCCCGCGATCGGCGAGCTCTACACGGCGGATCGGGGTGGCGGCGCGTTCCTGGGCGGGTCCCGGGGCAACGACGTCGAAATCCGGGCGGCGGGCCCGGTGCCCCTCGAGCTGGCCATGATCAACACAGGTTTCGCCTACAACGCCACCACACGCGGCCGACAGGGCGAGGTGATCACGCGATTGCTGCCGATGGTGCGCGACATCCGCCGCTTCGGAACCGCCTCGCTCGACCTCTGCATGGTCGCCAACGGACGGGCGAACGCCTACGTCGAGCGCACGCTGAGCCCCTGGGATCACGCGGCGGGGGCGATCATCGCGCGCGAGGCGGGCGCCGTGGTCAAGGGATTCGGGGATGCCGCACCCAGCAGCGACCTCATCCTGGCGGCCGAGCCGATGCTCGCCGCACGCCTGGAACCGTTGCTGATCGAACTGGGCATGCGGTTCGAACTCCCGTCGAGCTAGCGGCGTAGTCCGGCGCCGGCGTCACTCCTCGCTCTCGGCTGGTTCGGGCGGACCTCGGCGGCTAACCTGGAAGAATCCGCGATCGAGGAGTTTCGTCATGAGCGAGTTGCCGCAGGCGCGCTCTCGGCGTGAGCTTCGGGAGCGTGAGCAGACTGCCGACGCCGTCTCAGCACGTCGTTCGAAAGCCGCGGTGACATCCGCGCCTCGGGCGACGAACCGCCACCGCGTCGCGTCGAAACTCATGTCGGTGGCCGCGATGCTCTTCGTGGGCGCTCTGGCGATCGGGATGTCGGTGCCCGCCAGCGCCTTCTCCGTGGGCGCCATCTCGGCGACGAGCGGCGGTTCGGCGACGAGTGCCAGCTCCGCTCGCGGCGGTGCTGGCACGCAGACCGCCGCTGTTGCCACCGATCAGCCCGTCGGCGCGGTTACCCGCGATGGCTTCCAGGTGCTCTCCTGGGCGCAGGTGCTTGCCGAGAAATATGCCCACATCAGCAGTTACCGGTATTCGGGTGGCCAGGGCAGCATCCGCTGGCCGTTCCCCTATGCGGTGTCGATCAGCTCACCGTTCGGGCCGCGGATCGCTCCCTGCGCCGGATGCTCGACCTTCCACGAAGGCGTCGACTTCACCCCCGGTGACAAGGCGGCGATCTTCGCGGTGGCCACGGGTGTCGTCACGGGCCGCGAAGACGGACATGCCGGATACGGCAACTACGTCATCATGACGTCGCAACTGAACGGCCACACCGTCAGATTCACCTATGCGCACATGACGACGGGCTCGAGCCCGATCGTTCTGGGCCAGACGGTGCAGGTCGGCCAGTTCATCGGCCTGGTCGGGATGACCGGCGAGGCGACCGGCCCGCACCTGCACTTCGAAGTGAACGTCGACGGCACGACCATCGACCCCATCCCGTGGCTCGAAGCCAACGTGAACTGACGCGGTGACCCGCTACGCGACCATCCACACGGTCGTGTCGCCTGGCAGCCGTTCGGCCCCGACCGGCCCGCTGGCGAGCACCACTCGGCCGGTGGGAAGGTCAGCGGGACTCGATCCGGTGTTGGCGACAACGGTCACCGGACCGGACCGGAACACGAGCACCGCCGGCTCCGGAGATTCCTGCCAGAGCAGCTCGTTGCCGGCCAGCCCGTGTTCGCGGCGCGCGGCGAGGGCCGCGCGATAGAACTCAAGCGTCGATCCGGGGATGCCGGACTGGCCGTCCCGCGCATAGCCCGCCCACGTTTCGGGCTGAGGCAGCCAGCTCGCTGCCGTGCCGTCGGGACCGGCGGGGCCGAAGCCGGTCGCCGGTGCGGTGGAGTCCCAGGGAATTGGCACGCGGCATCCGTCGCGCCCGTAGCTCAGCCCACCGGTGCGGAAGAAGGTCGGGTCCTGGCGGGCGCTGTCCGGCAGGTCGATGACCTCCGGAAGGCCGAGCTCTTCGCCTTGATACAGGTACGCGGAGCCCGGGAGCGCGAGCATGAACGCGGTATATGCCCGAGCCCGACGCAGGCCGACAACCTCGTCAGGGTGTGACTCGGTCTTCGGGCCCAGCCCCTGGCCCTGCGGCGGCGGCGGGTTCAACCCGAGTCGGGTGGCGTGCCGGATGACATCGTGGTTGGAGAGCACCCAGGTGCTCGGCGCGCCGACTCCGCCGAAGGCGGCGAGCGAGTCGTCGACCACCTTCTTCAACGGCGCGGCCTCCCAGGGCGTGGCGAGGAAGCTGAAGTTGAAGGTCTGCTGCATCTCGTCCGGCCGCACCCACTTCGCCAGGCGAGTGAGCGGCTCGATCCAGGCTTCACCGGCGAGGATGCGGTCGGAGCCGAACTCCGCCAGCACGCGGTGCCAGTCGCGATAGACCTCGTGGACGGCGGGCTGCCCCCAGTAGGGAGCATCGTCTTGGTGGTCGGCCATTCCGGCGTGGGGATCGGGGGTCCAGTCTGGCAAGCCGGCCTTCTTCGCCAGGCCGTGGGCGACATCCACGCGGAAGCCGTCGACGCCGCGCGCGAGCCAGAAGCGCAGCACGCCGCGGAAAAGCTCCCACACCTCGGGGTTGGTCCAGTCGAAGTCGGGCTGCGAGGTGTCGAACAGGTGCAGGTACCACTGGCCGGGGGTGCCGTCGCTCTCCAGGACCCGGGTCCAGGCGGGCCCTCCGAAGACCGACTGCCAGTTGTTCGGCGGGGTCGCGCCGTCCGGGCCGTTGCCGTCCCGGAAGAGGTAACGCGCCCGCTCGGGCGATCCGGGTGCGGCGGCCAGCGCAGCCTGGAACCAGCGATGCGCGCTCGAGGAGTGGTTGGGAACAAGGTCGATCAGCACCTTGAGTCCGAGCTCTTTGGCGCGGTCGCGCATCGCGTCGAAGTCGGCGAGGGTCCCGAACAGGGGATCGACATCCGTGTAGTCGGCCACGTCATAGCCGGCGTCATGCTGCGGCGAGGTGAAGAAGGGGGAAAGCCAGATCGCGTCGACCCCGAGCTCGGCGAGGGCATCCAAGCGGCTGGTGATGCCGGGCAGGTCGCCGACGCCGTCACCGGTGGAGTCCGCGAAGGAGCGCGGGTAGATCTGGTAGATGACGGCGGTGCGCCACCAATCGTTTTGGGTCGACATGGCTTCGACCCTATGGCACCGACACTTAAGCCAGCACACAGCCGAAACATGGGGCCGCTACCCTCGCATCATGGAGCGTGATCTCGCCGGGCTGCCGCATCACGACGGTTCCCCTCTGTACGTGTCGACGCAGACGCCGCAGCTCGGCCAGGACGTGCGGGTACGGGTGCGAGTGCCCCGTGTTTTCGGCGCGATGGTCGTGGTGCGCACCCGGTCGAATCCAGATCGTGAGCCCTCGTACAGCGATGCGGTCGTCGTGCACGAGACCGACGACGCGGTGTGGTGGGAGGCCGTAATCCATGTCGAGAACCCCGTGCATGGCTACCGCTTCCTGATGGAGAGCGACGATGGGGCGACGCATTGGCTCACCTCGGCCGGGCTGTCGCACACCGAGACCCGAGACATCGACGACTTCCGCCTGGTCAGCTACGCTCCGCCGCCCGCCTGGGGCGCTGAGGCCGTGATGTACCAGGTGTTCCCCGATCGTTTTGCCCGATCCGCGGCGGCCGATGATCGCGCCCTGCCGGCCTGGGCGGTGCCCGCCACGTGGACCGACCCGGTCATCTTCCAGGGGCCGGAAACCGGCACACAGTTCTACGGGGGCGATCTGCAGGGCGTGATCGATCACCTGGATCACCTGGTCGGCCTCGGCGTGAACCTTCTGTATCTGACGCCGATTTTTCCGGCAGAGTCGAACCACCGGTACAACGCGCAGAGCTTCGACCATGTCGATCCGCTGTTGGGCGGCAACGAGGCGTATCAGGCCCTGATCGAGGCGGCACACGCCAAGGGTCTGCGGGTGATCGGCGATCTCACGACCAACCACTCCGGTGACGCGCACGAGTGGTTCCGCTCCTCGTACGGCAACCCCGAGGCCCCCGAGAGCGCCTTCTATCTCTGGCTCAACGCGCAGCAGACCGAGTACGTCAGCTGGCTCGGCTTCTCGAGCCTGCCCAAGTTCAACTGGCAGGCCGTCGAATTGCGCCGCCGGTTCATCGAGGGACTCGACTCGGTGGTTGCGCGCTGGCTGGCGCCGCCGTACTCCCTCGACGGCTGGCGGGTGGATGTCGCGAACATGACCGGTCGGTGGCGCGACGAGGATCTCAATGAGAGTGTGCGCCGCACCATCCGGGCGACCATGCGCGAGATCAAGGACGACACGATCCTGATCGGCGAGTCAACGAACGACGCCGCCTCGGACTTCCAGGGCGATGCCTGGCACGGTGCGATGACCTACGCGAACTTCACGCGTCCACTGTGGAACTGGCTCTCGGTTCCCGGCTCACCCGCCGGCGGCGGCCTGGGCATGACCCTGGGGCGCACCAGCGACTACACCGGCATCGACTTCTACGCGGCGCACCGGGAGTTCGCGGCCGCCTTCCCGTGGCGCACGCGGCTCAACACGATGAACGCGCTGGACACTCACGACACCCCGCGGTTTCTCACCTCGGCGAAGCCCGGCGTCGTGCCGGTGGCGTTCGGTCTGGCGGTGACCATGCCCGGCATCCCGGTGGTGTGGGCGGGCGACGAGTTCGGGCTGACGGCATCAGACGGCGAGGAGTCGCGCACCCCGATCCCGTGGGACCGCATCGACGAGTCCGCCGACACGATCGCGCTCTACACGCGGCTGATCGGGTTGAAGCGCGCGCATCCTGCCCTCAACGGCGGCGGCATCCGCTGGCTCTGGGTGTCGGATGACGCGGTCGCCTTCGTCCGCGAAAGCTCCGCAGAGTGCGTGGTCGTTGTCGCCGCGCGCGCGATCACGACGATCGACCTGGGCGCCGAGCTCCCGGATGACGCGCAGCTCGTCGAGGGCGACGTCGCGTGGGCAGACGGCCGGGTCGCCATCCAGGGCCCGACTTTCGCCGCGTGGCAGATGCCCGGTCTCGAACTGCCCGAGTGGGCCTGATCGTCGAGCCCAGCCGCAAGGCAGCACCGAGACGGCGCGAGTCCAACTGACCGGATTCGGAATGCTAGTCTTTTGCGGTGCCGCGGCCAGTCTGCGGAGCGCCCCGATAGCTCAGTGGTAGAGCACTTCCATGGTAAGGAAGGGGTCGTCAGTTCAATCCTGACTCGGGGCTCTGTCACTCGGTTCTGCGCTTCCACTGCAGGGCCGAGCGACTCCCGGCGGGGTAGCTCAGGTGGTTAGAGCACACGGCTCATAATCGTGGTGTCGCGGGTTCGAGTCCCGCCCTCGCTAC
>JABBOD010000031.1 GCA_019351995.1 Acidobacteriota bacterium
TCGAGCTTGGCGATCGCGATCTGCCGCTGCTCCCCCGAGACCTTCGTGTAGATCTGGGTCGACTGCAGCGACGAGTGCCGCATGAGCTCCTGCACAATCCGGATATCGACGCCGTGCTCGAGCAGACTTGTGCCGTACCAGTGCCGCAGCTGGTGCGCGGTCGCGTCGACGCCGGCGCGCGTGAGCGCGGCGCCGATCGTCGCCGACACCGACTGCCGCGAGATGTGCGGCGTCGCCCCGTCCGCGAGGTAGGACGGGAACCAGAAGCCGTCCCGGGGGTAGACCTGCGCTTCGGCGACGAGCAGCTCGTGCATCGGGATGAGGGCGTCCTTCCCTCCCTTGCCGATTACGCGCAGTGTCCGGGCCTCCAGGTCGACGTCGCGCCCGTGCAGCTTCGCGATCTCGTGCACGCGCAGTCCGGCCAGCGCGGCGAGCAGGATCATCGTCTTCGTCCGGCGCCGTCCGGCCGCCGTGAGGATCCGCTCGAGCTGGTGGTTCAGCACCGGTCTCGGGACGCCCGCGGGTCTGCGCGGCACCGGCGCCTCGGCGAGCGGGTTGTCCTTGCGGAGCTTCGCCTTGATGAGCCAGGTGCAGTACGCCGAGAGGTGCTGGTGGTAGGTCCACCGCGATCGCGGCGCGAGCCCGGGCTTCCCGATGAACAGCATCAGGGACGCGGTGGTGAACCGGAATGGTCCCTCGTCACTGAAGGCGACGTAGCGTCGGACGCAATTGGCCCGCTCGACGATCGACCGCTCGCTGAGGCTCTGCATCTCCTGCCATGCGCGCCACTGGGCTAACACGTCCTCGACCTGGGGCTTCATGGTCCGCCTTCCCGCGCGTCGTGCGCGTAATAGGCGAAACCTAGTGCTCAAGCCGCTCTGTCAGCGTACAAGTCGCTGACTAGTAATGAATAGGTCGGGGGTTCGATTCCCCCAGGCGGCTCCACATAGCCGAACGCGAGCCACGTGCGATTGACGCCCGTGGCTCGCGTCACCTTCTCCACGACCTCGACCAGGTCGCGCGGCCGCATGCCCTCTTCGTAGCGGGCCCACGCGTTGACGGTGAGGCCGGCCTTCACGCTCGCCTCTTTGAGGTTCCAGCCCATGGAGTGGCGGACCAGAGCCATTCGCGCGGCGAACGAGCTGAGATCGGGGACCCAGTCCAGAGCGACGGTGGGTGACGTCGTCATGCGTACGTTCTAGCGCAACTCGCGCATTGCGCGCAACCCGAGGTTTCTCTCGACCAGTGGTGCATATCACCGCGTGTCGCGCTTGACCCCACTCCGGGGGCGCCACCAGGATGGCCGCATGGAGACGGATCTGGTGTATCTCACCACGAAGGAGATCGCGGACCGCTACCGGGTCTACCCCTCGACCGTCCGCCGCTGGGTCGAGAAGGGGCTCCTGAAGCCGTCCTTCATCACGCCCGGCGGCCACTACCGGTTCACGCCGGCGGACATCGAGGCGCTCGTCCAGGGAGCAGCTGCGTGAGCGGCGCCCGACGCATGCCCTGACCACGACCACAGCAAGAGGCCCGGCGCCTTCTCCGGACGCCGGGCCCGACCAGAAAGGCCACTCCTGATGGCACTGACCAGCAACACCAATCCTCTCCCGCCCAGCACGAACACGCCCGCGCCGAACACCGCCACGCTCGCCGCGATCCGGGCCTGGAAGCCCAGCGACCGCTGGTGGCAGTTCGAGCTCCGGCCGTGGATGTACGCCGTCGCGATCGCCGCCGTCTTCGGCTGCACCGCCGCCGTCGTGGCCGTCGTCCTCACCCACGCCGCTGTCCGCTGAGCGCCGTGAACCACCTCACCAGCAAGGAGCCCACCATGAAGATCACCGAGCCCCTCATCCTCTGGCGGGGCAGCCACACGGCCGGCTCCGGGAAGGGCTGCGCGATGAACGTGGTCTCGTGGGAGAACGGCGACACCACGATCACCGACTACCCCGCGTGCTCGGATCGGATGCTGGCGAGGATCGTGCAGGGCGTCAACGACGACCTCGCGGGCACGGATGGGCGGCTGACGCCCGAGGATGCACTGGTCGCGTTGCGGCTCGGTCACGCGACCGTGGGCACCTCGAGCCACGGCCTGTCGGACCTGGATCTGCATCGGGTCTACGTCCGGTGCGCGGTCTTCGCCGCGCGGAAGGTGCTGCACCTCGACCAGACCGGCACTGCGCTGCCCGCGATCATGGCCGCAGAAGCGTGGGCTGACCACCCAACCGCCGCCGCCGCCGCCGTCGCCTCCGCCGCCGCCGACGCCGCCGCCGCCTCCTCCGCCGCCTACGCCGCCGCCTCCTCCGCCGCCGCCGCCGCCTACGCCGCCGCCTCCTCCGTCGCCGCCGACGCCGCCGCCGACGCCGCCGCCGCCTACGCCGCCGTCGCCGCCGACGCCGTCGCCGCCGACGCCGTCGCCCGGCGTCGCTTCCGTGTGGAGATCGCGAGCGAGGTCATCGACCTGTTCAAGCACCTCACCGGCACCGGCCACGTCGAGCCCGACGAGGGCGCTGTCAGCCGCGCACTCCGTCAGATGGCCGCAGTCCGATGACCGAACAGCAGCTGCCCGCGACGACGGACTTCGCAGCATTCCTCGCGGGGAACCGGCCAGCCACAATCGCGGAACTCTCAACCGAGCTCCACGACCTCGTCGCCCGGATCCAAGACGCCGGCGAGGCCGGCTCGATCACCCTCACCGTCAAGATCAAGCCCGACCCGGACCTCGGCGTGCTCCTCGTGACCGACGAGATCCGCGTTCGCGCCCCGCAACGCCCGCGCGGTGCGCTGCTCGCCCACGTCGACCCCTCCGGGAACCTCACCACCGACGACCCCAACGCGTTCGCGATGTTCCGCGACCACGCCGTCAACCCGCGCACCGGGGAAGTCCGATGACCCGCCGCATCGACGCGCTCACACCCGCCCAGCGCGACCGTATGGGCTCCTTCGCGCAGGACTGGATCCGGTACGCGTTCCGCACCGAGCCGCTCACAGAGGAGGAGTGGGACGTCTGGCGCTCCGGCGCTCGCGCGTGCTACGAGATTGCAGGGAAGCCGTTCCCGACGACCGTGGTGCGTGTGTCTTCGCCGCTGGTCGGCGCCTACGCGGCACCGATCGCGAACTGGTGGATCGGCCAGCTCCGATCCAAGGAGGACTCGGTCGGGGACTCGGTCGGGGCCTCGGTCGGGGCCTCGGTCGGGGACTCGGTCGGGGCCTCGGTCGGGGCCTCGGTCCGGGACTCGGTCCGGGACTCGGTCTGGGACTCGGTCTGGGACTCGGTCGGGGACTCGGTCTGGGCCTCGGTCCGGGACTCGGTCCGGGACTCGGTCTGGGACTCGGTCCGGGACTCGGTCCGGGACTCGGTCCGGGACTCGGTCCGGGCCTCGGTCCGGGCCTCGGATCTGTCGAAGTACATCGAAGCGCACTGGTCAGACGCGCTCGGCGGGCGCATCAGCGGCATCAACTGGTACACGACCGAGTGGACTGCGTTCTTCACGTACTTCCGTGACGTGTGCGACCTTGAGCTGCCCGACGGGATATGGGAGAAAGCCAAGGCCTGGGAGGACGCGAACTCCGCGGGCTGGTGGTGGCCCTTCGAGGACTTCGTCATGGTCTGCGACACCCCGACGGTGCTCGCCTACGAGACGATCCCCGGCAACGGCACCAAGCGCCTCCATTGCGAGACCGGTTCCGCGATCGCTTGGGCAGACGGATTCGGTGTGCATATGTGGCACGGCGTCCGAGTCCCCGCGTGGGTTATCGAGCACCCCAGCGTCGAGCAGGCGCTGAAGGAACGCAACAGCGAGATCCGCCGGTGCGCGTTCGAGGCCATCGGGTGGGACACCGTCATCGACGGGCTCGGTCTGCACCCGATCGCGACCGTTGCCGACCCCGCGAACGAACCCCACGAACTCGCGCTGTACGAGCTCCCTACGGACATCTACAACCAGCGCGTGAACCTCCTGCTGATGACCAACGGGTCACCCGACCGGTCTGGCGCCCTCCGCCTCTACGGCGAGACGGTGCCGGCCGAGATCCGCGATCCCATCGAAGCGGCCGC
Organism: Acidobacteriota bacterium; assembly: GCA_019351995.1. Lineage (GTDB taxonomy): Bacteria > Actinomycetota > Actinomycetes > Actinomycetales > Microbacteriaceae > Lysinimonas. The sequence goes on from JABBOD010000031.1 coordinate 4,058, forward strand.
GTGGCAGTACGACGTCGATCCCGACACCTATCGCCAGCTCATCCGACGTACCTGAACGACCGACCACCACAACCAGAGGAAGCAACCACTCATGTCTCTCACCTACCAGGACGCCCTCAGCAAGGTCGGCGCCACCGTCCCCGAACACCTCATCGCCGACGCGGAGATCCCCGTCCTCACCGGCCCGCAGGCGCAGGGCGACCTCCTCATCATCCCCATCGCCGACACCACCCGGAAGCTCGTCCCGCTGCCCGAGGACGGCGTCCAGGTCGTGTTCGGCGAAGCGACCGGGAACAGCCACTACCTGCACCGCGGGTTCGACTCCCCCGACGTGCTCTGGGCCCGCGCCGACGACGGCCTCTGCCTCGCGCAGGTCCTCGTCCCCGCCGGGCAGTCCGCGCAGCTGATCCACACCGACGAGCACGGCTCCAACGGCATCGGCCCGGGCCTCTACGCGATCCACGCGAAGCGCGAGCTCCGCGACGAGATCACCCGCGTCCAGGACTGAACACACCCGGTGCGGCCGGATGGTGGGGAAGCCACCGGCCGCACCCGAATACGAAAGGGGGACGCATGATGAGCGTCGCAACCGCGGAGGCGCTGGAGGCCGGCACCGAAGCCGGCGTGGAGTGGAAGGTGCTGCTCTCCCCGCTCGGCAACTGCATCAACGGGTACGCGCGGATACCCGCCGGACACCCCTGGGCCGGCATTCGCGACTACGACGACATCCCCGTCGCCGTGCCGGGCGGCCTCACCTTCGGACCCGAGCCCGAGCGGAACCTCTTCGGCCGGGTGTACCCGGCCCGCGACTCCGAAGGCTGGATCGGCTTCGACACCGCCCACGCATTCGACTGGTGGTCACCGCTCGAGCTCACCTCCGTCGGCGGCGCACCCCTGCCACTCAGCACCCTGAACAGCCCGGAGCCGTACAGCGTTGTGTGGACCCGCGAGGACGTCGTCGACGCCGCGAGAGGCCTCGCCCGCCAGATCGCAGCAGCAACGGCGGTGACCGCATGACGCTGCAGCCGCCCGTCGAGACCCGCGTCGACGAGGACCTCGCCGCGTACCGCCGCGGGCCGGCCACGCTCGAGCAGCGTCTCAGCACGCTGCCCGCACGCGAGGTCGCCGCCCGCTACCAGGCGCTGCTCGCCCGCGTCGAACTCAAGGCCGCGATCCGCCGCCGCGACGCCCACACATCCGTCATCCGAGCCGAGCTCGCGCAAGAACGCCGCGACCTCATCCGAGGAGGGAACCGATGAGCAGCGACATCGCCATCCGCCCAGACCAGTCCGGTTTCGACGACGCGCAGATCGCCGCGCTCCGCGCGCTCGGCGTCGAGAACGCACCCGTCGGCGACCTCGACCTGTTCTTCCACCAGGCCGCGCGCCTCGGCCTCGACCCGTTCGCGAAGCAGATCTACCTCATCGGCCGCAACACGAAGGTCAGCGACTGGTCAAGCGGGAAGAAGGTCGAGAAGTGGGTCGTGAAGTACACGATCCAGACCGGCATCGACGGCTTCCGTGTCATCCGCAGCCGGCCCCACGATCACGCCTACCTCGGGCAGAAGGAAGAGTGGTGCGGCCCCGACGGCGTCTGGCGCGACGTCTGGCTCGCCGACGAGCCGCCCGCGGCCGCGAAGGTGTCGCTCTTCATCGACGGCTACCTGCAGCCCATCGTCGGCATCGCGCGCTACGTCGAGTACGTCCAGACGACCTCCGGCGGCGAACCGAACTCGATGTGGAAGAAGATGCCCGCCGGGCAGCTCGCGAAGTGCGCCGAAGCCCTCGCGACCCGGAAGGCCTACCCGAACGACCTCTCCGGCGTCTACACCGACGACGAGATGGGACAGGCCGACAACGTCAGCGGCACCACCCTCATCGCCTCCAAGCCCGGCGCGCAGCGCGTCGACCAGCGCACCGGCGAGGTCCAGGACCAGCCGGCACCGCCGCGGTTCGACCCCTCCACGTGGGAGGACCGCATCGCTGACGCGCTCGGCGACCTCGACGACCTCCGCCGCCTCCACAAGCGCGCCCGCGACGAGCACGCCATCGACCAGAAGCTCTCCAACGGCGAGACCGTCGGCAAGGTCCTCGAAGCCCTCGCCGCACGCCTCAAGGCCGAGCAGGACCAGCAGCCCACTGAGGAGCCGGTGTGACCACCCGGACCTGCGCGCTGCCCGGCTGCTCGAACACCTTCCAGGTGCCGACCTCGAACGCGAAGCAGCGCTACTGCTCACGCCGCTGCGGCGGCACATCCACGAAACAGCACCACGCATGAGCGCACCCATCTGCTTTTTGGACGTCGAGTCCGACGGACTGCACCCCGGCCGCAAGGCCTGGGAAGCAGCGTTCATCCGCCGCGAGCCCGATGGGACCGAGATGACCGAGCACTTCTACCTCTCTATCGATCTCTCCACCGCCGACCCCGCCGGCCTCCGCGTCGGACGGTTCTACGACCGCCACCCGATGGGCATGCGCATCTCCCACCTCGGCCGCGTCCAGACCCCGACCGTGAAGCCCATCACCCAGGCAGCACCCCTCATCGCGAGGATGACCCACGGCGCCCAGATCGTCGGCGCGGTCCCGTCGTTCGACACCGAGATCCTCGACCGTCTGCTGCGCGAGCAGGGCCTCATCCCGGGATGGCATTACCGGCTGACGTGCGTCGAGACCCTCACCGCGGGGCACCTCCGCCGCCACGTCGGCGGCCTCGGCAAGTGCGCCGAAGCCCTCGGCGTGCCCATCGAAGGCGAGCACACCGCCCTCGGCGACACCCGCACCGCGATGCGCATCTACGACGCCGTCATGGGCACCACACGGCTCGAGGCAGTTGCATGAGCGTCGAGATCGGCGGCCGGCTCTACTCGTGGACGCAGCCGCAGTGCGAGCGCTGCTGGGCTGAGCGCAACGGCGGCGAGTACGGCCCATGGAACGCACCGGTGCGCGTTCGTGACCACGCGGCCGAGCGTTGCGCGTTCTGCGGCTATCCGACCTGGGCCGGGATCTTCGTCCGCGTCGACCCCCGGAACGTCGAATGGCCGACGTCCGAACCGGCTCCCGAGCTCGACACGGAGAACGCACCATGAGCTACAAGGCGACCGCATGGGCGTACGACCTGCCTCTGAAGGGTCCCGCGAAGCCCGTGCTGACCGCTCTCGCGGACTTCGCGGACGAGGCCGGCTCCTGCTACCCCGGCCAGGAGCAGCTCGCGCTCATGACCGGCCTCTCGCTCTCCACGGTCGCGCGCGCGATCCGCCGCCTTGAGCAGATGGAACTCCTCACCCGCGAGCACCGGTACGACGCCCGCGGCTACCGAACCTCCGACCGCTTCCACCTCGCAGTCGGCGCACAGGTACTACCAGTCACAGCGCCTACCAGGCAGAGCGCCTACCAGTCAGACAGCCTTCCAGGCGCTGTGACGCCGCCTACCGGTCAGAGTGACGGGACAAAGAGAACAAGTTCTCTTGAACCACCAGTAGATCCATCAGGGGGGGCACCTGCGGCGCCCGCCGCTGCCGCGGCCCCCACCCCCGAATCGATCTCTCCGACCTGCCGACGCCACCCCGACGGCACCGACCGGCCCTGCACCGCCTGCCGCAAAGCCCGCATCGCCTGGGAACACCACCTCGCCGGCATCGAACCGGGCCTGCTGCCACCACCGACCCCGGCACGACGGCCCGTGAAGCACATGCCCGGCCTCTGCGACGACCACCGACAACCCGAAGGAGCCTGCGAGATGTGCGACCGCGAGAACGCGCAAGCCGCCGCGACCCTCCGCAACCGATTCGGCGGCGCCGCATGATCTCCGCGACGCCGATCTACTGGGCGCTGACCGAGAAGTGCGAGGAGTGCGGAGCTCGACTCGGAGCAGAGACCCACTACGGGCACGATCGCCCGACGGAGTCGAATCCGGTCTACGCACTGCCTGTCGAGGACTGGCGCTTCACCTGCGCGCGCGTCCTCCTCGGTCTCGAGTCCATCGGAATGCACACCGCAGAACGGCCGCCGAGCGCATGAAGGAGCGTCTGGGGAAGTTGATGCCGTGCCCGACGTGCGGGTACCGCACGGACACGAACTCCGCCGTCGGCCCGATGCCCCTGCAGTCGAAGGCCGGCGACGCATCGATCTGCCTCCGCTGCGGGCAGCTGCTGCTCCTCGAGCTCGACATGGTCGGCCTGCGTTTCCGCCTCCCGACCGTGCTCGAACTCGTCGACCTCCGCGCGAACCCGACCATCGAGCAGCTCCTCGAGTCGTGGGTGTCCGCGTTCCACCGCACACCCGAGACGAGGACCGCATGAAGACCTACGGCGCCCGTCACCCGAACTACCGGTCCGCGCCGAAGCCCGCGAACTTCGACGAGCTCACCGCCGCCGCAGCCGCGCGCCGCGACGCCGCAGAAGCGAACGACCCCACCGCTACCGCACAAGCCCAGGACGCGTTCGCCGCCGAATACGGCAAGTACCGCGACCAGGCGAACCGCGCCGGCGTGCACCCCGGCACCCTGCTCGGCCTCCTCGAAGACAACGGAGACGTGTCCTGATGTTCCCCGACTTCGACGGCCCCATCGGGACCGACAACGCGACCGAGTACGCCGCCGCCGAGACCATGCGCCGCGCCGGCCGCCGCCTCGGCGCACCCGACAACGACATCGACCTCGTCGTCGACGTGCTCCTCACCGAGGTCCTCTCATGACCCCCGGAGGCATCGCCGCGCTCTGCGTCGCGATCATCATCGGCGGCTGCATCCACCGCCTCACCCAGCTGATCCTCTGGATCCTGAACGGACGCCGCTCGTGACGCTCGAGCAGCTGCGCGCCGCCCAACGCGAGCACCTGATCCTCGACGCCGATCTCGACCTCGACGACTTCCTCGAGAAGTGCTCCCCCGAGCGGGCTCTCGCCGACCGCGAGCCGGCGACCGACATCGAGCGCCGCCACCTCGCCCGCGTCCGACGGAGCGCCTCGTGAGCGCCGACCAGCCGACCGTGCCCTACGCACCCTTCGACGTGAAGCCACGCCGCCGACCACCGCTCGGGCGCCTGATCTGGCCCTGGCGGGTCGTCACGACCGAACTCGCCCGCCGCGCCCCGCTCGCCGTCCTCATCCGCCGCCCCGGCCAGATCCTCGGCATCCACTTCCGCCTCCCCGACGGCGGCGCGCTCGCCAGCGCGCCGAAGCACTACGGCCTCTCAATCCGATGGGGGCGACCGAATTGACCGATCCCGCCGACCACATCGTCGTCTACGGCTCCACGCAGGCAGGTGGCCATACCTGGACCGCCCGAGAAGACCAGGCCGTGCACACCCTCGCTCGCGCGATCGTGTTCACCGCGATCGACGAGCTCCGCGACACCGGATGGGACTCCGACACGATCAACGCCACGCTCGCACCCCACGACTGGCAAGTAATCGACGACGCCATCGACCAAATCCTGCTCCAGCACAAGCCCGAGACCGCCTCAGCCATCGAAGCAGCGATCGCCGTCCTCATACCTCGCGTGAAGGAGCTCCGCCCGTGAGCGACACCGAGATGACCTGCAGCCCGCACGACGGGATCCTCACGATCCCCGTCGACACCGTCGCCGCGCTCGACCGGATCGCCGCGACCCTGCCCGCCAACACCCCATGGCTCGTCGTCGTCCACCTCCCCGCCGCGACCCTCACCATCCGACCCGCACACCACCGAGAGGCCCACCAATGACCGACACCACCACCCCGAAGCCGCTCTCCGTCCGCTGCCCCGGCTGCAAGACCCTGATCTTCAACGAGACGCTCAACATCCAGACCCACAAGCTCGTCTGCCCGCAGGACCTGAAGATGCGGATGCAGAAGCTCGAGGAACGCCTCGACGGCATCGAAGGCACCGTCGACGAACTCGAACAGGCACCAGCCGCACCCGAGCCCACCATCGACATCGGCGCGATCGGCGAATGGCCCGACGACGACGACATCCCCGACATCACCGGCCTGATCATCGACGAGGACGACGAGCTCGCGCCCGTGCCCGCCACCGCCCACACGAACGCCGCCAGCTACTACTCCACCGCCGCGGACGACCCTGACGACGACCTATGAGCCTCGACTTCTGGTGGGGTGCACTCGCCGGCGCGATCGCCATGGTGATCCTCGGCTTCGCCCTCTGCGCGCTCCTCACCCTGATCCTCTACCGCTGGGTCTGGATCCCGAACGCCGAAGTCGAAGCCCGCACCTACACCGGCGAGGACCTCGAGCAGATGCTCCGCGACCCATGACCGGCGCACCCACAGGCCACACCTTCCGCATCGGCCGCACCCGCATCGAACACGGCTGGCGCCTCACAGCCACCTGCGCTTGCAAGCACGCGGTCACCGCCGACAACTACGGCGACCTATCAGGCCTGGTGAATGACCACTACGCCGAAGTGCGTCTCGCTCGCGAGATCGAGAAGAAAGAGAGAGCACACACTTGATGACCGATCCCGCCACCGAACTCCGCGACCTCGTCCAGCAGCTCGCGCGCGTTCACGACTTCGCGGTCATGCAGCTCGGCCGTCGCATCGGCCACAGCCGCCGCCAACCACTCCTCACGCTCCTCCGCGAAGCGACCGCACCCGACATAACCGGTGGCGGCAACAACACCGGCTTCGGGCCCCGCATCGCCTTCGACCCCACCGCGTCCGAACTGCACACCGCGATCCGCGCCCGCATCCGCGACTGGGCCATCGCCGCCGAAGTCCCCCGCCACTGGACCCTCGCAACCGGCCAGACGCTCAACTGGCGCGACCCCGCACAGCTCCTCATCGCCTGGCACGCCCGCACACTCCACACCGACCCCGAACGGTGGATCCCCACCCTCGACGGCTGGATCTCCACCATCACCGAACTCGTCGTCGACCCATCCCGCCGCTGGACCCTCGACGCACCCTGCCCGCGCTGCGGACAACGCTGGGCGATCTTCACCCACGGCGACCGAGCCGGCGAGAAGGTCGACGCCCTCCAGATCACCGTCAACGACGGAATCGACGCCACCACCGAATGCCGCAGCTGCGGAGCACGATGGGAAGGCCTCAACGGCGCCGAAGCACTCCGAGAGGAACTCCACCAGCTCGAGCACGCTGACCACGGAATCGGCTGCGCCGGCGAAGTGCAGCTGCGCGAATACCGACCGCTCGAGCTCGAGGTGACCATTCCCATCCGAGAAGCCGCATTCGCATGAAGCCGATCTACGGACACTGGTCCAGCATCGCCACCGTCTGGTGCGCCTTGCTCGCATTCGACATCGCCGGCGGCATCTTCGACCTCGCCACGATGGACACGATCTGGTGGCTCTGCTTCTGGCAACTCGCACTCGCCATCTGGGCGCTAGCCAGCCTTCGCCACGAGCTGCGACTACTCAAGGCCGGCCGCGAACGCGAGCAAGCACTCATTGCCCGCCGCGAGGTCTTCATCGCAGCGCTGAACGCGAGAATCCTGACGCCGAACGAGATCCGATCTCGCTACGAGCCATGACGAACCTGCTCTGCCGGATCGGCATGCACCACGTCGCCTGGCATCCCCGCACCCGCGGCAGCCGCGAGACCTGGCTCCAGGTCCGCAAATGCGTCCGCTGCGGCCAACCGATCCCACGCAATCACCGATGACGACCAGCACCGCGATGCCCCACACCCGCGTGTCCCACTTGCACTACACCGCTGTGATTCTCCAGACTGACCCGCGTGCGGATTCCGCACGCCCGAATATGGTCAATCGGTGAGCCACAAGACCACGATCATCCGGACGTGGGGCGGCGACTCCGCTCAAGCCATCTGCACCAGGTGCCCTTGGCGAGGCGACCTGTACTCGGTGGGCCCCTGGTCGTGGGAGTTCGCCGAAGGCGAGGCCGCCGCACACGAACGCGATGCGTGAAGTCACCCTCGTCGCCGGCCCACCATGCGCAGGCAAGACAACCCACGTCGCCGCGCACGCGCAACCCGGCGACATCATCGTCGACTGGAACGACCTCGCCATCCAAGCCGGCTCACCAGTCCACTACGACCACGCACCCCAATACCGAGCAGCAGCCACCAAACGCCGCACCGAGCTCGAGCAGCACGTCGCCGACATGGTCGACGGCACCGCATGGGTGATCCGCACACTGCCCAGACCAGCAGAACGCGACGCCGCCGCCTACCGCCTGGGCGCCACCATCACGGTCATCGACCCAGGCGTGCAGACCTGCCTCGACCGAGCACGCGCCGACCAACGCCACCCCGACATCGACGCCGCCATCCTCCGCTGGTACGGCATCAGCTGGGGCGCACGCTGCTACGACCCCACACCCACACTCACACCCACCGCCAACCCACGGAAAACCCACGAATGGCGCACCGTCCGCAAGATCGTGCTCCGCGGCCAACCACCCTGCGGCATCTGCGGTCAAGCCATGCGCTACGGCATCCCCTACAACCGCACCAACCCCGACCCGCTCTACCCCACCGTCGACCACATCACCCCCGTCAGCCAAGGCGGCGCCTGGTACGACCCACAAAATCTGAGACCGGCCCATTGGCGCTGTAATTCCGACCACAAAGCAGAGCCCGGCAACACAGTCGCTGTGCTGCTCGAGCATCGCGTCTCAGAAACCTGGTGAGAACAGAACACCCCGGCGCTGCGTCAACAGCCCGGGGCATGACCGACTTCGAAGGAGTCGATATGCCCGACCGTACCTGCACCGACAGCAATTGCACGAGACCAGCCAAGGTAATCGGACTCTGCGGCATGCACTATCAACGGCAGTACAAGGCCACACGAGTCGATCCCTGCTCGATCACCGGATGCGACCGCACCACCTTCACCAAGGCCATGTGCGTGCTCCACTACAACCGCATGCGAGAGCACGGCGACCCGCTGTACGAACGACCACGGAAGCACGAGCGGCGCGAGCGACGGTCCGTTCCGGTCACCTACACGACCTTGCACAAGCGCATCCGAGCCCAGCGTGGTCCGGCCACCGATCACCTCTGCGTCGACTGCGGCGCACAAGCACTCGAGTGGTCCTACAGCTTCAACGAGGAGCGGCCACTGATCTCGGCGGAGCGCGGACGCGAGGGCAAGCCGTACAGCCTCGACGTGCAGGCCTACGAAGCACGCTGCAAGGCCTGCCACAAGGCGTTCGACATGTTCATCACCGGCAACCTCAGGTGACCTCGCCGGGGTCGGGCCAACGCACGGCTGACACCCAGCGGACTTTTAGGTTTCGCCCAGAGAGCCCGGCCGCCCCCCCGCCGCTGAAAAATCCCCCCGATTCCGCGCGAATCATGATTGGAGACGGCGGGGAATCGCCCTAAATCCGCCGATTCCGGTGAGTTCTCGGAGGTCCTGGAATGGCGGTTTCCGGGGCCCAGCGGTTCGAGCCCGCTCATGGCACCGAGGCCCGGTACAACCGGGGCGACCGGTGTCCGAAGTGCAAGTCGGCACGCGCGGCGGCGGTGCGGAAGCGCAAGGAGGCGAAGGAGCTCGCGATCGAGGTCCCGGTGACCTCGATCGACAGTGCACCGTCCGCTCAGGGCGTGGTGACGGGTGTGGAGGGGTCGGTGTCGCGGCTGGTCCAGCTGGTGGCCGACGACCCGACGACGCAGGTGAGGGCGCAGATGGCGCTCGCGCTCGCTCGGCGTTTGGACAGGGGCGACGCCGGCGCGGCGACGATCTCGGCGCAGCTGAACGCGCTGCTGGTCACGTTGAAGCCGGTGAAGGCGTCTGGGGTGGTGGCGGATGGGGTTGCAGCTCCTCGACTCTCCGCTCTCTTCGGCTCTCGAGGTCGAGTGGATCCGGGAGCTGTACCCGGATCTGAGCGCGTTGCCGCGGTGGGCGACGAGGCGTAACCCGGCCCGGGAGACGATGGGCGCCGAGCTGCGCTCGACGGCGCTGGACCTCGGCTGGGACTTCATGCCGTGGCAGCAGCTCGTCGCCGACGTTGCGGGTGAGCTGGATCCGGATGGGTCGCCGCACTACCAGATCGTCGTGGTGACGATCCATCGGCAGGGTGGGAAGACGACGCTGATCCTCGCGATCGAGTCGCATCGGTCGTTGGTGTGGGCGCGGCCGCAGCGGATCGTGTACGTGGCGCAGACGCGGGCGATGGCTCGGGAGAAGCTGCTCGAGGACCAGATCCCGATGCTGGAGCATTCGATGCTCGGGGACCTGGGTCGGCCGAGGTTGCAGTCCGGGTCGGAGGCGTGGCGGTGGTCGAACGGGTCGCGGATCGGCCTGATGTCGAACACGAAGAAGTCCGGCCATGGCGGGACGAACGATCTCATCGTCGGGGACGAGATCTTCGCGCAGATCGACTGGCGGCTTGAGCAGTCGTTGATGCCGACGCTGGCGACGAAGCAGGACTGGCAGTGGTGGAACTTCTCCACGGCCGGTGATGAGTCGAGCGTGTTCCTGCTGGACAAGGTGCGGCGTGGCCGGCATCTGGTGGAGACGGGCCAGGACTCGCGGATCGCGTACTTCGAGTGGTCGATCCCGGTCGAGGAGGACATCGACGACCCGGCGGTGTGGCTGAAGTATCTGCCGGCGGTGGGGTTGACGATCCGGGTGGAGGAGCTGCAGACGTTCCGGGCGAACATGCCGGATGCGGAGTTCCGGCGGGCGTTCGGGAACCAGTGGGTGGATCGCTCGGAGGAGCGGCCGCGGGTGATCGCGGCGGCCCCGTGGGATGCGATGTCGGATCCGGCGGCGAGGCGGGATCCGGCGGGTGAGGGCCGCCTGGCGGTCGATTCGGCGCCGGACGGGTCGACGTCGTCGATCGGGATCGCGGTCCGCAACGCGGGGACCGGGAAGGTGCATATCGAGGCGTTGGAGACGCGGCCGGGTACGGCGTGGGTGTCCGCTCGGGTGAAGGAGATCTTGGACCGGCCGGGGCGTGAGCAGTTCGAGAACCGGGTGACGCTGTCGCTGAAGACCTGCGGTCAGCTGGTGCCGGCGTTGGAGAAGGCGGGGCTGAGGGTTGACCCGTTGCCGGCTCAGGACTGGGACTCGGCCTGTGCGCGGTTCATGACCGGGGTCGAGGAGTCCGAGTTCGAGCATCTCGGCGACCCGGAGCTCGACGCGGCGGTCGCGGCGGCGGACAAGAAGGTCTCCGGCGATGGGTGGCATTGGAATCGCCGCGGTGAGGAGCCGATCAGCCCGTTGTGCGCGGTGACGTTGGCGTTCTGGGCGTTGGTGAAAGCCGACGACGGGTACGACGTGCTCGATTCATTCTTCTGACGATGGTGGGAGGCGCCGATGGGTTTCTGGGACCGTCTCCTTCCTGGTCTCGCTGTCGCTCGCGCGGCTGGTGACTTCCCGCAGACCCTCGTTCCGCCGAGGTCGGCGTCGTCCGGTGTGTTCGGTTCGCAGTTCATCACTGAGGAGACCGCGCGGAAGTCGTCGGCGAAGTGGGCGGCGATCCGGTTGCGGGCGGACCTGGTGTCGACGACGCCGTTGCAGTCGAAGCGGGTGCTGCCGGACGGGTCGGTGCAGATCGTCACGGACCCGGGCCTGCAGCTGGACGGGATCGGTGGTCCGATCCCGTTGGAGGAGTGGCTGTACTCGTCCCAGTCGGATCTGGATGAGACCGGGAACACGATCGGTGTGATCGAGGAACGGAACCCGTACACGGGTCGGCCGACGTGGATCCGGCTGGTCCCGTCGAAGTCGGTGGTGGTCCGCTCCCGCGACGGGCAGATCACGTACCACATCGGGTCGCAACGGTACGACCCGTTCGACATCTGGCATGAGAAGCAGTACACGCTGCCGGGCTCCCCCGTGGGGCTGTCGCCGCTGGGGTACGCGGCGATGAGCCTGGGGCAGAACCTCTCGGCGTTGCAGTTCGGGTTGGAGTACTTCCAGACCTCTGGTCTGCCGACGGTGCAGGTGAAGAACACCGAGCGCACGATCGAGGCGAAGGCGGCTGAGGTCGTGAAGGCCCGGTACGAGGCCACGATGCGGGAACGCGGCGTGCTCGTCACCGGCAAGGACTGGGACATCTCGATCTCTCAGGTCAACGCGGATGAGTCGCAGTTCCTCGCGACGTTGGATGCGTCGAATCAGGACATCGCCCGGTTCTTCGGGGTCCCGGGCGACGTGATCGATGTGAACGCGTCGGGGCAGCACGTCACCTACGCGAACATCACGCAACGGTTCGTGGCGTTGCTGGTGCTGCACATGGCGCCGGCGTTCGTGCGGCGGGAGAAGAAGTTCTCCCGCGACCTGCTGCCGAACAAGGTCTTCGCGAAGTTCGACACGAACGCGCTGCTGCGCCTCGACCCGACCTCGGACGCGGCGTTGCAGGCGGTCCTCGTCGCCGCTCGGATCCAGACGCCCGATCAGGCGCGGGCGCACTACGAGTGGTCGCCGTACACGCCCGAGCAGCTCGCGCAGATCCACGACCTCGTCGCAGGGGGCTTGAACATGCCGCTGCTGCCCAAGATCCCCGACAAGCCGGAGGCATGATGCCCGACATCCGTGAAGCGGCCGCCGCCCGCCAGGCGGCGATGCGCACGCAGGCGGATCGGCCGCGCCGCCGGTCCGCGGACCCGCGGGTCCGGGACCAGCACGTGCGCTTCCACGCGGACCTGCAGCTGCGGGAGGCGTCCAGCGACGGCGGGGACGCGCGCCTCGACTTCGAGGGCTACGCGTCGGTCTTCGAGCACGGGTACCGCATGTTCGACATGTTCGGGGAGTACACCGAGGTCATCGCGCCCGGCTCGTTCGCCGGCTGCCTCGCGCAAGACCCGGACGTGCCGCTCGTGCTCGGCCACGACCCGATGCGCCGCATCGCGTCGACGGGCACGGGCACCCTGCAGCTGTCGGAAGACACGACCGGGCTGCTGACCCGCGCGCAGCTCGACCCGGCCGATCAGGATGTGCAGTACGCGGCCCCGAAGCTGCGGAGCGGGCTGTACTCGGAGATGTCGTTCCGGTTCGGTGACATGCAGGGGGACTGGTCGCCAGACTTCGGCACGTTCCGGGTCACCTCGATCGACATCAACCGAGGCGACGTGTCCATCGTCGGCTACGGCGCGAACCCCGCCACCTCTGCTGCGGTCCGCGCGCAGGACCTCACCGAGCTGCTCCGCGACGCGACCGGTGAGGAGCTCCGGCAGGCGGAGCGGCGGATCCGGATGCGGCTCCGCGACCTCGGCGAGCAGCCCGCGATGACCCGCGAGGAACTCGCCCGCCTCTGACACGAAGACCTGGACCGTTTCGGGCGAAACGGTCCTCCCACAACTGAACAGCGAGACACCGCGTCGAGTACGCGTCGCGTCCGGGCAGGCCCGGATCTGGCGCGGAGGCCCTGGTGTGCGACCCCACCCGTCACACACGACAGAACAGGAACCGCCCCACATGGCGACCACGACCTACGCGGACCTCGCGAGCAACGCGCGAGCCCGGATCACGACCCTGACCGCGCAGCGGCAGGAGCACGCCGCCACGATCCTCACCGTCCGTGCCCTGTGCGACACGGAGACCCGCGACCCGAACGAGACCGAGGCGGAGCAGGTCCGCGCCGCCGCGGCCCGCCGCGACGCGATCGACGCGGAGATCGAGGACCTCCGCAGCAGGGCTGAGGAGTACGACCGGGAGGCCGGGATGGCTTCCCGGTCCGCGGATCGGGCCCGGCAGGAGGGCCGCGGGTACGAGAACCAGTCCGCGACCCGGGGGCCGGCGGTCTACAACCCGGACAGTGCCCGGGGAGGGACGTCGTTCTTCCGCGACATGTACTTCGCCGACCAGCTCGGGTCCTCCGACGCCCGCGAACGGCAGGGACTGCACCAGATGCAGGCCCGCGAGACCGTCCTCGCCGGCAACGAGCGGGCCGCGACGACGTCGACCTTCGCTGGTCTGATCCCGCCGCAGTACCTCGTCGACGAGTACGCGCCCGTCGCCCGCGCGGGCCGTCCGATCGCGAACTCCGCGCGCCGGCTGCCGCTTCCCCCGGAGGGCATGGCGTTCATCATCCCCCGCGGCACCGTCGGCACCGATGTCGAGATCCAGACGGCGGAGAACACCGTCGTCGCCACCCAGGACCCGCAGACGCTGAACCTGACCGTCCCCGTCGCGACCGCGGCCGGGCACCAGCCGGTATCGCGGCAGACGCTCGAGCGCGGGATCCCCGGCATCGACCAGCTGATCTTCGCCGACCTCGCCGCCGCGTACGCGATCGACGTCGACCGGCAGGTGATCTCCGGCACCGGCGCGTCCGGGCAGGCGTTCGGGATCCTGAACACCGCCGGGATCGGGCAGTCGACCGCGTTCACCGCCGCAGTGACCCCGCAGACGCTCTACTCCAAGACCGCCGGCGCCGTGAACACGATCGAAACGACCCGGTTCCTGCCCCCGGACGTGGTGTTCATGCACCCGCGCCGGTGGAACTGGCTCACCTCCCAGTTCGACACCGCCGGCCGCCCGCTGGTCGTCCCGAATCCGCAGGGGCCCCTGAACGCGCTCGGCGTCGTCGAGGGCGTCCCGAACCTGATGATGCCCTCGATCGTCGGCACCCAGAACGGGCTCCCGGTGATCCTCGACGCGTCGCTGCCCTCGAACGTCGGTGCCGCGTCCGAGGACGTCGAGATCGTCGCTCGGCGCTTCGACATGATCCTGTGGGAGGACGGCGACGGGGCACCCCGCCAGCTGCGGTTCGAGCAGACCCTCGGCACCCAGTTGACCGTGGAGCTCGTCGCCTACGACTACTTCGCGTTCACCGCCGGCCGGTTCCCGACCGCGGTCGCGGTCGTCGGTGGGAACTCCGCCGCCGGCTTCGGTCTCGTCGCCCCGACCTTCTAGGTCCTCACACGCCGGGCGCATCCGCGCGGGATGCGGGTGCGCCCGGTGCACCACCGCAGATCAAGGAGCAGGACATGGGCATTCCCATCGACCCAGAGCTGGCCGAGAACTACCACGCCATCGTCGACAACCCCGCCGACCCCCGCAGCTGGTCCGACATCGCGGACATGGCCGAGAAGCAGGCATCCCCAGGGCTCGCCGCCTACGCCCGCGAGCAGGCCGCCGGCACCGGTGCGGACATCACCCCGGCGGCCGCGGTCCCGTCGTACAAGAACACCCGCAGCAAGGGCATCGGGAAGGACATCGACGGGGTCGGTGAGCCGCCGGTGTCCTTCGACAAGACGACCCCCGGCACCCGCTTCCCGGACCTGAAGCCGGGTGACGTGACCCCGACCTCGGTCGATCCGACCGGGACGACCGGGCGGCGGGCGAAGGACGTGTCGCAGAACCCGTCGACCGCCGCGAAGGCAGTGCAGGCCGACCCGACCGAGCCGTTGGCGGACAAGCCCGCGGCGCCGTCCGAGACGGTGAAGCCGCCGCAGACGACGCAGCAGGCAGCGCAGGCGTACAACGCGGAGCCACCGACGGGGCGGTGACCGTTTCGCGCTAAACGGTTCGACGACGAGGGAGGTGAGCGGGCATGGCGACGCAGTACGAGCTGGCCCGCATCACCTGGCCCGCCCCGGGTGTCACGGGCACCGTCACGGCCACGATCACCGCGCCGGATGGCAGCGCCCAGACGATCGCGGCGACCAGCGGGGACCTGCAGGCGTTCGGGGTGTGGACCGCATGGTTCACCCCCGAGCTCACCGGGACCTACACGATCGTGTGGAACGCCACCGGCGGGCAGACCCTCACCACGACGTTGGTCGTCACCGCGGCGCCGACCCCGACGCAGGTCATGACGATCGGCGACTGCTACGCGTCGCTGAAGCTGCCCTCGAACCTGATCGGGGTCGACCCGGTCCGGGACGCGGACATGCTCGCCTACGCGGGCGCTGCGACCGCGATCGTGGAAGGCATCGTCGGACCGATCTCCCCCGTCACGATCACCGAGGTCTTCGACGGCGGGCACGACGCGATCCTGCTGCGCGCCCGCCCCACCGCGATCGTGTCCGTGATCGTCTCCGGGGTCGCGGCGTACTCGTGGATCCCGGACTTCCGCGCCGGGATCCTCTTCGCACCACCGATCGGCTTCGCGCCCGGGATCCGCAACGTCGTCATCACCTACACGACCGGGACCGGGCAAGCCGCACCGAACGTGCATCTCGGGATCCGGGAAGTGTTCCGGCAGCTGTGGGAACGCTCCCGCGCCCTCGGCGGTGCGGCGTCGTCCGACATGGTCATGCAGGGCTTCGCGATCCCGAACGCCGTGTACGAGCTCCTCGCCGCATCGACCGACATGATGCCGGGCTTCGCGTGAGCGGGTACGGGATGGCGTTGGTCTCCGCGCTCGGCGCGTACAAGGCCGGCCTCTACAACGCCGCGAAAGCCGTGTACGACCCGACCACGACCTACGTCTGCTCCGGCGACCCGTCGCAGGACATCCTCGCCGAGCTGGTCTCCCTCGGCACGGTCGAGATCGGGCAGGTCCCCGCGACCCTCGGGTCCAACCGGGGCCGGGAGGAGACCCTCACGGCCGACGTGCACTTCCGGGTCTTCACCGGTGGAGGTGACGACCAGCAGCCCACCGCGGACGCTCGCGTCGGGGTGCTGCTGACGATGCTCGAGCAGCAGGTCCACTACACCGACACGTCCCTCGGTGGGGCCGTCCGCGAATGCTTCCTGACCTCTGCCCGTCTCGACTCCGGGGTCGACGACTTGGGCAACAACACCCGCGGCCGCGTCGCGGTGATCAACGCCACATTCACCGCCAGAGCGAGGATCTCCAATGGCTGACCAGTCCCGCGTCCGCAACATCTCAGCCCAGGGAGACCTCGAGATCCCTTCGCTGGGTCTCGTGGTCCCGTACCGGCACGAGGCCGTCGTTGACGCCGACGTCGCGGCCTCCCTGATCGAGTCCGGCCACTTCGTCGCCGTGAACCGCGCCTCGGACACCCCTCCGGGCACTCCCCCGGAACCCAGCCCCGAGCCGCCGGCCGATGCCGAGCAGTCCCCGGCCGATGCCTCCACCACCGACTCTGAGGAGCAGCACCAGTGACGACGCAACTCGATTCCTTCGTCGGGATGACGAAGGAGACCGCCTTCGGCACCTACGTGGCGCCGTCGAAGTTCCTCACCTTCACCGACGAGTCCCTGGACCAGAAGTTCACCTGGAACGACGCCACCGGTCTGCGCCCCGGCCGGCGGACCACGGCCGCGTTCCAGCGGACGCTGGAGCGGGTCATGGTCGACGGTGACATCACCATGGAGGCGAACACCGCCGAGCAGGGCATCATCTGGGAGGCGCTGCTCGGCGCCCGCGCCGACGCCCTCGTCGCCGGTGGCACCGCGACGTACCAGCACCTCTACACGCCCGCCGCGGACTACCTGCCGACCTACACGATCCAGAAGGGCATCCCGCCGCTCGGCGGCGGGGCGCTGATCCCATTCACGTTCCTCGGGATGCAGTGCAAGACCCTCGTCTTCGACGCGAAGATCGACGTCCCGCCGACGATCAAGGCGACCTTCGACGGACAGAACATCTACCCGGCCCTCACCGGATCCGGTATCGCTGCGACACCGGCGTACCCGACGGTGAACGAGCTGCTGACCTACGTCGGCGGCTCCATCATCGTCGGCGGGACCGTCACTGCCCCGACCGGCACGACCCTCGCGACCGGGGGCACCTCCGTGGCGCAGATCGTCGACGCGTCGGTCACCTTCGACAACGCGCTCGACTCCGGCGGCATCACTCTCGGCGGCGGTGGTGCCCGCACCAGGGCGCTCGCGTCGCTGCTGACGAAGATCTCCGGCACCCTGACCGCGGAGTTCCGCGACGCGACGTTCTGGAACGCGTACAACGGCGCGCAGCGCCTCGCGCTCGTCCTCAACTTCCAGGGCTCGATCACCGAGGCGGCGCTGAACAACTACCTGCAGATCTACGTCCCGATCATCGTCCTCGACGGTGAGATGCCGAAGATCAAGGCCGGCTCGATCGTGACGCAGTCGCTCGGCTTCACCGGCCTGCAGGACACCGTGAACGGGCTCAACCCGTTCTACGTCGTGCAGCGGAACAAGGTCGCGACGTACTGATGGGCGGCTCCTACCGGGTCGAGCTCGACCCGCGGACGCTGTCCGCGCTGCTGGTCGAGCTGAAAGCCGTCGAACCGAAGCTCGCGACCGGGATGCGCCGTGAGGTGCGTCGCGCGGGTGACCTCGTCAAACAGGTCGCGCAGGCCGAGATCCGCTCCTACACCGACACCGCCAAGCAGGCCCGCGCGGCCACCCGCGCCCGGCACTACATACGGACATCCATGCGGGAGGAACTCGCCGCGTCGATCGTGACCCGGATCTCCACCCGGGTCGGGCGCCGGCAGGGCGTCACGATCGTGTCCACCGGGAAGCTGCTGCCGGCCAAGCAGCAGGCGCTGGTGAAGGCGATGAACCGGAAGGACTTCACCCACAAGGTGTTCGGTCGAGGCGACGTCCCGCAGACCGGTGCCCGCTACTTCCGCCCCGCCACGTTGGCGGCCGCGCGGGAGCTGATGCTCGCCCGCATTCGCGTGGTGATGGAAGAGGCCTTGGCCGCACTGGTCAAGTGACCGATCGACGCGGGACCCGCCCCGCGGAAGGAGGCCGTCATGGCCACACAACAGCACACCGCCGACACCGTCGAGGTCGACGCAGCTCAGGAGGATGCCCCGCAGGTCATGCGGGTCGTGTTCAAGGGTGAGGACCTCGGCACGTTCACCGACCGTCGGATGACGGTCTCGGAGACGATCCTGCTCAAGCAGCGGACCGGGCTCTCCACGAAAGAGTTCCTCGAAGGCATCGGGGAGATCGACGGGCAGGCGCTGCAGGCGCTGGTGTGGCTGCTGAAGCTGCGCAAAAAGGAAGCCATCAACCCGAAGGAACTCGACTTCGAGCTCGGCGAGCTGCGCCTGGAGCGTGAGGCGGACCCTACGCAACCGACCTCGGCAAACGACGGCTCCGCTACGTAGTCCTCTTCGCGCACTTCTTCCACATCGGGCCGGCCGAGATCGATCGGATGGCCGTCGAGGACTTCGACGCCCTCGCGATGCTCGCCGACGAGCAAGTCAAGCAAGCCCGGAAAGCGAGGTGAAAGACCGATGGCGAGCATCTTCGTGCGCCTGTTCGGTGAGGACGTCACCGCGTCGAAGTCGCTCGAGCACTTCGCCGTCGTGGCGGAGAAGACCTCGAAGGGCATCGGGAAGCAGTTCGGCGACATGCCGAAGTACGCGGCCGCGGCGACCGCCGGCGTCGTCGCGGTGTCGGTCAAGATGGCGACGGACTTCCAGTCCCAGATGTCTTTGCTGTCCTCCGCCGCGGGGGAGCCGGTCGTCAAGGTCCGCGCGATCGGCGACGGGGTGAAGTCGATCGCGGTCGAGACCGGTGTCCCGCTCGCGCAGCTGACCGAAGGCGCCTACGTCGTCGCGAAGTCGTTCGGCAAGGACGGCGCGGCCGGGCAGCTCGACATCCTCCGAGCGGCCGCGCAGGGCGCCACCGCCGAGCACGTCGACCTCGCGACGGCGACGAACGCGCTGACCTCCGTGATGAAGGGGTACAACATCCCGGCCGGGATGGCGGTGGCGACGCAGAACCAGCTGATCGCCGCGTCGGGCCTGGCGAAGACCACGATGCAGGACTTCGCCGGGTCCCTGTCGTCCGTGGTGCCGCTCGCGTCCGCGCTGCACGTGTCCTTCGCTCAGGTCGGCGGCGCGATCGCGACGATGACCCAGCATGGGGAGACCGCGGACAACGCCACGCAGAACCTCTCCAACCTCCTCACCAACCTCGCCGGGCAGAACAACGTCGCCTCGAAGGCGATGCAGCAGCTCGGGATCAACACGATCGATCTGCAACAGCACCTCGGGCAGCGTGGCATCACCGGGACGCTGAAGATCGTCGAGGACGCCCTCGCGAAGTCCAGTCACGGCGGCATGGTCGTCGTGAACAGCTTCCGCCAGTCCGCGAACGCGACCGCATCGCTGAACACGATGCTCGCCCACATGACCCCGCAAGCGCGCTCCCTTTCCCAGGAATGGGAGAAGGGCGACATCACCTACAAGACGTATATCAAGTCGATGAAAGGACTCGGGGAGCAGTCCTTCATTCAGTCGTCGCAGTTCAAGGGCCTGTTCGATGCCTCGCAGGGGTTCAACGAATCACTGAAGTCCGGGAACCCGAACATCTCGACCGCGGCGACGCAGCTGCAGCACATGCTCGGCGGTGTCACCGGGATGCGGACCGCGCTGATGCTCGGCGGCACCTCCGCACGCGGGTTCTCCGACGCGGTGAAGGAGATCGGCGCCGCGGGGGAGAAGAACGGCCACGACATCTCGACCTGGGCGATCACGTCGAAGAACGCGTCCGTCCAGTTCGACAAGCTCCGCGAGTCCATGGCCGTCGTCGGCGTCTCCATCGGCACCGTGCTGCTGCCGCCGCTGATGGCCGCAGCCGGCGTCCTCGCCGGGTTCTTCGGCGGGATCTCCAAGGGCGCACCCGTCGCGACCGGCGTCGCGATCGCGATCGGAGTGCTCACCGCCGCATTCACAGGCCTGTTCCTAATCCAGAAAGCTTTTGCGCTTCAGGAAACCGCGATCAGGGGCGCGATGGCCCTGAGCACCATCGCGACGAAGGTCTGGTCCGCGGCGAACTTCGTCGCGACCGGGCAGCTGTACGAGCTGATCAGCGCGAAGGTGGCGGACGCTGCTGAGACCGCCGCGCTGGCAGGGATGTACGCGAAGGACTTCGTCGCGGGCCTGCTGGCCTCCGGGGGAGCCATGGTGGCGCAGACCGCGCAGACCGTCGCGGGGACTGCTGCGTTCGTCGCGCAGCGCACCGTGATGGTCGTCGGGACCGCGGTGACGTGGCTCGCGACCGCGGCGACGACCGCGTTCGGTGTCGCGATCGACATCGCGACCGGCCCGGTCGGGCTGATCATCCTCGCTGTCGGGGCGCTGATCGCCGTCGTCGTGCTGCTGGTGACGCACTGGAAGGACGTCTGCGGCTTCCTGCAGACGGTGTGGGGCGGGATCGCGAAGTGGTTCGGCGACACCCTGACCTCGATCGGGAAGTGGTGGTCCGACACCTGGGCCGGGATCGAGAAGATCTTCGGCGTCGTGCTCGCCGCGGTCGTGTCCGCGTTCACGCACTGGACACTGCTCGGCATCATCGTCTCGCACTGGTCCCAGATCATGTCCGCGACGAAGACGGCCTGGGACGCCGTCACCTCCTTCATCGGCGGGATCCCGGGGAAGATCATCGGGTTCTTCGTCGGGATCGACAGGTGGCTCTACCAGGCGGGAATGAACCTGCTGCAGGGCCTGATCAACGGGATCCAGGCCGAGGTCGGCGCGGTGTCCTCGATGGTCGGCTCCGTCGCGTCGAACGTGATCGGGACGTTCAAGAACCTCCTCGGGATCCACTCCCCCTCGACGGTGTTCGTGACCCTGGGCCGGTTCGTGACGCAGGGTCTGCAGCTCGGCATCCAGGCCGGCGCTACCGGGGTGCGGTCCGCGATGACGACCGTGTCGAACGACCTGGTGAACGCGTTCACGAAGCTCGGCGACCAGCGCGCGACCGCGCAGAAGCGCCTCGCTGCGCTCGAGCAGCAGGAGCAGATCGCGTTGCTGCAACGCCCGATCCTGCACGTCACTTCGCACGGGAAGGTCACCGCGGCCGCGGAGGCGTCCTACCAGCGTGAGATGGCGATCTGGGAGCTTCGCCTGTCCGGGATCCGCTCCAAGGTCGCCGACGAGAAGAGCCTGCTGGACTCGATCACGAAGGCGCAGTCCGGGTCGACCCGCACCCGGTTGACGTCCCTGCTGAGCCGCGACACCGTCGAGCTGACGGCGCTCGCCGCGAAGCGGACGTCGCTGACCGCGCAGATCAAGACCGCGACGACCGACCTCGACGCAGCGCTGAAGACCCGCAACAGCTACGCCACCTCCGTCACCTCCGGGGTGATGGGAATGGCCGACATCACCTCGGTGAAGGGGCAGCAGGTCACCGACGCCTCCGGGGCGACCACGACCGCCGCGGTCACCTCGGCCGACATTCTCGCCTCGATGCAGTCGCAGCTGAGCAAGGCGACGCAGTTCACCGCCGACGTCGCGAAGCTGCAGTCGGAGGGCTTGAACCAGACGGCGTACAAGCAGCTCGTCGACGCGTTCTCCTCCAACGGGGACCTCTCCACCGCGGAGGGCCTCCTCGGCGGCGGGCAGGCGGCGGTGACGCAGCTGAACAGCCTCCAGACGCAGCTGCTGTCCTCCGCGACTTCGCTGGGCACCTCGTCCTCGACCGCGCTGTACCAGGCGGGCGTCAACGCCGCGCAGGGCATCGTGTCCGGACTCCAGTCGCAAGAGGACGCGATCGGCGTGCAGATGGCGAAGATCGGCACCGGTCTCGCCGCGTCGTTCAAGAAGGCGCTGGGGATCAAGTCGCCCTCGACGGTGATGGCCGGCCACGGCGTGAACGTGGTGCAGGGCGTCATCGTCGGGATGCGGTCGCAGCAGGACGCCGCCCGCTCCACCATCTCCGAGCTCTTCGGTGGCGCCCGGCCGGGCGCCACCGGGGCCGCGTACAGCGGCGGGGCCGGTGGGGTGAGCGTGGGGCAGATCAACGTCACCTCCGGCGCGTCCGCGCAGGAGATCGTCTCGGAGCTGAGCTGGGCCGCGCGGGTCTACGGCCGGTGAGGAAGGAACCGCCGTGGCGTACCTGACCGGCCCGGTCAACACCCTGACCGACTTCCAGGTCGAGTACGCGGGCCTGCTGATGGGCCCGAACACACCGTTCGGGCTGCCCCCGCACCAGCTGCTCGACATGGCGACGGTGAAGAAGATGGACACCGCCCGGATCGGGCGCGACGGATCCTGGTCCGGCCCGCACTACGCGGACTTCCTCGCCTTCACCCTCGACATCGAGGTGTACGGCTCCCCACAGACCGTCTTCGACGCGGCCGCGGCCGCGCTCGAGGCCGTCATGTTCCCGCAACTCACACCGATGCCGTTCTGGTACAAGCTCCCGAACCGGCCACCCCGTGGGATCGGTGTCCGTCCCACGAAACGGCACCTCCCCGTCGACATCACCTGGGAACGCGGCCTCTCGATCGCGAGCGCCGAGTTCGAAGCCCCCGACCCGAGGTGGCAGTCCGTCCCGCGGACAGTCACGATCGCTGCCGGCACCGCCCAGCGCGGCGGCCTCGTGTTCCCGCTGTTCAAGCGCCTCTCCGGCGCGAACGGGAAGCTCGACTTCGGGTCCACCGGCGCATCGTCGTCGCAGACGCTGACCAACGCCGGGAACAGCGACGCGTGGCCCTACGTGACCGTCACACCGCCGGCTGCGGGCCTGTCCGGCTTCTCGATCACTGTCGCTGGCCACACCGTCACCTACTCCGGCACGGTCGGCAACGGTCAGCAGGTCGTGCTCGACGCGTTCGCCGGCACCGCGGGGCTGATCAACGCCGGCGACCCCACCTCGCTGGCCGACCGGACCTACCTGCTCACCGCCCGCGACTGGGCACCCATCCCGGCCCGCTCCAGCGCGGTCCTCGCGTTCTACGCCGCCGGCGGCACCGCCGCAGCAACCATCGCCGACATGTGGAGGTAGCCCATGGCATCCAGGAGCGCGCTCTTCGTCGGACTCGACGGCTCCGGCAACGGCATGACCCCCGGCGACGGGCGCCGCGCGCTCGGGGCCCTGTTCGGCACCGTCGCACGCCCCCTGCTGCAGCCGTCCGCGACGCTGTCGAGCTCGAACATGCAGATCACTGTCGCCCAGAACGTGTGGCAGCTGCCCGACCCGACCGACGCGGCCTCGACGTTCATCTCCCCGATGGACTCCTTCACCGTCACGCCTGCGGCCGGCCCGTCCTCCGGGTCGCGGATCGACTCCATCGTGATCAAGCAGGACAACCCACAGAACAGCGACGCCGACCCGTACTCGACTCCGTCGCTGATCGCCGGCACCACGTCCCCGCCAGCGATCCCCGCCGGCTACTACGAAGTCGCGCGAGTCACCGTCCCCGCCGGCGCGTCCAACGCTGCCGCCGCGACCCTCGCGTTCATGTACCCGGCCGGCCTCGCGCCTCTGCCGTTGAGCGTCGCCGGCTCCTCCGCCCTCGCTTCGATCGCCGGGACTGCGGCGGGCGAGCGGGCGCTGCTGGCCAACGGTGACGAGTGGCGGTGGAACGGGACCGCGTGGGTGCCCGACCGTGCAACCGCCGCGCCTGGTTACGCGGGCACCGCTGCCGACTTCGCAGCGAGCCCGAACAACAGCGTCGTCCGCCGTGACGGTGGTTCCCTCGAGCTGATCCTGAACGTCAACACGGGAGCGAACGGCGCGAACACCAGCACGGCAGCTCTGATCCTGGGCACACCGATCGGCTTCCGGCCCGCGCAGACCGTCCGCGGGATCCTGACGGCCTTCCCCGGGTCCTGGAACGGATCCACCATCCAGGTCGAGTGGCGTACCGACGGGACCCTCAACGTCAATTACGGCTCCGTCGCAGCCAACGGCGGACTGTTCGGAAGCATCTCCGCGATCGCAGCCTGATGGGCTTCACGCTGTGGGCCTGTCGTACGACGACGGGTCAGAACTTCGGCCGCCTCGACGCGACCCTCACGTCGTGGTCGCGTGAACTCAACGGAGCCGACCAAGCCCAGATCAGCATCGCACCCGGAGCCGTGACCGCCACGACTCGGGATGGTCTCCGGGCGCTGACGACCGGGCAGCTGATGTCCCTGGTCATCGACTGGAACGGCGTCATCGTCTGGGCCGGCCCGATCATCGCCCGCCAGTTCACCACCGGGACTCTCACTCTCACCGCAGCTGGCCTGACCTCGATCCTCGCCGCCCGGAAAGCGATCACCCAGACTCCCCCGTTCGCCGCCCAGACGCTGACCTACACCGGGGTGTCGCTCGCCACGATCGGACGTGGCCTGATCCAGGTCGCGACCGACATGGCGAAGCCCGGCGCTGCCCTGCCGATCGTGCTCCCGCCCACGGAGTCCGACACTGACACCACGCACCAGCGGACCTACAACGGGTTCGACTTGTCCTCGGTCTCGGACCTGATCGCGAACCTCACCGGCGTGATCGGTGGCCCGGACATCGACTTCATGCCCCAGTGGACCGACGGGAACCGGTCGGCGTTCCAGTGGGTGATGCGCGCTGGGACGAAAGCGCAACCCCAACTGTCCTCGATGCTCCCGGTCGCGTTCGACGCCACCCAGCCCGGGTCGTCCGTGCAGACGATCGACGTGACCGAGGACTACTCACACCTCGCGACCACGATGTGGGCGAAGGGCTCCGGGTCCGGCACGAGCGAGATCGTGTCGATGGCGCAGTCGACGACCCTGACGTCGCAGGGCTACCCGGCGCTCGAGCGGGAGACGGACTACACCACCGTCACCACCCAGGCGGAGCTCGACGCCCACACTGCCGGTGACCTGGCGACGTTCTCCACCCCGACGGTGCAGTGGGCGCTGAAGGTCGACGGGTCCGCAACGCCGGCGCTCGGCTCCTACTTCCTCGGTGACACCGCGAAGGTCAACGTCCGCCGCCACGAGTGGGTGCCCGACGGCGACTACGCGATGCGGATCCTCTCGATCAAGGGCGACGGATCCAACTCGCAGACCCTCGCGATGCAGCCCTACCAGTCCCGCGGCATCGACCTCATCGGCGGTACCGCGGACTCGCTGCCGTTCAAGATCGCCGCCCTGCAACGCGGCGTCTGACCTCCTTCTCCACATCGTTTTCCACAGCAGCAGGGGGCCACCGGATGCAGCTCAACCACACCCTCACCGAGGTCCGAGCCCTCGAGACCGCGCACTACGGCGAGGTCCGCTGGCCCCAGCCGTGGTGGCCGCCGGGACCGAGCTCGTCCTACTGCGTCGGCTGGCAGACGATCAAGCTCGGACTCCGCACCGGGACCGAGAGCGGCGCGTACCTCGACACCCACCCGCACCTGATCTCCATCGCCGCGTTCCGCGCCCACTACCAGTTCCCCGAGGTCCCGCCGGAGCAGATCCAGCCCGGCGACCTCGTCCTCTCCAACTGGACCGGCACCACCATCGACATCGGTGGGAGGAGCGAGCTCGAGGCCGAGCACATGGAGTGGGCCTACTCCCGCGACCGTGCTGGCAACTCCGTGATGATCATCGGCGCGAACACCGGCCCCGAAGACGGCGTACCCGAACCGAACGGCGTCTGGAAGAAGACCCGACCGCTCGACAGCCACATCCTCTTCGGCATCCGGCTCCCCTACGCACCCGACAAGCCATCCCGCGGGCGCAAGCACGAAGTCCAGGTCGTCGCCGGCTTCGTCAACGCGGCCGTCCCGCCACCGCTGCCACGAACCACCTCGGTGCAGGACGGGATCGAAGGCCCGAACTACTGGCACCTCGTGCAGACCTGGGGACGCATCCACGGCTACTACGGCTCCTACTACATCATCGACGGGATCCCGGGCCCCCAGTCCCGCATCGTCGAGGCCGCCGCCTACAAGGCCGCCACCGCGAAGAAGTAGCCCGTGATGGTCGAGGCCGTCGCGACCGCGCTGGCCCCCTGGTACACGCTCCTCGGGTTCGTCCTCACCGTCATCGGCCTCGTCGTCTACTTCCGGAAAGGGCTGCGCCGCATCGCCGGGCGAGCGGAACACGCGGTCGAGGAAGCAGCCCACGCCACGACCCAGTCCACCCATGCCGTCAACGAGTCGGTCAAGGCAGTCGACACCAGCGCCCGCGCGGTCGACAACACGCAGCAGGCGGCCGAGGCGATCGAGTTCCTCGCCGGCGAGCTCGCGAGAGCGAACAGGAAGAGCGAGTACCTCGCCGAGGAAGTCTCGACCCTCGTCGGTGCGCTCGCCCGGGAACGAGCCCGCCTCCCCATCGAGGACACCCCACCGTCCGGCACCGATACGGGTGAGACGGAAGCGCTGACCATCACCGGCCGGCACCGGCTGCACACGCAGCACATCCAGACCATCGACGAAGGAGACCACGAATGAACACGAGCACCGTCTCGAAGTACGCGCCCGCCCTGATCCCGCTCGCGATCGTCCTCGTCGGCGCGCTCGCGCAGCTCACCGGCCACATCACCCTGATCGACGCCCTCCAGCTGATCCCCCTCGCCGGCAACGCGCTGCTGATCTACCTCGTGCCGCTGTTCGGCACCGCGGCCCGGTCCGGGTGGAAGACCGGCGTCGCCGTCCTCGGCGCGCTCATCACCGCCGGGATCCCGTACGCCGCGACGGGACACATCACCGGCTCGCAGATCGCGATCGTGATCCTCGCCGGCCTGCAGGCCCTCGGCGCCCACATCGGCGTGCAGATCCGCAACGACGCCGCGACCTTCGCCGTCTCCTCGACCGGTGTCGTGACACCCGCCGGTGCGGCCGCCGGCGAGCCGCCGACGGCGACGACCGTGCAGAAGGCCATCACCACCAACGGCGGACAGTTCCTCGGCGACGCCGCACGCTGATGCGCCCAAGCGGCGTGCATCTCGTCGCGATCCTCATCGTCGGCGTGTGGCTCGCCTTCGTCATCACCCTGATCGCCAGCACGCTCTATGGACCCTGAGCTGCTGCGCCTCGGACTCGAGGCCGACGCCGCGCACGTCGCCGCGCTGACCCTCGCCGGCCGCACGACTGAGGCCGACGCGTATGTCGAAGCGACCGGGTACCGGCAGCGACTTGAACGCTGGCGCGAGACCCAGACTCCCGGCCGAGAGACGCTTCCCTAGTCGCTCGACCGGGAGCCCCCGCACTGGGGGAGTGAAGATCCCCCCGGATCAGACACACCTCCGCGACACTGACCAGAAGATCAGATCGATGGAGCCGTAGGCAGTCCGGGGGGATTCCGCCTACGGCTCCGACAAGCCCTCACACCAAGACCGTGCGCCATGGTGTGGGGGCTCTTTTGCGCGCCCCGCCATCGTCCCCGATGTCCAAACGAAACGCGACGATCTGAGCGGCAGACTTCGTCAAACTAGTGATGCTGCTCGGAGGAGGATCGCGCCGTGACAAATGACCAGCTAGACGACCTCGCGCGAGCGAACGGGATCGACCCAGAGACGGTCATCGAGGCCCACTTCAACCACGTTTCTCGACAGGCGCTAATCGTGTACCGCAAGCCTGCGACCGTCGTCGAGGGCAGTGAGCCGACGGGCATTCTGCCGAAGCCGGAGATCGTCGAGCGGTACGTGCCGTGGCCGGTGTGAGCGGCACAGATCGTTCGACTGCATGAAATCAGCCCCTTTTCGCTCACTCTGAGCAGAGAGGGGCTGCTTTCGTCATGCCCGCATGCCTACGATCCCTGCGCCCGGCGGCCGCGGGCAGCCACCCCGCATCGGGACGTCTCCTCCCGACCCGCGGCCGCCGGCTACCCGCGGTGCAACGCCTTGATGATCGTGGACGAGCTAAGTCCGGTAGCCCGCGTCAGCCACTCAGTCGAGGCGCCCGAGTCCTTCGCTCTCCGCAGAGCGTGATCACGCGCTGCCTTCGCAGTCCTGACAGCCTCCTCGGCTGCGAGCACGGCTCGATGTGCTGCGGCCACCGCACTCACCGCCTCGTCAAGGGTCACTGCTTACCGAGCGCCTTCGCGATCGTCGCCCGACTGACTCCGGTGGCCTGTATCTCGTCCCAGGTCGCGCGGTCGGCTGCCGCGACGCGGATCTCTTCCTCACGCTCGAGCATCATCACTTTCCGCTTCTCGTCGTGAGCCTTCAGCTGCTTGTTCAGCGTCGTAATGCGCTTCAGCGATGTCTCTCGTGCCCCCACGTGCCCAGGTTACGGGCCAGCGTGACCCCACGTCTAGGTACAGACGTATCAGTGCCACCAGGCCACCATTTAGTTATGACAAAAGCCCAGATCGACGCGGCGCTTGCTGAGGCGCAGGTCGTCCTCGCCGCGATCACCGAGCTCGGCGAACGCCTCGAGGCGAACGCCGTCTCCGACGACATCCGTGACGAGCTCGCGACCGACCTCTGGGCCGGCGCCGCGGCGCTCGCCTCGTTCGCGTCGGCGGTCGCCGCGTGAGCACCGCGACGTCGTCCCTGCAGTTCCTGCTCGCGCGGGCAGCGGTGCGCTCCGACGCGCTCATGCACATCGTGTCCCGCCGCGACACCGGCCTGCTCAACCCGATCTGCGCCGCGCACCCGATCCGCTCGCAGAAGATCGACGAGTGGACCACCGCTCCGGCGGACCTCACCGCGCTCTGCACCGACTGCGCCGCGATCGCCGGCGGCATCAAGGGCGTCTCCTCGATCGAGGTCGGCATCGCCGTGTTCCTCGGCGCGGACTCGACCGGCGCTCCCGTGGCGCTGCTCACCGAGGTCCCGATCACGATGATCGACCTCCCCGCCGCGCACGCCCGACGCTCCCCCGACGACATCGACGACCTCGCCGCCTCCGTGACCGAGCGCGGCGTCGTCACCCCGGTCACGCTGCGACGCGCCGGCGCCCGGTTCGAGGTCATCGACGGCGCCCGCCGCGTCGCCGCCGCACACATCGCCGGCCACACCACCGTCCCCGCGCTCGTCCGCGACACCACCGAGCGCGACGCGCTGATCCACGGCCTCCTCGCGAACATGCACCGCACCGACCTCAACCCCATCGACCAAGCGCACGCCTACGTCCACGCGATCGAGGCCCTGAACTGCAACTCGAAGGCCGAACTGGGGCGCCTGTTGGGGATTAGCCGCGAGAAGGTCTCGAACACGATCCGCCTCCTCGACCTGCCGGAGGAAGAGCAGGCGCGCATCGCCGCCGGCGACCTCACCGCAGAGGGCGGCCGCAAGCTGCTCGCCGCCCCGCGCTCGGCGCCCGAGCGGCTGACCGACGTCGCCGACCTGCTCGCGCAGCTGCTCACCGCGAAGGTGAAGGTCACCGCGTCCGGCGGCCGCACCCGCATTGTCATCGACGTCGCAGACGCGGACGCCGACCGGATCCTCGGCCAGCTCGGCGAGACGGCGGTCACAGCATGAACCGCCACAGGATCACCTACGAGGTCCTCGAGACTCCGGCTGGGGTGCGTTACCGCGCCACGTGCCGGTGCGGGGCGCGTCGCGACTCCCGCAGCCACCAGACCCTGTCGACCTGGGGACCCGAGCACGTCATCGCCGCGTTCGAGGCGAGTACTCGCTGAGGATGGGTCACGGTCGGACCATCGTCACGAGCTTCTCCGCCGAGACCGTTCCGTCTGTCAGGGATGCGGTGCCCGAGCACTGGAAGAAGTACTTGGAGCCGTTCTGCGCCGCGGATCCCGAGGCCATCAGGCCCGGGCCCTTGCCGTTGTGATCGGCCACGACGTGCTCGTCCGAGTAGACGACTCCGGACCCGATCTGGGCCTCGACCAGGCCATGGCAGTCGGACTGCAACAGCGTGCCCGCGACGTCGAGGTTCGCGGATGGGTTCGGCTTCGTACTGCTGACCCCGACGACGATCGCGATCACGACGCCGACGAGCACGAGCACGATCACGCCGAGGCAGCCGCATCCGAAGGCGCGCGCACCTTTCGACTGCCGCGGCGCCGGCTTCTCATCGGTCATGGGCCACATGATGCACGAAATCGCGCATTCCGCTTATGCGACAGTCGGGAACTCGAGCTTGGCGATCGCGATCTGCCGCTGCTCCCCCGAGACCTTCGTGTAGATCT
>JABBOD010000032.1 GCA_019351995.1 Acidobacteriota bacterium
CGACGGTTCGCAACGCGGACTGCCCGGACGATCACGCTGATCACGATCACGACAATGCAGATGATCAGCCAGGTCATCGGATTGGTCCCCCACTGGCCACAGTGGCCCTTGGATAGCCTTCAACTGTCATGGCGTCACGCTAACAGCGCCGTGGATCGGAGCCCATGGGGACCACTCCCCATCTAGCAGGAGTACGGTGCACCGTTTGTTCTCCCTCGCGAAATATGTCCACGCGCGCTTGAGGATCTCGTTCTCGACCGCACCAACTGCCCAGGCTCCGCCAGTCATCGGCGATTATGAGAGGAGCGATGTCTCGGCTCGTGACGTTGCGCAGCTGATGAAGTCCTTTAGCAAGGGGTGCTGTTAGCGAAAGTCAGGTCATTCGGGTACTGGATGGGCTTCGTGTCCCACGCGCACATGCGCCTTCGATCACCAACTCTCTAGGTGGGCTGGAGACCGCCCAGTGACTTATGGTCCGAGATGCTCAAGGAAAGAGTGCAAGTATTCGTATCCCCAAAGGGAGGTCCGCGCATGCCCCGCTGGCGGTGGCACTCAGCCCCGCGCTGAGGCTCCCGTCGCTTCTCCTATGCTCGCGCCCCATGCGCGGGCGCGGGTGAGTTCGCCTTCGTCGAGCACGGTCTCTTTCGACACGAGGAAGCTTGCCGCCGGGAACACCGCGCGCGAGCCGCGCTTCTTAAGTTCGCGCTCGATGTGGCTGGAGGCGGCTCCGGCGAGGATTCGCGCGATATCCGCCCGCGTATCGAATGCCGCACACAGAGCCGGAACCGTCTCGAGGCTGTCGATCCACTCGCGCACGCCAGTACCGGGGGCCGCGGGCTCGAGGCTCAAGCCCTTGGTCGGGTCGTTTGCCCAGCTTCGGGCTTCCTCCCGTGAGACCGGCCGGCTCAGGCCGTGCACGTGGGTCGGGCCACCGACGACCAGGAGGTTCGCGGATTCCGCTGCATCCTTCGCCCCTGCATCGTTGACGTTCACCGTGAGTACCGGACCGTAGGAGGCAAGCCCCTCGGCGATCGCTGAGGCAACCTGACGCGTGTTGCCGAACATGGACTCGAATACGACGACAGCGGTCATGCTGGTGCCTTCTTCTCTGAAACTGAGGGAGTTGTTGCGACCGTTCCATGACGTGTGGCGTGTGGAGGTGCGCCTTTGCGTCGCATCCGCCAGACTTGCGCGGCAGCGAGGATGGCGAGAAGAAGGCCATCAAGCACAATCCCGGCGGCAGCGAATTGCGCGTTCATGATCACTGCGGGCAAGGACAGGATGACGCCGCCAAGGGTCAGCCACCACCAGATTCCCCGGCCGATGATCAGCGCAATCCCGGCTGCGGTGAATACCGCGGCGGCCGCCAGCCATTGTGTTCCCGCGGCTACCGTGACCCATGGTGGAGCGCTCGGCAGCATGTCGCCGTAGTGGAGATCACCGACCTGTCCAAGTCGCCACAACAAACTTGTGCCGATGAGATGAAGCAACCCATGGCCGACGATCACGACACCGGCCGCGAGGCGAACCAGCGTTGGCACACTGTGGGTCTGCGAGGCAGATGCCCCAATCGGTCGAGCGCTCACGTCGTGACTCCCTAGGCAGCGCAACTGCTGGCTGTCCCATTCCACTTCATCAGCTGAACGATGGTCAGGGCCGAAGGTCCCCCACGAACACGCTCAGCCGGTCAGCGATGAGGTTGACCTTGGTGAGGACCGGAAGCGCCAAGGAGTCACCTCAACCTTCAGCAGTCGCTCCCGGTCAGCGGGGTTGTCGGGTGAGGTTGCCATTGGTCGATCGAACTGTCGTGGTTAGCCCCAGCCGCGGGCTCCGGCCGGTGTTGGAAACATAATGGGTCACATGACAGGTTCGCTGCTGGGCTGGGTCTCCGCCCGGTTCGGGCAAGGTGAGGTCCGTGCTCGGGTATGCAACCGTCCGGGCCTGCTGCGGCTAACTCCGGGCGCTAATGCGTCGACGGGGGGAGATATTGCATGACCAGAGCGCGTTTGCGGGTCGCCGTAGCCGCGCTGATCGCGGTGGTGGTGGCGGCTGTGTGCGGATGCACCTCGTCGGCTCCGCACAGAACGCCGCCTATCGCGAGTGCTTCGGCTAGCGGGCCCGGCCTCCTGCCCGCGACCGCACTGTTTCGGATTACGGCTACGGCGAGGGCGCAGAATGGTGCGGTAGCGGATCTGGTCGAGACTGTCTTCCAACCTGTCGTACCGACCGCGGTGGATACCGCTCTCCTGGATTCCCAATGCAATTACCCGGGCGTTCAGAGCCTGGAGGGTCAGCCGAGTTGGGAGTCCGTCTATCCTCGCCCACTGTTCGTGGTTACGACGATCACGTCGGCTGTGCGTGCTGGCTCGCCAGCTTGGTCGCCCGATGATGAGGTGATCTTCTACTTTCTGGGGATCGCCGCATATTCTGGCTCGTTCGCCGGATTTGAGGCGTATTGCGCCCCCGGGATTGTGCGTGTTCCCGGCCGGATTCATGGAGTTGCTCCGGTTCCCGGAGCCGACCCGGTCGGTGGGGCCTCCGGTTGGGCCAGTGAAATCGGCTCCTATGGATTCGATGGAGGTCGCAACGATCCGGTGGCTCCCGTGGTTGGCGGCACGGCGATCGTGTCCGACTGCGCTATCCAGCTGAGCGCCGCCGCAAAAGCCGCGAGCCCCGTCGCGGCTGCCTGGGCCACCCAGCCGTTCGTCCTGGTCGATGGCTGTCGCTTCAGTGACCCGAACCTCGCCTAACTCACGCGAGAGAACGCCCCCAGATCACGGCCGCGTTGCGAAGCTCGGCTTCGGCTATTGGTGAGGATCGAGGCCTCGGCGTAGTTCTTCGAGAACGGCGTCGGCGTCGTCGTGGTGTGCGAGTTGGCTTGCTTGTCCGAGCCAGAGTGATTGCAGTTCGCCCACTCCGCGGGTGCCTGCCTCGGAGCGGAATTGCCCGGTGAGCCAGTTCTGTGCGGGGAACGGGGCGATTGCGTCGGCGGCCTCGATGGTGCGGGTGGCTCGATTCGGGGCTCCCCGCGCGAGCCGTCCGCTCATTGCTCGGGTGAGGATGCTGCCGTGTGCGGGGGTGTTGACGATCGCTTGGCGGTGGGCATTGTTGGCGGCGGACTGGTGGGTGGCCAGGAACGCGGTGCCGACCTGCACACCTTCCGCGCCGAGCGCGAATGCGGCCGCGACACCGCGCCGGTCGGCGATGCCGCCGGCCGCGATCACCGGCACGCTGACCGCGTCGACGACTTGCGGCACGAGCGCGAAGGTGCCGACCAGGGATTGCTCGGCCGGCTCGAGGAACGAAACCCGGTGCCCGGCGGCCTCCGCACCAGTGGCCACGATCATGTCCACTCCGCCCGCCTGCAACGCGATGGCCTCGTCGACCGTGGTCGCCGTTCCGATGACGGTGGTGCCGCGTTCGTGGGCGCGGACGATCACGTTCGCGGGCGGGACGCCGTAGACGAAGCTGATCGCCGCCGGCGCCAGTTCCAGTACCGTGTCGATCTGTTCATCGAAGGAGGGCAGGTAGCGGTCGGGCGGTTCGGGCAGGGGCAGGCCAAGTTCGGTGAAGAACTCCGCGACCGCGGCACGCGCCCGGGTGAACTCGGTCTCGCTCGGATCGCGTTCGGTGCCGGTCGGCAGCCACAGGTTCAGGGCGTATGGCTGGTCGGTGGCGGCCAGTAGTTGCGCATTGGTGTCCCGGATGCGATCGGGCGTGTAGCCGTAGAGGCCGTAGGAACCCAGCCCGCCGCCGGTGCTGACCGTCGCGGTCAACTCGACGGAGGAGAGCCCGCCGAAGGGCCCGAGGAGGATGGGTAGCTCGATGCCGAGTCGACGGCTGACTCGATCGCTCATGCGTCCCCCGGCGATCGGGTAACACCGCAACGCCAGCAGGGGGCGGCAGGGTTCTCGTTGAGGGCACCGCAGTCGGGGCAGACCTGGGGGAGCCAGCAGGCGGCGTCCCCGCCCTCGGCGTCGTGAGCGGCGGCCCCGGATGTCGGGGGAGTGGGGTTCGGGTCGGGCGTGGGCCGGTTCGGCATGATTACTCCTTTCGATCGCCGTGCGGACGGAGGTAGTCGCGGAGCACTGCGGCGTGGTTCACGTTCTGGTCACGCGCCGCATACACCAAGGTCACCCGGGGATGCTGCTCCAGCGACTCCCTCAGCTCGTCGACGGCGGGATTGCGGTTCAACTCAGCACGGTAGCGGCGGGTGAACTCGTCCAGTTCAGCCGGGTCGTGACCCCACCACGTGCGCAGCTGCGGACTCGGCGCGATGTCTTTGAGCCAGGCGTCCAGCTCGGCACGGTCACGGGAAACCCCGCGCGGCCAGAGCCGGTCGACGAGCACCCGGTAACCGTCGTCCGGGGTCGGCGGATCGTAGACCCGCTTGATCAGCACCTCTGCCACCTTCGCCACTCTCCGCGTTCAGTTTTCGACGACGTCGATCAGAACGGGGTGCGCCGTGGCCGTCACGATACCGGTCCCAGATGTTCGCTCACTAGGGGCGTGTCAACGTCGATTCGCCCGGTTTTCGCTGCGCCCCCTGGGGAGCCCAGCGGCTCCGACCGGCCGGGCAGGGTGTCGGTGAAGAAGCGCGCGTTGTCGGTCTGGTACTCGGCCCACTGTTCGGGGAGATCGTCCTGGTAGAAAATCGCCTCCACCGGCAGACCGGTTCGCATGCGCCGCAGTCGATGCACTCGTCGGGGTGGATATAGAGGGCACGTTCGCCTTGAAGTGAAGCACCCCGGGTGTGATGCCGCATCCTTTTGTGTTGGAAGGATGTACGTCATTGGCGCCCAACACATTCCTCACACATTCACGTGAGATGGAGCGAAGTTGAGCGAAGTCGTCGGCTTCAACTCCCTAGGATTTCATTGAGTTTTCGACCTCGCCGGGATTCGAACCGCCAAGAAGAGGTCGGCGGTCGGAAGCAGTCCAACTCACGACCAACTCACGTCGTGGGCGGGTTCGTGGAGGTATCGGGTGTCAGCCGGGCGTCGGCGGTTGGGCGTCAAATGCCCGGAAATACGGGGGAGTTGGAGAGAGTCGGGACGAAGCGGTAGGCGGAAGAACGCGTGACCTCCTCCCAGTGGGCTCCGGGTTCAAGTCCCGGGGGTGTAGGAAGAGCCCCGTAATCTCTCGCCAGATTCGGGGCTTTCCTCTTCCGGGGCCGTTTGGGGCCAACTCGCGACCGACTCACGTGGCGTCCAATGCCGGCTCAGCCCGCCGGAGATCCGCGAACAGCTCTTCCAACTGGCCTGCATTGAAGTCGTGCACGGCCTCCACGCGGCACGGGTCGCCACGGGTCTCCCGACCGCATCGCCGAGTGCTTCAAGGTTTCCATCGAGCACTCGGTGTTGTTCGTGGCTACGCATCGCTCGAACTGAGCTGACCGCTGAGTCGGTCGTGGAAGCGCGTCGATGCGTCGTTCATTCCTTCGATCTCGACCGATTTGTTGCGGCGGGAGTACCGAGTTGTGATGGCGTCGAGCGCGGCAACGGTGGAGGCATCCCAGATGTGGGAGCCGCTCAGGTCGATGCGGATGCGGTCAGGGTCGCCGGCATAGTCGAAGTGGTGAGCGAGGTCATTGCTGGTGGCGAAGAAGAGCTCGCCCTCCACACGATAAACCGCGTGAGTCTCGTCCCGAGAGACCCTGGTGACGGTGGCGAAGCGCGCCACGCGTCGGGCGAAGACCACCATCGCGACGATCACGCCCACGACGACTCCGATGGACAGGTTGTTGGTCGCGACCACCACGACCACGGTGATGACCATGACGACGGTCTCGCCGAGCGGCATCCGCCTCAGGGTGGCCGGGCGGATGCTGTGCCAATCGAATGTTCCGACACAGACCATGATCATCACAGCGACGAGCGCGGCCATGGGGATCGCGGAGACGAACTCGTGCATCGCGACGATGAGGATGAGCAGGAACACGCCCGCACTGAAGGTCGACAGACGCGACCTCGCTCCGGATTCGCGCACGTTGATCATCGTCTGCCCGATCATGCCGCAGCCCCCCATCCCGCCGAAAAGTCCGGTGACGACCTGGGCGATGCCCTGACCGATGCCCTCGCGAGTCTTCGATGACCCACTCTCGGTGATCTCGTCGACGAGCTTGGCGGTCATCAGAGATTCCGCCAATCCGACCAGTGCGGCGGCGAGGGCATAGGGGCCGATGATGCCCAAGGTGGCGAGGGTCAGGGGCACATGGGGCACGACCAGGCCAGGCAGCCCAGACGGGATGGTGCCTTCGTTTCCGACGGTCGGGACGGCGAGTCCCCCGACGAACACGATCGTGCTGACGACCACGATGGCCACCAGCGGAGCGGGGACTGCCGTCGATATACGCGGAAAGAACACGATGATCGCAACACCGAGAGCGACGAGCGGGAACACCAGCGCGGGGACACCGATCAGATGCGGCAGCTGGGCGATGAAGATGAGGATGGCAAGCGCGTTGACGAATCCGACCATCACACTCCGCGGGATGAAGCGCATCAGCTTCGCGAAGCCAACAGCACCGAGAACGATCTGGATGATGCCAGCCAGCAGCACGGTCGCCACCAGATAGTCGATGCCGTGCTGCCTGGCCACGGGAGCGACGACGAGGGCGATCGCACCCGTGGCCGCGCTGATCATGGCACGGCGACTTCCGACGATCGAGATCACGATCGCCATGGTCACCGACGAATACAGGCCGACGCTCGGAGACACCCCAGCGACGATCGAGAACGAGATCGCCTCGGGAATTAAGGCGAGCCCGACAACGAGCCCGGCGAGCAACTCACGCGTGAGAAGTCGTGGCCGGCGGATGACGTCGATGACCCGTGCGCCATCGTCATCGGTGGGCACGCCGACGGTCGCGGCAAGGACGAGCTGTTTGAAGCTCGAAGGCATAGGACTACTCCCAACAAGCACCAGCGCGCTCTGTCATCGATGAAAACGTGTGCAGCAGCGCACGGGCACGCGGCGCGGCGACCGGAGAGAATGGTGGCGGGACGTGTTGCGTGCGGTGAAACCCTACCCTAACGTGAGGGTAAGGTTCGGCGGGAGGGAATGCGGTGGGCGACGAGAGAGCAGGATCCGTTCATATCGGCCAGGTGGTGGAGCGGACGAGCCTCTCGCATCGAACCCTCCGCCACTACGACGACGTGGGCCTCGTGACTCCGTCCGGCCGCTCGGAGGGCGGATACCGGCTCTACACAGACCAGGACGTCGCGCGACTTCTCCTGATTCGCCGGATGAAGCCGCTCGGCTACACGATCGACGAGATGAAGGACTTGCTCGAGACTGTCGGCTCCCTCGCCGACACCGAAGCGGCCAGAGCCGCCCTCGACGGTTTCGTTGCCGACGCCCGATCGCGCCGCGCCAAGCTCGCCGAACAACTCGCGATGGCCGACGAATTCATCGATCTTCTGCTCGCGCGATGACCCCACCGGGCGACATCGCGACGCGCCAGGTCGTGGTCCAACGTGCGGTTGCCGGGCTGTTCTCTCAACTGACGCAGGACGGGATGAGCCGCCGGGCGCGACACCTCGAACATGGGAGAGCCGCGCCGCGCGACGGCCGCGTTGCGGTGACCGTGCCGTGCCGACATAGCCTGTAGGCATGACGGATGTGACCCCTCTCGCGCCAGAGCTGTCTTTTCAGGAGTTCGGGGATGCTGGAGATCCGCCTCTCTTTCTCGTCCACGGTCTATACGGAGATTCGACGTCGATGGCACCGCTTGCCGAGGCGTTTGCCGCTCGTGGCTTTCGTGCGGTCGCGGTCGATGCCCTGGGACACGGCACCTCGCCGGCACCCGACGGGTTCACGCTCGCCGATTCGGGTGCTGCGCTCGACGCGCTGATCGCGCGGCTCGGGTACGACTCGGCGGCGGTGCTCGGCGTCTCGATGGGGTCGTATGTCGCGGCGCAGGCCGCCATCATCGAGCCGGCCCGCATCTCGCACCTGGTGCTTGTCGTCACCAAGGGGCAGGGCGCCACCTCGTCGGTCGTCGCCTACGCGAAGCGCAACGGATTTGATCTCGCCAATGCCACGATGGATGAGACGGTCTCCTTCATGGCCGGGGCTCTCTGGTCGCCGCACACCCCGTCGGAGCGACGCGAGGCGTTGCTCGTCGAACAGGGCACCTCCCGCGAACTCACGCAACAGGACCGTGCGGCCGTCGACCGCTCGCTGGCGAACTTCGACCTCCGACCCGGCCTGCCGTCGATCACGGCGCCGACCCTGGTAGTCTCCGGCCGATCCGACGGTCTCAACCCGCCGGAGGTAGGACAGGAGGTCGCGACTCTGATCCCCGGGGCTCGCTTCGAGGTGTATGAGCACTCCGGTCACATGCTCGCCTACGAAGAGTTGGATCGGCTCGTCGACGAAGTCACGAAGCTGGTCCTCGGCGCATAACCGTCCACCTTCCGTCCGAAGCCCACGAGTGTTACGCGGCGCGTCCATCTGCAGTTCGCGGAACTCCTGGAGGCCACGGCGTCACGGCGGGGAGTGGACATCAAAATGTCCACTCCGGGACATCAGACATCGGTCGAGACACCGAGCCGCGCCCGGACTGGGTGCTAGACCTCGGCTGCGAAAGACGCCGCGCGCAGCTGGAGGTCCTCGATCCGGCGGAGGCGGGCCGCGTTGACGTCGTAGCCTTCGTAGGCCAGCGGTGGTGTCTGCCGGACGTTTCGGGAGCACTGGAAGTCCTCACAGACCAGCGTGCCGATGGTGTTGCCGTTGCGTCCCGCCTGGCCGGATCGCTTTGCGCTGTAGAACACGACTTGGTTTGGGAGCCGGACGTCTTGGCACCAGGAGCATTGGGTGCGTGAGCGTGGTGATGCCTCAGCCTGCCGGAGCAGGATGCCGATGAGGTCACCGTCGAGAGTCGGCACGACGACGTATGCACGTCGGCTGAGCTTGGGGTCGCGCCAGCCGAGGTAGTCGAGTTGGTCCCAGTCGATCGTCTCGAAATCAGTGGGGAGGCTGAGGCCGCTGACCTCTTTGCGGGAGGCGTTGACAAAGGACGTGCGGAGAGTGGTATCCGAGATGGGGAGCATGATGGTCGCTTTCGATGAGACGAGCGCCGACAACCTCCCGAAAGCTCACCGCCAGTTTAAGGCCAGGCGTCAAATGAAACGAAGGACGCGATCTGGAAAAACAGGATCTCGCCGGGCCCGTCGTCGAGCGCCCTCCGTCCAAGGCCGTCGTGATGGAAGCGCCGCGCAGTGTCAAGTTCGAGGGCCGCGACGGTGAGAAAGGGATGATGGGACCCGCAGCCGTCACTCCGTGAAGGTCGTTGCTCCAGTTCTGGGGGGTAGACCCACCTGTTTCCCGGTGCTTAACGTTGGGGGACAAGCACCAAGCTGAGTGGGGTACGAGATTTTGTCGATTTTGAGCACCGACGTGCTGTTGAGCATCGCGACCAAGCTGTCCGAGAAGTCGCGGTCCAACGACTGTGGCTCTGGGCCGAGGCCCGCGTCGCGGGAGGTCATTCGCAGCGATGGGCCGTCTCCGTACCGGGTGCTGTTCTTCGGCGGCGGCCCGGCCGTGGGGTACGGGGTGCTCTCGCATGATCTCGCTCTGGCGGGGAACCTTGCCCGTGGACTGACGGAGTCAACGGGCCATGGCATCGACATCGATGTGGTGGTGCAGGTCGATTTGCGGTGCCGCGACATGCCGACCCTGTTGGCCGAGGTTGACCTGGAGCAGTTCGACATCGTGGTGTTGAGCGTCGGCACTCAAGACGTTCTGGACTATTGCCCTGCGGATGAGTTGTCGACGGCGGTCGAGCAGCTTCTGAACCTGCTCCGTGAGGGTACCCAGCGGATGCTTCCGGTCAGCGTGATCGCCGCACCGGCTGTGTCGAGTGTCCTCCACCTGGAACCGGTGCTGGCCCGGGCCGCAGATCAGCGCGCGTTCGAGTTCAACAGCCGACTCCAAAAGTTGTGCGAGACGCGCCCGGATCTCACGTACGTTCCGTTCGAGCACGAGGGGGAGACGGTCCCGTGCCGCGAACGTGCATTAGCAAGCTACCGACAGTGGGCCAGCCCGATGGTCGACGTCATCGCACCCACTTTCGAGTTGGTGCGTGACCGCGCCCACCCGGGTCGGCGCGAGCACGCCCGGCAAGCAGCCGTCGACAGGCTCGGCCTCACCTCTATCCCGCAAGACGTCTTCGACAGCGTCACCCGATCCGCGCGACGCATGTTGGGAACTCGGGGGGCAGGGGTGACGGTGATCGATCATGATCAACAGCGGTTCACCAGCACCACCGGTGACGGCTTCCCCGCGATTCCTCGCCGCCACGGCTTCTGCGGCTACGCGATCCAAACCAATCACGGCTTCGTCGTCGAAGATGCTCTCCAGGACGCGCGTCTCGCCGACAGCTACTTCACCCAAACAGCCAAGCTGCGCTCCTACGCCGGTATCCCGATCCGCGACCCTTCCGGCCACATGATCGGTGCCTTATGCGTCTACGACGACAAGCCACGCCAGTTCACCACCGCACAAATCGTCATGCTCCGCTCCCTCGCACACCTCCTCGAGAAAGAACTCTGCGCCACCGCATGATCAACGCCAAGAAACCGTCCGCGAAACCGGGTCTTGTGCAGCATGATGTCGGTGCCGACGAGCTGGTGACAGGGGCAGACCGAGTGCTGAATTCCACGATCTTCCCGAAGGTCGTCATCGGTCACCCGGCGATTGAGCCGATTGTTGAGCAGACGCGTCGGCCATCTGCAGCGCCTGTCGGCAGCTGACGGGGGGTGAGGGTGCCGAGAGGATCGTCATCGCCGCACTGTCGTGGGGGAAGTGCTGGGCGATGAACTGCCCGATCTCGCCGATGGGGGTCCACTCGATGCCGCGCAGGTTCAGTTCTTCCAGGATGTCGAGTTTGTCTGAAGGGCCCGTCGACTGCTCCCATTCAGGGCTCCCGGTACTCACCAGAGTCGCCCGCCACCGTTGGCTCTGCCCGTCGAACTGACAGAGGACATCGATCCGTACGAACTCATCCATGATCACGCCCGTTCGGGGACGGTGCGTGCTGAGCAAGTCTTGCAGGGGGGCGA
The DNA here is from genome assembly GCA_019351995.1 of Acidobacteriota bacterium. Classification (GTDB taxonomy): domain Bacteria; phylum Actinomycetota; class Actinomycetes; order Actinomycetales; family Microbacteriaceae; genus Lysinimonas. The sequence goes on from JABBOD010000032.1 coordinate 11,067, forward strand.
AGATACTCACAGTCATTCCGATCGATCAGGGTTGGAGATCTCTCCGGTGTCGGCACACAGGATCATGAACCTTCGCCTTCCTCGGAAGGGCCCAAAGTCCCGCGAATGGGGATGGACTTTCGCGACCGGGGTTACTGTGTCTCGCCGCGTAGGACCAAGGTCCTCCGAGGAGCCGCACGGGGCGGTCTAGCGTCGGATCCACGAGGGCATCATCCGCAGGCCCGACGCGCACGACGGTACCCTGAAGGGCTCAGCTTCCCGGAGGGGTGCCGTCGTCTGCGGGTCCACTCCTGGAATGCCTCCAACTTTGGCGGGCGGCCACCCCGTCGATTCGCTCTCGGCTCTGTCTCGGCTCTGCACCGGGTGCGCTCGGCACCTGCTGCGCCGAGGCTCACCTGGGTCATGCGAACCCGGTGGGACCTTCGGCACTCCCTCGCCCGCTCAGGCCGTCCTTGACTGTCTGGATAAGCGACCAGGAGGTTCGATCATGACCGTTCCACGTCTTTCCCCTTCGCCGCCGATGACCTTCGGCGCCGCGATCACCACCGTGTTCACCAAATACGCCGACTTCACCGGGCGCGCGACCCGCCCAGAGTTTTGGTGGTTCGTCCTTTTCTCTGCACTGGTCAGTTCTGCGCTCAACGCACTGAACTTCGCCACGCCTCAGGGTGTCATCTCGATCGGTTCGAGTCTGGCTGGCCTGTGGTCGCTGGGTGTGCTCCTCCCGACGCTCGCCGTGTCGGTGCGCCGCCTTCGGGATGCTGGGCGTTCATGGGCGGAACTCTTCTGGATACTGTTGCCGCTGGCGGGTCTGATCGTTCTGATCGTGCGCTTGTGTGAACCTAGCCGTCCCGACCTCCCAGGGGTGAGCAACCGATGACCGCGGGACGAACGCGTGTGGTCGAACGGAACGGCGCGTGGGGTCTGTTCATGTTGATGGCGTACATCGGAGCCGCGATCTACTTCGTCTCGCGATCCGGCGGAGGATTCTGGGAGGTCGTGCTGAGCCTGCTGCAAGCGATCGTCTGGCCAGCCTATTTGGTCTATCACGCGCTCCACGCTCTGGGCGCATAGGCAACCGCGAGAGGCGGAGCGGCAGTGCACGAGAAGATCTTGGTCGCATTCGATGGGGGGCGCGGTTCCCTCGGGGCGTTGCAGTGGGCGGCCGCTCATGTGGGAGAAGGTGACCGTCTCCGAGTAGTTTCGGTGGAGGAGCTCAATGTGTTCGCCGTGCCGGTTCAGACCTCGTCGGGGCGGAACGCGGCGGAGTCGCTCGAAGATGCCGAGGAGTGGATGCGGTTGAACGCCCCCGGTGTCGCTGCCGACTTTATTCGCGACACGGGCGATGTCGCCGAAGTGCTGCTGCGGCAGTCCGCGCACGCGGACATCTGTGTCGTGGGTACGCAGCGGGGCGGCTCCGACTTGGGGCGCCTCGAGCCTGTGCCTCGCAAGCTTGCGACGCTGGTGGAGCACCCTGTGATCGTGGTGCCCTCGTCGAATGCCTCACCGGCTGGGCCAGTTGTGGTCGGGGTGTCCGAAGACGAGGTGTCGACCGCGCCGGTGATGTTCGCTGCTGCGGCGGCGTCGAGAGCGGGGCGCCCCCTCCGCATCGTCCATGCCTGGTGGGTGGTGCCGCACTCGGACTGGGACGGCAAGGAGAGCGAGTCAGGCGCGGCGGTGGCACACAGAGCGGTCGTGGAGACGGCTCTCGAGCTCGTGGCTGAGCAATATCCGGCACTTATTCTGACGGGCGACTCGATTGTCGGCGAGACGTTGTCGGTTTTGAGAGATGCGGCCGAGTCAGCTTCTCTCACCGTGGTGGGGCGCCGACGCACAACGCGGCTGTCGGCGTGGATGCTCGGTAGCGTCGCGCACGATCTGCTTTCCGTACTACCGTGTCCCATCGCTGTCGTCCCGACTCGCGAGTCCGCTCAGTCGGTTGCGTGACCGCCTGAGCCGGTCCCTGCACGATCGCGGCCGTTGGTCAGCTTGAACCGCGCAGAGTGCGGGACAGGGTCGATGGCCCCGCGGGACGTTTGCCCCTCCCGGCGCCTGGGGTGCGGTCCCATGCTGGGCAGATGACGACGTCGACTCTGCAGGTGCTGGGTGCCGCTGACACGGTCACCGGCTCGCGCTACCTGATCACCGTGGGCACAAAACGCGTGCTTGTGGATTGCGGTCTCTTTCAGGGATACAAGGTGCTGCGTGAGCGGAATCGAACTCCCTTCCCCGTCCGCCCGGCGAGTATCGACGCGGTACTGCTGACCCACGCACACCTCGATCACAGCGGTTACCTGCCCGCTCTGGTCCGAGACGGCTTTTCCGGTCCGATCCACACGACGGGGGGGACGGCGGAACTGTGTCGCCTTCTCCTCCCGGACAGCGGCCATCTCCTCGAGGAGGAGGCCGAGTCGCACCGACGTCATGGTTCGTCGCGGCACGCGCAGCCGCGGCCCCTTTACACGTTCGAGGACGCCATGAGATCGCTTGGGGCGCTCCGACCGCATGCGTTCGGCAAGGATGTCTCGATCGTCGACGGGATCACAACTCGCTTCGTCCCGGCCGGTCATATCGTCGGGGCGGCGCAGCTCCAGATCGAAGCAGGCGGGACCCGGCTTCACTTCACCGGGGATCTGGGGCGAACCGATGACGAGATCATGCGACCGCCCGTGGACCTCGAAGCCGCCGACATGCTCATCACCGAGTCGACCTATGGCAATCGGCATCATCCGGACTCGCGCCCGGAAGACGAGCTCGGCGAGGTTGTCCGTCGTGTCGTCGCGCGCAGCGGCGTTGTCATCATCCCGGCGTTCGCGGTCGGACGAGCCGAGACTCTGATTCTGCACCTGTCGCGGCTGCTCCGGCGCGGGGAGATTCCCGATGTCCCCATCTACCTCAACAGCCCGATGGCGGTGAATGCAGCCGAGATCTACCAGAGCCACCTCGACGAACTCAGGATCACTGCCTCCGACCTGGTGCACATGAACGGCATGGTCCACCTGGTCCGAACCGTCGACGAATCCAAGTGGCTCAATCGCCAGCCCGGACCGATGGTGATCATCTCCGCAAGCGGCATGATCACGGGTGGTCGCGTGCTTCATCACATCGCCGAGTACGGCCCGGGCGAGCGGAATGCCGTCGTCCTCAGCGGGTTCCAGGCGGGCGGAACCAGAGGGGCAGCTCTCGCAGCCGGCGAGCGGACCCTGCGGATATTCGGTCGCGACATCCCCATCGCCGCAGAAGTGGTCCAGCTGGTGTCGATGTCGGCCCACGCCGATGCGGACGGCTTGATGCGGTGGATGCGCACCGCGCCCGTGGCGCCGAAGCTGACCTGGGTGACGCATGGCGAAGCGGAGGCGGCGGACGCTCTCCGCATCCGGATTCAGCGGGACCTGGGCTGGGAGGTCCGAGTGCCGAGCCCGTCGGACTCGGTCGACCTCGGCGCGCTGTAGAAAGTTCCATCACGGGGACGATCGAGTCACCGTGCGGAGTGCCAACCGAGCTACTAGCAAAAGAATATGGCGGTGGAAGAAGGGGAACCCGGTTGTCACGGCGAGGATAGCGGTGCACGGGGTGGTGTGGGCGGCGGGTTGGCGGGTCGGCGCGTCTGGGTTCGCCGCCGACCCGCCCCTGGGGATCACGACGCGGGCTTGCCCGTCGTGATGGGGATGGATGTCGATCCGGGGAGAGTTCCGAGCGGAACCGTCACCGTCAACGTGCCATCCGCCAGGTGTGCGGCGATCTTGTCCATGTCTGCGTATTCCGGGAGACGTACTCGCCGGTAGAAGCTGTCGCTGGTCTCCCGGATCACGTATTGCTTCTTCTTCTTCTTCTTCTTCTCGGTCTCGCGGTGATGGGCCCGCACCACGATGTCGCCGTTCTCGACGCTGACGGTGATGTCGTGCTTCGCGAAGTGCGGTAACTGCACCTGGATGAAGAAGTCCGTGCCCTCCGTCCAGACATCGGTCGAGGGGATCCCCAAGGTCAGAACAGGTTCGTCAAGCATGCCAACGAGCCGCCTCAGCATCGGGTCGAGTCCTCGGAAGGCTGAGGTCAGGACGATGTCTGTTGTCATCTCGTTCACGTCCCTTCTACGACTGGATCGCCAGGTAGTTGTGCACCTCGGTGACGTGGGGTGACGCCCAGGCCGCCATTCCCGCTTGCGACCGCTCTGCCCACGAGCGGACGGTCCCTGTCAGAGTGACCTCGTTGCCGACCGTCTTCACCGTGATGTGCTTGGCATCGAGCGCGGCATTGCGGGCCAGCGCGTTGGTAATGCGTTCGGAGACGTCCGTGCCCTGCGGTCGCCGCGTCAACGTGATCCGATTGTCGACGCTCGTGACACCGAGAATGCGCTCGGCGATCCGTCGGGCCGCCTCGCGTTGGTAATTCCACGTCGTCTCGCCGGTGAGAGTGACGCGGTGGTCGGCAACCTCTGCCTTGATGGTGTCGGGGACGTCCGCCGACCAGGCGAACACCCTGTGCAGCGCGTCGGCGATGTCGGTGTCCGTACGGACTGTCGTTGCCAACCCGGCAGGGTGGACACGAAGGTCGTCGGCCACGGTGGTGACCCCTCGCACGCGCATGGCCGCCTTGACGGCAGCGATCCGTTCACGGTACGTGTCCACATCGCCGCTGAGGGTCACTGACCCGTTCTCCACCGCGACGCCGATGCCGGCCTCGTCCACCTCGGGAACCCAGCGGAGCTCTGCTTCGACGGACTTCTGGATGTCGTGGTCGGTGCGATTGATGGCTGCTGTTGTGCTCACGATGAGCCCCTTTCTCTTGCGTTCAGTGGACTCCCCCGTTCGGGGGGAATGTAGGGGCTTAGGTCCTGTCATGCGTATCTCGGTAACGGATGCGGCAGCATCCAGCGAATCGCACACGCAGGCCGCTGTGCGCCCCGATCGCACGCAACGTGCGGATCCACGGCACAGTTGCCCGCGTCCCTGGAGATTCAGAGACTGACCGGCGATTCAGATCCGGCCACGGGCCCGCCGCCGCAACGCCCGGCCGATCACAAGCCCGACGACCGCTCCGAGTATGGTCAGCCCGGGGACGAGATTCCAGGAAAGTCCCTGCAACTCTCGGACCCACCCGGCACTGGCTTCTAGCGTCGGCGTGATCAAGACATAGGAGATCGCGCCGACGCTGAAGCCGAGCAGAGCGCCGATTAGCGCCCCCCATAGGCTGACGAGGCGCCCGCTGCTGGACCGGTGCCGTCCGGAACGGGCGGAGTTGCGCCCAGTCATGTCCATATTTCACCAGATCGCCATGCGCGTGCGTTTCTGCTGACCTTCTGGAAGCCTCCCGCGAACAGCTGGCGGGTTTGCGTGTCCGCCGAACTGGGTCCTACCGTCCCTGCATTCACGTTCATCCGTTCTCCAGATCGACGGGCAAACCGCTGCCGCGTCGCGGAATGAGCAAATCGGCAATGGCACGCAAGGCGATCACTTCCTCGCCGCTCGGGCCTGTCCGGCACCAGGCTGGCCAGCCCCTCCCTACTTCGACGCGGAACCGGTCGTGATCGGAATTCGATGCGGAGTTGGTGAATCCGTGAACGGCACTGTCACCGACAGAACCCCGTTCGTGAAAGTCGCGGTGACGGCTTTCAGGTCGGCCTGCTCTGGAAGGGTGATCCGGCGGTAGAAGCTGTCGTTGGTCTCGCGAACGACGTATTTCTTTGACGTGTCTTTGTCGGTCTCGTGACGCTCAGCTTGGATGACGAGCGCTCCCTGGTCCACGTTCACCGTGACATCCTTCTCGGCGAAGTTCGGCAGGTGCGCCTCCACGGTGAGCTTCTTGTCATCCTCGGTGTAGATGTCCGTGGTCGGGAAGGGCCTACCGCGCATCGGTGAGAACAGCCCGTCGCTGAAGAACTGCTTCTGCAATTCGTTCAGCTCAGCGAATGGGTCGAAACGGACGAGGTTGCGTGCCATGATCGTTCTCCCTTTATTGCTTGTGGAATTGATGTGCGCCCGACGGTGTGGCTGTGGCTCACAGTCCTACGCTAGAAAGGCGCTCGGGCCGCGGATAGGGTCATTGGTCCCGGGACAACTTTCGCCCCGGTTCGCGTCGCCACCCGCTTCTGCAAGAGGGGACGCGTATTGAACCTTCGAACCCAAACTCGAACGTCTTCGGCGATCATTCGGCGGTCCAGACGCACGTGAACCCCACCTGATTGCAGAGCTCATGGTGGTCCTTCGGTTTCGCGACAAATCAATGGGTAGCGAGGTGCCTCGTGCGGGAAGTTGCACCGCCGCGCGGATCGGGTGCGGTGAAACGGCCGCCTGCCTGGGCGATCACGTCAACGGCATTGCAGGGAGCCCGACGAAACAAGGAAGCCACGAAGACCTCCGGTTGGCGATGAGGTTGTTCACCTTCATCGCTCCGGAGGTCTTCGCAGAATCCGATCACAACCGTCGCAGTGCGACCGGCAAGAAAGCGGATCTGCACCGAACGGGCGGGCGCGAGCTCGCGTTGGCCCGAGTCGCTTCTCAGCTGCCGTATCCCAGTCCCAAGCCCAACTCGACCATCTGCGCAGTAGTGAGTGAGCCGCCTTGGTCCACTGCCGCCTGGAACAGCGGCAGATGCATTTCCTGCGACGCGCGACGCAGATTGCTGAAAACGCGCGACAAGCCAAGGTCGCTCACCTGCGGGAGCAGCGTGTCGAACATCGCCACGTTGGCCTGCTCGCCCGTCACCCCGGCTTTCGCCGCGCTCAGAAGGTCGGCCGGTGCGCTGGTCTTGCCAAGGTACGGGTTGGCTGGCACCTCGGCACCGAACCGCTGCAACTGCCGGACGAGAGCGCTGATGTGCTGCTCTTCGGCGGCCTTCACGTTGACGTACGGTTGCACGGGTCCGAACTTGTCGATGATTGCCCCGTACCGGGCGAGGTTGGCGTATTCGCCGTTCGTGCCCATCAGCGCCTCCCAAACCGCCGCCGCGGGGGTGCCGGGAGCGGGAGTGGGCGCCGAGGCAGAGCCCGACGGAACCGCGGTGTCGGTCGCAGTCGGCGCGGGAAACGAACCGGTGCTGGTGTTGATCGCAGTCGGGACGTTCGCGCTGCACGCAGCGAGGCTGAACGCCAAGACCGCCGTCACAACGATTGCGCCGAACTTCTTGTTCATCGTTCTCTCTTTTCGTCGACTGCCTCGTGTCATCGATCGCGCCGAGGCTGCGCTCTCCCTGAACAGACCAACATTCAGCAAGCTGACCGGTCGAACGGTTCAGGTGAGAGCAGCCACGGTAGCTCGACCCGGGGGTGGCGATTCAGGGCCGAACGTCCCGCGATCTGCCACAGAGGCCACTCTCAGGGCATGCGGGTAGACGTCAACGGCGCGTGCCGACCTGAGCCTGACCCGGTTACGCGGGCGGTTCCTTTGTGTTGATCAGGGCGCGGGAGACGCCGTCATGGAAATGCGGGGGAGTTGGAAAGAGCGGTGACGAAGAAGTAGCTGGAAGAGCTCCTGACCCTCTTCCCGTGGGCTCCGCGAGTTCCGGGGGGGGTGTAGGAAAACCGTGTGAACTCTGGTCAGTTTCGGGGAACATTCTTTGTCGAGGGACGTTGGGGTCCAACTCACGACCGACCCAGGTGCGAAATCCCAAACGTCTGAGGTGCAGCTAGCCCACGCCCGCCGGCGCGACCGAGGTGGGCGCGCCCGGAGTCTGATTGCTCAGGCGAGCGCGGGGATGACTTCGCGTTCGAATAACTCGACTCCGCTGCGGTCGTAGGCCGACTCGGGGAAGTTGTGGATGGCGTAGGTCATGCCGCGTTTTTTCATGTCGGTGAGGCGTTCGACGAGCTGTTCGGGCGTGCCGACGGCGAGGGCCTCTGGGCCCAGGTTCTGGCGGCGGAAGGCCTCGGCTCGGTCCGCGCCGATGAATGGCGTGATCCGGTCGGTCAGGGCTGTGATGCGGTCCTGCACTTCGGCCTCTGTGGTGCCGATGACGGTGTTGTAGTTGGCGGAGCGGGTGATCGCCCCGAAGTCGGTGCCGAGGTCGTCACAGTGCGCTTTGAGGAGCGCGCTCTTCGCGTCGAACTCGACCGGGGTGCCGGCGAAGTTGGTGTACTGGGCGTAGCGCGCCGCGATGCGCAGGGTGACCTTCTCGCCGCCGCCGGCGACCCAGATCGGGATGCCGCCCTCCTGCAGCGGAAGCGGACGGACGATCGCGCCGTCGACCTGGTAGTAGGTGCCGTTCAGGGTCGCCGATCCGGTTGTCCAGGCCTGGTGCATGATCTCCACGCCCTCCCGCAGGCGCCCGAGTCGCTCTTTGACCTCGGGGAATCCGTAGCCGTATGCCCGCCATTCGTGCTCGTACCAGCCTGCCCCGATTCCCATTTCGGTGCGGCCGCCCGAGATGATGTCGACGGTTGCGGCCACCTTGGCGAGGTATGCCGGGTTGCGGTAGCTCATGCAGGTGCACATTTGGCCGAGTCGGATGCGAGATGTGGATGCCGCGAACGCCGACATCAACGTCCACGCCTCGTGGGTGGCTTCTTCGGTGGGCACGGGCACGGTGTGGAAGTGGTCGTAGACCCACAGGGACTCCCACGGCCCGGCGTCCGCCGCCTGGGCGAGAGCTTTCATGGTCGCCCACTGGTCCTTCGGTTCGATGTCGACCAGGTCGTGGCGCCAGCCTTGAGGAATGAAGATTCCGAATCGCATGACACCAGGATAGAACCGTCGAAACGCTACGGGCCCGTCGACCGTGCGGCCCAGGGTTGAACGTTGGGGGAACCCTGTGTCACTGGTTCGGCTGAGGCTGGAGTCCCGCTACAGCAGGAGTTCTGCACGACTCGGGTGACCGAAGCCGGCCTGCGTCATGCGCAGGGCCAGGACCTGTCAGCGGCTAGCGCTGTGCCGCCGCGACCTCTGCGGTGACCGCGGAGAACAGAGGATGCGAGGGCGTCAGGCCCGTCACCTGCAGTGTGAACCCGTGTGCGCTCTCCGAGGCGAGCAGTTGCTTGAGCTCGACACTCTGGGGATCGTCGGGCACGTCGAAACGCATCGCGGCACCCATTGCCCGCACGAGCGCTTCCGGCGAGATGCCTCGCTCGGCGAGCTCCGCAGCGGGGCCGACGAACCGCTCGTGGCGCGACAGCTTGCGGAGTGGCTGTCGACCGACACGTTCGACGGTGTCGGCGAGTTCCTCGCTGGCGAAGCGAGCAAGGTTGGCGTCGATGTATTCCTGCTGCATGAGTTCCGAGAACTCGTGCTTCTTGACGAGAAGCGCTTTGGTCTCCGCCAGCACAGCGACCACCTCGCGACGGACGACCGGCATCGAGATCGCCTCGGCGATGGATGTCGCCCCGGCAAGAAAGCCGTGATAGGCGGTCGTGGCGTGACCGGTGTTCACGGTGAAGAGCTTGCGTTCGATATACGGATCGAGATTCTCCACGAAGTGCGCCTCCGGGATCACCGGAACCGCGTCACCGAACGGCCCGGACTCGATCGCCCATTCGAAGAATGCCTCGACCGTGACGTCCAGGCCAGCAGCCTCCGGTTGAGCCGGCACGATCCGATCGACCGCGGTATTGGCGAACACGGCTCGCTGGGCGAGCAGCGGATCATCGAGCGAATCCATCACGCGCTCGCGAAGCAGGTCCGTCGCGCCGATCGCGTTCTCGCAGGCCATGACGGCCAGCGGCGCCCGGGTGGGGGCCCGCTTCGCGAGAGCAGCAGCGATCACCGGGGCGACAAACTTCAGGATGGGAGGCCCAACCGCTGTGGTCACGACATCGGCGGATGCGATCTCGCGGATCACCTCGGCTTCGTGCGTCGCGCTGTTGAGGGCGCGGTAGTTGTCCACCGTGCTGATCGATGCGGACGCACCCACCTCGCGGACGAGGTAGCTGGTGCTTCGGGCGAGCGCGTCGATCAGTTCGCCATTGACATCCGCGAACACGAGTTCATAGCCGGCGTTGTGCAGAACAAGTCCGACAAAACCTCTGCCGATGTTTCCTGCACCGAAGTGCACAGCCTTTTTCGACATCATCAATTGTTAACATCGCCGAGGAGTCGCAGAATGTCCTCGGGGGTTTCGGCGACGAGAAGCAGATCCACCTGTTCCTCGTCGCTGAAGATCAGTGCGATGCTCGAGAGAACCTCCATGTGGCCGCCATCCTTGCCCGCAATGCCGACGACGAAGCGCACCGGATTGCCGTTCCAGTCGATCGGGTCGTCGTAGCGCACGAACGAGAGCGCAGACGCGAGAACCGCGTCCTTGCCCTCGTTCGTGCCATGCGGAATCGCCAGATAGTTGCCCATGTACGTCGAGACAAGCGCTTCGCGATCGTGCATGAACGGCAGGTACTCGGCTGTGACCGCAGCCGAGGCAACGAGAAGACGTCCCGCCTCGTCAATCGCCTCTGACGGTGTCGTTGCCGACCCGTGCAGATTGATCTGTGTCAGCTCGAGTACCTTGCCCATGTCGCTTCCTTTACTGTGCCGACGGTGCGCCGAGACTTTCTACGCGTTCTGCGAGGCCTGAACCTCGGCGACGACCTCGTCGTACCGGGGACTTGACATGAAGTTGTCAACCGACACGTGGTGGGCGTGCGGTGCCTTCTGCTTGGCGCGCTCCGTCAACTGCGATTGTGTGATCACGAGATCAACATCGTCGGTCAGGTTCGCGATCGCCTGGTTCGTGACCGTCACGCCCATGATGCCAGCCTTCGCCAGCTTGCTGCGGACGACTGTCGCGCCCATGGCACTGGAGCCCATTCCGGCATCACACGCGAAGACGATCGAGCTGATCTTCGTCGCCGTCGCGATGCCACCCGCGGCATCCGCGTTCGCCTGGGGGCTGTCGGCGCCCGCGGTGCTGAGCAGGTCACCAACGCGGCTGTCCCGGCCCTTGTTGGCCGCGTTCTGGGCGATGGCGTCGGCGAGAGCGTTCTCGCCGGCAGCCTCCGCCTCCAGGTCCCGACGGCGGCTGGCCCGGAGGATGACCGCTGTCACGAGGAAGGACACCGCAGCAGACAGGACGACCGACAGGATCACGCCGACGTAGCTGTCTTTCGAGGTTTCGATCAACACGGCGAAGATCGATCCGGGCGACGCCGGAGCGACGAGACCGGACTGAAATGCCACGTTGGTGGCGACGCCGGTCGCGCCCCCCGCGATCACCGCGAGAACCAGGATCGGCTTGGAGAGCACGAACGGGAAGTACACCTCGTGGATGCCGCCGAGGAACTGGATGATGAACGCACCGGGGGCGGTCGCGCGGGCGATCCCCACACCGAAGAAGGTGAACGCGAGCAGCAGACCGGCACCCGGGCCGGGGTTGGCCTCCAGAAGGAACAGGATGGACTTGCCCGACTGCTGCACCTGGGATGCACCGAGTTGGTCGAGGACACCGTGGTTGATGGCGTTGTTCAAGAAGACGACCTTGGCCGGCTCGATGAAGACGCTCGCCAGAGGCAGCACGTGCGCGTTGACGAGGAACTTGACGCCGTCGCCGAGGATGGTCGAAATCCAGCTGAAGAAGGGCGAAAGCCAGAAGAATCCGGCCATCGCCAAGCCGAACCCGACGAAGCCCGCCGAGAAGTTGTTGACCAGCATCTCGAATCCGGCCCGGATCTTGCCCTCCCAGAGGCGGTCGATCTGCTTCATGAGGTAGGCACCGAGCGGGCCACAGATCATGGCACCGAGGATCATCGTCGTTCCGATCGATCCCACGATGACTCCCGTGGCGAAGACCGTGCCCACAACCGCACCGCGGAGCCCGTAGACCATGCGTCCGCCCTGTGCCGCGATCAGGAGCGGAATCAGGTAGGTGATCATCGGGCCGACGAGGCCGACGTTGGCGACGCCCTGGGTGGTGCCGAATCCGCCGAGAATGCCGACAGGCGTCCATCCGGTCTGGATGAACAGGGCGGTAATGAAGCCCCACGCGATGAACGCGGGGATGTTGGGCATGACCATGCCGGACAGGAACGTTCCAAATCGCTGGACGCGCACCCGTGCACTGCTGCTGGGTGGCGTTACTACCGACGTCGTTGTCATTGCTACTCCGATTCTTTGGTGTTGTGGGGGGTGGTACGGGAGGGGAGCGCGAGTGCGGCGGTCATGCGTCGTGGTCCGTCGTCAGAACCTCGACCAGTGAATCGAGCACCGCGTCGGCGTTTTCGCCTTCCGCCGTGATGGTGATCTCGTCGCCGTGTTCGATCCCGAGAGAGATGACGCCGAGGATGCTGGCGGCGTTGAGGGTCTTCTCGCCCTTGGTGAGATGCACGCGAAGGCCGGATTCCGTGACAGCTTGCACGAACAGTGAAGCCGGGCGAGCGTGGAGTCCGTGTGCCGAGGCGACGGCGACGGTGCGTTCAGGCATGGAGAGGTCCTTTGTCGGCGGGGCGGGGATTCGTGAGGTTCTGCGAGTCATGTGGGTCGTTGATCAGCGAGACGGCCGTGTCGAGTGCTGCAATCGCGCCGTCAGCACCGAACGCGGTGGCAGGCAGCAGGGCCGTGGGGATCGACTGCGCGGCAGCAATCGCGCTGATCGCCTCGAACTCCGCCTCGAGGTGCGGACCGACGAGGATCACGGCGGCACCGTCGAGGCTCGCGGAGAGTTCCGACGCGCTCGCTGCTCGAGCGGAGATGGGGAGTCCGCGTTCGGCGGCCAGCTTGCGGATCCGACTGGCGAGGAAGGTGCTGGACGCTCCCGCTCCGCAGACGACAAGGATCGACGTCATGGGGATCGCCTCCTTGCGTTCCTGATGCGGTGGGGGAATGCGGCCGCAGGATTCACCCGAATCCCGGTAGGCCCATCATCGCGACTCCGTGTCGCCCGCAGCCAACAGAGCTCTTTCCGGTGGTGCGGAAATAGATTGGAGACGCCGCGTGCGCCGACCGTGCCGTTACAGTGACTAGCGAATGAGCGATAAGTACGAGCGACTCCTCGAACAGTTGGTGCGCTCAGAGGGATGGGTAACGGCAACCGAGCTGGCGGACCAGCTCGGTGTGACGACGCGCAGTGTTCGTAGCTACGTGACGGCGGCCAAGGCCGCGGCATATCCGCTGCAGATCATCACCGCGTCGACCAGCGGCTATCGACTCAATCGCGAGGCCTACGCCACCTTCATTTCGGGCGAACGGGCGAAGGACAGCGATTTCGATACGCCTCGCGATCGCGTCCATCACCTGGTTCGCCGCCTGACCGAGGCGAAACAGGGGCTCGACGTGCACGCGCTCGCTGAGAGCCTGTTCGTGAGCGAATCGACGATCGAGAGCGACCTGCGCAAGGTGAAGGCGCTGGGGGAAGACGCCGGCGTCTCGTTGTCCCGGCAGGGCAGCATCGTTCGGCTCACCGGATCGGAAAGCGACCACCGCAGGCTCCTCAGCAAGCTGTTCCACAGCGAGAGCGCGCAGGGCTTTCTCGAACTCGAGAACGTGCAGCGGGAGTTCGGATCGGATCGGCTCGGACTTTTCAAGACCGACCTCATCGCGATGCTCGACGATCAGGGCTACTTCGTCAACGAGTACGGCGTCAACAGCGTTCTGCTGCACGTCGCGATCGCGGTCGACCGAGTCGTCCGAGATCCCGTCCCCTCACCGCCGTCGGTGACGGTGGACGCCGCGCACGAACCGGTGACAGCGGGTCTTGCGGCCCTCATCAGCTCACACTTCGATGTGCACCTCGGCGACGTCGATCTGGAGTACCTCGCCAAGCTTTTGACGACACGAGTGATCACGCCGGGACAGGGACAACCCGTCCACCAGGTCATCGAGAACTACGTCGATGCTGACAATCTCGAGCTGGTTCGCAGCGTGGTCGCCCAGGTCACGGAGGAATATCTTCTCGACCTGAACGACGAGGCATTCATGGTGCGGCTCGCGCTTCACCTCGGCAACTTGGTCGCTCGCGCCCACGACAACACGTTCTCTCGCAACCCTCTGGTGCGCTCGATCAAGACCTCGTACCCGATGATCTACGACGTCGCCGTGTTCATCGCCTCGCAGATCCAGCGGGCCAAGTCGATCACCATGAACGACGACGAGATCTCGTACATCGCGTTGCACCTCGGATCGTTCCTGGAACGACAGTCGCGCCGTGAAGAACGAGTCACGGTTGCCATCGTCTGCCCCGGCTACTACGACATGCACACGATCCTGCGCGAGCGAATCGAGTCGGAGCTGGGCGACGAGCTGTCGGTTGAAGTCGTCGTGACGCGGGTCGACACCGACTGGCTCGACTTCTCCACCGATCTCGTCCTGACGACATTCCTCGGCAAGTCGGTCGGAGACAACGTCGTCGTCATCCAACCGTTTTTGACGGACGGCGATATCGACAATATCCGTCGAGCAATCAGCACGGTCCGCCGCCACCGGCGGCGAGCCCGGATCAAAGATGACCTCCTGCTGTACTTCTCCGACGGTCTGTTCCTGCGCAACGAGACCGCAGCATCCGAGGTCGACATGATCAGGAAGCTCGGCAACCTCATGGTGGCGCGAGGGATCATCGACGAGAGCTACGTCGAGGGGGCCGTCGAGCGAGAACTGATGTCCTCGACCGCATTCACCGACACGATCGCGGTTCCTCACGCCATGGTGATGACCGCGACCAAGACGTCCATCGCGATCGCGGTGAACGAGACTCCGATGCAGTGGGGCGACAACCGGGTGAACGTCATCGCGTTCATCGCATTCTCGTCGAGCGGACGTCGCTCGTTTCAAGAAGTCTTCGACCAGTTCGTCGAAGTGTTCGCCGATCGAGGCGATGTGCATGAACTCATCAAGCGATCGACCGACTTCGGAACTTTCATCGAGCAACTCGTGCAGGTCATCGAGAGGTAGCAGGAGCTCGAGCGTCGTCGACCCGTTCGTCCACCTGCTCAGATGGCGGCCCACCCGCCATCGTCGGCGAGGACGGTGCCGGACACGTTGGAGGAGTCATCGCTGAGCAACCAGCCACCAACATCGAAGCGCCATTCGTGTCACGGTGGGCGGTGCCGACGGCGATCGTGACCGGCACGACGGCGCGGCTGAGTTTCATCGTCGAGCTCCGCGGTGGGGAGGAAGCCGTCCATGACGCCGGCGACGGTCGTGACCGCGTCACCCAACGCGGTTTTCAGCTCCTCGAGCCGCACCTCGCACACGTCGGCCGCGACGACGTGTGCGCCTTCTTCGACGAGCCGCTCGATGTCGAGGACCATGCTCCGGCAAGGGTTCACCACCCGCAGTAGACCCCGACCCAGTTCATCAGCGCCGCTTTCATGGCGGCGGAGAGGGGAACGGAAAACAGGGCATCGCGGTACTCGCCGGCGTCGACGCGCAGAGGGATGAGGGTGCCCACCTTGTCTTCGGCGAGCCGGTGTTTCAGGACACAACCAACCGGCGTGTAGTCCAGGGTGATCGTGGTGGGTGGGGACGCCGCGGTGAGGGAGAGCTCGATGCGGCGGATGGCGCCCTCGCGTTGAGCGAGCAGCGTGGTGTCTTCGGTGCTGTGCAGAGTGACGGATCCCGAGGCACCGGTCGGGGTGAAAGTCACGTCGATGAGGGCCGCACGATTGCCGTCGGTCGCGACGGCCGGGTCGAAGCGCAGGGTCGGGGCGATCGTGATCCTGGCGACCTTCTCGAAGTCGAGCTGAGCGCAGTCCTGGGTATGGACCAGGGAGATCGAGTCGAAGGGGATCGTCGGCGTCACGATCGCCTCGCCGTGCGACCCGTCCGGTCGGGTGTACCGCAACTGCACGACGGGGGCTGCCCGGTCCGCAGTGCACACGGGAGCGGCGAGGAGCAGCCGCAAGTCCGTTGTGGACTTCGACCGCAGCGTGGTGGGGGTCGACGGTGATGACATCGTTGCGGTGAACCAGCTCGAGGCGAAGGTGGCCGAGGTGACCTGCACGTCGAGTGAACTGGGATTGGTGACCTCGATCTGTGCGCCGCGGATCGCATAGTCGGTCCGCTGTTGGAACACCGCGACCGTCAAGGGGATCGGCTTGTGCGGCGCGGCGCTGCACCCGCTGAGGCCACTCAGCAGGTTCGCTGCGACCAACGTCGCGACGAGGCCCGCGATGGCTGTTGTGCTGCGCAGCTGCCGCATGAGGGGATCCTAGATCCCCGCTGGCAGGACACCTAGAGGCTGTGCGCGGGCGGATGTGGCGGCTTCGGGCGCACGGCTCCGTCCGTCGGCGCGGGGAGCGCTGTTCCGTCGCGGGTGACCAGCGGCGGCATGGGCTGGCGCAGCGACCCTCCCCAGGGCTGTGGCGCCACCGGCAGCGGCTGAGGGCTGGGCGCGACGGGCTGCGCGATGACCGATCCCGGTGCCGGTGGCGGCGTGCGGGTCAGCTCCGGCTGCACGAAGTGGGCGAGAGTCGGCGCGTTGTCGACGCGGGGGACCCCCAGGGGCGGCAGCCCCAGCAGGTCGATGATCGTCTTGGGGATCGACGCGTGCGAATGCCATTCGGGGTCGATGTGCTGCACGACTCTGCCTCCGAACATGATCAGGGGGATGCGGGACCCGCCGATCGCGGCGAATCCGTCAGGGTGCAGGGCATCGGGAAGAGTCTCGATCACCGGAGTCGGGACGGAATCGGCGTAACCGCCCCAGTCATCCCAGGTCAGGATGAAGGTGGTGTTCTCCCAGCCGCCGCCATCGATGACCGCCTGGACGCGATCCCAGACGAGGTTCTGCCCCTTCGTGATGTAGCCGGGATCGCTCACAAATGGTGGATGCTCGTCATGTCCAGCGGGCGACCAGGCGTAGACGAGCTCGGGGAGCAGCCCGGCCTTCGCCATCGGGATGAACTCGTTCGGGTGATACACGCTGGCAGATCCAGGCGAGGTGCTCAGGCTCGTGTAGAACTTCGTCGGATACCCGCCCTGGTCGGGGAAGGCTGCCCAAGACACCGCGCCTGCCTCGGCAGCGGTGAAGATCGACGGGATATCCCACACCGGATGCGGCCCGATGAATGGCGGGTTCTTCATCGTCGGCATCTGTCCGCCGACCGCCAGCATGTGCCCGGGTGTCGAGTTCGATCCGGACCCGAAATGGTGATCGGAGAAGACGAACTCCTTCGCGAGGTAGCTGTAGAAGGGGATCACGGAATCGTTGTCGAGTTGCACCGGAAGGGCCGGGTAGTCGCCCATCGCGTAATGCACCCACGCATTGCGATCATGCGGTTGGTCGAAGTTGGGCGGCGTGGTCAGAAGAGCGCCATGATTCGCCACGGCAGCCCCCCATCGAGCCAGCGTGGGGAAGTAGAAGTCTGTTGTCTTGTTCTCTTGCAGGAACACGATCACTCGATGTCCGGGAATTGCCGTCACGGTCTTCCCCCTTTTCGAAAACGGCGGCGATCATCGCCCCTCGCCGTGCTCCTCACCCAAGCACTCGCTCGCCCCTCTGACAAGGCATTCTCCGTGAACGGTTGTCGCGTCGAGTTCCGATGGCTCCGACCCCTGATTCGTGCTCGCTAGGATCGCGGCATGGCTACGGCATCCCTGGAATCGGATCGAGATCCCGAACGCGACGAGCGCGATGCCGCGGTCTCGCCCGGCTGGTATGTCCTGGTATACCGGATTCCGTCGGAGCCGACTCGCCTTCGCGCGACCGCATGGCGTCGACTCAAGTCCCTCGGCGCCGTGTACCTCCAGAACTCGGTCGCGGCCCTGCCGGCGAGCCCGGCAGCGGAGCGGGCTTTGCGCAAACTGCAGCACGAGATCGTGGCGATGCCGGGCACCGCCGTGCTCATGAAGTCGTCAGTGCTGGTGGGGGAATCGAACGTCCTGGCGATCTTCCAGGCCGCGCGGACCGACGAGTACGAGGAGATCGTCGATCGCTGCACCGGATTCCTGGCCGAGTTGCAGAAGGAGTACGAGAAGAAGCACTTCAGTTATGCCGAACTCGAGGAGAACGAGGTCGACTACACGAAGCTGGCGAACTGGTTCGAGAAGGTCAAAACCCGCGACGAGTTCGTTGCTCCCGGGCGCTCGGAGGCCGAAGCGGCCATCAAAGAGTGCGAAACCGCTCTGGAGGAGTACGCTGCCCGCGTCTACGCGGAGGAACCGGAAGGCCACTGACCTCCGCCGACCATCAGCGCATCGCGCGACGGATCCCGTACGGAAGCAGGAACGCGACGGCGACCGGCATGACGATCCACGCCACGGGTGTGGCCGACGAGACCAGGGCGGTCAGCAGCAGTCCGAGCGCAATGCCGGCCGCGATCTGCCAGTCGTCCCCGATGATGAAGTCGTACCAGAACGCTCCGAAGGAACGAAGTCGGGTGCCGAACGTGGGGGTCGGGCGCGCGGCTGCCACCGGGAGCGATTCGGCTGCCGCGTCGATCGGGCCGTCGGTCCAGTCGGCAGCGCCACCGGTCGCGGCCGCAACCTGAACCGGTGTCGGGGCGGGCAGGGGGGTGGCTGTCCGGGAGAGACGGTACCGTCGCATTCCCGCGGCAAGGCCGAGAGCGGCGATCGCAACACCGGGAGCGATCGCCAGGAGTGAGGTGTCGGCGCCTGGCCACACGGCACCGGCGCCCTCGGCGCCCCAGAAGATGCCGAACGCCGTCAGCATGACGCCGACGACGAACTTGAGCGTGTTTTCGGGGACGCGAGAGAGCGGTCCGCGCACCGCAATCCCCAGGATCACGACGATCACGACGGCCACGGCGGCGGCGAGCGCGGCGACCGGGAGGTTCTTCTGGTTGGTTCCGAAGGTCAGCACGATGAACACGACCTCAAGGCCCTCGAGAACGACGCCCTTGAAGGAGAGGGTGAAGGCGTACCAGTCCTGGACGCCGCGGCGCGAACCGGCCTCGGCTTTGGCAGCGGCGGCGACCTCTTTCTCGTAGATGGCCGCTTCGTCGTGCAGCGCCTTGTAGCCGCTGGCGCGCAGGATCGCCTTGCGCATCCACTGCAGACCGAACACGAGAAGCAACCCGCCGACCACCAGCCGGAGGATGCCGATCGGCAGCAGCGATATCGCCGGCCCGGCGATCGCGATGGCGACGACGAGCACCGCGAGACCGGCGAGCACGCCGAGGACAGCGGAACGCCAGTGCCGAGCGGTCCCGGCCGCGAGGACGATCGTGGTGGCTTCGACCGCCTCGACGATGCAGGCGAGGAATACTGCGAGGAAAAGGGCGACGTCGTTCATGAAAGCTCTTTCGGTGGCGTGTTTGCTCTGAAATCTAACAGTCGTTAGTTCGGATGCGAAATCAGCTCGTCGGGAAGGCGATCATGCCGGCCGGGTCGATCGAGACCAGACACTCGTCGCCGCGGGACCAGGCGCGCTCGTCGAACACCGAGGTGAGCAGTCCATGGCTGGTGTCGACGACATGGTCGTAACCTCGGCCGCGGTAGGCGACATCCACGATGCGGGCGGGCATTCGATGGCGCAAGCCGTCGCGCATTCCCGACCCCTCGACCTCCTCGAGTCGAGTTGCGGTCGGCCGCACCATCACCTCGACGGCGACGCCGGGGTTCACGCCGTCACCCGCTGACGCGGTGAGACCATTCTCGCCGACCCGAACCTGAGCACGCCCGTCACGAACGCTCGCCGTCGTCCCCTGGAACGACCCGGCGAGGCCGGTGAAGCGCGCGACGAACGGAGTCGCCGGGCGGCGGAAGATCGCCTCGGCACTTCCGCGCTGCTCGATCGACCCGCCGTTGAGGATGGCGACCTCGTCGGCGAGTGCGAACGCCTCCGACTGGTCGTGGGTGATGTACAGAGCCGTGGCGCCGGTCTCCCGGGTGAGGGTGGCGATCTCGAGCCTGAGGTGCTCACGCAGGTCAGCGTCCAGGTTCGACAGGGGCTCGTCGAAGAGGATCAACTCGGGCTCGCTCACGATCGCGCGTGCCAGGGCGACGCGCTGCTGCTGGCCGCCGGACAGCTCATGCGGATAGCTGGTCGACTTCGCACCGAGACCCACGCGCTCGAGAACGGATTCGACGCGGCGGGCACCCTCGCGGCGTGCGAGGTGGAGGCGACGCAGGGCGTATCCCACGTTCTGACGCACCGTCATATGTGGCCACAGCGCGTAGTCCTGAAACACCATCGCGAGAGCCCGCTTCTCCGGTTTCGCGTGAGTGCGATGGTCGCTCACCGGCGTCGTCCCAAAATGGATGCTGCCGCCGTCCAGCCGCTCGACGCCCGCGATCGAGCGCAGCAGTGTGGACTTGCCAGAGCCGGAGGGCCCGAGCAGGACGGTAAACGTGCCTGCCGGAACATCGAGGTCGACCCCCCGGAGAACCTCGAGAGCGCCAAAGCGCTTGGCGGCGCCACGGACGATGACATGATGACCGGTCATTTGGCAGTTCCCAGGGTTCGCCAGCCGCGCGGAGTCGCGAGCCGGAAGATGAGTGTGGCGACGAGGACGACGAGGAGCGCCGTGAGAATGGCGAGCACCTCCATGGCGGTGCCGCCACCGAAGTCGTACTTGGCCAGCGTCGCCGTGATGCCGACGGAAATCGGCTGCTGCCCCGGCGGGGCCAGCAGCTGCGACACGGGCAGTTCCAGCAGCGTGGCGGTGAAGGTGAGCAGCCAGGCGTTCAACAGCGGGCGCGAGATCACCGGGAGCACGATCGACAGCCACGCGAAGATCGCGCCGGAGCCATGCACCCGCGACGAGTGCAACATCGAATCCTGGATCTGGCTCATGCTTCCGACCAGGAGGCGCGAGGTCGAGGGCAGAGCCGTGGCGATATAGGCGAGCACCAGAAGAGTCGTCGTGCCGTAGAGGTGGATGCCCATCGCATTCGTGAGCGGGAGGTTGTAGGCGAAGATGTATCCCGCCGCAAACACGATCCCGGGCAGTGCGACCGCCGCGAGCAGAACCATATCCAGCATTCGAGAGCTCAGATTTGTCCGGCCCGCTGCCAACAAGCGCGCGCAGACGACCGCGAGCACTGTCGTCACCGAGGCGGCGATTGTCGCGGCCTGCATCGAGTACCACAAGGGGGCGCTGAGGTCGGGGCTCGTGATCACTCGGGCATAGTTGGCGAGCGTCCAGGCGTGAGTCCCCGCCAAGGAGCCGAGCCCGTCGATCAGCGAGGCCGAGACCGCACCGAAGGTCGGCACTCCCAGGGCGATGACCACCAGCAGCGACATGCCGATCACCACGGCGACCTTCTCGACAGCCGACAGCCGACGGCGGATGGCGCGACGCGAGCGCCCGCCCAGTACTCGATAGCTACGGCCCTTGAGCGCACGACTCTGCGCCAGCAGGGCCAGCACGACGAAGATCAGGAGGACCCAGCTGATCGCCGAGGCGACCGGGAACTGGACGGGGAACGCTTGTACGGCGGTGTAGAGCTCGAAGGTGGCGACGGTGAAATGGGAGTCGTTGGCCAGCGTCGACGCGACACCGAAGTCGCTCACCGACTCGGCGAAGACGATCGCAAGCGCCGCCCAGATGGCCGGTGCCAGGAGGGCGACGACCACCCGCATGGAGGCGATTGCTCCGCCTCCGTGGACCCTGACCGCGTCTTCGTACTCGTGACCAAGGCCGCGCAGCGCGTTGGAAATGGCGAGGTACGCGAACGGGATGCCCTTGACGGTGAGCACGACCACGATGCCGACCGGACCGTAGAACACGTCGCGCGCAGCCGTCGGATCCCACCCGAGCGTCTGCAGAACACCGTTCGGTTCGAGCAGGCGTTCCCAGCCGAGCGCGATGAGGTACGACGGGGTCAAAAAGAGGGCGAAGACGACCCCGGTCCAGATCCCGCGGGCCGGCGCATCCGTGCGGATCACGATCCAGGCGAGCGCGAAGCCGATGATCGCCGACGCGAGCGCCGTCACGATGCCGATCACGAGTGAGTTGACAAAGCCGAGAAGCAGGTGCCCGGTCAGCGCTGTCGAGAACGCGGACAGGGTCAACCAGTCGGGTCCCTGGGACAGCAGCGCCGGAGAGAACGCGACCGCGAGGAAGAGGGCGATCGGAAGGATCAGGATCGCGACGATCAACAGCCAGAAGGCCGTGAGCGCGTTGAATCGCGGACGAGGCGGGCGCCGTCGGCGCGGACTGATCGCCACGTCGAGTTCGGCGCCAGGGCGCCCCTCTGCACGAATCTGATCGCGCAGAGGGGCGGACTGGATGGCCACGAGGCCTACTTGATGTTCGACTCGAACCAGGTCACGACCTGGCTCTGGAGCGGGCCCCAGAACACGGGGTTCAGCGTCTGGTACTCCGTCGGGAAGGGCGGCAGGTCCTTCAGCGAGCTCGCGTTGTCGACGACCGGCCAGAAGAGGGAGTCTCCGGTCGGGTCGCCGGTCAGCATGACGGCCTGGCCCTCGGAGGACACGACGTAATCGATGAACTTCTTCGCCTCGGCCTGCTGAACGGCCGACGCGCCCTTGTCGATCGCGATGACGCTGGGCAGCAGAGTGGACTTGGGCAGGTAGACGATCTTGGGCTGGAAGGCCGCGGTCGCTTTGACCTTGATCACCTCGCCGGTTGCCGCCGAACTCTGGATCAGGCCGTAGTCGATCTGACCGGTCTCGAGCGCGTGCAAGGTGTCGCCGTTCGTCGGGAAGACCTTGAGGCCGTTCGCCTTCAGTTTCGTCAGGTATGCCTCACCGGCGGCGACGCCCCCGGTCTGGCCACCGAACTGGTTCATGAGACCTGCGATGAAGGGGTAGGTGGGCCCCGATTGGGCCGGGTCGTTCATCCCGACCTTGCCGGTGTATGCGGAGCCGAGCAGATCCTGGTATGTGGCGGGCACCGCCGTGACCTTGGCGGCGTTGTAGATCAGCGCCGACATCACGGTCGTGCCCGTCGGGGTGTAGCTGTGATCGCTGGGGATGAGGGCCTTGCCGACCGTGTTGAATGAGCCGTGGGCTGCATAGGGCGCGAGGAGTCCCTGCTGGTCGAGAGACGCGAAGGCGGTGTCACCGTCCACCCACAACATCGACCACTGCGGGTTGTTCTTCTCGGCCTGGATCTTGGTCAGCAACGGACCGGTGCTGTCATCGACCACCTTGACGGGGATTCCGGTCTTCGCGGTGAAGGCCTTCGGAGCCACTGCGTCGTAGCCTTCGGCTGCATACAAGACAAGAGGCTCAACGGCGGCGCTGGCCGGTGCCGAGCTCGATGCCGACGCTGCCCCGGCGCAGCCGGTCAAACCGACGAGGGCAACGGCGGCGAGGCTGACAGCAGCCCACCGAGTTGTCACATTCATGGAATCTCCTTGGGGGAATCTTGTTGCGGATGGAAACTAACGGTCGTTACGGAAGTTACGAAACGACTGTGGACCGTTAGTGACCCCAAGGTGTCCAGTGAGTGAACGGGCTCGCACGAAAACATCGACCCCATGGTGCTGACGCGATGGGACCATCGCGCGGAATCCGTCACCGGATCGCGGTGGTGCCGTCGGCATGCCGATTCAACGAAGAATTCGGCGGAGCGGAGAGAACAGAGTCCACCGCGCAGGGGCAGGCGGTGTGCGAGCTCCTCGCTCGACTCCGCACCGGCGGCGGACGGGATGATTTCTAGCGGTTTGCGTCAGCCCCAGCCGCGGCGTCTCTGCGCGAGCGGCGGTAGGTCACGATCCCGTGAATGGCGATGGGAATGACCGACACGACGATGACGAGCACCGTCAGAACGT